>NZ_JBDZWD010000086.1:0-4016 GCF_040256045.1 Nitrosomonas sp.
GTAACTACCTCACCAACTCCGGCTATGAATCTAACTAAACGAGAAATGCTCTAATGCCAATATCAACCCAAGTATTGCGACTGCCAGATTAACCAGAAGGCCCCATTTTGCTGCATAACCGGGCGGGAATTCATTGGGTGTGAGTGTTCGCAGGATGACCGCATACTGGCGGGCAGAATAGGCGGAAGTTATTGCTCCCAGAGCGATGAAGGCCAAACCCAGCCAGGACATAATCATCAACTGGTTCGAATTGATGATTTCCGGCGAAACAGCACGTGCCAGCCTTCCTGCGCGTTCCACCACAAATCCAAACGCGATGAGGGACAGGCTGGTACGGTTCCAGGCAAGTAAAGTGCGCTCGGCGGCAAATAATACTCTCGGATCTTTCAGATCGGACATGCTACTTTCCTTACATTTGGTTGAATCAGGATGTTTACCACCAATAGGGCCGCAGGGTTGGTTACAGTCACGGCCTGCACTTTACTGACCTGGTATTCACCAGATTCCATTCAATTGTCCGGCTGCGCCAGTGATCTGCGATGGTCTGAACAAATTCCCGGTTGACCAGTTTTGCTCGATTTTCACACCAGAGTGGGGAGTCACAACGAATGACGATCCCTTCGACCTTGCCGCTGCGATACCGGCTACGGGTATCATCCAGTAACCGGATGAGTTGATCCCGTGTTACCTTGGCGCGTTTCAGTAGAGGCACCGTACTGATATCCAATTCCTGAGCCAGTTGGTTGCGCCGTGCGAGGCTCCAGAATTTGCCTGCCCCACAATCGTAAACATCGAACAGCAGAAACCAGTCAGGCAGCTTGTCGTGATCGAGCGAGTGTCTGGCGGCACACCATTCACCGAACAAAATCAGTTCCGGTGTCAGTATTTGTCTGAGACTTTCTCCATGCTGGCCAAGCCAACTGTTCAGGCGGGAGAACTGTCCGGAAAAAGGTTGGGGTAGATATTGGCCGCGATTTTGTGCACGCAATTCACCCTGCTCATCCAGAGAGATGCCCAGGTTGGCGCCATCCAGTTTTTCCTCGATCAGTACTTCATCCCGCAGCAGTGCGGCCACTTCTTCATCAGACAGAATTTTGTCATCTCTGGGTTGGCCCTTTTCCAGCCAGAGCAGGTGGGGAGTATTGGGGAAACGGAAGAATTCAGTCATGATCATCTGTTTATCTTTTCAGCATGTTTGGCGCGAAACCAGTCTTCAATGAGGGGTTCCAACGATAATCCAGCGTGTATCAGTGCCTGTTCCCAATCATGCCAGTCGGTTCGCCGGCGAAGGCGATCGTGCTTTCGCCGTACTGCTTCCGGGCTTCCACCGCGGCAGCGACCATTTTTCGATCTGCCAGGTCGTGTACTATCGAATTCAGTGGTGGCTGCAGCACAGCATGGCTGTCAGCGTCGTATTGCACATTTACGTTATCCATTGCCGCGGTACTCCATTTATGGATCACGACCTGAATTCCGTAATCGTTGAACCCAAGTTTGTGGTCATATTCTTCCTTGATTCTGCCGGCTGTATCGAGTATCAGTCTTGCCGGGCTGCTTTCGAATTCGACCAGCCATTGCTACACCCGAAATCTGAGTGCGGGATCTTGTGGCGTCGCATCGATATCCTTTGGTGTAACCGGATCAGCCGCACTGGCTGTGATCAGCACATTAGTATCCACCACATAACGTTGCTTCATTTTCTGTGCTGTTTCTGGTGATGGGCATGAAGTGGGTCAGTCTCAATGAGGTGAACATGATCTTCTGATTGAAATTCTATGATGATTTTCTGTTGATTTTATCATCAGGGAGTTTTATAGATTCTCGGGTCTATAATAGCGTTGTGGATAGCCTGAAAAAACCAGATGTCGGAGTGAAAGCCTGTCCCGGATAAGTCAGGCGAAGGTTGAAAATCAATGAATAACTGTGTTGCAGGTAAAAAATTGAGAAATGGAACGTGAAAAACTGGAACTGCCGGAAAACGGTAAAAAGCTACTGCTGCATTCCTGCTGTGCACCCTGTTCGGGTGAAGTTATGGAAGCTATCGTCGCTTCCGGAATCGATTTTTCCATCTTTTTTTGTAATCCGAATATTCACCCGCGCAAGGAATACGATTTACGCAAGGATGAGAATATCCGTTTTGCCGAGAAGCATGGTAATCCCGTTTATCGATGCCGATTACGACATGGATGACTGGTTCAAACGGGCAAAGGGAATGGAAATAGAGCCTGAACGGGGAATCCGCTGCACCATGTGTTTCGACATGCGGTTTGAGCGTACGGCCTTATATGCATCTGAAAACGGATTCGATGTCATTTCCAGCTCGCTCGGTATTTCCCGCTGGAAAAATATGGATCAGATAAACGAGAGTGGTGTCAGAGCAGCAGCGCAATATCCAGGGGTCACCTACTGGACATACAACTGGCGTAAGAAAGGAGGCTCTGCACGTATGCTGGAAATCAGTAAACGTGAAAAATTCTATATGCAGGAATACTGTGGTTGCGCTTATTCGTTGCGGGACACCAATAAATGGCGAGTGGAGCATGGCAGGGAAAAGATACGGATCGGGGAGAAGTATTATGATAAGGTTACCAAGTAAATATGTGTTTACCGGAAGTTTTTCAAATATTGGATCGTCCGGTATATTTAATCAGTAAAATCTTTAAATATTTTCACTTGCAGGTTGTTCAACTGTACTGCAATGCTGTCCAGGTAGCAGGCGGAATGTCAGAATAATCCGGAAATGGTACGTCCCAGGCCGTAAGTTAATTCGGGTGCCGCCTCTTTATATTCAAGATTAACCTTGTTGGCGATGCTGACGATGCGGGTGCGATATCTGTTCATTTCGCCGACCTTGGAAGGGCTTTGTCTTTTGGAGTCTTCAATTTCTGGCTGCAGATCCTGTTGACGATCTTCACGCACAATGGCAGTTTCTTCAGCACGCTCTGCAATCTCGACATCGGTGATGACCATAAAAGTCACATCTTTTACTGCAGCTCCGGCAAGGGTATCGGCGAGGCCGAATGCTGCCGCCCCGGCGAGTCCGCCAATCCCTGCACCACTCCAGCCATCAATAGCTGCGCCAGTTGCCGAGCCTACTGCCGCGCCCATTGCTGCACTGCCCAATCCGCCATAGCCCGCTTTCAATGCTAATTCGGCTGCAGTCGGGCTGGATTTTTCAACACTCAGAACACTGACCTGCAACCAGTAATGTGCCATTTTCGGACTTTCTGTAATACGGTAACCTTTATTTTGTAATGAGTCGATGATAGATGAGGCAATATCGAAGTTGGCTTTATCCGAAGTATTGCGAATATTCAGGTAGATGACTTTTTGTTCCGGCTCAACTGGATCCAGAAAAATAATGTTACTCATTCTGGTTTGTACATCGAGGTCTTTCTTTGCAATTGATGTGTGGATCGCAGCGCAACCACTTAATGCCAAAGAAAGAGTCATGGTTCCGGTTAAGATCCAGGTGGATTTATCAATGGAATAACCCATTTTAACTCCTAGTATTTGTTATGAAAGAGTAAAGGTAAAACGAATAAAATGTATTCTTGCATGTGACTGGGGATACCGTTTGCATATATCGTGTAAATGAATGACTTACCAGCCGTAATAAAAAGGAAGGTAACGACTGGAGCCGTAATAGTTACCCTAATAGGTTGTATGTACCCTCCAAAATAACTTCTGTAACCATAACTTTTTCCATCGTGCAGGCTGGCTTCGACAGGCCGATATATGGTCTGATGCAATGTTGGATTTACCTTCCTGTGTGACTATTTGCGGTGCAGAGGCCAATTGGGTATTACCAGGGATACTAAATGGCTTGTTGATAATCTCGGCATTAAATTGCCGTTGAATTTTACTGCTATCCTGCATTTATCTTAAGTGGTACCGCTCAAAAGAAGCAATAGCAAATCTTTGTAAACAACAAAATATGATTGTCTGCTATTTCTTCACAATATAGCCTACGTCACATAAAATGATTTGATTTTAAAGAGTTGCTCGACGGTTTT
>NZ_JBDZWD010000087.1:0-3886 GCF_040256045.1 Nitrosomonas sp.
CTCCTTCGGTAACTGGTTATATATTACACCAGTACATCGCGGGACTAAACAGCTAATCATACAATGGAACCATTATGGTTCCATTGCAATTAAAAAAGCTATGCCTACAACCTTAACACTGAAAAATATTCCGGATGATGTGTATGAACGACTCAAAGTTGCCGCAGAAGTGCACCGCCGCAGCCTCAACAGTGAAATTATTGTGTGCCTCGAGACCGTGCTGATGCCAACCAGAATCTCCTCCGGCGAACGGCTTGAGCGTGCCCGTCAGTTACGGGCCGGGCTGAATCCTGAAAAATTTCAAGCATGCGATATTGACATCATGAAAAGGCAGAGCCACCCATGATCGTCGTGGATTCAAACGTACTGGCTTATTTTTATCTGCCCGGCGAATAACACTACCGCTGCAGAAGCCTTGTTTGAACATGATCCTGATTGGGCAGCACCGGTTTTGTGGCGAAGTGAGTTTCGAAACATTCTGGCCGGGTATCTCAGGCGCGGAAGCCTGACATTCTTGCAGGCATATAACCTCCAGTGTGAGGCAGAAGATTTACTCGCTGGCGCCGAGTATGAGTGAATTCACTCAGTATTCTGGAGTTGGTGCGTGACAGTGAATGCTCAGCTTATGACTGCAAATTTGTCACACTGGCAATAAAACTGGGTGCGAAGCTGGTAACGATGGATGGCAAATTGCTAAGGACATTTCCGGATATCGCATTCGCACTTTCTGCGAGTTGACGTAGCAGCTAAAAACACTGAAACGAAAGGCAAGAAAGCGGTGTACCTCCGACACAATGAGATTGAGCGCCTATTCAGAAGACTCAAGAGCTTCTGGCGCATCTTCAGCCGCGTCGATAAACTCGATCTACCGATCCGTAATTAAGCAAACAGCGAACGTAATGTTACCGAACAAGTTCTCGTGGCCGCATAGTCTATCAGCGCAGGCCCAAGGTGTAGTGGCGATTAACATTGCCGCGGTGATATTTGGAACCGCGGCACTGTACGGCAAACTGGACATTTCTCCATTCTGGATTGTCGCCATGCGGGCAGGCTTCGGCGCATTAGCACTTGCACTGGTGGGAGGATTCACGGCGAGCCTGCGGGCTATCCCGGTTCATTCCTGGAAAATCCTGGGGTTGAGCGGTCTCTTGCTTGGCGCACATTGGTTGACCTTTTTCACGTCGGTCCAGCTAGCGGGCGTTGCTGTGGCCACACTGACATTCGCGACGTTTCCTCTGTTCACGATCATTGTCGAGGCCACCCAGCGGCGCCGATTGCCACGTCCCGCAGAGCTTATAGTCGGGGTGGTCATCATAATCGCAGTAGCCTTGTTGGTTGAGCCCAGCGATGGAGAGCGTAATGTGGGTGGGGCCGTTGCAGGTTTGGTATCTGCTCTCACTTACGCGCTGTTCTGGCGCGTAAGCCAGAGATTGGGCCAACCTCTATCTCCCGCGACCATTTCCTTGTGTCAGAACGGCATCGTCTTTGCACTGCTCGTCCCGGCACTGTTCTTTTCTGTCCCGCCACCTGTGCACTTGGTGGAATGGCTGTCGCTAATGGCTTTGGGAGTTTTTAACACTGCCGTTATGCTGCTGCTCTATCTCTATGCCCTGAAGCGCATTTCAGCCAACACGTGCAGCGGTTTCGTGGCACTGGAGCCGGTTTACGCTATTGCCCTTGCTGCGTTGCTTTTCAATGAGCCAGTGACCCCGTGGATCATCGTTAGCCTCATCCTTATCATTGGCGCATCACTTACCTTGCTCAGGATTGAGAAACAGCCGCTGCCCCCTGCCGTATGAGGCATGGAAGTACATTAGCTGGTTGCATGAGACTTGAACGCGAGTACAGTGTGTGAAGGCGCGGGCGCCATGTTTACCAGAATTTATATAAATACATCCAATCTCAACGACCGGAGAAACTGCGCAGAAGAAGTGTAAAGTACTTGGCATCGGCCAATCCCGCGTATCGGATCTAATGCGTGGGCAATGAAAATTCAGCCTGGATATGCTCATCACCTTGGTGATACGTACTGGCAAACAAATCGAAATTGCCATCGCATAGAACTAAACAATGGATAAAGTAAAACTGCGGCGCTGGAATAGTACCCACCGGTGCAAAGAAGCAACTATCGCTGGCTGGCATCTGCCGGTGTAGATATGGTCATCAATTGCTGCGACGGAGGGAAAAATGTTCGAAGATTGTACGACAGCCGCTCTCCGGCTGACAGAACGGCTCAAGGCCTATCATGTAGCGACAGGGAAGTTACATTCTCACATCTGGATGCTTCGTTCTCAGCCATCTTCAGGCTCATAATCCGTAATATTTGAGGGAAGAAGATTTTCACTGCTTAAATTTTGTTCAATGTCCATGTTCTGGTGCGGAATACCGATAACCTCGATTGCGCTTCCAGCCATGCGATAAAATATTACGTGGTTGCCCTCACTAAAACTGCGGCAGCCTTCCTTTATTTCATCTCTTACTCCCCAAGCATTGGGTTGTTTACCAGTTCGTTCCCGAAGCTGCAATGTGTATTTGTCTGTCTGCGTTTTCCCCCATTGCTGAGTTGTGTATTTGCGTATGTTGTTGATATCCGTTCATCGGTTCATTCAATAATGACGAGCAGCGCGCGCCACGAAGCTTGCCACGCTCGTACTGCTGCTGCCATCGTGTAATGCTGTGGGGGTTGCCGATATTGTAAAGAGCGCCGAGTTCGCGATACGACAAATTTTCAGCGATTCGGCGGTGAAGAACTTCCAGTTTGAACTCTAATGTGTACTGACGTCGCTGACGAATAAGACCAGAGGTACCGTGATGCTCGTATGCCGAGACCCAGCTTCTGACCATGCTCTCAGCAATGCCATATTTGGAGGCGAGCATTTTGTAGCCACCTTTGCCGGAAAGATAGTCTTGGACCACTTTGCGTTTGAACTTGAGGTCATGTTTCCTCATGAATACTCCAAGGTTGTATCCAACTCTTTGGGGTCAGTTCAAAATCAAGGAGGCTGTTTGGTTAAAGTAAAGTGGTTATCAAAGCCTTGTTATCCTGAGTCTAGAAGCAGTTTTCTTCAGTCAGACGTTCGGTATAACACGTATTGTGACTCCTTATCGGAGTGATGGATCAGGGCTTTGGCGGGACGACGGCAATCATACACAGCGTTGCTCCAGCTCATCGAGCACAAAATCCGTGCTCATGGTGCCGGTCAATGATGAAAACCACATATAGGCGGACATGCCACAGATCAATCAGGAAATCGTGGTGCGGATTACCTTACAAACCCAGTTGGCGCCAGATCTTGCGTGTACCATAGATCTGCATATTGGCCTGTCAGACACGCCAGATATCAATCATCAATATCTCATCTCTGCAAGCCTGCGCACGGCATAATTCCGGACACCGCTTACGAACGGATGACACTTTCCCGATACATCACCGGTACAAAGAAGCAGCTATCGCTCACTGGCATCTGCCGGTGTAGGATACGGTCATCAATTGCTGCGAAGGAGGGAAAAATGTTCGAGGATCGTACGGCAGCTGCTCTACAGCTGGCGGAACGGCTCATGATCTATAAAGGACAGAATCCGCTGATACTGGCGATTCCACGCGGTGCGGTGCCCATGTCCCGCATCATTGCAGATAAACTGGGTGGTGAACTGGATGTCGTGCTGGTACGCAAGCTGCGTGCCCCTAGTAATCCGGAATTCGCGATTGGCGCCATCAATGAAAACGGGCAGGTTTATCTGGCCGGCCATGCCGCACAAATCGGTGCCACTCCTGAATATATCGAAGCCGAAAAAGCTGCCCAGCTCGAATTGTTACGCGAACGGCGTCTGCGCTATACGCCCGTTCACCCGCCTGCTGATCCGCATGACCGGATCGTGATCGTGG
>NZ_JBDZWD010000088.1:0-3802 GCF_040256045.1 Nitrosomonas sp.
TTCTGTTTCATGCAGCAGTTGCTGGTGAATGGTTTGCGCTTGTGAAAGTGCCGCCTCGCGAGCAATTTCCCATTCTGCCAGATCTATTTCGCCATCCCGATTGGTATCGAAACGTGTCAGCAATTGCTGTTTATCCTGTTTCCAGTCACTGAGGAGATCACGTGCAATGTCTCGTACGGATCGCTCGGTAGCTAGAGAGCGTGTTTGCAGATGGCCGATGATGTAGAGGCGCTGTCCGGGCAAAATTAACTGCTCGGTATAACGGTAGCGGCTTGCCAGCGCGACAATGGCAGAACCGTTACTCAGTATCCCGGTCCGAACAGGCCATTCAGTGTTGCCATACCAGATGAGCTTCTCATTGCTGATGATTTCCGCATCTTCCGGGTTGACCAGACCTATTCCGGTACCATCATCCAGCAGAAATGAATGATTGCTGGTGTTTCGGTACAGGACTTTCCATTCAGTGCGGGTACGTTTCTGCTCCAGTATGGTTTCCTTGCGCTCGATCAGGCTGTGATACCAGAGACATTGATGATTGGATAGCGGAGCAAAAATCGGCCGGTCGGGTAGAGATTTTCCCTTTCCCTCCAGCTCGATATAACCTTGATGGGCAGAACGCAGACGTGCCGTGGGCGTATCCTTGATCAGATGCCATCGCTTCCATGCACGTATGAAACAGTAAAAACCTGCCAGTGCTGCCAGTATCAGGATGACCAGCGTAAATCCATACTCTTTCGGGGTGAGGCTGCGCACGAGGCTGATTGCGGCATTTCCCATGATAACAGCCGATCAGTCGAACAATTTGCCCAGGTCGTGGTCGTGTTTGTTGATCGTAGTAAATTTCAGCAATGATCGTGCACCGAATCCAAACCATCTGGCGATGAGAATTTCCGGGAACTGCTCGATGCGGATATTGTTGTTTCTGACTGCTTCATTGTAGTACTCGCGCCGGTCGGCAATGCCGTTCTCCAGACTGGTGATGCGGGTCTGTAAATGCTGGAATTTTTCGCTGGCTTTGAGCTCGGGATAGGCTTCCGCTACAGCGTACAGTTGCCCAAGCCCTGCTCTCAATATACTTTCTGCTGCACCCAGGGCAGGCAGATTGCCTGTTTCACGAGCATGCGCAATGCGGGTACGTGCTTCCATGACCCGGCTGAGTGTTTCCTGCTCAAATTTCATATAGTGCTTGCAGGTTCCAACCAGCCTGGGCAGCTCGTCATGGCGCTGCTTCAGTAGAACATCGATATTTGACCAGGCTTGTGAAACAGTATGTTTGATATCCACCAGGCTGTTATAGATCATGACCCCGATCACCAGCAAGGCGATGGTCACAGCGAGCAGAATATAGAAAAAAATAGCCAGATTCATGGGGTGTCCGTAAAGATAATCAAAACCTTATCAACGACACCAGCCGGGATTTTTTGATGCTGGAAAGACAGCGATAGTGTTTTACAGAGTGGTTGCGCGATGATCGCCGCGTTGTTGTTCAGGCAATTTTGGTGAAGATAATATCGCGGATGGTGTGGCCGAGCTTCATCCCACGCTGCTCAAACTTGGTCAGCGGCCGGTAAGCAGGACGTGCAGCGTAGTCGATGGCAGTATTGACGAACCGTTTCTCGCTGCGCAATACATGCAGAATATGGGTGGCGTAATCTTCCCAGTCGGTGGCGATATGCAG
This sequence comes from Nitrosomonas sp., assembly GCF_040256045.1. GTDB lineage: Bacteria > Pseudomonadota > Gammaproteobacteria > Burkholderiales > Nitrosomonadaceae > Nitrosomonas. The sequence goes on from NZ_JBDZWD010000088.1 coordinate 1,679, forward strand.
ATAGCCACCGGGTTTCAGTCGGTCGCTTAGAAGTGAAACGAAATCTGGCTGGATCAGGCGGCGTTTGTGATGCCGTGCCTTGGGCCACGGGTCCGGGAAAAAAATGTGGATGCCATCCAGTAACTCGCTGGTGAACATCTGCTGCAAAACCAGTTTTGCATCGTGCGGGATGACTCGCAGATTAGTCAGCCCGTGTTTTTCGATCCGGTCGAGCAAACTGCCGATCCCCGGTGCGTGAACTTCGATGGCTATAAAATCCTTCTCCGGATGTTGTGCGGCAATTTCGGCAGTGGTTTCTCCCATCCCTGATCCGATTTCCAGGATTTCGGGTGCTGTGCGCCCGAAGATCGAATCGAGATTGACCGGTTCTTCAGTGAGTGGAATGCCGTAACGTGGCAACAGCGATTCGTAAGCGTGTCGCTGCGCATTGGAAAAATATCCCTGACGGAGCACATAACTGCGAATCGGAGGATGAGAAGACAAAAACCGGTTTCCTGAGGGAATGTATTTTTAGCTGTTTGCGGCAGGATGCTGAGTGCCGGTAAACATGCCTTCTGTCGGAGAGCTCGGGCTGGCCTGGTAAATTTTCCTGGGCATACGTCCGGCAAGGTAGGCTTCACGCCCGGCCTCGACTGCTTTACGCATGGCGCTGGCCATCAATACCGGATTGCGGGCACTGGCTACTGCGGTGTTCATGAGCACGCCATCGCAACCGAGTTCCATCGCAATGGCAGCATCGGATGCAGTACCGACGCCTGCATCTACAATGACCGGCACGCTGGCTTTGTCTATGATGATCTGCAGGTTCCAGGGATTGAGGATGCCCATGCCGGAACCGATCAGCGAAGCCAGTGGCATGATAGCTGCGCAACCGATGTCTTCCAGCTGTCTGGCGACAATGGGGTCATCCGAGGTATAGACCATGACCTGGAAACCTTCCTTGACCAGAATTTTTGCGGCTTCGATGGTCGCAACCACATCGGGAAACAACGTTTTCTGATCACCCAGTACTTCCAGTTTGACCAGCGCATGTCCGTCGAGCAGTTCACGTGCCAGGCGCAGTGTGCGGACGGCATCTTCTGCCGTGTAACAGCCGGCAGTATTAGGCAGCAGCGTAAACTGCGACGGTGGCAGTACATCCAGTAGATTGGGTTCGTCAGGGTTCTGCCCGATATTGGTACGGCGTATCGCTACCGTGATGATTTGTGCGCCACTGGCATCGATTGCTGCACGGGTTTCAGTGAAATCCCGATATTTTCCCGTCCCCAGCAGTAAACGGGAGGAATAACTTTTACCGGCTATGACGAGAGGTTCCATAAATACGTCCGGGATCGATGTGGTCAGTTGAAGAGTACAGTCAGAGACTGAAACAAATTTTGAGCGATCGAGAAATCAGCCACCACCCACCGCCACGATGATTTCCAGTTGATCTCCTTCATTGAGGAGTAGTTCAGGAAAACGGCTGCGGGGAATGATTTCACCGTTGCGCTCGATAGCAAAGCGCTTGTTCTGCAGCGATAACTTTTCTACCAGCTGCTGTACATTCATCGGGCCATCGTAACTTTGTCGCTGTCCGTTGATGATGAGTTGCATAATTTTCAGAAAAATAGCCAAAGGCAGCCCATAAATTAAGGGATTTATTCTAGCACGCGGGTCTGGATCGATGGTAGAACAGAGATTTTTCAGATAGGCAGTGATGAAGGTGGTACCTGAATCAAAGGCCAATTTGTAAAAACATATTTTTGAGGCAAATAAACACCTGTACCCGTCCGGATGATGGAGATTTTTCACAAATATGACCTTGCCTGACAGCAAAAAAGATCAAATAGCACATCACGTGGCGATTTTGCAAACAAGTTATCATCGTTATACCGGCCGATATCTATTTGATCCGAAACTGGATGCCAGTGAAGCAATAGTGTGGTTGGAGAGGGCACCTTTCGCTCTTGTCTCGCACGGTACCCAGCCTGATCCGATTTTCAATTATGGCAATCAGACTGCCTTGCAACTGTTCGGCATGACCTGGGATGAGTTTACCCGGATGCCTTCACGCCTATCGGCAGAACCGGTGGATCGCGCAGAACGTACGCGCCTGCTGGATCGTGTAGCACGCGATGGCTACAT
>NZ_JBDZWD010000010.1:0-53256 GCF_040256045.1 Nitrosomonas sp.
CGGTCAATCTCCAACCCGCTCGCGACTGAAAACAGAATTATTCAGAGCGGACTAAATAACGCTGGAATAAACCATTGCACGATTATTGTCAGCAATGCGTTTGCCTTGGTTGTGCTTCTTGTCGGGCCCGGCTATCTTGTTTACATGGGATCTTGCCCGATCAGTATCTGCCTGACCGGGTTGATTGGAAAATTCTGTTATTTCTGTTTGTCCGTTGCTTCTTTGGGATCTGTTTGCGATGCACGGACTGCTTCCAGGTTTTTGATGGCTTCTTCATTGCCCTGTTCGGCAGCTTTCTCAAACCATTCGATAGCTTTGTTGGTGTCTTGCTTCACGCCTTCGCCCATCAGGTAGATGACGCCAAGGTTATTCTGCGCGTCGATATTGCCTTGTTCGGCAGATTGGGTGAATAGTTCGACCGCTTTGGCAGTATCCTTGGTAACGCCCTCGCCACTGAAATATAGCAGCCCAAGGTTGAACTGAGCGCCGGCATGGCCTTGTTCCGCCGCTCGGAAGAACCACCCTGCGGCGGCTTCCGGATCCCGATCCTTGGCTTTTCCTTGTGCATCACGGGAAATGGCTTCGCCGGAGAAATACATGGAACCGAGGCTGTTCTGTGCTTCCGCATCGCCGGCTTCCGCATCCTTGCGCAGGTTCAGGAAACGTTGCTCCGGTGTAAGGCCGTCATCGAGTATCGGCATGATCTGTTTCTTCAGCTCATCCTGTTCTTTATCCGACAAACCTTCTTTCAGAACCGAAGGGAGTTCACCAACGGAAGTAGATTCATCCATCATTACGATCTCTGGCTCATCGCTTGCTGTTTTACCGGTGGATTCCTTATTTCCGCAGCCGGTGGCCAACAGGAGGGCCGTCAAAAGAACTGTGATTATCTTCATGCTGTTTTCCTTTTCTATCTGATTGATGATTTAACTCATCCGGTGATACCGCTCTTGTTTTACGGGTTGATATGATTGTTGTACATACTGAAAAATCGGATATATATATTTGTGGGTTTCGTTCAATTTTCGGTGATGGCGAACAAGCGCTGGTATTCCCTGATGGCATAGCGGTCGGTCATGCCGGCGATGTAATCGGCGATAGCTTGATGTCCGTACTCCTGAAATTTTTTCTGATATTCATAGGGCAATAATGCAGGTTCAGTTTCAAACGCGGTGAACAATTTTTCAATCGTATGCCGTGCTTTGTTGCTCATACGCATGACCCGGTAATGCTTGTAGAGATTCTTGTGCAGAAAACGTTTCAGTTCCTGTTGTTGTCGTTTGATCGTATCGCTGAAACCGATCAGAACAGGCTTCTCGCGCACACTGTCCGGGCTGTCCGGGCTGGCATCCCTGATGCGGGCGCCGCTTTGCACGGTCAGATCGACTACTAGCGTATTGATCATGCCGCGAACGGTTTCATGAATCAAACGCCGTCCGGTAATATCCGGGTAATGCTGTTTTACCTGGTGCAGGTGGCGCGCGAAGATTTCGATTTCTTCAAGCTGCGTCAGGGTAATTAGGCCGGAGCGCAACCCGTCATCCACATCGTGATTGTTATAGGCAATTTCATCTGCCAGATTGGCAAGCTGTGCTTCCAGTGAAGCACTGTAGCCATGCAGAAAACGTATTCCCAGTTCTCCCAGCTCCGGGGCTCTAGATTTGGGGATCCTTTTCAAGATACCTTCGCGGGTTTCGAAACACAGATTCAGTCCGTTGAACGCGGCATAGCGCTCTTCCAGCACATCTACTACACGGAGTGATTGTAGATTGTGCTCAAATCCTCCGTGGATTTTCATGCAGTCGTTCAGAGCATCCTGGCCGGCATGGCCGAAAGGCGTGTGTCCCAGATCATGTGAGAGCGTAATCGCTTCCACCAGCTCTTCGTTGAGCTTCAGATTGCGTGCAATGGAACGACCGATCTGGGCGACTTCCAGGCTGTGAGTCAAACGGGTGCGAAACAGATCGCCCTCATGGTTGACGAATACCTGGGTTTTGTATTCCAGCCGGCGGAAAGCAGTAGAGTGGATGACGCGATCCCGGTCGCGCTGAAACTGGCTGCGCCCGGACGGCAGTTCTTCATGGATACGGCGGCCGCGTGAGTTGGTATCGGATACGGCGTAGGGTGCCAGATTACTATGCATCGGTAACGCAGGCTGACAATGTTTCAAGCAGCAGAGGAGTGGGGATGGTATCGCCCGCTGATGCTTTGCCGATACAATCGAGCAGGATGAAACGCATGGCACCCTCTTTCACTTTTTTATCGAGCTGCATCGATTCCAGGTAACGTTCCGGTGTGATGCGCGGGCCTTTTACCGGTAATCCGGCATTTTCGAACAAGTGCCGGATACGATCGATCTCCTGAGAGGTAATGCGCTGTAAACGCTGGGAGAGATCAGCTGCCATGATAGTGCCGGCGGCAACAGCCTCACCGTGTAGCCATGCACCGTAACCCATGGCATTCTCGATTGCATGGCCAAAAGTATGACCAAGATTGAGCAGTGCCCGCAAACCGCTTTCACGTTCATCCAGCGAAACGATTTCAGCCTTGATTTCACAACTGCGGCGGATTGCATAATTTATTGCCTCGGGGTCACGTGCCAGCAGTCGTTTCATGTGGTGTTCCAGCCAGTCGAAGAAATCTGCGTCATGGATCAGGCCGTATTTGATTACTTCTGCAATGCCAGCGCGCAGTTCCCTGTCCGGCAAGGTAGTGAGGGTGGCTGAATCGGTCAGAACCAGTTGCGGCTGATAAAAGGCACCGATCATGTTTTTGCCAAGCGGATGGTTGATGCCGGTCTTTCCTCCCACGGAAGAATCTACTTGTGCGAGCAGGGTGGTGGGAATCTGGATAAATGGCACACCGCGCAAATAGGTGGCAGCTGCGAAACCGGTCAGGTCGCCGATGACTCCACCCCCCAGTGCAATCAGCGGTGTCTTGCGTTCACAGCGGTGTTCCAGTAGTGCATCAAAAATCAGATTCAGCGTTTCCCAGTTTTTGTATTGTTCACCATCAGGCAGAATGATCGCAAAGGTTTCCACGTGATGCTCGGCGAGCATGGTACGCAGTTTCTCCAGGTAAAGCGGTGCTATAGTGGTATTGGTAACGATTGCAGCCTTTTTGCCAGGCAGATAGGGAAGCAGCAGATCTGTTCTGGAAAGCAGCCTCTGTCCGATATGAATGGAGTAATTGCGGTTCTCCGGGGGGGCGTCAAGTGCAACTTCGACTGATTCTATTGCGTTCATATCACATTCTTTCAAAGTTATCGTTCAGCAGAAGCAAAACCTGATCGGGGTTTATCAGAGTCTGTGTTGTAGGCCATATGTCATTCGGATGGTTTAATGCAAGGAGAAGTGCCTTCAGCAGTGGAGTTTTGATTGCACTGACGCAATTTCTGTATCAGTTTCTGTACGAAAGTGCGGGCACTTTGCCGACCGCTGTCCATGATGATATGTGCGGTTTCACGATACAGCGGATCACGCTGGGTGAACAGCTCGATCAGTCTGGCATGCACGTTCCCGGTTTGCAGCAGAGGCCGATTTTTATCTTGATGGGTACGACGGCGTAATTCAGTAACGGGTGCGCACAGATAAACTACTGTGCCATGCTGCCGCAATAAGGTACGATTATCGGGGTGTAATATCGCTCCTCCCCCGGTAGCTAGTACGATGTTCTGCTGCCTGACCATATCCCGCAGTATTTCACTTTCACGTTTGCGAAAGCCCGCTTCTCCTTCTATTTCGAAGATCACAGGTATTCCGACTCCAGTGCGTCGCTGGATTTCGTGGTCGACATCAATAAAAGTCTTGCCGACAAGATTCGCCAGTAATTTGCCAACCGTGGTTTTACCGGAACCCATCATACCGATCAGAATGATGTTGCCTGGTATCGACCCGGTATCAGAATTTTTTGTGTTTGGCGTTTTGCTGCGTTGCATGCGGTAATTGTACCGGAAATGCATAACCTGCCCGTGGATTTCCCTGAGGGTGCGGGATGGTTTTTCGCTGGAGTATTTGCCCGAATTCTGCTTGAATCGGGTAAAAATACGGCGGAAAACAGGATGAATTTATAGAAACCTGACAATGAATGCTTTTTCGATATTCCCTGTGAGTGGAATTCGGACGCGGTGGCCGCTGCCGGGCGCAATGCTGACCGTATTGCCTTCGAGATCCTGCATTTGTTCGAGCTGGATGACGCGATTGCCGGAAGGGTGGACGATTTCCAGGCGATCACCGATCTGAAAACGGTTCTTGACCAGGATCTCAGCCATGCCGGTGGTGGTATCCATATGTTCGATGTCGCCTACGTACTGGCTGCGGGAGGATTCAGAGTGGCCGCGCAGATAATTCTGCGTTTCCTGGCTGTGATGGCGCTGATAGAAACCATCGGTATATCCTCGATTGGCCAAGCCTTCCAATTGGCCTAACAGCGCGGGATCGAAGGGACGCTGATGGACAGCATCATCGATTGCCTGACGATAAACTTGTGCAGTACGTGCGACATAGTAAGTTGATTTGGTTCGCCCTTCGACCTTGAGCGAATCGATACCGATTTCAGTCAGATGCGCGACATGCTCGACAGCGCGCAAGTCTTTCGAGTTCATGATGTAGGTACCATGTTCATCTTCCATCACGGGCATCAGTTGCCCCGGTCGCTGGCTTTCTTCGATCAGATAGACCTGATCGGCTGCGGGATGGCGTTGTATAGCGGTATTGCTGAAAGAGATAGATTCGATTGATTGAAGTGCTTCATTGAAATCGAAGTCGATTTTTTGCGGCAGCTCGATATCGCCGCTTGCATTCTCTTCAGCTGCCTTGACTTTGTAGTCCCAGCGGCAGGAATTGGTGCAGGTGCCCTGATTGGGGTCGCGATGGTTGAAATAGCCGGATAGCAGGCATCGGCCGGAGTAAGCAATACATAAAGCACCATGCACGAATACTTCGAGTTCCATATCCGGGCAGAGTGTACGGATCTCGCTGATTTCTTCCAGCGATAGCTCGCGCGACAGGATGATGCGCGTCAGGCCGAGTGATTGCCAGAATCTGACGGCGGCATAGTTGACGGTATTGGCCTGAACGGATAAGTGGATTGGCACCTCAGGCCATTTTTCCCGCACCATCATGATGAGACCCGGGTCGGCCATGATCAGTGCATCGGGCTGCAGTTCGATGACAGGTGCCATGTCGCGCAGGTAGGTCTTGACCTTGCTGTTGTGAGGCATCAGGTTACTTGCTACAAAAAATTTCTTGCCGAACTGATGCGCTTCAGTGATCCCTGTGCATAACTGCGGAAGGGTAAATTCATTATTACGGGCGCGCAGCGAGTAGCGCGGTTGGCCGGCGTAGACCGCATCCGCTCCGAAAGCGTAGGCAGCACGCATTTTTTCCAGAGAGCCGGCGGGCAGGAGTAATTCAGGGGCTTTCAGCATGATGTAAAATGAGGCAAATGGACTGAGGAAATAAAACTGCTTCAGTTCTTATCCGATTGTTTTTCAAAGTTTCAGTGAATGTTGCCATTGTATCACCATGCCGATCGACCCTGTTTTCATCCATTTACGGTTGCACAGCGAGTACTCTGTCATAGACGGTATCGTGCGAGTTGAAGAAGCGGTCACAAAAGCGCGTGATGTCGGTATGCCTGCGCTGGCATTGACGGATCTTTCCAATCTCTTCGGTCTGGTCAAATTTTATCAATGTGCTTTCAAAGCCGGGATCAAGCCAATTGCCGGCTGCGACATCTGGATCACGAATGAAAACGATGCAGAGCGGCCTTTTCGTCTGTTGCTGCTGTGTCAGTCTTTTTCCGGTTATCTGCTTCTGAGTCGCCTGCTGTCCCGCGCCTATCGCGAGAATATGTGTCGTGGGTGTGCCGAACTGAGAAAAAGCTGGTTCCGAGAAGAGGAGGCGGGTACAGAAGGGTTGATTGCGTTGTCAGGAGGAGGGCAGGGAGAGGTCGAGCAATTGTTGCTGGCTGACCCCCCTGCTGCAGTAACGGCTGCGCAGCAGTGGGCGGATTTGTTCCCCGGAAGGTTTTATCTGGAAATTCAACGTTGTGGCCGACCTGATGAGGAAATATCAGGATATGCCCTGATGGATCTGGCTTCCCGCCTGAAACTGCCGGTGGTGGCGACTCACCCGGTGCAATTCATGCGGCCGGAGGATTTCAGGGCACACGAAGCGCGTGTATGTATCGCACAAGGTTATGTACTGGGAGATCGCCGGCGTCCCAAGGAATTTACCGAGCAACAGTATTTCAAAACGCCGGAAGAAATGAGTGAGCTGTTCCGCGATGTGCCGGAAGCATTGGCCAACAGTGTGGAGATTGCCAGACGTTGTTCGCTGATACTGGAGTTGGGAGTCAATCGGTTACCCGATTTTCCGACACCAGCCGGAATCAGTGTCGAGCAGCATCTGCGCGAGCAGGCCCAGACAGGGCTCGAAGCGCGTTTGCTGCAATCGTTCCCGCAGGTGCTGCAACGTAACGAAAGGCGGCCAATCTATCAGATGCGGCTGGATTTTGAAGTGGAGACCATTATTCAGATGGGATTTGCCGGTTATTTTCTGATTGTGGCCGACTTTATCGGCTGGGCCAAGCAGCATGATGTGCCGGTCGGGCCGGGGCGTGGTTCGGGAGCAGGATCGTTGGTGGCCTATTCTCTCGGGATCACTGACCTGGACCCGCTGCTTTACGACTTGCTGTTCGAACGATTCCTGAACCCGGAGCGTATTTCCATGCCGGATTTCGATATCGATTTTTGTCAGGACCGGCGTGAGCAAGTGATCGAATACGTGCGCGACCGTTACGGCTCGGAGAGTGTGGCGCAGATTGCAACATTCGGTACCATGGCTGCCAAGGCAGTGGTGCGTGATGTCGGGCGGGTGCTCGATCTGCCATATAACTTTGTTGATCAGCTGGCCAAGCTGGTGCCGTTTGAATTGGGTATGACTTTGCGCAAGGCGCGTGAAATCGAGCCATTGCTCAATCAGCGGGCAGAGGAAGAGGAAGACGTGCGCAATCTGCTGGAACTGGCGGAACGACTGGAAGGATTGACGCGCAATGTGGGGATGCACGCGGGGGGGGTGCTGATTGCGCCGGGGAAGATCACCGATTTTTGTCCGGTTTACTGTGCTGATTCGGGAGATGCGGTCGTCAGCCAGTATGACAAGGATGATGTCGAGAAAGTAGGCCTGGTGAAGTTTGACTTTCTCGGGTTGCGGACATTGACCATTCTTGATCGGGCAGTTGCCGATATCCGGCAGTATCGGGCTGCGTCACCCGGACCGGCGGTCGCTGAGCCGGATGCACAACCTACTGAAGAAAGTCATTTTTCACTGGGAAGTATTTCCCTCGAGGATGCGGCCACATTTTCTTTGATGGCGAAGGGCAATACCGTCGGGATTTTTCAGTTTGAATCACGTGGGATGAAAGATTTGCTGCAGCGGGCAAGACCTGATCGATTTGAAGATCTGATCGCGCTGGTGGCGCTTTACCGGCCGGGGCCGATGGATCTGATACCTGACTTCATCGAGCGCAAGCACGGTAAGCGGGTGGATTATCTGGATCCTCGTCTGCAGCCGATCCTTGGACCTACCTATGGCATCATGATTTATCAGGAGCAGGTGATGCAGATTGCCCAGGTAATCGGCGGTTACAGTCTGGGCGGGGCCGACTTGCTGCGGCGTGCCATGGGCAAAAAGAAAGTAGAGGAAATGGCACAGCAACGTGCAGTGTTCGTTGAAGGTGCAGTCAAAAATGGAATGGCCGAAGCAGATGCTGTAACGCTGTTTGGCTTGATGGAAAAATTTGCCGGCTACGGTTTCAATAAGTCCCATGCGGCTGCGTATGCGCTGATTGCTTACCAGACGGCCTATCTCAAGACACATTATCCAGCGGAGTTCATGGCCGCCTGTATGTCATCAGATATGGATGATACGGACAAGGTGAATGTATTTTATGAGGACTGCAAACTGAACAGGATTGCCATCCTGTCACCGGATATCAATGAATCCGGGTATTACTTTTTCCCGGTCGATCATAAAACCATTCGCTATGGTCTGGGAGCCGTAAAGGGATCGGGGGAAGCGGCTATCTCGGCTATCGTACAGGTCAGAGAGCAGGAAGGGGCATTTACCGGTCTGTTCGATTTCTGCCGGCGTGTCGACCGGCGTATCGTCAACCGCCGTACTATTGAAGCACTCATTCGTGCAGGTGCATTTGATTCCGTTGAAACCAATCGAGCAGCACTCCTTGAATCCGTGGGCAATGCCATGGAGTATGCCGAGCAATGCTGCCTGGCTGCCAGTCAGGTGAGCTTGTTCGATGAAAATACAGATCTGATTCAGCCGCCTGCAATTACGGGTGTTGCGCAATGGCCGGAGAAAGAGAAGCTGCAGAACGAAAAAATAGCGCTGGGATTTTATCTGAGCGGCCATCCTTACGACAGCTATGCCAGAGAGTTGAGTCGCTTCATCCCGGCGCGTCTCAGTCGTATCATTCCCGGACGTGAACCACAGTTCATCGCCGGCGTGATCTATGCCATACGAACACAAATGTCCCGGCGCGGGAAGATGGCTATTGTTACATTGGATGACGGGTTGGCAAGAGTCGAGGTCGTGGTCTACAGTGATTTACTGAGCACGGGTTCACACTTCATGAAGGCAGATCAGTTGCTGGTCGTCAGAGCCCTGGTCAGCCATGGCAACGGGGAAAATGCTGATCGGCGTATCGTGGCGAAGGAGATTTATGATTACGTCACTGCTCGTTCGATGCATGCCAGAAAACTGAAAATCACGATCGATGACTCCGGGCTTCTCACGCCCGCGCGACTGAAGGAGTTACTGGTTGCCTATCTGCCGGAAAATGGAGTGAATAATGTCATTCCTTCGTCAGGTTGCGCGGTATCGATTGATTTTCGTAACCAGGTAGGTAGTTGTGAAATTGATTTGAGCAGCCGCTGGCGTGTTCATTTACATGAAGGGCTGATCGAGTCGCTTATGGATATCCTCGGTCGTGACAAGGTGGAGGTGGTTTACTGATAGCAGATTTGGGTAATGCTGCGCCCCGGGCGAAGTTGCCAATCCGGACTGCAGAAATCCAGCTTATTTTAATTGCCGTGAATATATTCGATGTAAACCCATAACATCATGAGCATGAACAGTACCAGTGAGAGCGTGACCCGGATAGTAAGCGATTTGACCATGCGTGTGCTGTCGCCTTTATCCTTGATCATAAAATAAAGTGCAGAACCCAGGCTGTAGAGGATGGATAGCAGAAGTAGAATGGCAAGTATTTTCAAGTGTTCTCCCGGTGGATGACAGGCAGTTCCTGCACCGTTTCCGCTGCTTTTACTGCTGTTTGGAAACTCCAGCGGACGACGGTCAATGCCGTTTGTCAGGAAAGATTGGTCGTCTGCTTTTTTTATTGTAACTGATAACAGTTGGCTGTGAACCTTCCTGATATTGAATCTCCGCCAGCGATTTTCCTGATGGGGCCTACCGCCAGCGGAAAATCTGCTATGGCTCTGGAGATCGCACGACGTTTCCCCGTGGAAATCATTGGTGTCGACTCAGCCCAGGTTTACCGGTTTATGGATATCGGCAGTGCTAAGCCAGACAAACTGATACTGTCGGAAATTCCTCATCATCTGATTGATTTGATCGACCCTGATGAAAGCTACTCTGCTGCACGTTTCCGGGAGGATGCTTTATTGGTGATGCACGAGATTACGGCGCGTGGCAGGGTTCCGTTACTGGTCGGAGGCACCATGCTTTATTTCAAGGTGTTACGACAGGGGCTCGCTGCATTGCCTCCAGCGGATGATAATGTGCGCAGGGCGCTGGAGCAACAGGCCTCCGAGAAGGGATGGCCTGCCCTGCATGCTGTTTTGAGTCGACTCGACCCTGTAACGGCGGACCGTATCCAGCCGAATGACAGTCAGCGAATACAGCGTGCGCTGGAAGTCTGTCATCTGACCGGAAAACCTATGTCGGAAATACTGGAACAGCAGCAAAATGCCGATTTTCCATTTCGTGTTTTCAAGATTGCGCTGCTCCCGGGCGATCGCAGTATTTTACACGACCGTATCAGTCAACGGTTCGCAGCCATGCTGGAAGCCGGGCTGGTCGATGAAGTACGCCTGATCCGTGAGCTGTTCCATGTCGACAGCGATATGCCTTCGATGCGGTGTGTGGGTTATCGCCAGGTTTGTATGTACCTGGACAATGAAATCAGCTTTGCCAGAATGCAGGAAACGGGTGTTTTTGCGACCAGACAACTGGCTAAACGTCAACTGACCTGGTTGAGGTCGATGAACGGACTGCAAGTATTTAATTGTCTGGAAAATCGACTGGTCAGACAGATAATCGATTTTATCCGGGCACAGCACCTTTTCTCCTGATTGGCCAGTCAGTTCCGACCGTGGCTGGTTGAAATACAGATTGAGTTACATAATGGACACGGATAGCAGGGGGTCCGATTTTGTGACCGCCCGGCAGAATGTATCGGGCAGATTATATGAAAATACTATTGACGCCGAACTGTAATGGCGTCCCCAAGGGGATTCGAACCCCTGTACTCACCGTGAAAGGGTGATGTCCTAGGCCTCTAGACGATGGGGACCAAGATTGACAAATGAGGCAAACAGCTGGTGGAGATAAGCGGGATCGAACCGCTGACCTCTTGCATGCCATGCAAGCGCTCTCCCAGCTGAGCTATACCCCCGAGCAAAACAAGTCGGCAATTATACTGATCACCCCATTTATTGTAAAGCAGCGTGTCATAAACGCACCCTGCAATTGATTCTGGCATGATACGGGAAATTGCCTGTCCATATGGCTATCGCCTATGTATATGCATGGCCGATTTTTTTGTATAGGTGAACTTTAATAGTTCTGGTTACGTGGCTTGATACCCAGTGTTTTGATTTTCCGGTAAAGATGGGTGCGCTCCAGGCCGGCTCGTTCAGCAACACGGGTCATATTGCCGCCTTCCTGCTCGATCAGTTTTTCAAAATAATTTTTCTCGAAAATATCCCGTGCTTCGCGCAGTGATATGTTGAGTGGGATGTCTGAAACGACGGAAACCGCTTCCCGTGAGGAAAAAGTCAGTGCCTGCTGCACGGCATCAACAGAAATTTCATCGCCGGTACAGGTCAATGCGAGTGAATGTGTGATACTGGTCAACTGGGCGATATTTCCCGGCCAGTCATAATTGCGCAGGGCATTTAGTGCTGCTGTGCTGAAGTGCATGAGCGGTATTTCCCCTGATTCAATCCAACCTGAGAGCAGCTGATTGGCCATTTCCGGCACGTCTTCACGATGAGCCCGCAGGGGTGGGACGGTAATACAGAGGTTGCTCAGTATTTCGAATAACTTGGGATGATATGTACCTTGTGCCGTGAGTTCTGCCAAGGGGCGTATCGTGGCGCACATCAGCCGGACGCTGTATTGTTCCAGTTTGCCGAGCAGCAACAATAAGCCTTTCTGTTCGAGCTTGCTCAGATCCCCGACTTCGCTGAGGAAAAGCAATCCTCCTTTCGCCTGTTCCAACTGAGTCAGGGGGCTTTCAGCGAGGAATGAGCAAGATTCCGGTGCTACCCAAGCCGTGTTAGGGCGATGCAGGAATCGTGCGCAATATTCCACGCCGACACCAGGTTCTCCAGTCAGCAGGACAGGGATTTTGAGATTCTCCACCTGTTCGAGTTTCTTTCTGAGCTCTGTGATTAATCCGCTGTGTCCCAGATTTGATAGAGAAAGGGCAGGGGAGAATTTATGCTGCTTGCCACCACGCATAACCTGACCGACAGTATTCAGCAGTTTCTGCAGCGGGATTGGTTTTTCCAGATAGCCGACTGCACCGACACGTGTGGCTTCTACTGCTGTATCGATCGTGCCGTGTCCCGACATCATGACGACTGGCATGGTCAGGAGACCATTGTTTGCCCAATCTTTCAGTAGTGTGATGCCATCCGTATCCGGCATCCAGATATCCAGCAGTACCAGATCAGGGCGGGTCTGGTTGCGATAGTTTCTTGCCTGCTCCGCATTTTCCGCCAGTGCAACATTATAGCCCTCATCTCCCAGTATCTCAGATAACAGCTCGCGTATTCCCAGCTCATCATCTACAACGAGAATCGTGTTATTGGCCATATGGTCCTGTCCTTATTCTATAATCGGAGTGTGAGAATTTTCGGTATTTTCGCCGAAGCATTCTTTGAGGTTTTTGTTATTTGAAATTCCCCGCCCCTATTGTGAGTCACCAGGTATTTCTGGCAGAACGGTTGGCCTTATCATTGTGCCTTGCATGTTTTCAGTGTGCAAAATTTTATAACTGTACCTATTTAATTGATTCGCTTGGTATCCGGCAATCCGTTCCCATATTCAGGCAGCTCGAGTTGAAGGCTGTGGGGTGCTGCAGGGTAAAGCGGGCAGGGTAATTGAAATCTGGGCACCATGAGGCTGGATGTTTTGTATTTTGATCGTGCCCCCATGTTCATCCACGATTTTTTTGACGATCGGCAATCCCAGACCGGTTCCTCTGGGTTTGGTCGTAACATAAGGTTCAAAGGCATGTGCTTTGACCTGTTCCGGGAATCCCTTGCCATTGTCGACCACACTCAGCTCGATGCCGTTGTTCACGGATCGGGTCTGCACGGTAATCCTGGCATCTTCCATACTGGTCAGAGCATCTTGCGCATTCTGTAACAGGTTATGTATGACCTGCCGCAATCTTGCCGGATCTCCCCGAACAGGTGAGACTTCTCCCGCCAGTTCCAGAGCGATGGAGGGGTGAGGTAATTCGTTTTCAATATTGTCGCCTGTCTGATAAAGAGCCAGTACTTCCCGCACCAGACGGTTGATATCCACCTGACACAATTCAAGCTCGGGCACACGTGCGTATTCCCGAAATTCGTTTACCATTCTTTTCAGAGCTTCGACTTGGCTGACGATCGTTTCAGTGGAACGTTTCAGTATTTTTGCATCTGCTTCATCAAGCTTGCTGACCAGCTTGTGCTGCAGACGTTCGGCAGATAACTGGATGGGAGTGAGCGGATTTTTGATTTCGTGTGCCAGGCGCCGCGCCACTTCCCCCCATGCTACGGTACGCTGGACTTGCAACAGACTGGTGATGTCATCGAATACTACCACGCCACCGCCACCGGATGCTTGGGGCAGACGAGAGCCACGCAGCAGCAGAACCTGTTCCTTGTCCGCAGTGAAGTGTAATACCTGTCGCTGCCATTCACCGACTTCCTCGGAATCAAAGCCCCCTCTTATTTCGGCGGCCAATAATCTCACTCCTGGTTCTCGCTCGGCACATTCTTCCACGGTCAGCCCTTCGAAACTGGTCAGTGGAATCTGCAGTATCTGCTCAGCGCTCTGATTGACTGCACGTATTCTCAAGGTTTTATCAAAGACAATGACACCCGATGATAAGTTGGCCAGAATATTTTCAAGATAGGCGCGTGCGTTTTCAACTTCCTGCTGGTGTTGCTGTGCGATTGTGCGTGTGGCTGCCAGTTGCTCAGTCATGAGGTTGAACGATTCTGTCAGGATACCAAACTCATCTGTACTGTGAACCTGGTGCCGCCGGCTGAAATCGCCCTGCGCCACCGCACGGGTTCCTTCGGCCAGCAATCCTAGTGGGGCACTCAGTTTTTCACTAATCAGGAAAGCACAGGCAAGTGCTGAAAACAATGCCAGTAACAAGGCTAGAGTCAGTGTGGCGCTGTACAGTCGTGTCAGTCCCTGCCGGGACAGCATCAATTCCTGATAATCGCTGAAACCAGCCTGAATTATTTCGGCGTTGCGTGCAATGGATCGCGGTACGCGCTGCAGCACCTGTAATACCCGGATATCTTCTTCAGCGCTCAATACATTAACTGGAACGAGCACCCGTAAATACAAAGTATTATCAGCGAGCGTTTCAATCGCCTTGTAGTTCTTCTGCATTCGGATATGCCGCATTGCTTCCGTGTTAGGGATTTCAGGGAACAACACAGCATCATCCAGACTGGTGAAGGCAATGACTTTTCCCTCCTGATTGAACAGAGTGGCTTCCTGAATCTGGGATTGGATCAGAAGCTGATTCAGGACAGTCAGGGGGAACGATGCCGACTCTACCAGGTCGAGTGCGGCCACCTGTGCTTTTTTCTGCAATTCTTCCAGCAGGTTGTTCAGTATCGTTTGACCCAGTGTCAGGCCACCTTCCAGTGCCCGGTCCACTTTGACATCGAACCAGGATTCGATACTTTTTTCCAGGAACTGTACCGAAATACTGTAAATCAGCACACCGGGAAGAATGGCCATCAATGAAAACACCATCAAAAGCCGCAGTGCCAGCCTGGAGCCGAATTCACCCGTTTTGAGGCGGCGTCGCAATCGCCCGAGCAAAAAACCAACGACTCCAATCAGGAGTAACAGGAAAATTGCGATGCTGACGATTAGCCAGCGGTAATGACGCTCGAAAAATTCAGTATTGGCTCCGGCTGAAGCCAGCAGATACAGCATGACGGCACTCAGCCCTGCAACCACAAAAATAACGTATTTCATAAGCCGGTTTTCTAATAAAAGTCAGACTCATCGCCGACATCAGGTGCAGGCGGAAATTTGATCTGCCAGATTTTTCTTTTGGAGCTGAGATTCCAGTCTTCGGTATCGAGCCATTCAAGTTGAAAAGGCTTGGATAAACGTGAGATATCCAGCCATATCTGCAGAATGGCCGTATAAGTAGTGTCGGGCAGGAGGGATTGATTCTCCTTGATCAGCATATCCGGCTGATGCCCCAAAGCCTGTAATGCGGTTTTCAGTGTGGGAAAATTGCGTGGTTGCCCGTGCTGAGTCAGTCGGTACTGCCTGGTCAGTGCCTGATAACTGAGTTCAATTCTTTCCTTGGAACGGGCAACTTCTTCATCCAACCAGTACCAGCGTGGCTTCATGATCAGAAGCCGGGTGACGAAATAAAGATCAACTCCTTTTTTAAGAGCTTGCTTCATGGTTCTGCTCAGATCGATGTTGGCTTCGACATCGATCAGAAAATTTTCACCGGATTTTCTGATATGAAAAGATTCAATTTCTATATGTCCTTTTTCGGTGGCCAGGGCGGCAGACGACAGCAGCATGATCAGCAATAAAAATATCAGGTTGCGCCAGGGGCGCCTGATAGCGACAAACAGGTCAGTTTTTCCGGAATAAAGCATAAAAGAAGCCATCATGATGTGATCCCGGCAGTAACTGGCCATGGTCGAGCATCCCGTAAGAACAAGACAGCCTGCTGGCATCGTCATGAGTCGCGAGGAATTTGTCGGCGACTGCATCGTTTTCTTCATTGAACACCGAGCAGGTGACATACAGCAGCTTTCCTCCACGTTGCAGTAGCGGCCATAATTCATTCAATATCGCTGTTTGTGTCTGGGCGAAGTGACCGATGTCTTCAGGTCTTCTGAGCCACTTGATGTCCGGGTGGCGGTTGACCACGCCCGAAGCTGAACATGGAACATCGGCCAGGATTCGATCATACAGCCGGCCATCCCACCACTGTGACGGACTCATTGCATCACCACAAACCAGCCGGTAGCCGGTTATTTTCAAGCGGGAGAAATTTTCTGTCAGTCTGGTGAGCCGGTTTTCCTGTTTATCCAGCACAGTCAATTCAATGTCCGCGGTTAGTTCGACAAGATGGGTGCTTTTTCCACCTGGTGCTGCACAGGCATCCAGTACATACATACCTGCTTCGACATCCAGCAGGGGAGCGGCAAATTGTGCACCGGCATCCTGTACGGTGACCAATCCTTCGAAGAATCCCGGTAATTTTTCTACGGCGACCGGTCTGGAAAGCCGCAAGGCAGTATCCCATAGCCATTCGGAGTCGATATTCTGTGCATCCAGCATTGCCTGATAGTGGTCGACCGAAGTGCGCAACCGGTTGACGCGCAAAATCATGGCAGGGTGTTCATTACCCGCAAGCAGTATGGTCTTGTAATCCTGGGGATATTGCTGACGCAGTTTGTCGATCCACCATTGCGGATAGGAGTAGCGGGCGACGTCATCGCCCCTGATCTGATCCGGCAGAGAAGTACGCTTGCGCATGAAATTACGCAGTACGGCATTGACCAGCCCTGACACTGCGGGATTGCGTGTGATCTTCCGCGAAGATGAAACTGCGTGATCGACGATGGCATGTGCTGGTGCCTTACTGTAACGAAGCTGATACAGAGCGACGGCCAGGAGGTAATGAAGCTGTTTGTCCTGTATCGGTTTGTCCAGCAATTTGTGGAGAATGGCATTGAGTTGCCCGTAATGGCGGAGCACGCCATAGGCAATATCCTGAATGGCACCGCGCTGCTGGGGTATGAGATGGGAGCCGGTTTGCCAGATATTGTGTAATACTTCGGTCAGATTGGCACCTGCGAGAACTTCCCTGATCGCCTGCACGGCCAGTAATTGAACTTCGATCATGTTTCAGAGGCGCCTTGGTTATCCTGTGTCGCCTTATGGAAACTCTCCCCGGGTTGTAGCGGGTGTCCGGCAAGGAATTGTGCAGCGGTCAGTTTTTTTCCGCCTGCTTTTTGCAGGATATCGATGGATAAAGCATCACGGCCGCATGCAACCACGATGCCATCAGGATCGACAGTGATGATTTTCCCGGCCTGATGAGAGTTATTGTGATTGACGTGGCTGACGATACGGGTGTGCCATAGTTTGATCGTGTTTCCATGCAGATGGGTAAATGCGCCGGGGTATGGGTTGAATGTCCGGATCACCCGGTCGATATGTGCCGCATCACGTGTCCAGTCGATTTCGGCCTCGGTTTTCCGTATTTTTGCTGCATAACAGGCGTTTGCCTCATTTTGCGGCGTGAAGATCAGCTTGCCCTGATCCAGTAATATCAAGGCTTCGACGATACATTTGCCACCGAGGTCAGCCAGTTTGTCATGCAGGGTCGCCGTCGTATCGTACGGTTCAATGGGGAACGATCGTTTCAGCAGGACTGCTCCGGTATCCAGTCCCTGATCCATCTGCATAATGGAGATGCCGGTTTCTGTATCACCTTCCAGCAGGGCACGCTGAATGGGAGCAGCACCCCGCCAGCGTGGCAGCAGGGAGGCATGAATGTTGATACAGCCATGACGGGGGATGCGTAACACCGCTTCCGGCAGCAGCAGTCCGTAGGCCGCGACGATCATTACATCAGGTTTGAATGTGGCGAGTTGTGCCTGTATGTCTGATGATTTCAGCGTTTCCGGCTGTAACAGTGGGATATCATACTGTTGTGCCAGTATTTTGACCGGGCTTGCCTGCATTTTCATGCCGCGTCCGGCTGGCCGATCCGGTTGGGTCAGGGTGAGGATGATATCGAATCCTGCTTTCTGCAAATCCTCCAGTGCCCTGGCTGCGAAGTCCGGCGTACCTGCAAAAATGATTCTCATGTGTGACGGTGCTTGCTGGATGAATGTGAGTTACCGGAGCGGGAACACTGGCTGGATCCGATCAGGCAATTTGCCTGCGCACCTGTTTTTTCAGCTTGCTCAGAATGCGGGATTGCTTGAAGGGTGACAGGTATTCGACAAATACTTTTCCCAGGAGATGATCCATTTCGTGCTGGATACAAACTGCCAGAAGCCCCGATGCATCCATTTCGAAGGATTTTCCGGCGATGTCGGTTGCCCGGACAGTGACCTCTTCGGCGCGAGTGACCTTATCAAAAATACCGGGTACCGAGAGGCACCCTTCCTGCGTTTCCGCTTTCCCGCTGCTGGCGATGATCTCCGGATTGATCAGCACCAGCAGTTCATCTCGGGTTTCGGAGACATCAATGACGATTATTCGCTGGTGAACATCCACCTGGGTAGCCGCAAGACCTATACCTGGTGCGGCGTACATGGTTTCGGCCATGTCACTGACCAGAGTGCGTATTTCCCGGGTGATGGAGGGTACTTCGGTTGCAATCTTGTGCAATCGTTCATCGGGGTAGCGGAGTATGTTCAGAATTGCCATAACAAATTTGCATAATTCGGATACTAGGATTCTGGGAAGCAGTTCTATCATTGTGCACCGGCCGATTTTTTTCTGACCAGCCCGGTTTCTATCCAGTCAGATAAGGCTTGTGATGACAAACTGCCTTGCTTTTCGGGTATTGCGATGGAGATAAAGAACCCTTATGCGCACTTTGACAATTATATCTGTGATTTTGTTTACCAGTCTGTTTTCTGGTCCGTCTTTCGCGACTGGCGGAATTGGATTGCGAGATGACATTCCGGATCGCTACCAGGTCGTTCCCGGTGATACGCTCTGGGGAATAGCTTCCCACTTTCTCAAAGAACCCTGGCGCTGGCCGGAAATCTGGCAGATGAACCGGGAGCAGATCAGGAATCCGCATCGGATCTATCCTGGAGATGTCATCGTCGTTGAAAATACTCGGTATGGTAAGCGCCTGAGAATGGCGAGCGAGAAGGGTGTCATAAGGTTCTCTCCCCGGATTCGTGTCGAGGAATCGGCTATGCGAGCTATTCCCGTTATTCCGGCTGCAAAAATCGAGCCATTTCTGAATCAGCCACTGGTCGTTGAAAAAGGCAAGCTGGACAAAGCACCCGTGGTACTCGGGGCGAGTGATGATCGCGTGATTCTGAGTGCCGGTGACAAGATCTATGTGGGTGACCTGCCTGCCGATCAGGGAGTGATCTGGCAGGTATTCCGCAACGGGAAAGCACTGACCGATCCTGACTACGATAACCGTATCCTTGGCTACGAATCTATTTATCTGGGAATGGTTAAAATCACCGATTTTGCAACGATCAGCACGGCAAAAATTTACCGTTCCGTGCAGGAGATCCTGAAAGGTGACCGTCTGTTGCCGCTTTCGGCTGTCAGAGTCGATGATTATGTGCCGCATACACCTGATTTTGCAGTAACGGCCCGGATCATTTCAGTCTATGGCGGTGTGAACGAGATCGGGGAAAATATGATCGTGACGCTCAACCAGGGCAGCCACGACCGGATCGAGCCGGGGCACGTGCTCGCCGTTTATCGCAAGAATGATATACGGTCGCATGAGGGAAAGCTGGTCAGTCTCCCGGATGAACGTATTGGTCTGGCACTGGTATTTCGTGTATTCGATACGGTTGCTTACGCGCTGATCATGCAAAGCATTCAGGCGATCAAGGTAATGGATGTCGTGAAAACTCCCTGACAAGGTACAGCAAAGTTACTATACTCGCCCTTTTGTCTGCTGTTACTCAAAAAATCAATCTTCGATTCCGGAAGTCAGGGTAGTCATCAGGTGAGTTCTTTTTCTATGCAGATTGATCAGGATATTGAATCCTGGCTGCGCCTTGGTCTGACTGAAGGCGTGGGAGGAGGAGCTCTGCGTCGGCTGCTGGTTGCCTTCGGTGATCCGGCCCGAGTGCTAGCTGCAAGTCGACCTGCACTTGAGGGTGTCGTAAAGAAACCGGTTGCCACTAGCATTTTTCTCCGTAAGGTGGATGAAGAGAGACTCGCCAGGACCATCAAATGGCTGGAAGATCCTCTCAATTCACTGATTACACTGGCAGATCCGGATTATCCGAAGCTTCTGCTCAATATATCCGATCCACCTCCCATACTTTATTTCAAGGGTCAGCGGCAATTTCTGGCGCAGCCGGCAATGGCAATGGTCGGCAGCCGTAATGCGACACCACAGGGGCTTGCAAATGCCGATGCCTTTGCCGAGGCTGCCAGTAACGCAGGATTTTGCATCATCAGCGGTCTGGCGCAGGGTATCGATACGGCCGCCCATCAGGGAGGATTGCGTGGCGCATCTTCCAGTATGGCCATTGTCGGAACCGGACTCGATCTTGTCTATCCATCGAAAAACCATGAGCTTGCCCATAAACTGGCAAATGAAGGCGGGTTGATTTCAGAGTTTCCACTGGGGACGCCAGCCATAAGCCGGAATTTTCCACGCAGAAACCGTATCATCAGTGGCATGTGTCATGCCTGTCTGGTTGTGGAAGCCACACTGTACAGCGGATCGCTGATTACCGCCAGACTAGCGTTGGAACAAGGGCGTGAAGTGATGGCGATCCCCGGTTCCATTCATTCACCTTTGTCAAAAGGCTGTCATGCACTGATCAAACAGGGTGCAAAACTGGTCGAGAATATTCAGGATATTCTGGATGAGCTGCACTACCAGCCCCAGCCTGTGCCGAGATTTGAAGCTGCTGTGGATGATGACGGAACAGATGTACCAGTAGGAGAGGATGATGATACCGGGCTACTGATGTATTTTGGCTACGATTCCACCGATATTGATACACTTTGCGTGCGCAGCGGCTTGACGGTTGAAACAGTATCCGCCATGCTATTGGGCTTGGAGCTGGAAGGCAGGATTGGTAGCCTTCCCGGGGGGAAGTATCAGCGTATCCGTTGATTCATTGGGTATCAGGCTATAATCATCACCCTGTTAAGTGTCTTAGAGTGGTTTTAATCCAGAATCACGGTGCAGAAACTATGTTCGATATTCTCGTTTATTTATTTGAAAATTATTTCGATGCCGGAAATTGTCCGGATTCTGCCACGCTGACACGCAAACTGACCATGGCTGGTTTTGATGACGAGGAAATCACACTGGCGCTCGACTGGTTGTCTGATCTTTCCCGCCATGATGAAGAAGGCTATCTGGCCAGACTGGCAGAAAGTGATTCAATGCGCCATTTTACTGAAGAGGAAATGGAGATTATTGATACGGAAGGGCGCGGGTTCATTTTCTTTCTCGAGCAGGCGGGTGTCATTAATCCTTTACAGCGAGAATTACTGATCGATCGGGTCATCCGTATGGATGGCGATACTGCCAGTATAGAGAAAATAAAACTGGTGGTACTGTTTGATCTCTGGATTCAGAACCAGTTGACCGACCGCAGTATCGTTGAGGGGTTGTTCGTAGTCAGTGATTCTCATCAACGGCATTGATCCCTCGCAGACATTCCTTCCTGATCCATTAATAAATAATTGATACCCGGGACCGGGTGATTTGATCGACTGACGTAGCCTGCTTGTCAGTTGCCCGCTGCGTCTGCAGTAGTATGTAAATATCTATGAGTAAAAAACTGATCATCGCCGAAAAACCTTCTGTTGCCAGTGACATTGCGCGTGCCCTGGGCGGGTTTGTCAAGCAGAAGGATTATTTTGAGAGTGATGAATTTGTGGTGTCCTCGGCAATCGGGCATTTGCTGGAGTTGATCGTCCCGGAAGAATATGAAGTCAAACGGGGGAAATGGAGTTTTGACCATTTGCCCGTTATTCCTCCGCGTTTTGATCTTGCTCCGATCGAAAAGACGACGGATCGCCTGAAGCTGCTCAGCAAACTGATCAAGCGCAAGGATGTCGATATGCTGATCAATGCCTGTGATGCCGGGCGTGAAGGTGAACTGATTTTCCGTTACATCGTGCGCCATGCCGGCAGCAAGAAACCAATCAAGCGCTTGTGGCTGCAATCCATGACACCTTCAGCCATACGTGAAGCTTTTGCAAATCTGTTGAATGATACTGAAGTACAGCCTCTGGCAGATGCAGCCGTCAGCCGATCGGAGGCGGACTGGCTGGTGGGGATCAATGGCACACGTGTCATGACCGCATTCAATTCACAGGAAGGTGGATTCCATAAAACTACGGTGGGTCGGGTACAGACACCGACACTTGCCATACTGGTCGAACGGGAAGAAGCGATTAAAAAGTTCGTGGTTCGGGATTACTGGGAAGTTCATGCTACTTTCCAAGCAGAAAATGGCGCTTACAAAGGGAAGTGGTTTGATCAAGGCTTCAGTAAGCGCAAGGATGAATCCGAATCCAGAGCAGATCGAATTTGGGATCATGCCAAGGCAGAAGCAATCCGTGATAAATGCGCAGGACGGACCGGGGTTGTCACCGAAGAAAGCAAGCCATCCCGAGAAAGTTGTCCTCTCCTGTACGATCTGACCAGTCTGCAACGTGATGCCAACAGCCGTTTCGGTTTTTCCGCCAAGGTGACATTGGGACTTGCTCAGGCGCTGTATGAAAAACATAAGGTGCTGACTTATCCCCGTACTGATTCGCGTGCACTTCCGGAGGATTATCCGGCGATCGTCAATGATACGCTGCAAGTGCTGAAAGGATCACGTTACGACCGGTTTGCCAGCCAGATTCTGGAATCAGACTGGGTGAAGCCAAACAAGCGAATCTTCAATAATGCCAAGGTTTCTGATCACTTTGCAATCATACCTACCGCACTGGTGCCAAAGAAACTCAATGAAGCGGAGGAGAAACTCTACGATCTGGTCACCAAACGTTTTCTGGCAATTTTTTATCCGGCAGCAGAATTTCTGATCACGACCCGTATCACGCGCGTGGAAGATGAGCCTTTTAAAACAGAAGGCAAGGTGTTGGTACATGCCGGCTGGCAGGCAGTTTATGGCAAGGTAGAGTCTGCCCAGGGGCAGGAAGAGGAATCGGTACTGGTGGCAGTAACACCGGGCGAAACAGTACTGGCACAGGAGGTGGCTGTCGTTGCCGGTAAGACGCGTCCTCCTGCCAGATATAACGAGTCTACGTTGCTGTCAGCGATGGAAGGTGCCGGAAAACTGGTGGAAGATGAAGAATTACGTGCAGCCATGAGTGCCAAGGGGCTGGGTACGCCTGCTACGCGTGCTGCCATCATAGAGGGATTGATTCACGAAAATTACGTCGAGCGTTCAGGAAGAGAGTTACAGCCGACAGCCAAAGCATTTTCGTTGGTGACTCTGTTGCGGGGACTCAAAATTCCAGAGCTGATTTCTCCCGAGTTGACCGGCGATTGGGAATTCAAATTGCGCCAGATCGAGCAGGGCCAGCTCAAGCGGGATGTTTTCATGGAAAAGATTGCGGCGATGACGCGTCATATCGTCGAGCAAGCCAAGAATCATCGTGATAAAACCATTAGTGGGGATTTTGCGACACTCCAGATACCTTGTCCCAAATGTGGCGGAGTGATAAAAGAAACATACAAAAAATTTCAGTGTCAGCAATGTGATTTTGCATTATGGAAAATTCTGGCGGGGCGACAATTTGAGGCGGAGGAAATGGAGACGTTGATTTCTACTCGCGAGATTGGCCCTTTATCGGGTTTTCGCAGCAAAATGGGGCGCGCGTTTAATGCGATTGTCAGGCTGACGGACGACTATGAAATGAAGTTCGATTTTGGCAATGAGGCCGATCAGATACCGGAGAAAGTCGATTTTTCGGCGCAGCAACCATTGGGAAAATGTCCTCAATGTGGTCATTCTGTTTATGAACATAAATTACTTTATGTTTGTGAAAAATCAGTTGGCACAGGCTCTTCCTGCAGTTTTAGAACCGGAAAAATTATTTTGAATCGTGCTATCGAGGCAGAGCAGGTGATCAAGCTGCTGCAGGCAGGAAGAACGGATCTGCTAGCTGGGTTTGTTTCCAGGAAAGGCCGGCCGTTTTCTGCTTACCTGGTCGTAGGTCCGGGAGGAAAGATCGGATTCGAGTTTGAACAGAAAAAGACAAAGAGCAAACCTGCGGATACTGTTCCGGAAACCGGTAAAGCTGCTTCCTGATCTGGCTGGCAGTTTTCTTGCGTATTTCCGGAATAGTGATCGGGTCAGGCATAGACGTAGATGAGGTAACGTACAATACCTGACACAGCAGTAATGAGGATGGATAAACTGCCTACCAGTGCGAGTCCTTCGATAATGAAGAAAGTCAGTGCATGGCCAAGACTTTTGTATTCCACTTCTCCCGTTTCATTACGCTGCCGGTCTTTACGAACCTTGGTCCAGTAGAGAATCATGAAAGCGATCGGAAGGGCCAGAATTGAGTAAAGCAGTGTAGCTATCGGTGCAGTATCATCCATTTGTTGACCTCGTTAAATATGAAAAAGTTGGTATAAGAAAAGGGGGGTATTGTATTTGATCTGTGGTGGCTTTAGTAGCGCGGTTAAAAATGTTCAGCATAAATTGAAAAATACGTTGGTTTACCGGCAAAGTTGTTCAATAAGAAGTAGTTGTAATCAAAAATTTTTGGGTGTGCTGCTGAAGAGTCGCATTGACCGCAATATGAGAGCGAGTTTGCCAGATTGAATATACTTCATTTATCCAGAAAATGATTTGCGAAATCATATCCATAAAAACCATTAGAATTGCTGAGCTAATGAAAAGAAATTTTCATTCAGTGGTTGGTTTTTGTTGTATATCTGCAGGAGATTGTTAGCTTATGCAATGGCTCGATCTTCCGCGAGTACAGCATGCACGAGGTAATGTGCGCCTGCCGGGTTCGAAAAGCATTTCCAACCGCATTCTTTTGTTATCAGCACTGGCTGAAGGTACTACGATGATCAGCAATCTGCTGGAATCCGATGATACCAGACGGATGTTGGATGCATTAAAGCTACTCGGGGTGGCAATTGTTCGCACGGGTGATGACGGATACCGGGTGACAGGATGTAAAGGGAGATTTCCGGTAAAAGAGGCCGAACTGTTTCTGGGAAATGCCGGGACGGCTTTTCGTCCGCTGACCGCAGTGCTGGCACTGATGCAGGGTCATTATCGTCTTGCCGGTGTGCCACGAATGCATGAGCGTCCGATCGGAGATCTGGTGGATGCATTACGCCAGATCGGGGCTGTAATCACCTGTCTTGAGCATGAAGGTTTCCCGCCATTGGAGATTCATCCGGCGGTAATTCATCCGGGTGATATCTCCATCAAGGGGAATATTTCCAGCCAGTTTCTCAGTGGATTGCTGATGGCGTTGTCGCTGACAGGTGAGCCGAGAACCATTGTTGTCAGTGGTACGCTTATTTCCCAGCCTTATGTAGCACTCACGATTGCACAAATGGCACGTTTTGGCGTGCAGGTCAAACAGGAATCTTGGCAGCGTTTTATGCTGCCCGGGAATCAGATTTATCGCAGTCCGGGGAAGATTGCGGTCGAGGGAGATGCATCTTCTGCTTCTTACTTTCTTGCAGCTGGAGCCATTGCGGGTGGCCCGGTACGAATCGAGGGTGCGGGGAGTGACAGCTGTCAGGGAGATGTCCGCTTTGTTGAAGCACTCAAGGCGATGGGAGCACACATCAGCATGGGAAGTGAGTGGATAGAATCGGGTGCTCCTGGCAATAAGGCCTTGAGGGCGATTGATTTCGATTGTAACCATATTCCTGATGCAGCCATGACACTAGCGATAATGGCCCTGTTTGCACTAGGCACGACCACCCTTAGGAATATTGCGAGCTGGCGCGTCAAGGAAACCGACCGGATTGCAGCAATGTCTGCGGAACTGCGCAAACTGGGTGCTCGAGTCGAAGCAGGAGATGATTTTCTGCGAATTACGCCACCCGATGGTCCGCTGACTGCGGATGCTGTTATTGATACTTACGATGATCATCGGATGGCCATGTGTTTTTCTCTAGTGTCATTGAGTGTGCCGGTGCGTATCAATGACCCGGAGTGTGTGGCTAAAACTTTCCCGGATTATTTCGAGAAATTTGCAGCCATTACCCATATTTCTTTTGAAAGTACATTGAGTCAGAAGTAATTAATATCGGAAAAACTACGAATGGTGTGTCTGGAGGATAATTCGGGCAGAGTGTTTTCCAGGTCTCGGTAATTTTTGCAAAATGATAAATAACATCAGTATCCTACTGGGGAGGCAAACAGAATCCCGGAGCCTATCATTATGACCGGGGTCGACGAATCATGGATAAAGAGAATGTACCGATAATTACGTTAGATGGCCCTTCTGCATCAGGAAAAGGTACGATTGCCCGCCTCGTATCACAGACACTTGGATTCCACTATCTTGATAGCGGGGCACTCTACCGTCTGGTAGCACTAGCAGCTATGAAGCGCAATACGGATGTCAGTGACGAACATAGCATGGTCGATATTGCCCGGCATTTGAGTGTATCTTTCAGGGATTCATCGATCTGGCTGGATGGAGAGGATGTCAGTAATGAAGTACGGGCAGAGGCGTGCGGGGAATATGCTTCCCGAATCGCTCAGCACCCCGCGCTCCGAGTAGAATTACTGGAATACCAGCGGGATTTTCGCAAACCGCCGGGTCTGGTAACTGATGGGCGTGATATGGGGTCGGTCATTTTTCCTGACGCTACCTTGAAAATCTATCTCACGGCAAGTGAAGAGGAGCGTGCATCCAGACGCCATAAGCAGTTGATGGAGAAGGGAATAAATGCTAATATCGCAGACCTGATCCAAGCACTTCGGGCGCGTGATGAGCGTGACAGTAATCGTACCGCCTCCCCGTTGCAACAGTGTGAAGATGCGTGTGTGCTGGATACTACTGGCCTCAGTATAGATCAGGTTGTTAGTAGGGTATTGAGTATGTACGCTGAGACCAGGAAAGCTTGAGCAGTTTGAGTTTTTAAGCCGTTCTTTTCTTTTTTATTAACCAACCAACCTGTCCCCTTTGTTTATTGCGGGGAATTGTTTACGATCGGATATTTTTTAAATGACTATTGCAACCAGTGTAGCGGGCTCTTCGGAAAATTTTGCCGAACTTTTCAATGAAAGCCTTTCGCATAAAGAAATGCGTGTGGGCGAAGTGATTACTGCTGAGATCATTCGTGTTGATTACAACTTCGTCGTGGTCAATGCGGGGCTTAAATCCGAGAGCTATATCCCGATTGAAGAATTCAAAAATGACAGAGGTGAGGTTGAAGCCCGCGAAGGTGATTTTGTCAGTGTGGCTATCGAAGCACTTGAAAACGGATTTGGTGAAACCCGTTTGTCGAGAGACAAGGCAAAACGCCTGAATGCCTGGTATGAACTGGAAGAGGCCATGGAAAAAGGCAAAATCGTTACCGGCATGGTCAATGGAAAGGTAAAAGGTGGACTGACAGCCACGATTAACGGTATTCGTGCCTTTCTGCCAGGTTCTCTGGTGGATATTCGCCCGGTCAAAGATATGACGCCTTATGAAAATAAGGAAATGGAATTCAAGGTGATCAAGCTCGATCGCAAACGTAATAATGTGGTCGTATCCAGACGTGCGGTGCTGGAAGAAACCCAAGGTGCAGATCGGGATGAGTTGCTGGCCAGTCTGCAGGATGGTGCGGTCGTCCAGGGGATCGTCAAGAACATTACGGATTATGGTGCATTTGTGGATCTGGGCGGGATCGACGGCTTGCTGCACATTACTGATCTTGCCTGGCGCCGTGTGAAACATCCGACCGAAGTTATCAATGTAGGTGATGAAGTGACTGCCAAGGTTCTGAAATTCGACCAAGAGAAAAACCGTGTTTCTCTGGGATTGAAACAGCTTACGGAAGATCCGTGGATTGGTCTTTCGAGACGTTATCCTCAGGGTACACGTATCTTCGGTAAAGTTACCAATATGACCGATTATGGTGCTTTCGTCGAAATCGAACAGGGGATCGAAGGGTTGGTGCATGTCTCGGAAATGGATTGGACCAACAAAAATGTCTATCCGTCCAAAATTGTGCAGTTGGGCGATGAAGTCGAAGTCATGATTCTTGAAATCGACGAGGATCGTCGGCGTATTTCTCTGGGGATGAAACAGTGCAGGCCCAATCCCTGGGAAGAGTTTTCACTTGGTCATGAAAAAGGTGACAAAGTTACCGGGCAGATCAAATCGATTACAGACTTCGGTTTGTTCATCGGATTACCAGGCAACATCGATGGTTTGGTGCATTTATCCGATCTTTCCTGGAATCAGCCTGGCGAGAAAGCAATCAGCGAATTCAAGAAAGGAGATGAAGTTGAAGCGGTGGTGTTATCCATCGATGTAGAGAAAGAACGTATTTCCTTAGGTATTAAGCAACTGGAAGGCGATCCTTTCAATATTTATGTCGCCTCGCATGATAAAAACAGTATCGTCAAGGGTACCGTCAAATCTGTTGATGCCAAAGGTGCCGTCATTGCACTGACTGATGAGGTAGAGGGGTATTTGCGTGCTTCTGAGTTTTCTCGTGACAAGATTGAGGATATTCGCTCCCGTATTAATGAGGGGGAAGAGATCGAAGCAATGATCATCAATATTGATCGCAAAAACCGGAGTATCAGTCTGTCAGTCAAGGCAAGAATTCAGGATGAGGAAGATAAAGCCGTCAAATCACTGGCATCAGTATCCAACCCTGCCAGTGCGGGTACGACTAACTTGGGTGCGTTGCTCAAAGCCAAGATAGACAGTAAATCGTCAGAAGAATAAGGCCGGCTATGACGAAGTCTGAACTGATTTCCAAGCTGGCAGAACGCTTTCCTCAATTGCTGGCAAAAGATGCCGAACTGGTCGTTAAGATCATTTTGGATGCGATGGCTAAGAGTCTTTCCAAGGGAGAGCGTATTGAGATTCGTGGATTTGGCAGCTTTGACCTGAATTACAGACCTTCGCGTATTGGCCGTAACCCCAAATCAGGTGAGAAGGTTCACGTGCCGGAAAAATATGTTCCACATTTCAAAGCTGGTAAGAAAATGCGTGAACTGATAGATTCCGGCCCTAAACAGCACAAAGTGCTTGATCGCGTTACAGGTTAAGCATTTCTCGTCGTGTGGATTGGGAAAGTGTGGGTTTGAGTGAGCTGGTTTTATACTTTCCCTGTTCGATATAGTGCGGTTACCGGTGTATTTGACGATTCCATTTTTTCTGTTTCACCTTTTTGAGCTGAATCAGATGAAGTACGCATGTTTATGACCCTTCTACGCCTGATTGTTTTTTTGTTTCTGCTCAGTGTCGCTGTCAAGAATTCCGGGATGGTGACAATACACTATTACCTTGGGATGGAATGGGAAGTACCGTTGGTGATAGTACTTTTCCTCTGTTTTACTGTAGGCGCCTTATTCGGGTATTTGTCTTGCTTCGTCAATAGAATCCGTAAGAAATCCTGATATCTTCAGTGGTATGAATGACCCGCGTATCATCGTTGCACTGGATTTTCCCGATCAGTGTACAGCATTGAATTTTGCCGCCGGACTGGATAGTACGCTTTGCCGGGTCAAGGTTGGGAAAGAGCTGTTTACTCTGGCGGGTCCGCAATTGGTCGAGAAATTGATGAAACTGGGTTTCGATGTATTTCTCGATCTGAAATTCCATGATATTCCCAATACGGTTGCTGCAGCTTGCAGTGCTGCGTCAAGCCTTGGTGTATGGATGGTCAATGTACACGCGCTGGGAGGGAGTAAAATGCTGCTTGCAGCCCGACAGGCCCTGGATGGGAAAAGAACCAGACTCATTGCCGTTACTCTGCTTACCAGTCTGAATCAGGATGATTTGAGCGAGCTGGGCATAGCCGATACACCGGAAATGATGGTGCAGCGACTGGCTCTGCTTGCCCAGCGTTGTGGTCTGGATGGCGTAGTTTGTTCAGCGCTGGAAGCGGTGAGTCTGAGAGAAGTGACTGGTGAGGATTTTTGTCTGGTCACTCCGGGTATCCGATCATTTGGTGACGGTAACGATGATCAGGCGAGGATTGCAACACCGGCAATGGCAATACGTAGTGGGGCCAGCTATCTTGTGATCGGCAGACCCATCACCCGATCACCGGATCCGCTCGGAGCACTCCGTCGATTCAATGACGAGGTCGCTTCAGTTTTATGATCGGACAATCTGTACTTCTGGCAGATTCCTGGATGATATTGCAAAAATTTTCCTGAGTGCCCAATCCTGACTGGCTAAGAGGCTGGTAATCAGGACGGTTGCTCTAACACTCCGGCGAGAGATTTTTACTTCTCTTCCCGTTATAAAATCCCGTTTGTGGTTGATTTTGTTTAGGGTCAATACTGCCATGCCGATTGCCCATAGGCAGAATCGGCGTACCCCGGTTTCATGTGACGGAATCAGGCAGGTGTAGGCCAGGGCGTTCTGCAAGTGTGTCTTGGCGATCCCGATCAGGGTGCCTAGACCGGCATGGAAACCTCGCTCGGAGCAACCTGGCTGTAAATCGTTCAGATCAAACCCTTCCTGCAGGAAAATATCTCTTGGCAGCCAGCAGGCACCCCGTTTTCTGTCTTCCCAGATATCTTTCAGGATATTGGTCATTTGCAATCCTTGTCCAAAAGAGACTGATAATTGCATCAGCGTCGGTTTGTGCTGGTTGATTTCCGGAGAGTAGTCACAGAACAGTTCGGTCAGCATTTCCCCGACGACACCGGCAACATGGTAGCAATAGCGATCCATCTCGGCCAGATTCTCGAGCCCCGACAGAGATTCGCTTTCCTGGTATGCGGCCATTCCCTGCCCCATAATACGTATGCAGCGTTCCAGTGCCTGGCGCTGCACCGGGTTGAAGCTGTGAGTCATGCGTATGACGGAAGGAGTATGTTTGATGAGATCGTGTTCCGCTGGAATGGTATGTTCCGAAAGCAGGGGATACAGGGCTCGGGCAAATGTTTCCGCCTCGACTGTTCCACTGACGACCTTGATAAACATTTCAGCCAGTTCGCGTGTTTGCTCCAGTGTCAGCGCACTGTCATCTTCAACAGTATCGACTATGCGACATAACAGGTAGGCGTTCCCTACCACCTCACGCAACGCTGGCGGCAGTTGCGGGATGGTCAGTGCAAAAGTGCGCGATACGCCCTGTAGTATGTGTTTCTGGTAGTGCACATCGTCGAGTGTGGCAATGTTCGACATGGTTGGAGTCATATGCAAATTTCAGGTGGGCAGCTTTTCCAGAGCATACAGATCTTCCACTGTTTCACGCGCGCGGATGAGATGCACCGTGCTGCCATCCACCATGACTTCAGCTGCGCGTGGACGGGTATTGTAATTGGAACTCATGCTCATGCCATAGGCCCCGGCGGACATGACTGCCAGCAAATCGTTTTTTGTCAGCACCAGGTTACGATCATGGCCGAGAAAATCACCGGTTTCACAAACAGGCCCGACGATCTGGTAAGTTTGCATTTCCCCGGTGCGTTTGGCGACTGGCAGGATTGAGTGGTAAGCCTGATATAAAGCTGGCCTCAGCATGTCGTTCATGGCCGCATCGACAATGGCGAAATTGCGGTGCGCTGTATGTTTGAGATAATGTACCCGGGTCAACAGCAGTCCGGCGTTGCCCACCATCGAACGACCGGGTTCGATGAGCAATTGCTGCGGATAGTTTTTTGCGGCCGTACAGAGTGCTTTGATGTAGGCTTCTATCGAAGGTGGGGACTCTCGGTCATAACGAATTCCCAGTCCTCCACCCAGATCAAGATGTTTGATAGTGACGCCTGTCGCTTGCAGGCGTGACAGTAAATCGAGCATTTTATCGGCTGCTTCGATGAAGGGTGCAATTTCAGTCAATTGTGAACCGATATGGCAATCTAGTCCGGAGACCTGGATATGGGGAAGCTGGTGTGCCAGTGAATAGATTCGTTCAGCCTCAGCAGCCGGGATGCCAAATTTGTTTTCCTTCATTCCTGTCGAAATATAAGGGTGGGTATTGGCATCCACGTCCGGGTTGACACGCAGACTGATCGGCGCGATTTTTCCCATCTGTCCGGCAATTTCATTCAGTACCATCAACTCCATTTCCGATTCCACATTGAAACAGAGAATATTGGCAGCCAGCGCGGCACGAATTTCCTCAAGTGTTTTACCCACCCCGGAGAAAACCGTTTTTTGCGGATTGCCACCTGCTTTCAATATACGCTGCAATTCTCCACCAGAGACGATATCGAAACCACTACCGAGGCACGCAAGCAGATTCAATATGGCAAGATTCGAATTGGCTTTTACCGCATAGCAGATCAGATGATCCCGTTGTCCGAATGCATAATCGAAAGCCTGGTAAGTCGTACGGATTGTTGCGCTCGAATAAACATAGCAAGGGGTACCAAATTCAGAGGCAATCTCTGTCAGCGGTACCGATTCTGCAAAAAGCTGGTTATCACGGTATTCAAATGAGCTGAAGCTGCTCATGGCTTTTCCTGTGTATTATTTTTAACGGGAGGTGGATTTTGCGGAAGATAAAGGGGACCTTTATGGCCACAGGCTGACAGGAACAAGTGTAATAAAAGGATCAGGCCAAGTATGCGTATCATGGAATGGCCGAGAATATAAACGGGAAATCGGCCGGTTTTGTAGAATATGAGATAAATATCAGGTCAACGATCATAATGTCGGAAGTACGGTCATGAGTGAGCGCTGGTGAGCCACTGTACCAGCTCGTCCAGCAAGTTGTCACTCACCAGTATGAAAGCAGCAACGGCGCCTGCGGCGTCAGCAGTCTGCGTCGGCCGTTCTCCCGTGAAACTCCGTTGTGCAATCGGTAATCGCGCGTTTGGCTCGTATAAAGAGGCTCTCAATCGGATGACGACTTGGCTGTCGTTTTGTGCATGAAAAACCTGAGTGAATTCGCCCAACTCGATTTTTAACAGATAGTTTGCAGGTGCATGGTTTTCTTTGTTTTTATCGCCCTTCTTCCAGTTGATGGTATGGCTTGCAAAATATTGTCTGAAGCGTTCGGTTAACAATTTTGCTGGTGGTGCCGTCCAGCGACTGCCACTATAAGCATAGATGCGGGCGGGATCATGATAAGCAAGTCTGTAATGGATTGATTGGGTATCCAGCCAGACGGGTGCGCTGACATCTATAACCTGGATGATCGTTTGTGAGAGCCCGGATGAGCCGGCAACCGTTACAGCCGCCACTGGACCAAGATCGTAAATCGAGACGGGTGCCAGTGTTTTGGGTGTCAATGTACACCCCGTAAGTAGAACGGCTAAAAACACAGCAGAAAATTTCATCATCGTTTTTCCGGCTTAGGCGGCGAAAATCCTGGTTCACCCGGGCCTGGCAAGGCAGGTGGTTTGCCAAATACCAGGCTCTGTGGATGATCTTCCAGCAGATTCAGCAATTGATCCAACTTGTGAGTACTTTGTGTAATGGCCAGGCTTGTTTCGTTCAGACTGGCGAGGGTGCGGGTCATCTCCAGAGAACCCTGAGTCAGGTTGTCTACCAGTCCTTGCTGCTGGTTAAGTTTTTGCAAAACCTGGCTGGTATTTTCCATAACCTGACGGGTTTGTTTGAATGTCGAAGTGAATTCGCTGCTCAACTGCGGTAATGTTTGCAACCCTTCCTGAAGCTGTCCGGTCAGTGTGTCGTAGTGCTGGACGGTTTGTTCCAGGTGACTCAGAATATTGCTTATATGCGTCTGATTCTGTTCATTTAGCAGACCGCTTATTTGTCTGATAGCCATATTCGAATTTTTCAGGATCTCTTCCAGGGAATCGGAAAGTGTCTTGATCAGTGAAGATCTGAGCGGGATGCGCGCTTCATTTTGCAGAGGTTCAGTTTCTGCGTCGGCTATATCATCATTCAGTTCGATATAAGTCAAGCCGGTAATACCCTGGCTTGCCAGTTGCGCATAGATATCCCCCGGAAGAATTACATTATGATTGACGGCGATACGTACAATGATATTACGGATATTCTCCCTGTCGAAGTAAATCTCCTCAACTTTTCCGACATTGACACCGCGGTAACGGACTGACGCTTCCGGGTTCAACCCGGATACCGCACCACCCGCAGAAACCAGAAAATAATGGTTATAACTGATGCTGTCGCGACTGAACCATTTGATTGCCATGACTGTTGTCACTCCCAGCAGGAGGATGAACAGGCCGGCAGCTAATGCATGTGCTCGATTTTCCATCAGATTTTCAGCAATAGTTCGACTGTGAAACTATTCGACTGGCTCGCGATTTTCAGCGATAAGCTGTTCGGTCAGATGCGGAGCAATAATCTGCAGCAGTTGGGCAAAAACTTTGGGATTGCCCGCAACGATCTGTCCACTTTGCATATAGCACCCGTTACCTTCAAAATCGCCAACCATACCACCTGCTTCCAGAATGAGCAGGCATCCGGCGGCGATATCCCATGGCGCCAAGCCGGTTTCCCAGAAGCCATCGTAACGCCCTGCCGCCACATAGGCGAGATCCAGTGCTGCAGAGCCTGGGCGACGTATACCCGCTGTTTTGGGCATCATGTCCCTGAATATAGCCAGGTAGGCTTCTATATGAGTAAAATCCCGGAACGGAAATCCAGTACCGATCAGGCATTCCCCTAACTGCACACGCTTGCTGACACGAATGCGATGGTCGTTGAGAAACGCACCGCTACCGCGGCTGGCGGTAAACAACTCATCTTTCACCGGATCGTAGACGACCGCTTGTGTCAGAACTCCCCGGTGCAGCAGTGCAATCGAAACACTATATTTGGGGAATCCATGTAAAAAATTGGTAGTACCGTCCAGCGGATCGATGATCCACTGATATTCCGGTTTAGGGGTATTTTCTCTGGCGCCACTTTCTTCTGCTAGAATTGAATGGTCAGGGTATGCGTCCAGCAAGATTTTGATAATGGCATCTTCAGCAGCTTTATCCACCTCGCTCACAAAATCACTGTGCGCCTTGCGTGTAATAGTCAATCGTTCCAGATTCATCGAGGCGCGGTTGATAATACTGCCGGCACGGCGGGCAGCCTTGACCGCAATAGTAAGCATGGGGTGCATGGCAAAAAACTTGAGAAACAATGACTGGAAAGTCACTATTCTAATATGAATCCAGTCTTGCCGCTCGATAATGTCCGGATCGTGCTCAGCCATACCAGCCATCCGGGTAATATCGGTGCAACTGCTCGGGCTATGAAAACCATGGGCCTGAGCCAGCTTTATCTCGTCAATCCGAAATCTTTTCCTGACCGGGAAGCGGATGCCCGAGCTTCCAATGCACGCGATATTCTTGAATCCGCATGCGTATGCACCAGTCTGGAGGAAGCGATGGGGGATACTTTCCTGGCTGCTGCGCTGACGGCGCGTTCTCGAGATCTGTCGCATCCAACCTGCAATGCCAGACGGGCCGCCATCGAACTGATCCAGTATGCGCATCATCATCCGGTGGCATTGCTGTTCGGCCGGGAAAGTGCCGGACTCACCTCGGCAGAAATCAGTCATTGCCAGTTGACTGTACAGATTCCGGCTAATCCTGCCTACTCTTCGCTTAATCTGGCGGCTGCGGTACAGATTATGGCTTATGAGCTGCGTATGGTTCTTGAAGAAGCGGGGGGTGTAGAGGATAATCCACGGTTATCTGAACCAGCCAGCCTACAGGAGATCGAGGGTTTACACCACCATCTGGAGGAGGTTATGGTTCAAAGTGGATTTCTTGATCCGGTTCAACCGAAACGCTTGATGCGCCGAATGCGTCGCCTGTTTGCGCGCACCCGGCTGGAAAAGGAAGAAGTGAATATTCTGCGAGGCCTGCTGACTGCGGTCAACCCGCATAAATCGACCTGAAGGCTGACATTTATCCCACCGCAGCGGAGGAAAATGTGGAATGCCCGGATGCCTTAACCTGCTGGCATTCCTTGCCGTTTCAGCCAGTCAATTGGGTGCAACAGTTGTTTTGAATGACTGACGTTCTGCCAGCTTGTCTGCCAGACGGACGAGATTAGGATAAGTATCGCGCCATTTGACTGCGGGGAAACGGGCATCCAGATAACCGAATGCGCAGCCCAGTGCGATATCGGCCAGCGTCATGGATTCACCTTCACACCACGGTTTGTCACCCAGTTCGGCGGCGATGGCGTGTAATCCCTGATCGATCTTTTTCTGTTGGCGTTCGATCCACTCCTGACTTTGTTGTGATTCCGGCCGCTTCCATTCAAGATAAATAGCCACACACGCATCGATGATGCCATCCGCGAGCGCTTCCCAGCGTTTGACGCGAAGTCGTTGCGGTCCGGCCGCTGGGATCAGACGGCCTGACTCGGGGCCATTCAGATCATCCAGATACTCAACGATTACGCGAGAATCAAACAGAATATATCCATCATCCATGATCAGAGCGGGCACTTTACCCAGAGGATTGACTTGTGCGACTCGGGTATCGGGGCTGAATGGCGGGTCATTGGTAAATTCATGGTCGATGCCTTTTTCGCCCAGCACGATGCGCACCTTGCGCACATACGGGCTGGTCAGTGATCCAATAAGTTTCATTGTGCTGTCCTTTTTGTTTTTGAAATATTGACTGTGCGATTCTATCCCAGCCGGGGTGCGATAGCGAGCTGTGTTAGAATGCGCGCTCCCGATTGATGAAGAATGCCTGAATTTAAACAATAATTTATGGAAATCTCGACACTTCTTGCACTTTCTCCGCTGGATGGGCGGTATCAGCAGAAGGTGGCAGCCTTGCGACCCTTTTTTAGTGAATATGCATTGATTCGCAACCGGATTCATGTGGAAATTGAATGGTTCAAGGCATTGGGTAATACTCCGGCCTTGACAGGGGCGTCCTCTTTATCTATCGGCGCTGTCGTGCAGTTGGATCAGCTTGTGGAGAATTTTTCCGTAACGGATGCAGAAGCCGTCAAATCGATCGAGACGCGAACCAATCATGACGTGAAGGCTGTGGAATACTGGTTGAAGGAAAAACTGGCCGGAGATCAGGAGACGGCGGCAATTTCTGAATTCGTGCATTTTGCCTGTACTTCCGAGGATATCAATAATCTTTCACATGGCCTGATGCTCAAACATAGTCGAGATCAGGTCATGCTCCCCGCGCTCGATGAAGTCATCAAAAGACTTGCTGTCCTGGCCAGAGATCTGGCGGATCTCCCGATGCTTGCTCGTACCCATGGGCAGGCAGCCACCCCCACGACCCTGGGTAAGGAAATAGCTAATTTTGTTTATCGGTTACGAGGAGCGCGCGAGCGGCTTGCAGCCGTGGTTATGACTGGAAAAATCAATGGAGCAGTGGGTAACTACAATGCGCACATGGTTGCTTTTCCTGATTTCGACTGGGAATCTTTTGCGCGATCTTTCGTCGAAAAGCTCGGTATGAGTTTCAATCCATATACCACTCAGATTGAACCGCATGACACTATGGCAGAGCTGTTTGATGCCTATGTCCGTATCAATACGATTCTTCTCGATCTGAACCGCGATATCTGGAGCTACATTTCACTGGGCTACTTCAGGCAGAAAACCAGAGCAGATGAAGTCGGTTCTTCCACCATGCCACATAAAGTGAATCCAATCGATTTTGAGAATTCGGAAGGGAATCTCGGTATTGCCAATGCGCTGCTCAAACATTTGAGTGAAAAACTTCCTGTCTCACGCTGGCAGCGCGATCTCACCGATTCGACCGTATTGCGCAATATGGGTGTGGCGCTTGGTCATACCCTACTGGCTTATGATTCATGTCTCAAAGGGCTCGGAAAGTTGCAGGCGGATCCGGCACGTCTGTCGGAGGATTTGCAGAATGCCTGGGAAGTCCTGGCCGAACCGATTCAGACAGTAATGCGCCGTTATGGGGTAGCCAATCCCTACGAACAGCTCAAGGCATTAACGCGCGGAAAAACAGGAATCGACCGTACCACACTTCAGCAATTCATCGCGCAACTCGATATTCCGGCCGCCGAGAAAGACCGCCTGCTGCAACTTACTCCCTGGGGTTATATCGGCCTGGCAGCGCGCCTGGCAAGGGATATTGGAGATTGATTCCAGTATCGCATCATTTCTGCCACTCATTTGCACCCATTGGGTTTGAGTACGACTCAAATATCTTTTTTCGGATCAGGGGTTGAAAAAGAAATATCGGCCCCAATATCACCGACACCGTAACAGGAGGAATCTATGCAGGAGCCACACGATCAAGAACCTATCGAGAAACAGAAACTGCCGGGAATGGATGATGTGCTGGAAACAGAGCATTCCGGTACAGTGGCAGGGAATACAGAGCGTGCGGGAGAAGATGCCGCACCCAGTCTTGAGCAGCAACTGAAAGAAGCAGAAATCAGGGCAGCCGAGCATCACGATGCCTGGTTGCGCGCCAAAGCGGAAACCGAAAATATCCGCAAACGGGCGCAGACAGATATTGCCAGCGCACACAAGTATGCTATCGATAATTTTTCTGTCCAGTTACTGGCTGTGATGGACAGTCTGGACGCCGCACTGGCAACGGAGAATTCCACCCTTGAAAATCTGCGGGATGGTGTGGAGCTGACACGCAAGCAGCTTGCGGCAGTTTTTGAGAAATTCAATATCCACACCATTGATCCGCAAGGAGAAAAATTCGATCCACATCAGCACGAGGCCATGTGTGCAGTTGAATCGGATTTTGCACCTAACACAGTCATACAAGTCATGCAAAAAGGTTATATGTTGCACGATCGGGTAATTCGTCCCGCTATGGTGACTGTTTCAAAGGCCAAGGGTACTTGAGATTTTCAGGAGAGCCCCCATTTACGCTACAGGATAAATTTCAATTCATAAAGGACATACTATGGCAAAAATAATTGGCATCGACCTTGGGACTACCAACTCATGCGTTGCCGTCATGGAAGGCAACAAACCCAAGGTCATTGAAAATGCCGAAGGTACAAGAACGACACCGTCGATTGTTGCCTATGCGGAAGACAATGAAATTCTGGTAGGGGCATCAGCCAAGCGTCAGGCAGTCACCAATCCGGAAAATACCCTGTTTGCGATCAAACGGCTGATTGGCCGCCGTTTCGATGAAGAAGTAGTGCAAAAGGATATCAGTATGACACCCTACAAAATCGTGCGTGCTGATAACAATGATGCCTGGATAGAAGTACGTGGAAGGAAAATCGCGCCACCGGAAGTTTCGGCACAAGTGTTGATGAAGATGAAGAAAACGGCTGAAGATTATCTGGGCGAGCCGGTTACAGAAGCCGTCATCACCGTTCCGGCATATTTCAACGATTCTCAGCGTCAGGCGACCAAGGATGCAGGCCGTATTGCGGGGCTGGAAGTCAAACGTATCATCAATGAGCCAACTGCCGCTGCACTCGCATTTGGTCTGGATAAAAAAGAAGGTGATCGTAAAATCGCAGTATACGATCTGGGTGGAGGTACGTTTGATATTTCGATCATCGAAATCGCAGAAGTTGAAGGCGAACACCAGTTCGAAGTATTGGCAACCAATGGTGATACTTTCCTCGGGGGTGAAGATTTCGACTCCAGAGTGATTGAATATCTGGTGGATGAGTTCAGGAAAGAGAGCGGCATTGATCTGAAAAAAGATATGCTGGCGTTGCAGCGACTCAAGGATGCAGCAGAAAAAGCCAAAATCGAGCTG
Organism: Nitrosomonas sp.; assembly: GCF_040256045.1. Classification (GTDB taxonomy): domain Bacteria; phylum Pseudomonadota; class Gammaproteobacteria; order Burkholderiales; family Nitrosomonadaceae; genus Nitrosomonas. Next base: position 39,071 of record NZ_JBDZWD010000010.1, read on the forward strand.
TCTTCCAGCCAGCAGACTGAAGTGAATCTGCCCTATATCACGGCAGATGCATCAGGTCCAAAACACTTGGCTGTCAAGATCACGCGTGCCAAGCTGGAGAGTCTGGTCGAAGAACTGATCGAGCGTACTGCGGGTCCTTGCCGGACTGCGCTTAAAGATGCAGGCCTATCGGTTTCCGATATAGATGACGTCATTCTGGTCGGTGGGCAGACCCGTATGCCGAAAGTCCAGGAGAAGGTCAAGGAAATCTTTGGCAAAGAGCCGCGCAAAGATGTTAATCCTGATGAGGCGGTTGCCATCGGTGCTGCGATCCAGGGCGGGGTGTTGAAAGGAGATGTCAAGGATGTACTGCTGCTGGATGTGACTCCACTGTCATTGGGAATCGAAACACTGGGTGGTGTCATGACCAAGCTGATACAGAAGAACACTACTATTCCGACCAAGGCGCAGCAGGTATTCTCAACGGCGGACGATAACCAGACAGCAGTGACCATCCATGTATTGCAGGGTGAGCGGGAAGTGGCTTCCGGCAATAAAAGTTTGGGCCAGTTCAACTTGACCGATATTCCGTCAGCACCTCGCGGAATGCCGCAGATTGAGGTGACTTTCGACATCGATGCCAACGGTATTCTGCATGTTTCGGCTAAAGACAAGGCAACTGGCAAGGAAAATAAGATCAAAATCCAGGCAAGCTCTGGGTTGTCTGAAGATGAAATCCAGAAAATGGTAAAAGATGCCGAGGCGCATGCGGAAGAAGACAAAAAAGCACTGGAGCTGGTTAACAGCCGTAACCAGTGTGATGCCATGATTCATTCAGTCAAAAAATCACTGGTGGAATATGGAGACAAGCTGGAAGGCGATGAAAAATCCAGAATCGAGGCAGCGTTGAAAGAAGCTGAGGAAGCGCTCAAATCCGAGGACAAACAGACGATCGATACTAAAACCCAGGCGTTAACCGAGGCTTCACACAAACTGGCTGAGAAGATGTATACCCAGGAACAAGCGCAGGCTGGCCAGCAGGCGGGTGCTGGGACCGCATCCGATCAGTCCCAGGAGAAACCGGTTGAAGGCGAAGTTGTCGATGCTGAGTTCGAGGAAGTCAAGGATAAAAAATGATTCCCGGATCGCAGGCTTGGTAGCGGCATAACTTACCACCCTGCTAAAGAAGAATAAACGCAGAGGAAAAGGGGAGAAAAGTTCTTCTCTTTGCCTCTGCGTTATACGTTTAACATTGTAAATTTGACCAGAGAGAGCCGGTAATCTGGACATGAATGCCAAAAGTATCTGCGTAATTTTTACCAGCAGGAATTTTTTATGAGTCAGAGTGATTATTATGAAGTGCTCGGTGTAGGCCGAGATGCGGACGAGAACGAGCTGAAGAAGGCATACCGGAAACTAGCGATGAAATATCATCCTGACCGCAATGCGGGTGATACCAAGGCCGAGGAACGATTCAAGAATATTAAAGAAGCCTATGAAGTCCTGTCTGATCCGAATAAACGGGCTGCCTATGACCAGTTTGGCCATGCCGGCCTGAATGGCGGGATGGGTGGTGCGGGTGCACAGGGGTTCAGTGATGCCTTCAGCGATATTTTCAGCGATCTTTTTGGAATGCGCGGAGGACGCTCCAGTGTTCATCGCGGAGCCGATCTGCGTTATAACCTGGAAATTACACTGGAACAGGCAGCTCGCGGTGCCGAAACCCAGATTCGTATCCCCAGGCAGGAAATTTGTGATACCTGTCATGGTAGTGGGGCAAAACCTGGCACTTCACCTAAAACCTGTCCTGTTTGTAATGGACATGGCCAGATTCGTATGCAACAAGGCTTTTTCTCGATTCAGCAAACTTGTTCACATTGCCAGGGCAGCGGTAAAGTTGTTTCTGATCCCTGCGGGGACTGCCATGGGGCGGGACGGGTCAAGCGTCAGAAAACGTTGTCGGTCAGGATTCCTGCCGGTGTGGATGAAGGTGATAGCATTCGGCTGACGGGAGAAGGTGAAGCGGGAGCAAACAATGGACAGGCCGGTGATCTGTATATTGTCATTCATCTTGCCAGTCATCCGGTTTTCCAGAGGGAAGGCAATCATTTGCACTGCGAAATCCCGATCAGTTTCACAGTAGCCGCTTTAGGCGGGGAAATCGAAGTACCTACGCTTGATGGCCATGCTCGTATCAAGGTACCGGCAGGAACTCAGACCGGAAAAATTTTCCGTTTGCGCAGCAAAGGAATAACTGGTGTACGCAATCAATCCACAGGCGATTTGCTTTGTCATGTTGCGGTGGAAACACCGGTTGATCTGACAGCACGGCAGAAAGAGCTGCTGGAGGAATTCGAATCGATCAGCCAAAAAGATGACTCACGCCATCATCCGCGTGCGAAATCCTGGATGGAGAAAGCACGCGAATTTTTCGCAGAATGATGCGTATCTCTGTTTTATAGGCCATATTGCGGTTTCTGCCTGACTTTGTTGTGGGGGTCGGGCAGAACTTTGTTCTGGTTATATCTGTTTGCCGTCAATAAATTTATGGTGATACAAGCTGAATCCCTTCCTCTACAAAGCGACGGTTGATTTCCAGATGTAGTTGATGGATGAGTTTTACCCTGTCCGAGATCTGGCCAACGAAAACCCGTAATTCGAAGTTCAAGGCATTACTGCTAAATTCCAGAAGCAGTGCGCTGGGTTCCGGATCCCGTAAAACCATGGGATGATCTTTTGCGATTTCCAGCAATAGAGCGCTGACCTTGCCACAATCCGAACCGTAGGCAATACGCACAGGGATAATCAGGCGGGTAATCTGGTCACTCAATGTCCAGTTGGTCAGCTGCTGGGTGATGAATATCTTGTTGGGTACCACGACTTCCTTGCGGTCACTATCGATCAGCGTAGTAGCACGAATATGAATTTTACTGACAGTGCCGCTGGTATTGTTCAGTGTGATCATGTCACCAATTCTGATGGGGCGCTCGAACAGCAGAATCAGACCGGATACGAAATTGGCAAACACTTCCTGCAGGCCAAAACCCAGCCCGACACTCAGCGCCGCTACCAGCCACTGTATATTTGACCATTCCATTCCCAGCTTCTGCAGCGTCACCATGATGCCGATGATCACAATCGAGTATTTGAGCAGCGTGGTAATGGCATAGCCCGTCCCGGGATTGAGCGACAAATGTCGCAACACCAGCAGCTCGAGTGTACCAGGCAGATTGTGTGCGGCAATCATGGCCAGACTCAGTACAATGAGCGCAACCAGCAGAGTTTGCAACGTAATCGGCCGCATGATGACTTCGCCATCGATTTCAACTGAGGTGCGCCAGATGGTAATTTTTTCCAGGAAACTGAGTGCAGGCAGTACATCTATCCAGATAAAGCCAAGTCCCGTGATCAGCAACGCCCAGATACTGATTTTCAATACGGTGGCTGACTGTTTGCTGATGGTTTTGACGTCGATATAGTTGTCATCCAGCAGATCGGCTTCACTTTTGCCTGTCGCGGTACGCTGAGCTAATATCTCTTCCCGTTTTTCGACTGCGCGCTCGAATGCGATTCTGCGTTGGATGATCAGCAGACTGCGAAAGCTGACAAAAAAGATCAGTGTGCAGAATATGATCCAGCTTATCGACTGAAATACGAGCAGATACTGATAAATGGCAGCAAAATAATAACCAATGGCTGCCATGATAATCATTCCGATCTGCAACACGAACAGGAGTGTCATCCAGAATCTGGGGTTGAGCATCAGATAGAATGATTCCCCGCGATAAAGGGCCTTGCCTGAACGCGTGACCGCTATCCAGCCCGAAGCGAACACTGCAAGTATCAGGCATAACAGAATGAAAGTCAGCCGGCCAAAGCCATTACGAACGAGATCATCATCCAACGCATCGGTGAAGGCGATGATGAGGCACAGCAACGCCACGATAGGCGCAAAACGTCTGATATCCCGGTACATTTTGTCGACCAGTTTTTCGGAGCACTTGAACTGTCCGACCAGCAGTCCTTCCGGATGAAACAGCAACAATATGAACGACCAGATAAAGGCGGCAATTGCTGCTACGTGCAGGCTTGCCGAGAATGCATGGCCGATTTCCACATCGGTGCCGTAGCGCAGAATCACCGATGACAACTGGAAAGGCAGGTAAATACATCCCGATATCAGCAGTGCAGCCAGCAGCATGCCCACAGGGTATAACAGCCTGTCCTGGTTGACCTTGCCCAGTAAACTGTTTCCGGTCCGGGCCCAGGCGAGGTAATCGGACCAGTATGTATATCGGAAGATAGCGAATATCAACCCGAATACCGCATAAATGATCAAGATATTTTTCCATGTCGCATTGATTACTTTTTCGACCGCGGTTTGCGTTTTGCGCGAGGTTAACCAGGTGATGGCATCCTGAATATCCTGCACGACATCCATAGAAATGGATTCTGCGCTACGTGTTACCAGCAGATTTTCTTTCAGTAGCAGTTTGTGTTGGCTGATTTTCTCGATAAGTTGCTGCTGTATGGCGAGATGGAGCTGCAGTTCCTTGATATAGCCATGCAGTACCTGGGTAAACTGATCGATCATCTGCTCGCGAGACTGTTTTAGTTCATGGAATGCATTTATGATTTGCTGATAAGCGGGGGTATCGTCTGGCGGTATTTCTTCCCCGTTCATGATCTGCTTGAAATAGCCGGGCTCGTTCAACATTTGTAACTTTTCCTGCTCGAGCTGGAACAGCTCCAGTCTAGCACTGTTCAAGTCTTTTTCAGTTTGTTCTATGGCCGGCTCGACCATGATTTCCTTGAACTGCTTTCTGACTTCCGTTCCCAGCGCGGTATCTTCCACCTTGAGTTCGAGCCGTTGCTGCAGTGCCGCATAACTTTGCGTAATGAGAGCAAGGCGCTTCTCACTGCCGGTTTTCTGGTTGATCAACCGAGTTGAAAATTCGGCATAGCTACTCAGTTTCTTAGCCAGTGACTGGTTGTCCAGGGCATATTTCTCCAATCCCGGATATTGCCACGCTTTCTCAGCTAATAATTGATGGGATTTTTCAACTACCTGTTCGGTTTCAGCACGCTTTTGTCGATTGATCTCTTCGGCAAGTAACTCGGTTTCCTGTTCCAGTGCCTGAATCTTGGGTTGCAGAGAGAATTTTTCCTGAAGCGTAGTGATTTCTATGGCATTGGGCAATACTAATGCTTCCAGTTCCAGCATGCGTGTTTTGTCGGTCAGCGCCTGTAATTGTGCTTCCCGATAGTTTTCCAGTGCAGTAAGTATCTTTTTATCTGTCGTTTTGCGGATTTCGGGAGAATCTTCCGTCAGTTCTGCTCGTAAAGTGTTGATGGACGCCAGTTCTTCCCGTACGGTGACTGCACGTTGGCGCAGCTTGGAAATCTCGGCTATCAGTTTCTGCTGCTGATTCTGCAAATCCGAGAGATTGGCTTGTGTAGTGATATTGCGTCGCTCCAGTTCTTCTGAAGACAGTTTTGCCAGTTTCTCCGGGGCAACTGCCGTAGTAGCAGGAGGGGTGCTTTTCTTCAGGTTTTCCAGCTGTTTAGGATATTTCTCTAGCTGCTGGGAATAATTTGCTGTTTTTTTCAGGTATTCCTGATGATCGAGCAATACCTGCTGGTGATCATTGAAAATTTCCTGCAGATGCTTTTTCTGGGGCGTTTCTTCACCTTTGTTCAGTGATTCGAGTTTGGCTTGGATCGCCTGGAGCTCCTCATCCAGCTCGCTGGCATGACCTGGGCCCGTGCTTATTACGACCAGTAAAATGAAAACAATGATGCGAATTAATCCATTCATGTAGTAATTGCGTTTATGTGTCAGATTTTTGACAAAAATCCGTCAGATCAATTTTTTCCTGATCGGTTGTCGAAGTTTATGGTTCTTTTGCTGCTGAAGAGTAATTTCAGGCCCAAAATTTTTTTGATAGGGCATCCAGATGATACCGATGGCCAGACGACATCCGGAAGGGCAGAAATTCTATTGCCGAGTTATTGTCGGCTAACATATCAAGAACCGGTCAGTGTCTTATTCGGCAATACTGGCCGGTTCTGTAGAGTTTAATAGCTGAAATTTAACAGTCAATCGCTTGATTCACGAATAGATATACGACCTGATATTTGGGCAGAAGAAATTTATTGAGCGTTACGTAAAATATCTCCCGCAGCCAGTTTGCCTATATGGGCAATTTCACTGTTAGCGGTGACCATAGCTGTTACGATTGTGCCATCAATCAGCAAGTTCAGTTTTTCCGTGACCATTTCAGGGTTCTGTGCACCGCTCGCTGCTACCATTGCCTGGAGTTTTGCAGTGATTTTCTCTCTATGGCTGTTGGCAACTTCCTGTATCCAGCCATTGCTCTTTTCATGTTCGGCGACAGCGTTGATAAATACACAACCGAAAAAATCCTCATTGTTGAACCAGTCACGCATTAAATCGAACAGTGCCAGAATACGCTCGGTTGATGAGCATTCCATGTGTGGAAGATCGCAGTCGAACCAGCGAAACCATATATTTGCCTCTGCTTCAAATACGGCCTTGAGCAGATTCTCCTTCGAGCCATAGTGGGTATAGAGGCTGCGCCGGGATACGCCGGATTCCTCAATGATTCTGGCAATTCCCGTGGCGTGAATGCCTACCTGGCAGAACAGGCGACGTGCCGTCTGCAGGATCTTTTCCTCAACTGAAATTTTTCTGGCCATGGTTGTCGGTGTAATCGGAGAAGCTGGTATTCATTATGAAAGCAATTAATCGACACTGTACCGGACAATAGCAATAACATAAAAATTTTCACAGGCTATATTTACTTTGCTCCCAATTGTTTGCCGAGTTTCCGAGCAATTTTACCGGCTTCCAGTCGGATTTCACGCAACTGGCCACTGAGCGGATTGACCTGCCCGATGAAATAAAGGCGCGGCGCTTCTTCGAATTCCTGATCACCCGAAATTTTTGATCTGCCTTTCTCGTCTGTAATGCCGGGTATCTGGATCAGCTCGGGAAAACCGGTACGAAATCCGGTTCCTGCGACGATGACATCGGGTTGCAGAGTTGTGGTGGCCTGGTCACTATTCAGCGCACTTTCAACTGTGCTGAGCACTTCTACTATCCCACCCGATATTTTCTGCACTGGCCCGACGATCTTGATGCGGCCGCTGCGGACGTCATCAGTAAAAGGGCCATAAAGAATCGGCACTACGTTATTGATGGCGTATTGTTCCGACATTGGCATAGTGGGGGAGGGCAGTCCGTAAACGGATAAATCTCCGATCATGGTACGTCGCAGAAGATTGAGCAGACCATCTACTAGTGCTCTTGGCAGGTACCTCGTCCATACTCCGATACCGATAAGGGGTATGCCATAAATACTTTTGGGCAGGACTTGCGGCGGTGTTCTGACGGACATGGCTACTGAATCGGCATATTCCGCCAGTCTGCTGGCAATTTCGGCAGCCGAATTACCACTACCGATTACCAGCACATGTTTGCCCGCATAATCTTGGGCATTTTTGAAGTGTGCGGAATGAATGATTGTTCCAGTGAAGGTGTTTTTACCTTCCCATTCAGGAATGACTGGAATGCGATTGGCACCTGCTGCAATGATAACCGCGCGAGATTCAAACTGTCGGCCATTGTTGCTCGTGATCAGCCAGATATCACGCTCACGGTCATAACTGACTTTTTCGATCTCGATACCAGTCTGTACCGTGTACCCTCCACGTGCGGGAAAAGTTTCGAGCAGCGATACAACTTCGTCACGTGAAGGCCATCCGCCGGTTGATAGCGGGAATTTGCTGCCGGATAAAGCTGAGAAGAAGCGGCCCGAATTCAGGCGCAGGCCATCATAATGATTTCGCCAGACATCTCCCACTGCAGGAGTGCGTTCCAGCACTAGCGGGGTGAAACCTGCCTTGGTCAGTTCATATGCAGCCGACAGGCCGGCCGGACCGGCACCCACTATTGCCACATCATGGATATCGCTGGTGTTCATCGTTATCTCCTCTCGGTTTCAATCAAAAAGTCTGGCGGAGATGGATCTGTCTATTTTGGCTGTTGATGAATTTCGATATTGACTGGTACCGGCCGCATAATGGTGTCTGGTATTGGTGCCGTGTGTCTCAACTTTTCCAGAAGTGCAGTCACCTTTTCCTGTGGTGCATCAGTCTGAATTTCTACGACCACGTTGATATCCTCAAACCCGGGATTGCCGGACTCTATTGCAAAAGCCGCACGAAAATTGACTCGCCCGGAAACATGTACGCGAAGAGATTCGACATTGATGCGAGCAGCAGATAATCCGCCAATATAAGAAGCAGTCAGGCAGTGGCCCACAGCAGTCAGCAGAAGATCCTGCGGAGTGATCCCCATGCTTTCGCCACCGTAGTGCGCAGGTTCATCGCCGACAATTATCTGTCCATCAGTGACATTTGAAGTAGTGTGATAGCCGCTATCCCATACAACCGTTGCCTGATACCGCGGTTTCGCAAGCTCACCGTTGCCTCCCTCTCTGATCTGATTCTGTATTGCAAAGGATTGCTCGATATTGATTCCATTGACAATCGTTTGGGTATCCGGGACAGCCATTGTTAAATCTCCAGGTAGCAGTTGCAATCAAAAGGCCGATCAAAAGAGGCAGATCAGAAGTAGACTGTTCGTTCTCTTTATGGCCGGATGATATACCGGGAATAATCGAATGACAAGGCCGAAAAAAAGGTCGTGGGGAGAACTATAAGCTAAGTAGGAATATATAATCCGATAACATTCAAGCAGACGGTTTTTATTGACTTGCAGATTTTGGGTTATGGTCTGGACAGACAGATCTGGGCTATAGACCAGCGCGACTGTACGCACTGACAGTTGGCTGCGATGCAGATCAGGCGTGGTGAAGCCTCCCGGCCTCACTGGTTCTTGAGCTCGTCGAAGGTGTTCTCCGCATCAGCCCGGTTGCGGTAGAGCTGGCCGAGTGTTCGTTGCCCACTTTGCCCCCGACCTCCATTACCAGATGCAGCCTGACCATCAGGTTTGCCGTTGAATGTGAGCCCGAATACGCCAAGTAAGGCCGATGTGCCGTGGATTCTGGATATCGACACGAAGATCAAACCGCTCTACGGCAAGCAGGAAGGCGCGGTAGTATCGTATAACCCGAAGAAGCCAGGTCGACCTTCGCATAGTTACACGCCTACCTGAGACCTGCCAGTATTTCGGCCGCACTGCATGTCTTCAACTGCGGTTTTAAGAATAATATAACAATGACGCCGATTTTTCTTGTTGCTTGAGGTGGTGCCATGGGCTCCGTCTTTCGTTATTTGCTATCCGGCTGGGTGCTTCACCATGCGGTAGGATGGAAGTTTCCTCCTGGTACTTTCACGGTAAATATCGTCGGCTGCCTTGTCATTGGAATCCTGAGCAGGCTCGTTGTGAAGCATAATGACTTTTTTTCAGCGGATACTCGTCTGTTTCTTTTCACTGGTGGTATCGGGGATACCATGTTTTCTGCATTCGGACTGGAAATTTTTTATCTGTTGCGCAGGGATGAAGTGCTGGTAGCTGGCAGTTACGTCATTTCCAGCATCATTGTTGGCCTGATTGCTTTGTGATTCGGATTCAGTGCTATCTCTGCCTGGGGCTAAAGTGATACCGGATAAGGTGCTTTGGCTGAGGGATAGCAGTGTCAGGTGGCAGGAATGCCTCTCATTTGTTTTTTAAATAGTTAGTTGATCAATGATAACGGCACATAGAGGCTATGGACAAACCTGGTGGGGGGCGCAGTGGCTTAATTCGCTTTCACAAATCGATTGTGACAACCGTTTGCCACGCGGGCGAAGTTATGCCAATAAAGGGGCAGTCACAAAAATTGAGATTCAGCATGGAAAAATTCGTGCCAGGGTAAAGGGCTCCTATCCACAACCCTACAGTGTGCAGATCGAAGTGCCGCCGATACCTCGGCAGCAGGCCAAAGCATTACTGGATGTGTTGGCGCACGATCCTGTCATTATCTCGAAGATGCTTAACCGAGAGCTTGATCCCGCCGTTCTGGCACAAGCGAACAAGCTCGGAATCGATATTTTCCCGACACGCTGGAGTGATTTTTCCATGCGTTGTTCCTGCCCGGACTGGGCGGTTCCCTGCAAGCACCTGGCAGCGGTGATTTATCTGATCAGTCGGGAAATCGACGGCAATCCCTTTATGGTGTTTTCGTTGAAGGGTATCGATCTGATTCAGGAACTCAGAGCTCGTCATATTTCGATTGAACATGAAGCGAAAGCGACGCTACCGACAGTGGATAGCTTGCTGGATCAGGCACATCGGCATACGACATCGATTCCGGATACCATCAACCCGGAGGAGGATTACAGCACACTCGATTATTCTATTTTGCCTGATCTTGCTGCTTCCCTGGTGAGCGTATTGCCGGCAAGCCCTGCTTTTTTTCAGTCAGGTGATTTTCGTACTGTCTATGAAAAGGTGATGAAACGGGTGGTCAAACAAGCCCGACTTGCGCTGAAATCCGCCACAGAAACGAATAATGTGATACCGGCCTCTGCAGATACACCGCATATCGTACTGGATCGCGCGTATCAACCTGCGCTTACCGGGCTGGCGGGGTTGACACGCTGGTCGGATTGGGTGGCTGTTCTGCAACAGCTTACTGAAGCTGATTTACCGGATCTTCAGCCGGAAGTCGCAGCGTTGTACCATGTGCGCATGGCCAATCTGTATTTGCTGGCACAGGGCGCAGTCGTGCCGCAAATATTCGATGTGGATCAATCGGAAGTAGGTTTACGCTGGCTGCCAGCGATGCTGGATCAGACAGTGAACGCCTTGATCGGTCGGTTGGCGGTATTGTTGCCATCAGGATTATTGGCATATTTCAACGGTGAGCAGGAAGCCAATCTTTCCGGCGAAGTGCAGGCCATCGCGTTATGCAGTCTGTTTCTGAATGAGCTTATCCGCTATTGGAGTGATGCCAGGAGTGAGAGACTGCATGGCAATAAATCGTTTGATCTGTTTTTTAGCCGTGGCCGTGCTCGATTTGATGGGCCTGGTGAAGGGGAAACCGGTACCGGCATACAGCTGTGGCTGTCACGTTTTCATATTGGCCGACAGGCTTATGTACCGGTATTGCAGCTGGCGGAAGAGGGTGTCGGATTTTGTCTGTCGCTGGGTGTTGTGGCACGTGACCAGCCATTGCAGGAACCGGCACCATTTGCCCGTTTGCTTAAGGATGATGCATGGCAGGCACACCGCTACGGGGTGTTGCAAACGGTGTCGTTGCTGGCAGAATTTTTTCCAGCCTTCAACGATTATCTCAGTGCTGGCGCTGCTGTGCCGATAGCATTGAGTGCCGAGACTCTGCCTGCATTTCTGTTCGATACATTACCGGTTATCCGGTTGCTTGGGATACGCGCACTCCTGCCCAGGGCACTGGATTACATACTGCGGCCACGTTTGTCGATGAAGCTGTCAGGGAAAAATATTGGGAGTAGCGGTTATCTCAATACGGAGGATATCCTCGGTTTTGACTGGATCGTGGCGATCGGCAATACCCACCTGACCAGAGCCGAGTTTGAGGAACTGGTTGAAGCAGCTCACGGTATCGTGCGTTTCAGAGGTGAATATGTGTATCTCGAGCCCGCTGATATTGAGCAATTGCGCCTGCAACTGGAGAAACCGCCGCCTACTACTCCAGCCGAGTTATTGCGCATCGCCCTGAGCGAGGAATATCTCGGTACACCAGTCTCGCTGGATGCAAAAGCACGTGACATTATCCGTGAGCTCACCGAAATCGGCAGTGTGCCGCTGCCTGATGCACTCAACGCTTCTCTGCGGCCTTATCAGGAACGTGGCTATGTCTGGCTGTATCGCAATATTCGTGCCGGGTTCGGCAGCGTCATCGCTGATGATATGGGACTGGGCAAGACTCTTCAGGTGATCGTTACCCTGCTTAAACTCAAAGAAGAAGGGAGCCTGAACGAGGCAAAAGCACTGGTGATCGTCCCGACCAGCCTGTTGACCAACTGGACCAAAGAGATCACACGGTTTGCACCCACATTGACCGTGGGCATTTTTCATGGGAAGGAACGCTCACTGGAAAAAGAACGTCCGGATATATTGCTAACGACCTACGGCATGGTACGTACCGATCTGTCCAAGCTCAAGAAGCAGACTTGGCACATCGTCATCGTTGATGAGGCGCAGAACATCAAAAACTCTGCTGCTGCACAGACCAGGGCCGTTAAATCCATCCCTGCACCTGCCTTTGTTGCCTTGACGGGTACGCCTGTCGAAAACAGACTGGTTGAATACTGGAGCATCATGGATTTTGCCAATCGTGGATTTCTGGGTAATCTCACGCGTTTCACCAGAGAGTTTGCGGTCCCGATACAACAACACCATGACCAGCAGGTCGTCCAGCGCTTTAAGCGTGTCACCAGCCCATTTCTGCTGCGGCGGCTTAAATCGGACAAAAGTATCATCAGCGATTTGCCGGATAAAATTGAACAGAATCAATACTGTGAACTGACGAAAAAACAGGCCGCATTGTACGAGTCAGTCGTGCGTGAAGCTTTACGGGTGATCGATGGTGAGTCTGATGCTTTCAAGCGTCAGGGATTGGTACTGCAGATGATCATGGCTTTGAAACAGATCTGTAACCATCCTGTACAGTACCTTAAAACAGGTGAGATCGATGCCAGTTTGTCCGGTAAAGCGGAATTGTTTCTTGATCTGCTCGAACCGGTCTTTGCCGCCCATGAAAAAGTGCTCGTGTTTACGCAATTTCGTGAAGCTGGCGAGTTGCTGTCGGCATGGATCAAAGCACGGTTTGGACGTGAGCCACAATTTTTACATGGTGGCGTTACGCGAAAAGCACGCGATATCATGGTGGAGCGGTTTCAGAATGATCGTACCGAGCGCGTTTTTCTACTATCGTTGAAAGCGGGTGGTACGGGTCTCAACCTGACAGCCGCTGCCAATGTGATCCACTTCGACCTCTGGTGGAATCCTGCAGTTGAAGCACAGGCGACAGATCGGGCCTATCGTATCGGTCAGCAACATAACGTCCAGGTACATCGTCTAATTACCCGTGCCACATTCGAGGAACGCATCAATGATATGATCCAATCCAAACGTGATTTGGCAGATATGACTGTAGGTATCGGGGAAAAATGGATCGGAAATCTGAGTGATGCAGAACTGAAAGATGTGTTTAGTCTGGGGTAAGCAAAAAAATCTGGAAAAAAATTAATCTTCCAGGTTGGTGCCACTTTGGGGCAGGCAAGAATCGGGAGGACATGACGCTCAACCGTAAAAGTGCCAGGGGTGTAATCCAGCTTTTCGCTGATTTCATCACGCACAAACGTTAACCGGCAGCCACAGGGGCAGTTCTCATCGTGGGGTTCGTGACGGATCTCGATGTGTGGCAATTGCGGTGGTAATGCTGCCCGTTTGAGTGGATTGGGTTGACTGACAGAGTCAGATTCGGGGAAGAGGGCTGCAAGCTGCGTCTCGATCTCGGTATCCTCGTCAACAGCTTCTTCCAGCAGGCTGCCCTGCGCACCAGGCAGTAACTGTTCACCGCGCTTGCCAAACCGGAAACGGCGCAGTACTACAATTTCGAAGGTCAGCTTCTTATTCAGTGTCTTGCTCAGTACCAGCTCCTGGTCTTTGTCCTGAAGCGTTACCATGAGATTGACTGCCAGCACCCGCAGTTCACCAGCATCCATAGATTGCAGTAATTGAAGTACCTCGCAAGTCGTGGCAGGAGTGTGCCATGAATCCAGATCATCCGTGTCAGATGCAGTCAATGATTGCAGATTTGCCCAGGCGCTGCCACGGCAGACCCAATACCAGGGCATTGATCTGCTCTTCGGTCAAACGCATCCGCGTACCGACGGGTCCTGACCCCAATTTCCGTAGAGGCAAGCCGGTCAAGCTCAATGACTGTCTGATACAGCGCAGGTGCTGACTTACCAAGATTCACTCTTTTGGTCATACAACCTCCTTATGTTGCACGGATATAGCGGAGCTCATATAGATTGATTATAATTTATAGATGGCTTATCCCACTTCATTTCGCCGCAAAGTTTTATCTGTTCGAGAGCAGGAAGAGCTCACCATAGTGCAAACGGCAGCCCATTTTTGTGTAGGAATTGCCAGCGTGACACGCTGGATAAAAAATCCTGTTCCTCAG
>NZ_JBDZWD010000089.1:0-3740 GCF_040256045.1 Nitrosomonas sp.
TTATATAAGAATCCTGACAAAATATTCTGCAAATGCGGGAACTGTCTGGACAGATATTTTTCATATATTGAAGAGTAATAAATAAACAGGCAATTCTATATATCCCGGATATGACAAATTCATTGCTGTGCCGATATCGGCTGCAGTAGACTGTTGTCGTCTGGATAACCCAGGGAGAGGCAATGTACTGGTATCTCGTTCATACCAAACCCAAACAGGAAAAGTGTGCTCTTCAGAATCTGCAATGGCAGGGGTATCGATGCTATTTGCCGATGCTGCCGGTAGAAAAGCTTCATCAGGGAAGTCTGACGGTAGTCGATGAACCACTGTTTCCCCGTTACCTTTTTATTCAAGTGGGGCAGGGTGATTCCACCAGAAGCTGGGCGTCGATCCGTTCTACCAGAGGTGTCAACCGGCTGGTGTATTTCGGGTCTGAACCCGCCAGAATTGATGATAACCTGATTGATCTTCTACGCATGCAGGAAGCTTTTTTCCAACATAAACCTGAACGATTGTTCAAACCCGGGGAAAGAGTATGTCTTACAGAAGATGCATTCGCCGGTATCGAGGGGATCTACCAGATGGCAGAGGGCGAACGTCGTGTGATGGTGCTTATCGAACTGCTGAGCAAACCGGTTACCCTGCAAGTTTCACCGACCAATTTGCACCAAACAAACTGAGAGACTCCCAAGATCTGCATAATTGTTGGTGAGTGCAATAACCTGTCTTATCTACTAGGCAGAAACATTTCCCAAAATCATGACAATGTGGCAGAATTTTGCCCGGTTGCCGGCAGGTTCATTACTCGCTACCGGCTTGTGCAGTCTGCTGCTTTACTCCTTGAATATATCTTTCCTGTTATAAAAAACAGGCATGGCGGTAGCGTGCCTAAAATACTCAGATTTTCTCTCTAATACAACAGCTCATCGTTGTCATAAAAATTTCCATAGAAGAATCGTGCGATTTGTACCTGAAGTTCAGCTGGATTTGAAAAGGAGTCATTGGAAGTGATACTGGTTACTGGTGGAGCCGGTTTCATCGGCAGCAATTTTGTTCTGGATTGGCTGGCGCAGTCTGAGGAGACGGTCATCAATCTGGATGCGCTTACTTATGCCGGCAACCGGGCGAACCTGGCCTCGCTGGAAGGTGATTCACGCCATGTTTTCGTGAAAGGCAGTATTGCTGATTTTGAGCTGGTTACGCGCCTTTTACATGAGCACCGCCCCAGGGCCATCATCAACTTTGCGGCCGAATCCCATGTCGACCGAAGTATCCACGGCCCGGAGAATTTCATTCAGACCAATATTGTTGGTACTTTTCGCCTACTAGAGTGTGTACGTGCTTTTTGGAATGATCTGAAGGAGCCTGGTCAACAGAATTTTCGCTTTCTGCATGTTTCCACGGATGAGGTATACGGCACTCTGAACAAGGAAGCGCCTCCTTTTACTGAAACCAGCCGCTATGAGCCCAACAGCCCGTACTCGGCCAGCAAGGCAGCGAGTGACCACTTGGTGCGCGCCTGGCACCACACTTACGGCTTGCCGGTACTTACTACCAACTGTAGCAATAACTACGGGCCCTATCATTTTCCGGAGAAACTCATTCCGTTGATGATTGTGAACGCCTTTGCAGGTAAACCGCTGCCCGTGTATGGCGACGGAATGCAGATTCGCGACTGGCTCTATGTCAAAGATCACTGCAGTGCAATCCGTCGCGTGCTCGAAGCTGGAAGGCCGGGCGAAATCTATAATATTGGCGGCTGGAATGAAAAGCCGAATATCGAAATTGTCAGGGCGGTCTGCAAATTGCTTGATGAGTTGCGGCCTAAAGCAGAGGGTACGAGCTATGCATCGCAAATCACTTATGTCGCGGATCGCCCTGGCCATGATCGTCGTTACGCCATCGATGCGCATAAGATCGAACGTGAGCTGGGCTGGAAACCTGTTGAAACCTTTGAAACCGGCATCCGCAAAACGGTGCAGTGGTATCTCGATAATCCGGAGTGGGTAGCACAGGTTCAATCTGGTGCATATCGTGAATGGATAACCAGGCAATATGGAGAGTAAGGATCAGACATATAAAGGTAGAAAACGGGAAGCCATACCGATAAAAATACCGGTGTGACAAACCTCAGTGTCGTAAAGCAATTCGATAAAACACCAATTTCATCGTCACTACAGCGCTGAATCGTTGCGCTGCCATGCAGCTCGCGAAGGTAGTGGCAACGCAGATAGTTTTCAAAAGTTTTCTAAAAATAATCAAGGCAAACCATTTAATTTAAGGTGGAGGTGTTTGGTTGATGCGTCAATTTCCTGCAACGCCGGTAGAAATGTTCACCAGTCTCTGGTGCAATCGTGAACTGATTCTGGCTTCTGCCAAGCGCGAAATACTGGGGCGTTATCGTGGCTCTGTACTTGGTCTGTTGTGGTCTTTTTTCAACCCAATATTCATGCTGGTAGTGTATACCTTTGTCTTCAGCGTGGTATTCAAGGCGCGCTGGAGTGTGGGAAGTGAATCTAAAACCGAGTTTGCCCTGGTACTTTTTGCTGGTTTGATTGTATTCAATCTGTTTGCCGAGTGCATCAACCGTGCGCCCGGCTTGATTCTTGCCAACCCTAATTACGTCAAGAAAGTAGTGTTTCCACTGGAAACTCTGCCTTATGTCAGTCTGCTTTCAGCTTTGTATCATGCGTTGATCAGTCTAGGCGTCTGGCTGGCAGCTTACATGATTTTGTTTGGTGTTCCGCATGCAAGTGTGCTGTACCTGCCATTCGTCGCTATACCCTTTGCTCTGTTTATCATGGGGTTGAGCTGGATTCTGGCGTCACTGGGTGTTTATCTGCGTGATGTATCTCAATTTATCGGTGTCCTTACCACGGTATTGATGTTTTTGAGTCCTATTTTCTACCCGATTAGTGCTCTGCCTGAAAGCTACCAGCACTTGCTGTACCTGAACCCCCTTACACCGGTCATTGAAATGGCGCGGGATGTTTTATATTGGGGAAAAATGCCGGATTTCTCACTGTTGGCATTCTACTGGCTGGTTACTGGAATAATCGCCTGGCTGGGATTTGCCTGGTTTCAGAAGACCCGAAAAGGGTTTGCTGATGTTCTTTGAATACCGCATCGTAACAACTCCTTTTTACCATTTTCCTAATGCAGGGAGAGGATCAATAACTGCCATTTCACAAAAAATGGCGCATTAACCGCATTCGTACTATTCGGGCTCATTGGAATATCCTGAACCTGGAGCAAATCACGGCAGTGCTGGAGGGTAAGCCTGTGATAGCGCCACCCAGAGAGGTGCAGAAAGTAAAAAATGAAGTGGTGCATATGGCATCAACCTGTCATTCAGGTAGCATGTTTGATGAAGGATTGTTTACCTGGCTGCAGCGCACCCGGCCAGACACACCCAACAGCCCCAGACGAAAATATTTTCGTGAGCATGTACCGGGTCGTATATGAAAATCCAGAATAGCTGCAAATCACTCCAACTTCTTCTGCCCTGACGATGTCGCTCGATTGCCCATACAATAAGCATATGCTATATACTTATAATATCTGGCTGCTTTGATTGGAGAATCTTGATGTATACAGGTACTGTTTTTGAAAATAATCGTACTCAGGCTGTACGTTTGCCAGTAGATGTGCGCTTCGCCGATGATGTGAAAAAAGTTTGGGTACGTAACCTGAGTTCGGGATAAGCCCTCAGGGTTAAGCCAAGCTATTGACTCTGGTCA
>NZ_JBDZWD010000090.1:0-3693 GCF_040256045.1 Nitrosomonas sp.
CGCGAGGCGGATCGGGTAGAGATACTCTCAGGCGTATTCGAGAACACAACGACAGGTACGCCAATTGCCCTACTGATTCGTAATGAAGATCAGCGCAGCAAGGATTACAGCAAGATCATGGATGTATTTCGTCCTGGTCATGCGGACTACACCTACTGGCAGAAATACGGCATCCGTGACTATCGGGGAGGAGGCCGTTCATCCGCACGAGAAACGGCTGTACGGGTGGCCGCTGGCGCCATCGCCAGGAAATGGTTGCAACAACGCTGCGGTATCATCATCCGGGGTTACATGGCACAACTCGGCCCAATTGCCATTCCTTTCAAAAGCTGGGATGTCGTCAATCAGAATCCGTTTTTTGTCGCAGATGATGATTATGTTCAGAAATTGGAAACATTCATGGATAGCTTGCGCAAATCGGGTGATTCAGCGGGCGCCAGAATCAATGTCGTAGCCGAAGGCGTGCCGGTCGGCTGGGGAGAGCCGGTTTATGACCGGTTGGATGCCGATATCGCTTACGCCATGATGAGTATCAATGCCGTCAAGGGTGTGGAAATCGGCGCCGGATTCAACAGCATTATTCAGAAAGGGACGGAGCACTCGGATGAAATCACTCCGGAAGGTTTCCTGAGCAACAATGCTGGCGGGATTCTGGGTGGCATTTCCAGCGGCCAACCGGTTATCGTCAGCGTAGCGATCAAACCCACATCCAGTATCCGCCTGGCACGACGTTCGATTGACAAAGCAGGAAATCCCGTTCTGGTCGAAACCCATGGCAGACATGATCCCTGTGTCGGCATCCGGGCAACGCCCATCGTGGAGGCTATGCTGGCCATCGTACTGATGGATCATGCCTTGCGTCACCGCGCACAAAATGCGGATGTCGTCTGCCCTACTCCCAGGATTCCGGGAAGCACAACGAGCCGGATCAATCCGGTAGGGACGCAACCCGATGCTCCCCGGACGGAAGACCCTGAACCGAATGAATCGTCATAACTTCGTAAAAAGAAGGTCCGCTGCAGAAGAGCTTTGAAAAATCTTTCAAAGCCCTATTCAGTAATACCAGTAATTACCTCGCCACGTTCCCAGGTAGGGATAACCGTGATACCAGTTCTGATAAAAAACAGGCTTCCAGCGGTTGACCCATCGGTGATAAATTTCACCTGATCTGCGTTCTTCCGATGCAAAAGCAGCAGCTTCCACGAGCAACTGTTCGGATTCCTTATCCCCTCTGCTTGCAGCAATACGTAGCCACTTTTCTGCTTCACGATAATCTGCACCCATTTCTTCAAGCCCCGTCAGATACAGGCGGCCAAGGGCCTTTTGAGCATTGAAATCACCCCTCTCTGCTGCTTCACGCATCCACTGTAATGCTTGGTAACTATCCTGACGCACACCATCCCCCCGAAAGTATCGAAGACCAAGATCATACGCTGCACGTGGATCCTGGCGCGCAACTTCCTCGAGCACTCTGACCCTGGCCTCTTCATCTGAAGAAGTTGCAGATGAATGATTAGAAATATAGTTACCCGGACGATCTGAACAACCGGAAGAATCACAAATTCGCGACAGATCCTTTTGATGAGATGCAGATGTCGTACAAGCCATCAAAATCATACTGAAAATAAGCGATAAAATGATTTGCATATTCACTTTCTTACATTCCTTTCATATATCATATAAAGATCGAATTTGAACATGCGTAACAATAAACCAAGCTAATAAAAATAGCTTTTAATTTTATGAAAGGGAATCATCTTATGAAAAAAAATAATAGTTCAATTCGAGTTCTGGTAGCAGTATCTGTTTGCATACCCTTTTTCACAGGATGTGCAAACGTAACGACCGGTACCGGCAGTACAGCCCTTACCGGGGCAGCTGCGGGAGGTACCAGCGCTGGTGCCAATGCCGATCTGGAACGTTGTGACAAAACATTGGGTACACTCGCTGTCGATGATGGCAGAGAAGCAAACTGGTATCATAGTTTTGGCAGTGCTACCAATATCACTACAATCGAACCGCTCATTCGACTTGCGGTTCAGCAATCAAACTGCTTCGTACTTACTTCCATCGGTAATGCACGGACAGATAGCCGCCTTTCTCGTATCACCGATATGCAGCGCAACTCTGGCGAATATCGTGCCGGCTCGAAACAGCAAAAAGGACAGCGTGTCGCTGCAGATTATTATCTGGAACCGCAGATCATCATTGACAATGATTCGACCGGAAAAGTCGGTGCCGCACTTGGAGGAGCGTTCAATCCGTTAGTCGGTGCATTAGCTGGCGCTCTTGAGACCAAAGTTTCCGTTGTCACGCTGTCACTATTCGATATTCGTTCCAGTGTCCAGATCTCTCTTTCTGAAGGAAGCTCAACAGCCAATAACTACGGCGCTGCATTGGGTGGATTCGGTGGTGGTGCAGGAGGAGCTTTAGGCGGTTTCTCCCGCACTCCTGCAGGCAAAGCAACCGTGGCTGCTTTTTTTGATGCTTATAACGGAATGGTACGGGCACTCAAACATTATGAGGCACAAAAGGTAGAAGGAGGATTAGGGCGCGGCGGAGCACTTAAGGTCAACTGATTTTCATTTTTCACGATAACGAACTATTTCGGGAAAACAAAAGATCTTCTGATGGTACGAATCCATATCATCAGGAGATTTTTCTTTTCAAGGCCTAATAAGCAGACCGTAAATACATATCAAATCTTTTCAGCAATCCACAGCTGTCAGCATCGTAACTTCAGGAATTTCAGGATTTACTCCGTCACATCACCATAATACTTCTCCCCGATCCGTATTTTTTCTCTGCCATGCTCCACTCGCCATTTATTGGTGTCCCGCAACGAATAAGCGCAACCACAGTATTCCTGCATATAGAATTTTTCACGTTTACTGATTTCCAGCATACGTGCAGAGCCTCCTTTCTTACGCCAGTTGTATGTCCAGTAGGTGACCCCTGGATATTGCGCTGCTGCTCTGACACCACTCTCGTTTATCTGATCCATATTTTTCCAGCGGGAAATACCGAGCGAGCTGGAAATGACATCGAATCCGTTTTCAGAGGCATATAAGGCCGTACGCTCAAACCGCATGTCGAAACACATGGTGCAACGGATTCCCCGTTCAGGCTCCATTTCCATTCCCTTTGCCCGTTTGAACCAGTCATCCATGTCGTAATCAGCATCGATAAACGGGATACCATGCTTCTCGGCAAAACGGATATTTTCATCCTTACGCAAATCATATTCCTTGCGCGGGTGAATATTCGGATTATAAAAAAAAATGGAGAAATCAATTCCAGAAGCGACGATGGCTTCCATGACTTCACCCGAACAAGGTGCACAGCAGGAATGCAGCAGTAGCTTTTTACCGTTTTCCGGCAGTTCCAGTCTTTCACGTTCCATTTTTCAATTTACCTGTAACACTGCTATTCATTGATTTCAACCTTCGCCCGACTTATCCGGGGCAGTCTTTTACAACATCATTATAGACCTTAAAGTCTTGAAACTGCCTGATCCGAATAAAAAACAGGGATGCGAGCGGTCAGCGCAGAATCAGATAGAATCGACAGAAAACCATCATAGAACTTCAAGACCATGTTTACTTCGTTGAGACTGACCCACTTCAAAACCTGGCAAGACACCGGCATAATTGCACTGAAACCGGTTAACATTCTGCTGGGGACCAATTCATC
>NZ_JBDZWD010000011.1:0-52701 GCF_040256045.1 Nitrosomonas sp.
AGCCAAGCATTATAAAGAAAGCGCTGTTTCCAGTCAAATGGTAAATTTCTGCATTACCGTTGGCCATACAAAAATTAAAATTTTTTCTGTAAAAGTGCTGCGTAAGGAACAGCATCAATTATAAGAAACGTTATCGGTGATTTATTCATTCACATCACCAGCTGCCCAGTGTTTATTGATGATGCCCAGATGGAAAACAGGTTGTCCGTAGTGCCGTTCTTCCATATAACGTTTCAACGGATCATGTATTACACGGAAAGCAATATCATTCCAAGGGATTTCCTGTTCTCCAAAAAGCCTGACTTCTAGACTTTCAACGCCTGGAAAGAAATCGAGATCCAGTAATTTTGCCCGGAACAGCATGTAGACTTGGCTGATGTGTGGCAGGCTGTAAACCGCGTACAGTTCACGAATTTCCACTCTGGCATTGGCTTCTTCCAGCGTTTCTCTTGCCGCACCTTGTATTAGTGTTTCATTGTTTTCCATAAACCCTGCAGGCAATGTCCATTTACCTTGATGAGGTGCAATGGCGCGTTTACATAACAGAATTTTGTTTTCCCATTCAGGAATACAGCCAACGATTACTTTGGGGTTCTGATAATGAATAGTATGGCATTCCGGGCATATATACCGAGGTAGTGTGTCACCTTCCGGGATACGTAAAATAACTTTACCGCCACATTGACTGCAAAATTTCATACCTGGAAAGATTAAATTAACGAGTTACGCTGAATTTAAATTCAGTCACCAGGTTTCCTGCCTGATCCGAGGCAGTGACACGCCACGGCCCCAGTCTGTGACGGTTGAGCACCTTGCTGGAATAGGTGCGCCAGTCATTATTCCCAACCGGCAGAGTGATTCTGGCAACGGACTGGTCGCGATAGTACCAATTGATCAATATTTTCTCACCTCTGAAATTGTTCAGATGTAAAAAAAGAAAGATTGGTTTGCTCAACTTATCACCCAGTGAAATCTGATTGATGTCATCGACCGGTTGTCGTTGCTGGATATTTGAAGTCAGTTGTGCTTTGACCAGGCCGGAAGAATGATTGCTTCCTTGTGAGACGTTTTTCGTTTTTGCCTGAGGAATGGCAATGTTCGGTTTGATTCCAGGTTTGACTGGAGGAGCTGATGCAGCTGGAGCAACCCATTGTGGCTGTGGATCAAGCATTTGTGCGGCCTGATCAGGTTCTATATCTCCATCAGGTACACTCTCAATTGCCAGATTGTTTTCAGACGGCTGATCTGACGAGGATCCGGTAGAGGGCAGTAGTGGTGCCGCTTCAGTGGAGGATGTTTCGGGATCGGCCGGGGGTACAGTTGCCAACGATATTTCTGTGGAACTCGTTTCGAATTCCTTGTCATTAGACAACCAACCTGCAGCGATCCCGATACCGGCTATCAGTACAAGCAACAGTACCAGCCCGGCAACAATGATCCTTGGCCAGTTATATTCATATACTGGGGGAGGTGGGGGAAATACAGACTCTTCCGGCAGTTCCGGTAAATTTTGTTCAACCTCCGGATGATCAGCTGCCTGATCCAGGTGGATACGAATTTTTAATTGTGTCTGATTCATAGTGATCGGATACCGATTTGGAGTGGATTGTCATCCAGCTTGCCATTCAATATTTCTGGAACAGGTCCTAAATGGAAATTCATTTAGAATCAATAAAAATTTGTTTTTACAAACGATGCATTCCTCTCTTCCAGCAGCTCCAGCACTAATGCAGCACCAGCAAGATTGATATCCAGATCTCGTTGCAAACGTCTCACGACCAGTACACGCTGCAAAACTATTCCACTGAAGAACCAGTCTTCTGGCCGGGTTCCCGCAGGTTCGAGAATTCCTTCGTTTACCAGTGCGATGATCCACTCGACCTCAACGTTACAGATCCGGCAGAGTTCAGAAAGTGAAAGTGCCTCACTTTCTTCGATTACAATGCCATGCAAAATATCGTGGCCCATTTTATCGGGTACTCATTCCGGCACGAGGATTAAATGTAAACTTCTGTTCCATTTCGCGATAAAACGCACGTGTCTCCTCACTATCGGCTGCAGGCAATACAATTTGTAAAATGACATACAAATCTCCCGAAGATGCGCCCGGAATACCCCGTTCTTTCAGACGCAGTTTTTGTCCTGATCGCGAGCCGGCAGGGATTTTGAGATCTACTGTTCCTGCCGGGGTGGGAATTGCGACTGTGGCGCCCAGTGCTGCTTCCCAAGGGGCTACAGGCAGTTCCAGGAAAATATCTTTACCTTCCACTCTGAAAAGAGGGTGTGGCTTGAATACGATTTCAAGGTAAAGATCACCTGCTTTTCCACCTCTGGCTCCGGGGCTTCCTTGGCCGGCCAACCGGATATGCTGTCCTTGCTGAATGCCTTTAGGTATCCGGACTTTTAATGTGCGTTCTTTGGCAAGAGGTCGTCCATCCTGTCCAGGTTCCGTATGTTGCAAGGTCAGATTGCGGATGCTCCCCTGAAAAGAATCTTCCAAGGTTATTGAAATTTTCGCGTGGGAATCTTCTCCACGCAGATTGAACTCCCGACCGCGATAACGGTGACTCTGCTGACTTCGTCCAAATAACGATTCAAAAAAGCTGCTGAATTGAGAAGTGGCCTCAGTGAATCCACCACCATGAAATTCAAATCCCTGATCCCATCCTGGGGGAGGCTGAAATTCCTGTCCACTCTTCCAGCGAGTTCCCAATCGGTCGTACGCAGTTCTTTTCTCCGGATCCTTGAGCACTTCATAGGCTTCGCCGATTTCCTTGAAACGGGTCTCGGCTTCCGGTTCCTTGCTGACATCGGGATGGTATTTACGTGCCAGTTTGCGATAAGCACGTTTAATATCATCCTGAGTCGCATCTCGCGAAACACCGATGATCTGATAATAGTCCTTATATTCCATTTTTGTTATATCCGGATAGAGTAAAGCACACTGGAACCGATGATGACCCTATGTATCGGGATGTGCCACATCAACGCAGTGTACCCGGTTGCGTCCCCGTTTCTTGGCTTCATACAGTGCCACATCCGCGCGTGCGATCAGATCACCCGGAACGGTATCGTTATGGTCACTCTGAGTGATGCCAATACTCAGAGTGATTTGGACCGGGTACTCTTCGAGTGCAGAACAAGCAGCACTTACTTCGGAGCGAACTCGCTCTGCTGTTTTGATTGCAGCACTGGAATTGGTTTCAGTCAGGATAGCCATGAATTCGTCACCACCGTAGCGCGCAGCGTAGTCTATCGTTCTGATCGACTTCAGCAGGACGGAAGCTACGGTAATCAGAATCTTATCGCCTGTGATATGCCCCAGTTTATCATTTATGGTTTTGAAATGATCCACGTCGATCATCAGCAGGCAGAAGGTACGATCGTTGCGTTTGAATCTGGCAAGTTGCTCGATCAGGGTGGTGTTGAGTTTTGCCCGATTGTACAGGCCTGTCAGACCATCCGTGATCGAAAGTTTCTGCAAAAGCTGGTTTTGCTGCTGCATGGCCTGATTGACAGCCATGATCTCCGTATGTTTGTTACGCAAGGCATCGGTCATCTGATTAAAGATGGTCGTCAGTTGTCCAACTTCATCCTTGCGTTTGACTGGCAGATAAATATCCAGATTTCCCTCTACAATTCCCCTGACTGCACCGATCAGCTGCTTGAGAGGGGTGACGATAGAATGTCCCATATACAAAGCCACCAAAGCTACGATGACGATCAGGATTGCGACAAATTCGAGAAAACGGTTACGCAATTTCATCCATGAAGCTTGTATGGCACTCTGATCCTGTTCCACCAGAATCGTTACCGAAACGTTTTCCGATGCATACAGCAAGCCGATTGCTTTAGGATAAGATAATCCATCATGTGTGATTGATTCTTCAAGTATTTGCAACGACTCCAGATAATGCGGATTCGGTACTACCAGATGATCAATGCCAGAGGCGCTGCTCAATAACACTTTGCCATTCTGATCCAGCAAGGTGATTTCGCCCGATGAAAATTTTCTGGTTTCCATCAGCTTGTTTCTGAACATCCCTAAATCCAGCGTGGCTGCGATAGCGCCGATGAGCTGATTGTCGTATGAGAGAACCGGATAAATGACACTGAACGCTGCGGTATCGTAACGATCGTTCCAGTGGGGCATAACGGCAATAAATCCTCTGGTAAGAGAGGCATGTGTCCAGCGATCAGGAGATTCAAGCACTTCAGGGGTACTGGCGCTGCTTGCCACAATTTTCCGGGTATTGTCGAAAACGGTCAGCTCCAGTACATCATCCAGTTTATCCCGTACCGCGCTCAGGTAACCGGATATAACGGATTGTGCCTGTTTTGCAGTATTCCCGTGCGTATTGTCCGTCTGATTTTTCAGGATGGTCAATCCGTCAATGACGGAGTTGGATGTCGATAACGCACGAATGGTAAGTGTATTCTCATCCATCCAGAGATTGAGCTGGCGGTTAATATTATCTGCAAGTATGCGTAATTCGCGGGTAACACTATCGATGATCAGTGCTTCGTTTTGTTTGAATGACAACAGACCAAGACCGGCCGTGGGCAGCAAAGTGGCAATCACGGCAAAAATCACGATTTTGCTTTTTATACTATACAGAACCGGCTTCAAAACAGACTGAACCTCGAATGGAGCGATGAAAAATCTGTATCATCTGAATGCTCGATCACAGAATGACATACTGAAGCAAACCGTATCCGGCTTTGCATAGAAAGGTCTGGTTGGTTGCAAAAACGAATGATCATTCCAGTCGTACTCTCGGATCTGCCAGAGTATAGGAAATATCGGTCAGCACCAGCCCGGCGATATACAGTAATGACCCCAGAAATACCATCGCACGCACCACAGCAAAGTCCTGGGATTGAATGGCATCGATGGTATAGCTGCCCAGACCCGGGATGCCAAAGAACGATTCAGTAATCAACCCCCCGAGAAATAGTAGCGGAATGATGACGACAGCCCCGGTCAGTATAGGAATCATCGCGTTCTTGAGTACGTGTCTGAACAGCACCACGCTTTCTGCTAATCCTTTGGCCCGGGCTGTGCGCACATATTCCTTGTTGATTTCCTCCAGAAAAAGAGTGCGGTACCAGCGTGTATTGGCGCCGGCACTGCTGATCACACCGATAAGGATCGGAAGTAGCAGAAACCGGCCGATATCCAGTCCGCTGCCGTAGCCGGAGATGGGAACCAGATGCCATAACTTACCGATCAGGAACTGGCCGCCGATAATGTAAAACAGGCTGGAAACGGACATAAGCATCACACACAGGATGACTCCCCAGAAATCGATGTAAGTGGCACGAAAGAAAATCATCACCAGGGCAAACGTGATGTAGGTCAGCAGACCCAGCAGAAATACGGGTAATGCAATCGCCAGACTGGGCCACATGCGTGACTGGATCTCGTAGGCAATATCACGGCCATCATCGGCACGACCAAAATCGAACGCAAACATCGAGACCGATTTTTCAAAAAAAATGGTATCAGTGAATTTTCCAAACCCGGGAGCCGCCTCGTTATAGAGCAGAGCTTTATTGTAGCCATGTTCTTCCTTCCATTTCCAGATGGCTTCTTCCGTGACGTGTTTTGTACCGAGATGCATACGTGCCATATCATCTGGGGTATTGACCACAAAAAAGAGTACAAAAGTGATGAGATTGACGCCGGCGAGAATCGGAAGTGCGTAAAGTATCCGGCGGATGATGTAATTTAGCATAAATGCATAAAATTGGATCAGGCTGCCTGTTCAGTAATGCTCTGCTGTTGCTGTCTGCGACGGTATACGGTCCATGCTGGCAAAAGAATGATGGCCAGCAGGGCCGTACCCGCCCCGATCGGCCATAGTACGGGTTTATTCCATTCATCTCGTTTCTGATCGCGTAATGCAGGATCGACCCGGTAATACTTGACTGTGTTATATGCCATTCTGTTGGGTTTCACATTCTGATACCAGGCATGGTACAAGGCAAATTCCTTCGGGTGGTAGCCCCACAGCCACGGGGCATCTTCCCGCAGAATAGTGATCATTTTGTCGATGATCTGTACACGCTGCGGGCCGTGTCCCATGTCTTTCATCTGTTCGAACAGGTGATTGTATTCGGCGTTGTCATAGTTCGCGGCGTTTTCACCACTGTTACCCACTTTGCGCTGTGGACCATATAGCAGAAACAGAAAATTTTCCGGATCAGGGTAATCCGCGTTCCAGCCCCATTCGAAAATCTGTGCATTTCCCTTGCGTATCTTGTCCTGGAAGCGGTTGTAATCAGTGCTGCGCACAACCAGCTGGATATTGAGCCTGCGGAACTGCATTCGCATCCAGTCGAGAATGGATCTGTCGTCTGCGCTGCGTGCAGTGACATCGTAATACAGCACCAGCGGTTTACCGGTCTTGCGACTGATACCATCAGGATAGCCTGCTTCAGCGAGTAGTGCCCGCGCCTGTTTGATCGATTTGCGCCGGGCTTCGCCGTTATGCCATTCGTAAACGATTGGATTCATCCCTTCTTTGCCTTCATGATAACCCTCGATTCCGGGAGGGATCGGGCTTTGTGCAGCAATACCGCGCCCGTTTGCAAATATGGATAGATACTCCTCGTAATTTACGGCAATGGAAATAGCCTGGCGCAGCTTGCGTGCTGCAGCCTTTTCCGCTACGGTGCGGCCACCCACTACCGGATCAAGCATATTAAACCCCATATAATACGTTGATGGGGCGACGGCCGTTTCAAGGCGAATACCTTGTGCTTCCATTTCATCAGTGATCGTTGCCTCACCCTGACCGGTTATCTGTACTGCCTGGTCGAAACTGTCCGAGCCGATGCCGGATGCATCGTAGTACCCCTGCAGAAATTTATTCCAGTAAGGGATACTCTCCTTTTCACGGCTGTACACAATTTTATCAATGAAGGGTAATGATTTCCCGGCATCGCGCAACAGGCCTTTTTGTATATCTTCCGGCATGCCTTCATCCGGGTAATACTCTCCCTGAAAATTGGGATTGCGTTCCAGTACCATGACTCGGTTCGGATTGTTTTCGGCCAGCATATACGGGCCGGTTCCTACCGGATACCAGTCGAGTGAGAAATTTTTCTCGGCCATGCCGGGTTGCGAGAAGAAACGATCTGCTTCCCACGGAATCGGTGCGAAAAATGCCATGGTCAGCCAGTAGATAAACTGAGGATATTTTCCTTTGATCCGGATGCGATAGGTGTAGTCATCCACTCGCTCCACACCGTCCAGAGGAAAGTCACGCAAATCCAGAAAACTATTCCTGGGTCGGGTCTTGGCTTGATCTCTCAGGGTATCAGCATATTCACGCAATCCTGTAATGTAATCTGCCATCAAGCCAAATATCGGGGAATGCAACCCGGGGTGGGCAAGTCGTTTGATCTGGTAGATATAGTCATCGGCTACCAGTTCCCGAGTGCCAGTGTATTCAAAATCACTTATTTTGTGGACAGGCTGCATGTCCTGTACAGTTAGCTCGTGATAACGCAGGTGGCCTTTTTTATCTTTGGCGAAGGCCGGATGGGGCTGGTAAAAAATATCTGGCCTGATCGAAATTTCATAAACGGAGTAAGCAATACGGGTATCTGCTGAATCGACAGGCAATCGGGCGCCGTTACTGTCAAAGTAGCTTACCGTGGGCATGCTGCTGGCAGTTTGCGGAATCAGGGTAAGAGGACGTTTCAGAAAGTGATATTGCAGCGGCGGCTGATAGATCTGAGAAG
This sequence comes from Nitrosomonas sp., assembly GCF_040256045.1. Classification (GTDB taxonomy): domain Bacteria; phylum Pseudomonadota; class Gammaproteobacteria; order Burkholderiales; family Nitrosomonadaceae; genus Nitrosomonas. The sequence continues at coordinate 7,753 of NZ_JBDZWD010000011.1, forward strand.
TGAGCTGGATTTCATTTGAACTGTATGATTGCACCGGATCAAGATGCTTCGGACGCTCGGCAAAAGCATTATAAAGAATATTTTTACCGGAATCCGAAGCTGGATAGGGATTGTTCCAGATATCGGCACAACCGGACAATATCAGGCTCAATAACAACAGACTGGTCAATACGAGGAAGTAGTCTGCACAGACAGCCTGTAACCGGATTTTTTCCATGAACGATCGATTGGTTTTGAACAACATTCAGACCTTATACAAAGAGACTCGAAGGAGTATTGCAAATATGAGAAAATTGGTATTGTAAACAGTTGGATTATGACCCGAGTCATTCCGGCACGCGTACACTTTAACCTATATGAATATATTTGATACAAACCTATGATACCCCGCCCCATACCTGAACCCAGCCCCGATCTGTACACCGAAGAAGAAGTTTCAAAACTGGTCCATGAATTTTATGCCAAAGCGAGAAAAGATGCCGCATTAGGCCCTATTTTCGAAGAACATGTGATCGACTGGGATGCGCATTTCGTACAAATGATCAATTTCTGGTCAGCCCAATTACGTGGTACCAGCCGTTTTCGTGGTGCTCCCATGCCTAAACACATTGCATTGCCAGAACTGAATGAAACGCTTTTCAAGCGCTGGTTGCAGCTTTTCCGGCAAACGACACTCGAACTGGGCAATCCGTTACTGAAGCAGCATGCAGATACCGTCGCAGAATTTATTGCCGGACGCCTCTGGATGGGCTATCAGATGAGCCATTTCCCGCATCGTGAACCGGCTGATCTCAATACTTCCGAAGTATAAGAAGCAATGGATCTGTGCTGCCTGCAACCCTGTGTGCGTCATTGGTCAGCATGAGGCCGGCGTGCGACCGGATTATATTCTCGATCAGTTGATGCCTGGTTTAACGGTATGCGCATAACCCGGCGGATTGGCAGGGGAGAACCTGTTGCCCTGACCATAGGCAATTTCGACGGTGTGCATCTTGGTCATCAGGCAATGATTGCCCGCCTGAAACGGGTCACCAGTCGCTTAGGGATTACATCATGTGTCATGACGTTTGAGCCGCATCCGCGAGAATGCCTGATGCCGGAGCAGGCTCCAGCACGGTTGACAGATTTGCGCGAGAAACTGGAACTGCTGGCGGGGTATGGTGTGGGTCGCGTGCAGATCTGTCGTTTCGATCATGAATTTGCCGGAATCAGTGCAGAATCGTTCATCACGCGTATCCTGCTACAGGAAATGAATGTTCGCTGGTTGCTGGTAGGGGAGGATTTTCGCTTTGGTGCCCGGCGTTCGGGAGATCTTGCCTTACTGCAAAAGTTCTTTTCGGAACCAGATGAGCTGGAGGTAATGCCTCCTGTTACCATGGATGAATTGAGGGTGTCAAGTACCGCAGTGCGCGATGCCTTGGTATCAGGCAACCTTGATCTGGCTGCAGATCTTCTGGGACGCCCTTACAGTATCAGCGGACGAGTAGTGGATGGCATCAAACTGGGCAAAAAACTGGGTTTCCCAACGGCCAATATACGATTGAAGCATCATCATCTTCCACTAAGCGGTATTTTCGTGGTGGAAGCAAGCTGGTGTAATGATTCAGGCCATACACGGCGAATCCGAGGAGTAGCCAGCGTGGGTGTCCGGCCAACCATTTTCGAACACGCACAACTGCTGCTGGAAGTACATTTGTTTGATTTTGATGAACAAATCTATGGGCAGCGTTTGCGAGTCGATTTTTTACAAAAACTCCGAGATGAAGAAAAATTTCCTGATATGGAAACACTCGTAAAACAAATAGAACGGGACGTGGATCGCGCCAGGGCCTATTTTTCCCGAATGGATGCTGCCATGCACCAAACGATCTGCCTGGATTGCTGAAATGACGATTGATTACAAGAAAACGCTCAATCTGCTGGATACCTCTTTCCCCATGCGCGGAGATCTGGCCCGGCGCGAACCTGCCATGCTCAAAGCCTGGCAGGAAAAGAACCTTTACCGGAAAATCCGTGCAATCAGCCAGGGACGGCCGAAGTTCATTCTGCATGATGGCCCGCCTTATGCCAATGGTGACATTCATATCGGCCATGCCGTCAATAAAATCCTCAAGGACATCATTATCAAGAGCAAAACGCTGTCAGGTTTTGATGCCCCGTACGTGCCGGGATGGGATTGTCATGGTCTGCCGATCGAGCATCAGATTGAAAAAAAGTATGGCAAGCATCTGCCGGCCGACCAGGTGCGCAAACTGTGCCGAGCCTTTGCGCAGGAACAAGTAGATCGGCAAAAGGCCGATTTCATGCGGCTGGGAGTACTGGGCGACTGGGAACATCCCTATCTCACGATGAATTATGCGATCGAGGCAGGCATCATCCGTGCACTCGGGAAAATTTTTCGCAATGGCTACCTTTATCAGGGACAGAAACCGGTTAATTGGTGTATCGACTGTGGCTCGGCTCTGGCAGAAGCCGAAGTGGAATATGAAAACAAGCGCTCACCGGCGATCGATGTCGGGTTTGAAGTAACCGGAGGGAAGGATACCTGCCATTCGCTTGCCGGCGTCATGGCAGCAGAAATTCCGGCAGGTACTCGTATTTCTGCCGTGATCTGGACGACGACGCCGTGGACGCTCCCGGCTAATCAGGCGGTATGTGTGCATCCCGAGTTCGATTACAGTCTGGTCAGCACTTCTCGCGGCTGGTTACTGTTGGCCTCCGAGTTGACGAATGCCTGTCTTACCCGTTACCAGATCGAAGGGCAGGTAGTGGCGACTTGCAAAGGCCAGGCACTGGAAGGGCTATCCTTGCAACATCCTTTTGCCGATCGTACCGTCAAAGTGATCTGTGGGCGACACGTAACCCTGGAGGCGGGTACCGGCCTCGTCCATACCGCACCGGCTCACGGGCTGGATGATTACTTTATTGGTCAACAGTATGGTCTGCCCAGTGACAGCCCGGTCAAAGGTGATGGTAAATTTTCGGAGCAAACTCCACTGGTTGGCGGGATGTTCGTCTGGAAGGCCAATGATGTTGTGATCGATACCTTGCGCAGCAGTGGGCATCTGCTGCATGCCGAAGAGATCGAGCATAGCTACCCACATTGCTGGCGACACAAAACCCCGATCATTTTTCGCGCAACACCCCAATGGTTCATTGGCATGCAGCAGCAGACTGCTGAATCACAATCTGCCGGAGAATCGCTGCGGGATCTCGCTCTCCGTGCGGTAGAGCTTACGTGCTTTTATCCAGCGTGGGGCAGGGCGCGGCTGGAAGCCATGATCGGAAACCGGCCTGACTGGTGTATTTCACGCCAGCGTAACTGGGGCGTTCCAATGACTTTTTTTATCCATAAGGAAACTCATGCACTGCATCCGCGTACACCTGAGTTGCTGGAGAAAGTAGCCAGCCTGGTCGAACAACAGGGGATCGAGGCATGGTTCAGCCTCGATGCGACCGAATTACTGGGAGAGGAAGCACTGCATTACCAGAAACTGACGGATACGCTCGATGTCTGGTTTGATTCCGGTACCACTCATGAGACCGTATTAAAGCAGAATGCACAGTTACGGCACCCGGCCGATCTTTATCTGGAAGGTTCCGATCAGCACCGTGGCTGGTTCCAGTCATCACTGCTGACGGGATGTGCGATCGATGGATATGCGCCTTATGCCGCTTTGCTCACGCATGGTTTCGTGGTAGACGGACAGGGCTACAAAATGAGCAAATCGAAGGGCAATGTCATTGCCCCGCAGAAAATTGCCGATACACTCGGTGCCGATATTTTGCGGCTCTGGGTGGCTTCTACGGATTATGCCGGTGAACTGTCCATCTCCGATGAAATTCTTAAGCGTACAGTCGAGACCTACCGACGTATCCGCAATACCTTACGCTTTCTGCTGGCCAATTTGACAGATTTCAATCCTGCTGCAGATGCATTGCCACCGACAGAATGGGTGGAAATCGACCGCTATATGCTCGCTTATACGGCGACACTGCAAAACGATCTGCTTGGGTTTTACGAACGTTATGAATTTCATCAGGCAGTTGCCCGGTTGCATCACTTCTGTTCCGAAGATCTGGGCGGGTTCTATCTGGATATTCTCAAGGATCGCCTTTATACCTCTATGGCAAATGGAATCCCGCGACGTTCGGCTCAGAATGCGCTCTACCATATCGTGCATAGTCTGGTACGCCTGTTTGCGCCGGTGCTGAGCTTTACTGCAGAAGAAGTCTGGCGGGAGCTGGGTAAATCGGCAGAAGATAGCGTATTTCTGCATACCTGGCATCGCTTTCCCGATCAATCAGAAATACTGTCCGATGCACAGATATTGATACAGCGCTGGCATCGGCTGCGTGAACTGCGTGCCAAGGTACTGAAGCAGCTCGAAGATGCGCGTATTCAAGGTCAAATCGGTTCTTCACTGGCTGCCATCGTTGAAATCCATGCAATAGGTGAAGATTTCGTATTGCTTGATTCATTGGGAGATGATCTCCGGTTCGTGCTGATTACGTCCGAAGTTTATTTGCAGCGTACAGATGATGTGGCCGGGGAAGTTATCCGGGTGAAAGCCAGTCCACATACGAAATGTGAACGTTGCTGGCATTACCGACAGGATGTGGGCTCAGTTCCCGAACATCCTTCGCTGTGCAGCCGTTGTGTAAGCAATTTGGCAGGCTCTGGTGAATATCGCCGTTTTGCCTGATTATTCGGGAACAATCATCAAAAAAATATAGAAGGGCGTACGATGAAACTTTATTTCAGCCTGACTCTGGCGGTAATCGTTCTGGTGATGGATCTGCTCACCAAACGCTGGGTGGAACTTAATCTGACATATGGTCAGCAGATTATGATTACGGAATTCTTCAATCTCGTACTTACCTATAACGCCGGTGCTGCCTTCAGTTTCCTGAGTGATGCTTCCGGATGGCAGCGATGGTTCTTGAGTACCATCGCTGTTCTCGTATCTGTCCTGATCGTCTATCTGTTGTATAAGAATACGACCAACCGGTTATTCTGCCTAGCACTGAGCCTTATTCTGGGAGGGGCGCTGGGCAATCTCTGGGATCGTATCATGCTCGGACATGTCGTCGATTTTCTGGATTTCCATTTGAGTGGCTATCATTGGCCCGCATTCAATCTTGCTGACTCAGCCATATTTTGCGGTGCGTTCCTGTTGATTCTGGACAGCATCCGGAATGGGCGCAATGATTCCGTTCGGGAAGGATGAAATTATTTTCAATCTGTCAGATTCTGCAAGGCTGTTTCCTGCTTTTTGAATTCAATGAAAAATTTGAAATGAGAACGGAGCCGCATCATGTCTGACGATCGGATAATCGATGGTGCGATAGCGCGTAAAACACCTTATGGCATGCTGCGTGAACCCACTTTCTCGGGCATGCTTTCTTTTATGCGCTGCAATTTCCGCAAAGATCTGACGGGTGCCGAACTGGTAATCAGTGGTATTCCGCTGGATCTGGCGGTATCTTATCGTTCCGGTGCACGTTTTGGCCCGCTGGGAATTCGCCAGGCTTCTGCCGAAGTTGCTTCACTAAAGCCTTATCCATGGGGATTCGATCCATTCGAACATCTTGCCGTGATTGATTCTGGCGATTGTTTTCTCGATGTGCATAATCCGCTGACGATCCATGGTGCAATTGTTGACCATGCACGGCGTATTCTGGCCTCTGGTGCACGTATGCTGACACTCGGTGGTGATCACTCGATTTCCTATCCACTGTTGCAGGCGCATGTGGAAAAGACAGGTACCCCACTATCATTGATTCATTTCGATGCGCATTGTGATACCTGGCCGGATGATTCACCTGCTTCGCTGAACCATGGCTCTATGTTCTACAAAGCGGTGCGGGAGGGGCTGATCGATGTCAAACGCTCCGTTCAGATTGGTATTCGCACCTGGAATGATGATTTCATGGGGATCAATATTCTGGACGCCGATCGGATACACCGGCAGGGCACGGATGCGGTCGTTGCAGAAATCGGGCGTATCGTCGGAACTCAACCGGCATATCTTACCTTTGATATCGACTGCCTTGATCCAGCCTATGCGCCTGGGACCGGTACGCCAGTTTGTGGAGGATTATCTACTGCACAAGCCTTGGCAATCATTCGTGGCCTTACGGCAATTAACCTGATCGGCATGGATATCGTAGAAGTATCGCCTCCTTATGATCACAGCCAGATAACGGCGCTTGCTGCAGCCCATATCGCCTGTGATCTGATCTGTCTTCTGGCAAAGCGCAAGGCTGACGAGCTGTTATAGGATCTGCGTAGTCTGACGGATCCTAATTTGCGGGAGAAGGCTGACCGGCAGGTTGCAAGAACGTACGATTTAGAATTTATAGCCGCGATGGAGTGCAACGACTCCCGCAGTGAGATTGAAATACTCGACCCGTTCAAAACCAACCTGCTGCATGAGCTGTTTCAGTTCTTCCTGAGAGGGGTGCATACGGATGGATTCGGCAAGGTAGCGGTAGCTGGTATCGTCACGGGCAACGATTTTTCCCATGAAAGGTAGTGCCTTGAACGAATAGGTGTCATATAGGGGCTGCAAAGGTTTCCATACCTTGGAAAATTCCAGTACGATGAGCGACCCTCCAGGGGACAGTACCCGCCACATTTCCCGAAGAGCTGCATCTTTATGCGTCATGTTTCTCAAACCGAAAGCGACACATACTCGATCAAAATAATTATCCGGAAAGGGCAGCTTTTCAGCATCACATTGTGCAACGGGTATGCTTTTACCGTCATTCAGCATACGATCACGACCGATTGACAGCATGGAGTTATTGATATCCGTCAACCAGACTTCACCCGTGTTGCCTGTTTTTTCAAGAAAAAGCCGGGTCAGATCAGCGGTTCCGCCCGCGATATCGAGTACTTTATCCCCAGGTTTGGCACCGCTGACATCAATCGCAAACTTTTTCCACAAGCGGTGCAATCCCATGGACATGAGATCGTTCATCAGATTGTAGCGTGCTGCTACAGAGTGAAAGACTTCTGCAACCTTGCGAGCTTTTTCCGTTTCCGAGACGGTTGTGAAACCAAAGTGTGTGGTATTCGTCATTCTGGAGGTATGTTGTACTGAGGGGTTGATCGATATCTGGCAAACAGGATTATCCTGTTTCGCGACTGCCACCGGCAGCCTGCAGTCGCTGCAGGTAATCCTGCCACATAGTTTCCTGATTCAGTCCGTAATCATAGAGCAGATCCCAGGAATACAGACCGGTATTATGACCATCAGAAAAATCCAGCCTGACGGCATATCGGCCAACCGGTTCGATATGGGTTATGGTTACATTTTTCTTGCCGGTTTGCAGAATTTCCTGGCCGGGCTCATGGCCGCGAACTTCTGCAGAAGGTGAGTAGACACGCAAAAATTCACACGGAAAGTTGAATGCCTTGCCATCGTTGAATACCACGCTTAATACACCCGATTTACGGTGCAGTTTCAATTCTGTTGGAACAGGCGTCTGTGGATTGAGTCCTGCCACGGATGTCATCCTATGAGTACAAAAAGATTATTCAACTGGAAAACCATAAACAGTTTTATGGTAAAGCTTCTTCCTGCGGTTTACGATCGGCTTTGACCAGATCTTCCCGCTTGGCGCCCAGTAATAACAGTATTGGGCTGGCAATCATGATCGATGAATAAATACCGAACAGAATACCAATCGTCAGTGCCAGTGCAAAGTTGTGCAGTGCTTCTCCTCCGAACAGGAACATGGAAATAACGACCATTTGTGTACTACCATGCGTGATGATCGTGCGTGACATGGTTTCAGTAATGGCATTATCAATGACTTTTGTTACGGTTGCCTTACGCAGCTTGCGAAAATTTTCCCGGATCCGGTCGGAGATAACCACGGATTCATTGACGGAGTAGCCCAGTATCGCGAGCACGGCAGCCAGAACGGTCAGATCGAATTCCCATTGAAAGAAGGAGAAACAGCCTAAGATAACCAACACATCATGCAGATTGGCAATGATACAGGCGACACCGAATTTCCATTCGAATCGGAAAGCCAGATAGGCAACGATACCAATGGAAACGAACAGCATTGCCAGTAAGGCATTTTCCAGCAGTTCATCACCTACTTGTGGACCCACGAACTCTACCCGCTTCATCTCGACTGAAGGATCATCTGCCTTAAGCGCAGTCATGACGGTTTCGGACAGATTACCTCCGGCGTGTTCCAGCTTGACGGGAAGCCTGATCATGACGTCACGGGATGTTCCGAAATTCTGTACGATTGCATCAGACATTCCGATGCCAGCGAGGATCTTACGCGTCTTATCGAGATCGGCAGGTTGCTGGTAGCTGACCTCCATCACAGTACCACCAGTGAAATCTACTGCGAGATTCAGCCCTTTTGTGGCAAGGGAATAAATCGCCAGGATGGAGATAATCAGGGAAAAAGTCATTGAAAACTTTCCCCAGCGGGTAAAGGGAATATCGCGTTCGAATCTGAAAAAATCCATGATTATCCGGTTTCAGTAAATATTTAACGTTTGCTGCTGCTTTTTTTCAGCATTTTGATGGTTCCGATTGGGACATGCGTCAGTTTACGATTTCCGTAAAACAGATTGACCATTGCACGCGAAACAGTGACAGCACTGAAAAGTGTAGTCAGAATTCCCAGGCACAATACGACGGCAAAACCTTTTATCGGTCCACTGCCGAACATCATCAGACCGAGGCCGGCAAGTAATGTGGTGAGGTTCGTATCGATGATTGCATCCCATGCACGCTCATACCCGGCATGGATAGCAGCCTGGGGTGTGGCGCCATGCCGCAATTCATCACGGATCCGTTCGTTGATCAGTACATTGGCATCGATTGCCATACCCACGGTCAGAGCCATTCCGGCCATTCCAGGGAGTGTCAATGTAGCTTGTAAGATTGAAAGCAATCCAATTAGAAACAACAGGTTGGTAGCGAGTGCCACGACAGAGATTATGCCGATAGCCGAGTAATAAATCATGATGAATACGGATACGATCAGGAAGCCGTACAGAGTCGAATTAAATCCTCTTTCTATATTTTCAGCGCCGAGACTTGGCCCGACAGTACGTTCCTCAATGATTTCCATGGGAGCGGCCAGAGCACCGGCACGCAACAGCAGGGCTACATCACGCGCTTCGATACTGTTCATCTGCCCGCTGATCTGTACACGCCCGCCACCGATTTCTTCCCGGATGACCGGGGCGGTAACGACTTCAGTCACATTTTTCTCTACCAGCAGGATGGCCATACGCTTACCCACGTTATTACGTGTCAGCTGTTTGAAAATTCGTGAGCCGTTGTTATCCAGGGTAACGTGAACAGCAGCCTGTCTGTCCTGATCGAAACCGGGTTGAGCATCCGTGATGCGATCACCGGTGAGTAATACCTGCTTTTTGACCAGCAGATGTCCTCCTCCGCGCTCGGAAAGCAGCTCATTCCCGGAAGGTACTGATCCGCGCAATGCAGCATCGATATCACCATCCTCGTCGACCATGCGTACTTCCAGTGTGGCGGTTCTGCCCAGAATATCCTTAGCCTTGGCGGTATCCTGCACACCCGGCAACTGCACGATTACCCGGTCGGCGCCTGCCTGCTGGATGATCGGTTCTGCCACGCCCAGTTCGTTCACCCGGTTGCGCAGAGTGGTGATATTGCGCTGGACTGCAGTATTTTGCATACGTGTCAGTGCTTCAGGCTTGATCGAGGCAATCAGGCGTCGCTCTCCGTTGACATCTTCCGATCGGAAAGTGAGATCTTCAAAGGTTTTTCCGAGTTCAGAAATTGCTTTTTCACGTGCCTGTTCATCACGGAATTTGATGATGATTCTTGAACGATCCCGGTCGATCCCGGCTGAAGGAATTCTCTGTTCGCGCAAGGTGCTGCGCAGATCCGCGTTGTAACGGTCAAGTGCTTTAGTCAATGCACCTGCCATGTCTACCTGCAGCATAAAGTGGACGCCACCCCGCAGATCGAGGCCCAGATACATAGGCAGTGCACCAATATGGCGCATCCATTGAGGGGAATTTGGCAGCAGGTTCAAGGCAACGACGTAATCACTACCCACTTCAGTATCCAGAATATCGCGTGCTTTGATTTGGGTATCGGTATCGGAAAACCGGATCTTGATTCCGGTGGATTCGAGTATCGTTCCGTTGTAGGGTAGGCCATGCTGTTTGAGTACTTGTTCAGTACGCTGCAGAAGGGCCGTATCAGTTTGAATGCCGGTCCGCAAAGGTGAAATCTGAACAGCAGGAGATTCACCAAAAAAGTTGGGCAGGGTATATAGCAATCCAAGCAGTATTGAAACGGCGATAACGATATATTTCCAAAGGGGATAGCGATTCATGATAACCAGTGTTTCAGAAGAAAAAGGGGCGGAAATGCTGCAGCAATCTCATAGAGACCGGTGCTGCTAAACTAATTTTTTTCGCTATCCTGTTTGGAGGGTGCTGAGGAAGATTCAACTTCACTGGTTTCCGTTATGTTGTCTTCAAGTTCATCCTGGCGGGATTCGCCAGCTTTCTGTCTGTTGTTTTTCAGTGCTCGATTGCTTTTACCGGTTTCGACACTTTTCAGTGTTCCTTTGGGTAACAGTGTCTGAACAGAGGATTTGAGAACGATGATTTCGACACCAGTCGCAATTTCCATGGTGATGTAGCTATCGCCAGCACTGACGACTCGCCCCAGTTCACCGCCACTGATGACAATTTCATCTCCCTTCTGTAATCTATTCTGCATTTCTTTCTGTTCTTTGGCTCGTTTTGTTTGCGGGCGGATCAACAGAAAATAGAAAATGACCAGAATACCAATCATGGGCAGAAAGCTCATCAGGGTGGGTTCGGAAGTCTGAGCTGCACCATTGGCAGTCTGGGCAAAAGCTTCTGTTATGAGCATATGATCTTCTCCTTCGATTTGGTAGGGATACAAATTAAACTGAAGCACATTTTAGCATGAAGTCCTGATCAGAAAATTTGCGTGCAAACTGTTCAAACTGACCGGTTTCGATTGCTTTACGGATATCAGCCATAAGTCGCTGGTAGTAATGCAGGTTATGCAGCGAGTTGAGCCGGGCACCCAGCATTTCGCCAGTACGCTGCAGATGGTGCAGGTAAGCACGTGTGAAATGACGGCAGGTGTAGCAATCACAATGTTCATCCGGTGGAGAGGTATCCAACCGGTAGCGGCTGTTACGCAGCCTGAGAATGCCTTGGCTGGTGTAAAGCCAGCCATTGCGTGCATTGCGGGTGGGCAGCACGCAGTCGAACAGATCGATACCCTGCGCTACAGCGTGGACGATATCCTCGGGTGTTCCCACGCCCATCAGATAGCGCGGTTTGTCTGCAGGCAGTTGGGGTGCAGTGTGTCTGAGGATACGCTGCATATCGGCTTTGGGTTCACCCACGGATAATCCGCCGAGGGCGTAGCCGTCGAAACCGATAGCACACAGCCCGGCCGCGGAACGATCGCGCAGTGATTCATACATGCCTCCCTGCACGATACCGAACAGTGCATTCGGGTTACTGGCGTGGGCTGCTTTTGAACGTTCCGCCCAGCGCAGGCTCAGTTGCATGGAAGATTCGGCAGTCTGCATATCGACCGGGTAGGGGGTACATTCGTCAAATATCATGACGATATCCGAATTCAGTATCCGCTGGATCCGCATGGATTCTTCCGGTGTCAGAAAACAGGTATCCCCGTTGACCGGTGAACGGAAACGCACACCTTCTTCACTGATTTTGCGCAGTGCTCCCAGGCTGAATACCTGGAACCCACCCGAGTCGGTCAGGATCGGACCGTCCCAGTGCATGAACCGGTGCAACCCTCCATGCGCTTCAATCACTTCCAGACCGGGGCGCAGCCATAAATGGAAAGTGTTACCCAGAATGATCCCGGCACCCAGGGTGTGCAGCTCATCCGGAGATAAGCCTTTGACTGCACCGTAGGTACCTACCGGCATGAAGGCCGGAGTTTCCATCGCGCCATGGGCAAGTGTCAAAGTTCCTCGGCGGGCTCCCTGGTCACGGCAGTGAAGTTGAAATTTCATGGCTGGCTGTCGATCAGCATGGCGTCACCATAACTGAAAAAACGATAATGATGATCAATGGCATGCCGGTAGGAGCGGCGGATGGTTTCCATCCCGGCGAAAGCTGATACCAGCATCAACAACGTGGAGCGAGGCAGATGAAAATTGGTCAGTAATCGGTCCACGATGCGAAAGCGGAAACCAGGCGTGATGAACAGACTGGTTTCACCGGTACCGGCAACCAGTGTTCCATCGTTAGCCAGCATACAGGCTTCCAGTGCGCGCAGACTGGTGGTACCTACGGCAAGTACGCTGCCACCGGCAGATTTGCACATCCGAATAGTCTCCACCGTTTCTGTCGGGATATGGTATGGCTCGGCATGCATAACATGCTGATCGATATTTTCCACGCGTACCGGCTGAAAGGTTCCTGCTCCGACATGCAATGTGATATAGGCGATTTTCACTCCCAGAGTACGTAATGTTTGCAGTATGGTTTCATCAAAATGCAAGCCGGCAGTAGGGGCTGCAACGGCTCCGCTTTCCTGCGCGAAAACGGTCTGATAGCGGCTTTCATCGGAAACAGTCGCATTTCGCCCGATATAAGGCGGTAGCGGCGTATGTCCAAATTGATCGAGCAATTCGATCAGCGGCTGCGAATGCATGAAACGCAGGGTATAAATATCCTGCTCGCGTGCTTCTACCTGTGCGGTTATCTTGTCTTCCAGCAGCAGTGTGGAGCCAATCACCGGTGCGTGACTGGCACGGATCAGTACCCGTGCCCGATGCGTGTCCAGAATGCGCTCAACCATGACTTCAACTTTACCGCCAGTGGATTTGATGCCTGACAGACGGGCTTTGATGACACGGGTATTGTTGAGCACGATGACATCGCCTCGTTTGAGGTAATCAGGCAGATTTCTGAAAGTGGCATCACGCAAATCAGCGTGCTTGCCGTTTACATACAGCATCCGGCTGTCTGCCCGGTTTGCAAGCGGAAACTGTGCAATCAGCTCATCGGGAAGGTGGAAATCGAAATCATCGGTTTTCATGCTGCGGATTATACCGATGGCAAGCAAGGTAGCCCTATCTTTTGAGGGAAGAATACACGGCGGCAAGAGATTTCTCACCAGAAGCCTTCTGTCAGATCTGAATGACTTGCCTCTTCACTTTGCCTGCAAGCAGTTCATGGAGAACTTAATCAGAGGTTCCTTAAAGGTATAATCGCAATTTTATCATTCCCGCAGAAACTCATTCATCCATGCAAGAAAAATACCACCCCCAGGAAATAGAACGACAAGCTCGGCAGAGCTGGCAGGAAACAGGCATTTTCAATGCGACTGAAATACCGGACAAACCGAAATATTACTGTCTTTCTATGTTTCCTTATCCTTCCGGAAAACTGCACATGGGGCATGTGCGTAACTATACGATCGGGGATGTATTGTCGCGTTATCGCCGTATGCAAGGGTATAACGTCATGCAGCCGATGGGTTGGGATGCATTCGGACTGCCGGCCGAGAACGCTGCGATCCAGAAAGGGGTGCCGCCTGCAAAATGGACTTATGACAATATCGCCTACATGCGCAGCCAGTTGCAAAGCCTGGGGTTTGCCATCGATTGGCAGCGGGAACTGGCCACTTGCGATCCACAATATTATCGCTGGAATCAGTGGTTGTTCCTGCGCATGCTGGAGAAGGGTATTGCCTACCAGAAAACACAGGTGGTCAACTGGGATCCGGTCGATCAGACGGTGCTGGCCAATGAGCAGGTGATTGATGGGTGTGGCTGGCGTACCGGTGCAGTGGTGGAAAAACGGGAAATTCCCGGTTATTACCTGGCCATAACCCGCTACGCAGATGAATTGCTGGCCGATCTGGAAAAATTGCCAGGTTGGCCGGAGCGCGTAAAAACTATGCAGGCTAACTGGATTGGTAAAAGCTTTGGTGTGGACATTACATTCCCACCTGATACTGCTTCCGGCATGCCACAAGCGTTGAAGGTATTCACCACCCGGGCAGATACACTGATGGGGGTGACCTATGTGGCGGTTGCGGCAGAACACGCGGTCGCCTTGCATGCAGCACGCAGTCAGCCTGATCTGGCAGCCTTCATTGAATCCTGCCGGCAAGGTGCCACGATGGAAGCAGAGCTGGCTGTCCAGGAAAAAAAAGGGATGGCCACTGGATTGTATGTCCTGCATCCACTGACCGGTGAGCGCCTGCCGGTATGGGTCACCAACTATGTACTGATGAGCTATGGTGAAGGTGCTGTCATGGCGGTACCTGCACATGACGAACGTGATTTTGATTTTGCCCGCCAGCATTCTCTACCGATCAAACCAGTTATCAGGCCGGAAAATGGCGAGTTATCCGTACCGCTCATTCAGGCCTTTACCGAATATGGGGTGACATTCAATTCAGCTCGGTTTTCAGACTTGAAATCATCGGAGGCGATCGATGCAATTGCAGTGGAACTGGGGCAGAAAGCGCTGGGTGAGAAACGGGTGCGGTATCGCTTGCGCGATTGGGGAGTTTCACGTCAGCGTTACTGGGGCTGTCCGATTCCGCTGATCCATTGTGATAATTGCGGCGTGGTGCCGATAGCGGACGATCAGTTACCCGTTGTACTCCCGGAAGATCTGGTACCGGATGGTTCGGGCAATCCACTGGCAAAAACACCCTCCTTCTATGAATGTACCTGTCCATGTTGCGGGCGGCAGGCACGCCGAGAAACCGATACCATGGATACATTCGTCGATTCCTCATGGTATTTCATCCGTTATGCCTGTTCGGATCAGCCTGCTGCCATGACCGACCAGCGGGCAAATTACTGGTTGCCGGTCAATCAGTATATCGGCGGAATCGAGCATGCCATTCTGCATTTGCTGTATTCGCGTTTCTGGAGCAAGGTCATGCGCGATCTGGAACTGGTGTCGTTCGATGAGCCTTTTGCCAATCTGTTGACTCAAGGCATGGTGCTGAATGAGATATTTTTTCGTAAAACCGGCAGTGGGCGTATCCAGTATTTCAATCCGGCAGAAGTGGATGTACAGCATGACGCAGAAGGAAAAAGAAGCGGTGCTATTTTGCGGGCGGATGGTCAGCCGGTTGAATCCGGAGGTATCGGCACCATGTCAAAATCGAAAAACAACGGGATCGATCCGCAGGAAATCATCGAGCAATATGGGGCAGATACTGCACGACTGTTCATGATGTTTGCCAGCCCACCGACACAAACGCTGGAGTGGTCCGATGCGGGTGTCGAAGGTGCTTTCCGTTTTCTCAAGCGGTTGTGGAGACAGGTTTATCTGCACAAACAGCAGGGTGGCGAAGCTGCTGCGACTACTACCCCGGTACCGTATCAGGAATATCCGGCTGATCTGCGGGATTTGCGTTGCCAGTTGCACCAGACGATCGTTAAGGTGACGGATGATCTTGAACGGCGTCATACTTTCAATACCGCGATTGCGGCCATCATGGAGCTGATGAACGAGCTGTCCGATGTGCAAGGTACTCATCCAGCTGCACGCCAATTAATGCAGGAAGCTTTGGAAAATATCGTATTGCTGCTTTCACCCATCGTTCCACATATCTGCCATGCACTGTGGCGTGAGCTCAGACCGGGTACTGAACTGCTCGATCAACCCTGGCCACAGGCAGATGATCAGGCATTGATCCAGGATGAAATTGAAATTGTCGTCCAGATCAATGGCAAATTGCGTGGACAGATACGTATTGCCAGAGAAGCAGACCGGCCTGCTGTTGAACGAGCGGCTCTGGAAGACGAACATATACAAAAAAGTATGGCCGGCCGGCCCGTCAAGAGAATCGTCGTTGTGCCGGGAAAATTGGTCAATATCGTTGTTTAGCGAAAGAGGTTTTATATATGACGACATTCCGAACTCTGATGGCTGTTTCGCTTGTACTCGGGCTGGCTGCTTGCGGTTTCAAACTGCGGGGACAGGTTTCCGAACTTCCTTTTGAACGGGTTTACATCAGGGCACCTGCAGGACAGACCATTGGTTCCGATCTGGAACGGGTGATCAGTACGCATACCCGGGTCAAGGTCGTCAATAAAGCTGAGAAATCCGAAGCAATCATTCAGATCGTTCATGCAACCAAGGAAAAAAGAATCCTGTCGCTGTCGGAGAGTGGAAGAGTGCGTGAGTTTGAGCTGATCTATCGGGTAGCTGCCCGGCTGCTCGATGCGCACAATGCTGAACTGGCATCTCTGCAGGAAATCAGACTGACCCGCATTCTTCCTTTCCTGGATGCACAAGAGCTGGCAAAGGCGGCAGAGGAGGAGATGCTGTACAAGGATATGCAGAAAGATGCCGTGCAACAGATTCTTCGTCAGGTTTCAGCAGTCACATCTGCCAGATAAAGCGGTAGCGTATGCGATTGGATCCTGAGCATCTTGCCAGACAGCTTGATGGAAGTATCGCACCGTTGTATGGGGTACTCGGGGATGAGTTGCTGTTGGTAATGGAAACCGTCGACAGGATCCGTGCGTATGCCAGGGAGCAAGGCTACACCGAACGTACCATCTTGACTACCGATCAGCGTTTTGACTGGGGGAATCTGTCCCAGTGGGGATGGCAATCCTCACTGTTCAGTGAAAGGCGTATGCTTGATTTACGTATTCCTTCCGGAAAACCGGGCAGAGAAGGTAGCATAGCGATCGAAACATTCTGCCGGGAGTTACCGCATGATACTGTGACTATCGTTACTTTACCGGAAATCGACAAACAGGGACGTGCAAGCAAGTGGTTCAAGGCGCTTGAACATACAGGTCAGATAATTGAAGTAAAACCGGTTGGGCGTGACCGGCTGGCACACTGGATAAAACAGCGCCTCGACCGGCAGAACCAGAGGATTGATCGGGATACGCTGCAATTCTTTGCGAGCAAAATTGAAGGTAATCTGCTGGCAGCCCACCAGGAAATCCATAAACTTGGGCTACTCTATCCACCTGGCCAACTGACTTTCGAACAGGTCAAGAATGCTATTTTCGACGTCACCCGCTTTGATGTGTTGCAGTTACCAGAAGCCATGCTAGCGGCTGATATGGTGCGTTATCGCCACATTCTGGAAGGATTGCAAGGGGAAGGGGCGGCACCTCCATTGATTCTGTCTATTTTGTCAGAACAGATTCGTTTGCTGATAAAAATTCACGTGCTTAAAAACTCCAGCCGGGGTATGACAATCGAACAGGCCATGACGGCATTACGGATATGGCCTGCCAAACAAAAACTGATGACGGGGGCGGTTCAGCGCATACGCTATCCCTTACTGGTACAAGCACTGTTGCAGGCAGCGGCCATCGATCGGATCATCAAGGGAGTAGTGCAAGGAGATATCTGGGAGGAATTGTTGAATCTCGGAATCTGTTTTGCTGCTGATGACAGCTTCAAGGCTGCTGGAAGAAATGGTTTTCCATCCATTATCAACTTATCTTTAAAGTAAATGAAAGCAAATATTGTGTGGCAGGAAGGAGTTAGTTTTCTCGGACAAGCCGGGAGCGGGCACTCTGTACTAATGGACGGTGCACTGGAAGCAGGCGGAAAGAACTTAGGGCCGCGTCCCATGGAAATGATATTACTGGGTTTGGGTGGTTGTACCGCTTTCGATGTAGTGCATATTCTGCGTAAGGGTCGACAGGCAATTACCGACTGCCGGGTCGGGATGGAGGCACAGCGTGCAACAGAAGATCCCAAAGTGTTTACCCGTATTCACCTGCATTTCATTATTACGGGAAAAGATCTCGACCCCCGGCAGGTGGAACGGGCGATCAATCTTTCTGCCGAGAAATACTGTTCTGCTTCCATGATGCTGAAAGCAACAGTGGAGATCACGCATGATTATGAAATTATTGTTGGATAAGCAGGCCCCTGCAAGGATACAGCGCGACAAGCCAGAATTATAATTTTGCAGAGTTTCCCCGGGGTAATCCCATACCACCGGGAAAATAGATATCAGGCTGGTTTCGAATCTGCTGGACAATAAAATTTGATTCTGATAAAAATAGCAGGCGCTGGTTTTTCAAAAATGGAAGCCAGGCAGCAAGTGACTTATAGAAAGACTATATATTCTTAACTTTATGGGAGACGAAAAATGAAGCTTTCACTTGTATTGGCTGCTGCACTGGCTATAACAACTTTTCTGACTGCCTGTATGGATCCTAAACCTGCACAGTATCCACCAAGCATGTCAATGGAACGCGATTCCATGCCCGATAATGTAGACAAGGCAGAAAAAGACAACAAAAACTGAGAGAGATATGATTCAAATTTTCTAACCGCCCTTCCGGGCGGTTTTTTTATCCGGTATTTCTTTTTCTCACTCAATCAGTTTGATCAGGAAAGAAATATTCAGCCGGCGCTGGCGTGCCTATGTAATATCCCTGAGCAAAATCGATGTCCATCTTATCTAAGATACTCAATATTTCTTTGCTTTCAACGAATTCTGCGGTGATCTTTTTACCAAATCCCTTTGCTACGGTACACAGAGCGCTGACGAGTATTTGATCATCCGGGTTGCTGGCAAGATTGCGGATGAATGTGCCGTCGATCTTGACTGCATCAACCGGTAATTCGCGCAGATAGTAGAAAGAAGAGAAACCTACGCCAAAATCATCCAGGACAAATCCACAACCCAGTTGCTTCAGATCGCGCAAAAGGCTGCGTGTCCCGGGGAGATTATCCAGTGCAGCAGTTTCCGTTATTTCGAATATCAACAAACTTGGATCGATATGGCAGGTAGAGAGAGCCTGGTTGATGGCGGGTAATAGTTCCGGATCGTTAAAGGCATGTGCCGACAAATTGATAGACAAGCTGATCCGACTGGTTCCTTGATTGATTCTGGCAGCAAGGGCAATTGCCTTGCGGAGTACCAGATGATCGATCCTGTGGATAAGTCCGGTATGCTCTGCTGCATGGATGAATGCAGCCGGAGAATGGATCGTTCCGTCTTCATCCCGCATGCGCAGCAAGACCTCATAATAATGAATCGATCTGCTGCTCAGGGATTGGATAGGTTGCAGATAAAGCAGATACTGGTCATTCGTATGAGCATATTCAATTTTCTCTTTCCAGTAAACTAGCGTGTGCACCCGTTCTCGTGCCTGATCGATACTGGAGTACACATGCCAGGTTCCACGCCCTGTTTCTTTGGCCTGGTACATGGCAAGGTCAGCAGCTGCCAGTAAATCGTGGACATTATTTCCATGTTCGGGAAAAATTACGATCCCGATACTGGCTGAGATGCTGTGGGTTCTGCCATTGAATGACAGTTGCGTTTCTCCCAGGCGGGCAAGAATCTTTTTTGCAACTTCGATGGCTGCTTCAGGGGTGATTTCCGGCAAGATGACAGCAAATTCATCTCCACCCAGCCGTCCCGCGATATCAGCGGTGCGAATCGTGCGAGATAGCATGCCAGCGACCATTTTCAACATGGTATCACCCGCCTGATGGCCGCTGGTATCATTTACGAACTTAAACCGATCCAGATCGAAAAACAGCAGTGCTCCGGGGTGCTGGTATCTTTCTGCCCAGCCGAGTATCTGCTCCAGTTCTTCGCTGAATCGACGACGGTTATACAGATTTGTCAATGGATCGTGATCTGCTAGCCACGCCAGATGGCCTTCCACACGTTTGTATTCGGTAATGTCCAGCCCAACCGACAGAATTGCCGAAGGATCATCCTTGGATTGCCACGTCAGGCGTGAATGAAGCCAGGCAATGTGCCGTTTTGAATCATCTTTACATATCACGACAGCTTCATGTCGTAATTGATCACGCTGTCCCTGGCGAATTTCCAGCAAATGCAGATCGAGATTATATTGCTCGCTATCGGACGCAAGCAGTTCCAGAAAATGTCTGCCTTGCAGCTCACTCTCGCTGTAGCGAGTCAGCATCTCCCCGTAAGCATTGAGCATCACTATCTTTCCACTGGCATCCTGTGTCAGGACGATAACTTGTGCAGTATCAAGCAGATTTTCGATGAAATCTTTCTCTTTGCTGAGTTCATCACGCTGGCTGATCAGCATTTTGGTGCGGTAGGCAATTTTTTCTTCCAGGCTCTCAAGCTTATGAGAAAGTGCCAATGATGCATCATGCATGAGATCAATTTCATCTTTGAAGAGACGTTTCTTCCAGCGAGAGGCAAGCGTACTGCGAAAACTACCGAAGCCGCCACCGGCCAGCAGAGGCATGATGGAAGCGATATGCTTAAGCAGTGATAACGATGTGGTGAGTATGCTGAACAGGATGATTCCAGAAAGTAACAAACTGCCCAGACCAATGACGATGATACGCCAGATAGAATCCTGAATTGCCCGAACGGTATCGGTTACTTCAGTGATAATAACCAGCTGTGCTTGGTCAGCTATACGAATACCCTGCAGAGGCAGCAGCTTTATCTGATGATACCGGCTGCTCCATTTATTCTGAATACCTTGACCGATGATTTTCAAATCGGGGTAGGTCATGGCTGCTTTTTTCAGAATAGCAAAATTTTTTTTGCTGTCCGTCATGGCTGCGATATAAACATCCCATTCGGGGATACTCATGCTGCCATTATTGAATGATTCACCTTCATGTGCGGGAATAAGCGTGTTCTTGACAAACAATCCGATATCCGAGCCCGATGCACGTTTGAAATTTAGGAATACGTCGACCAGGGATGATCCGATGACGATAGTGCCGACACGTGTACTTTCAACCAGTAAAGGCTCGATTATGTACTGAGTGCAGCTCTCCACACATATCATCAGAGTGGCAGGCTGTTCATGCAGGTTGACTTCACGTATATGATCAAGAATGAGGTTATCGCGATAGTTGTTGGCTTCGAAATTACCCCACTTTGCCAGGAGCGAATCAGATGAATCATAAAAGCGCACATCTTCAATATCATTTTGAATCTGAAACAACGTCCAGTACCGATCAAATGTATCGAATACTTTATCCGCCATTCCTGATAGAAGACTCGGTTCCATATCCTTCAGGTAGGGAATGATCCTGACCAGTCCGTGCAAATTTTCAGAATTACGACCAATCAGGCTTTCTATTTCTCTGGCATAGCGCCGATACTTTGCTTCTCTTTCCTGATCGATACTGTCAATCAGACTTTGATAATTGATGACACTGAAAATTGTTACCACAAGCAGTAGAATCAGACTGCTCAGAAGTGAAATTTTCCAGTTTAATCCGATAAATATTTTTGAAGCTTTTTTACCGGCTTTTTTTTGAATATCTGAATCCACGAAGGCAACGGATTTGATTAAGTGATGATTCAGAAACGGTAGGAAGCCTGTACAGCGAACAGATTCCAGTTTTTCCCAGTATGGGACATATCGGGATTATCTAGCGGAGATAGCCAAGCCGTTCCGTTGATCCGATGATATTCTGTACTCAACATGATGGCAGGCGTAATATTCCAGCGCAATCCTATTGTGAGATCCTTGGCATATTGATTGTGGGCCGGATACAGATAACCGGTACTGGCAGCAAATTTTTTACCACTACGATCTTTTCTGTTAGTGAAGAGCAAATCATAACGTAGTACTGCTTCCCAGTTTGGATAAAACCGATAGACACCTTGCAGATAAAAACTCTCACCTGTAAAACTTTGCTGGAAAGCTGCGTCATTGCCAAAATCTTTCCAGGAAAGATGGCGTAGCGCATATTCGGATGTTATGCTCCAACGTTCTGCATTATATTGCGCGGACAAAATTAGAGGCGAGAATCTGAATGAGCCATTAAGAAGAATATCGTTATAGCCTGGGCTATACCCCACATTAGCCTGAGCCCCACTTATTGCCAAACGGAGTTTTCCATCTGCCTGCTCATAAAGTATCCGACCAATATATGATAACTTTGTTTTAAGATCTCCACGGCGTTGTAATGATCGTAACACCGATATCTCAGTATCACGACCGTCTACTTGGGGAAAAGCAGCTCCAAATTGTACGGTAATATTTCCCCAGTCCGCGCGCGATTCTCCGTATACCTGAATCCCATCTGAAGCTAGTGCAAGATTGCGAGTACGATCGAAATAGATTGACTGAGGCAGCAGTATGCTCGGGCGAGTAAATGGTACATCGCGTGTATCGTTATAAAACCCGAATGGATTCTTCATCCTGCCCAGACGTATGCCGATTTCAGCTGCAGGTGTATTGGCGAAATTATAATCTAGAAAACCGAAATCAATGTGGATGCCACCGTTGCTGCCTTCTCCAGCTCTGCGATGGAGTAATTGACCGGATAATTGCAGTTTTGGTGAGGGACGCAAAGAAGCCGTCAGGCCAATTTCCCGGAAATCGAGACTGCCAGAATCGTTACTGTGACCAAAAAAATTGTTCTTATTCGTCTTGATGTAGCCCTGGCTCAGAAAACCATTCAGTTTGAAAAGATCCAGGTTTTGTAATTTAGGCAGCTCTTCCGCCAGAACGGATCTGGCCAGAAAAATCAGTGACAGGGCTGAGCTGCCTAAAAAGAAAGCTATAGTTGAAAATCTGCTGTTACTCATCGATATGAACGACCTGGACACTATCATTAATCATACTTCCACTCAAATAACCAATTGCACCCGGTGTTGATGCAATTCTGGCACGCATTTCTTCTTCAGTATGTACGACAAACGGTGCTTGTCCGGTTCCGGAATAGACCATGCGATCCCACGCCGATCTCAATTGATAAGGAAAAAGATTTAGTTTTTGTTTTGTGAAGACACTATGTAACGGTGCATCATCCGGTAAGACAAAAACTCTGACAGGTAGACCATTCTGCCAAGCTCTGAGACGCATACCAAAAATAGAACGTAACAGATTTTTAGAAAGATAATTCGAGTTGATGCCGGGATGGGTAATGACTTCGACTGAGTCGTTAAAGGATTGAGCGTTACCTGCGAACGAAAATGTGACCAACAAAGTGAGAAAAAAAATACCCCGGAACCAATAACCCAAAAATCCCATCACAATAATGAATACTATCGATGCCGACAGTTTCCGGATATATAAATATTATTGATATGAGTCGATTTAAGTTCTTTTTTATGTATGCCAGTCAAGTTCATGGGCCAGATTTTTCCATGATCGGTAATAAGCTCCCAGAGTGAACGATGATCCTGATACATTCGATCAAGTAAATCAGGCAGATAAAGATAATAAGGAGTACGAAGACCATGATAATCGGCTGGTGGGCCGATTGGATTCATTTGTAAGCTGTAAAAACCTAGTAATTTATTTAAAGCTGGCTCCATGGCCGAAATTAAATGGTAGATATTATTTCGTGCACATAATTGTATAAGTCCGACAACAAGCCCGAGCATCGGATGCGGAAAGCGACGGCGTTCCTGTGCTTTGCATCCTATTTCAGTAGATTGTGATAGCATATGGCGCTCGCCTTTTCGTTTGAAAAAATCGCTGAGAATAGCAAAGCGCGATACTTCAGTAGTATGTTTCCGAGACGATGAATCCAGAACAAAGCCAGGATAAAAATGAGTGTTGAGCTCTGTCGGAAATTTATCCATAGGATCGAGCGGATTGGGCAGGATCAACCTGGTTGTGCCAATGAAAGTATTGGTTGGCCGATGGCGCAATAAAAAATGGATTGAGTGACTGTCATATTGATCACTCTCCAACTCGTTTGGATAATTGTTAGTGTCAAACCCGGGAATGACATTGTGAACACACAAAATCCGATAGCGTAAATCGAACACCGTTTTAAGTAATTCCGGTGTGTTAGCTTCAATGATTTCAAAATACTGATGAAAAGCTGCTTCGATATCGTTCATACTTTTCCTTGGTCAGGCTGTATTTAAGAAGGTCTGAGATTCAAATCAGATTTTATTACTGGAATTAGTTTCCAATTCAGGGAATATATGAACGATATGACTTTATATTTTTTCCTGGGACCAGCATTATTGTTACTTATTGCATTTCTTTCATATATTTACATGTTATCCGGCCTGAATTCAGATAAACATGTCGTTAAAATAAAACGTACTTTACTAT
The DNA here is from genome assembly GCF_040256045.1 of Nitrosomonas sp. Taxonomy (GTDB): domain Bacteria; phylum Pseudomonadota; class Gammaproteobacteria; order Burkholderiales; family Nitrosomonadaceae; genus Nitrosomonas. The sequence continues at coordinate 31,819 of NZ_JBDZWD010000011.1, forward strand.
ACTGGTGTCGCCAAAATATGACAAGCTAATGGTTGGCTGTTTTCAATGTCGGGAGCCCATTTATTGAATGATCGCTACTTTTTATCAGGATTAATCTTCTTTTTATTTACGGCCGGAACTGATAAGGAATCATGAGCTGCGAAGTGTTTAGAATCAGATAAAAATTAAACTTTTATCGGATGATGCTGCTTGAACCAGTACTCCAGCATCATCAGCAGCCATACCATCGTGCCATGATAGCTGGCATGCTCATGAAGATGACGGTCAAGCAACCGGTCAATGAAATCTTTGCGTATGATGTTGCGTGATTTGAGATCATTCAGGCTGTCCGCAGCAATTTCCCGTAAAGGTTTATGTGCCTGGAGCCAGACACCAAATGGTAAACCAAATCCCTGTTTTTGTTTGGTAATGATCTCATCCGGCAGGAAGCCGCGCAGCGCCTGTTTAAAGAAATAGCGCAGCTGCGTTCCTCTCAGTTTTTGTTCGGGAGCAAGTGCAAGAGAAAAAGCGAGCATTTCATCATTGGCGAACGGGAAAGCTACTTCCACGCCAGCCAGATGACAGGCCTGGACAACCTTGGGGAAATCATTATCTGCCAGCGTGAATTTCCAATCAAAGGCAAGCATGCGGTTAATCAGGCTGCGTGCATGAGATACATCCTGATAGGCGCGCTCAATCAGCAGAGTAGGATATGCCGTATCGATCTTTTCCAGTAATTCCGGTGAAAATACAGCTTCAAATCCGTAGTATGTTAATAGATTGTAAGTTTCCATACGATGAGGCATGGGAACCATTGCCTGCGCAACATAGCTTCGTGCCTTGCGCAGCAGTTTAGGCCCTTTGTCTTCTGGAAGAGATAAAATAAGGGGAGAAAGCAGATAATTTCTCAGAGCTGCCGGGATTTTGTCATAAAGTGAAAAAATGTATTGTTTTGCATAACGTACATTACCACCGAACAGTTCATCACCCCCATCGCCACCGAGCAGCAAATCGAGTCCGTCATTTTTGGCCATGCGTCCGCAGTAATAGGCTGGAAGCGCTGATGCATTACCAAAAGGCTGATCGAAAATCGAAGCAATCAATGGGATTGTTTCTACAACATCGTCTGGTGTGACATAGTATTCGTGATGGTCGGTTGAGAAATGTTGAGCGGCAATACGTGCGTAATACATTTCATCGTAGCCAGTAGCTTCAAAGCCAATCGAATAGGTTTTGGCAGGTTCGCCAGTAATTTCTGTCAGTATTCCCGCCAGAGTGGAACTGTCTGTCCCGCCACTCAGGAATGTACCTGCTTTCTGGCCCTGTACCACTTCACTGACACTCTTTCTGAGCAAGGCAAGAAATTCCTGTTGAAGTTCCGGAAAAGGACGTTTGATATCTTCATCAAACCGAATCTGTGTATAACGGCCGGTTTCCGTACAGCCATCATGGAAATAAAGATACTCGCCGGGAAGCAGGCGTTTCTGAGTCAGATAAATAGTACCCGGACCCGGTATCATGTGAAAGTAAAGGTAGTTGAACAACCCTTGCGGATCAATTTCAGCGCTGGCTTGAGGATGAGTGAGCAGAGCATCGGCAGAAGTACCAAATAGAATTCCGTCGTCACCCAGCGACTGATAATAAAGTACGTGTGTACCCAGTGGATCGATGGCCAGAGCAACTTCACATGCATGATTGTCTACGATACAACAAACAAATTCGCCAGCAAGATCAGAGAAGGCTTGCCTGCTTTTCTGCCGCCACCGGTCTGCAAGTGCCGCAGCCATCCCTTTAGCATTGATGGCTGCCTGAAGATCTGCATTTCGGGATTTTATCCTTCCCCAGATCCCAACCAGCAACCCTTCTTTTTCATACAGATGTGCATAGCTTGCTTTTGCAGAAACGGAGAGGGCAGCATTGCCTCGTGCCGCTGCCTGTACAGGGGTATCATCAAATCGGATCAGCAAACGAGTCATGCGATCAATGATCTGCTGATTCTCGATTGCCGAGTGATCTGTTCCCAGCCAGCCACATATTCCACTCATATCATTCCTTATTCAATGTTGAATTCATGCAATCCCCGGATACGATTTCAACACAGTTGTTCTATTACGCTGTTGCGAATCATCATTTGCCAAATATATCGTGCGATTGATCATTACCCGCAATATACCGGTAGATAGCTGTTCTCAGGTAATTAACCGGATCATCCACCGCAGCAGATACCAATTTGGTAAATTTTCTCAGATCAGAACTTCCAGTGGAGCAGGATGGCTGAGAAAAGCAGTTGGGCTGGCAGTCAGTCCGTAAGCTCCCGACTGGAACACGACGACCAGATCTCTGAGTTCAGCCTTGGATAATTCCATCCGGTCAGCGAGCAGATCCAGTGGTGTGCAGAGAGGACCTACTACTGAAACGATTTCGGTTTCATCAGTTTTCATTTTATTGCCAATGGCAACCGGATAATTTTTGCGAATGACCTGGCCGAAATTTCCGGATGCTGCCAGATGATGGTGCAGCCCGCCATTGGTGACAAGGAAAATCTGCCCTCTCGATATTTTTTTTTCCAACACTTGGCAAACATAAATACCTGCTTCAGCCACGATATAGCGCCCCAGTTCGACCACGAACCGGATGGCTGAGAATTGAGAGGGGATCTTTGCCAGCAACTGCTGCAGATTGGTTCCCACAGCATTCAAGTCCAGCGGGTTTTCACCGGGAAAATAAGGTACGCCAAATCCGCCTCCGATATTGATGGTACGAACAGGTACGGGTGAGGTAGAAGCAAGCTGTAAGCCCAGTTGCAGTGTTTTTTCATGAGCTTCCCGCAGGGCTTCGACCCGGAGATTCTGTGATCCGCTGAAAATATGCAACCCCTCAAAATCGAACCTGAGCTGTGCGATACGTTGCAGGACCGCCGGAACACGTTCGGCATCGATACCAAACTGTTTGGAACCTCCCCCCATTTTCATGCCGGAGGATTTCAGCTCGAAATCAGGGTTGACCCGTACCGCGATTTTGGGCTGGAAACCGGTCTCTTCTGTCAGTTGTGCGATCGTTTCCAACTCATGCTCGGATTCCACATTGATGACAATGCCTGCTGCAATGGCGCACATCAGCTCCTGACGACTTTTACCCGGCCCCGCAAAACTGATGTTTTCGGGGGTAATGCCAGCATCCAGTGCCACTTTCATTTCGCCAATCGAAGCTACATCCATGCCATCCACCAGCCCGGCCAAATGCTGTACTACGGCGGGCATAGGATTGGCTTTCATGGCGTAATGCAGATGAATACCCGCCGGCAAATGCTGCCTGAGAAATTGAATGCGTGCAGAAATCAGTTTGCGATCGTAAGCATAGAAAGGCGTACTTCCGATACGTTGCGCCAGGCGCGTGAGCGGAATATCACCGATGACGAGACAGTGGTCGCGTATCGGAAACTGGGTCATCGGTACATGTTTTGGATGCGTCATGATTCTTCTACCTGAAAAGCCTGCTGAAATTCACCGGCCAGCATTTTTCGGTCGATTTTTCCGTTCGGATTACGGGGTAAACCAGTCTGCCTCAATTCGATCAAGCCCGGTTGCATGAAAGCAGGCAAATGTTGTTTGCAAGCTGATTGCAGCATATCCCGGTCGAGTTCGAATCCGGTTCTGGGAACGGCTACGACCACGATAGCCTGGCCGAGGGTGGGGTGGGGTACCCCGAAAGCAGCTGCTTCGGCAACTTTTTCAGTTGCATAAACAACTTCTTCCACTTCAGTCGGGCTGACACGGTAGCCGGAGGTTTTGATCATATCATCGCTTCGGCCAATGAAATACAGATAACCCTCATCATCTATGCGTACCGTATCACCCGACCAGACCGCAAGTTCGGGAATGGTCAATCCGGATTGACGGGGAGTCAGCGGCCGGAAGCGTGCTGCTGTTTTATCTGCATCGTTCCAGTAACCCAGTGAAACGAGCGGCCCTCGGTGCACCAGTTCACCCGGTTCACCCGGCGCGCAATGGGAACCATCTTCGCGCAGCACCATGACTTCAGCATTGGGAATTGCTTTACCCATGGAATCCGGTCGTTTGTCCACTTGCTCGGGAGGGAGATAGGTCGAGCGAAAAGCTTCGGTCAGACCATACATCAGAAAGATTTGTGTATCGGGTAGTGCACCGCGCAGACGTGCCAAGGTAATACGGGGCATTGCGCCGCCTGAATTAGTAATATAGCGCAGACTCTGCGCATCTTTCCAGTCCAGTTGTGCCAATTGTGACCACAATGGCGGTACTGCGGCCAGTCCGGTTATCTGTTCCTGCCTGATTGTGGTGAGAATATCGCGTGGCAGCAGATAATTCATCAGAATAGCGGTGGCTCCGGTATAAAACGCAGTATTCAGTTGGTTCAATCCATAGTCGAAGCTAAGTGGCAATACTGCCAGTATCCGATCATCAGGCCGGTTATTCAGATATTGGGAAACACTCACAGCTCCAGTTACCAGATTGCGATGAGAAAGCACCACTCCTTTGGGCTTGCCGGTACTTCCCGAAGTATACAGAATTGCAGCCATATCGCTATCGATGCAGCAAGATAGCCGGGTAACACCTGAAAATGTTTGTATCTGTTGCCATGAAACTACATTCAATCCGGGAAGGGGTGCTTCTTGCAAATCGCCGGTGATAATCACGGTATGCAGATCATGGCATTGCGATAATACCGGCTTGAGCAGATCAAGTCTCTCAATGGAAGTAATCAATATCCGCACATTGCAATCTTTGAGGATATAGGCAACCTGCTCGGCTTTGAGTAGCGGATTGACAGGAACGAATGCTCCCCCTGCAGCAGATGCGCCAGACAGTGCGATGACCGTTTCGAGTCGTTTCTCGAGATAGACAGCCACACGCTCCCCGCGACCAAGCCCAAGTGTATGCAAGGCACTGGCAATCGATTGCACTGCTTCAGATAATGCAATATAGGAGAGATGCCGCTTCTGATCGATCAACGCAGTAGAATCGGGATTGCGGGCGGCTGACTGATAAATCAGTTCATGAAAAAGGCTAGGCATCAATTAGGTATATAGTACAAGTCATAAAATAACTGAATTCTACAACCTATTTGAGCCCATGACGATTCATCAGGTCGTAAAGAGTAGGACGAGTGACACCGAGAAGTTCTGCTGCCCTGGCAACATTGCCATTTACCCGTGCCAGCACTTTGATGAGCATTTCATGTTCTGCTTTGTCTCTGACTTCGCGGAGAGTAACGGGCATAAAAGTATCAGCTGCCGGTTGCAGCCCGAGATCCGCAGCAGTGATTTGCGGACCTTCTGCCATGATGACTGCACGCTTGATGCAATTCTCGATTTCGCGGATATTCCCTGGCCAGGGATGGCTGCTGATTGCATCCAGTGCATCCTGGCTGAAATTGAGAGATTGACGTTTTTCTTTCGCCCGAAACTGGTTCTTGAAGTGGTGGGCAAGCAAAACGGCATCCCCGATACGATCGCGAAGTGCCGGGATATGGATACTGATTTCACACAGGCGATAGTACAAGTCTTCACGAAAGGTACCGGCCTCGATCATTTCTTTCAGATTCTGGTGGGTTGCACAGATGATTCGTACATCTACCGGGATCAGTTCTCTGCCGCCGATACGTTCGATGACACGTTCCTGCAAAAATCTCAGCAGCTTTGCCTGCAATGACAACGGCAAATCACCGATTTCATCCAGGAAAAATGTACCTCCCTGTGCCAATTCGATTTTGCCCGGTGTCTGTTTGACAGCCCCAGAGAAAGCACCTTTCTCATAGCCAAACAACTCTGCTTCCAGCAGAGATTCAGGAATTGCTGCGCAGTTGACTGCAACCATGCGTTTATGGTTCCGGTTGCTCAACTGGTGAAGTGCTTTGGCCAATACTTCTTTCCCGGTTCCGCTTTCGCCCAGCAGAGTGACCGTAACATCGGAAGACGCGATACGCTCGATTTGCTGGCATATTTTGACCATACCGGGATCACTGGTAATGAGCCCGGGAATGACTGTACTTGAAGAGGATTTCAACAAATCACGATTTTCACGCTGCAGCCGGTGCAAATAAAAGGCCCGGTTCACGATCAAGCTGAGCACATTAGCATCGAGAGGTTTCTGATGGAAATCATACGCACCCATATTGATTGCTTTCAGTGCATTTTCATGATTCTGATTGCCCGTCAGTACGATTACCTTGGTATCAGGCGCTACGGCAAGAATCTGCTGCAAAGTTGCCAGCCCTTCCGTTGCACCATCTGGATCGGGCGGTAATCCCAAATCCATGGTGACGACAGCGGGCTCGTGCCGGCGGATTTGTGCAAGAGCACTTTCACGATCTGAAGCGACAGCCACATTGCAATCATCGAAACTCCAGCGCAGCTGTTTTTGAAGCCCTGGATCATCTTCTATTACGAGCAGTTTTTTTTGTGTCTGGTTTGCGTTCATGTCATCGCTGCTAAAGGTTCTGGGTGGATAATGAATTATCTTGCTGCATTGAATACTCCCAGGGATATTGAAACCTAAACCGGTCGTTTGTTATTGGCTGAACAATCGGGGAGATCTTTTGTATTTCAAGGCTTTGATCCTTTACAAGCAAGTTGACAATGAAATAGATAAAGATAATGTAAGTTTTATCGACACTTTTTTGCAGATATTAAGCCAAACCGGATCAGTCAGGAAGAAAGCAGTGACTCGTCAATGATCTGCTTTGAATTCAGTCGGGCGGAGATACAAAATCTGTTGTGCTGCGCCAGGCATGAACGATACTTGCCTTCCTGTCACCCAATCGGAATGACCGCTGCCGTAGTAAGGAGAAAGTGGATGGCCACTCTGGCCTCCTGGCATTTCGAAATAACCCTGTTCTTCCTCTCCGGGTGCGACGACGAAACGCAGCGAAGCACCAAAATCGGGTGCCTGAATACGTGGCATATGATGATCGCCGGGTAACTGGTCGGCAGGCATGTTCAGCCATGCGGCAATCCATGATGGCAGAGCGCGGCTGAACGGATGTCGGATATCGGCTGTATTTTCCTCTCCCCAAGTACGTGCCGCCATGCCACCAGGCTGAGCTTGCATCTGTTCTGCTATCCGGCGTGCACATGCTGCCAGCAGGCTGTCCCAATCACTATCATCAGCGGATAATAAATGAAGCGGCCGTTGTTCTATCAGTTTCCATATTGCATGTTCGGCCTGGCTCAGGCGCGGTATTTCAAATTCGGGGTAATCAGATTTTACTTTGGCAGTTAAACTGCTGAGTACATGTTTCATGACTTCAAGACGAAAACTGCGTACGATCCGGTAGGCAACCGATTGCACAGAAGCATGCCCATTCCAGTCAAGCAGCACTTGTTGCATTTCATTGCGCCATACGGTGGATGGTATTTTCTGCAATATTTCATCCAATAGTTGCTTCCAGCGAGCGAGAAGCAGTGCACGATCGTCCAGCTGGATGCCAAGTAGATCTGATGGTGAGAAGTAATGATGTGCATATAATTCATCCCGGATCTGCCGGCTGCGGGCGCCGAGTTCATACCCGCCATCTCCCAGTTTGTTCAACATGGTGCCATCGATCATTCTTGAGTTGCCATTCCAAAGGCGCATATCCGGCGGATTAATAACCAGCGGGTAATCAGCAGGTGCAAGCCAGCCATTCCAGCCAGCAGACTGCTTGCTCCAGTCTGCTGGTAAGCTCGGATCATAGCTGCCCGTACGTTGAGGAATACGGCCGGCGATTGTCCAGGCGATATCACCATTTTTGTTTCCGGTAATGAAGTTTTGTGCCGGAATGCCCGTGTTCCGGACAATATCTACCGCTTTTTCCAGGTTGTCAGCCTGTTCCAGATCGATAATATCGAAATTGACCGCATCAGACTGGTGTGCAGCCCAGACCAGTGCCAGGGGAGTGCCATCAAAATCCTGCGCAAGGATCGGTCCCCATTCGGTTTCGCGGATTTCCAGGATTTCATCGGGCGCACCTCGCACATGCAATGTTTCACGCCATATTTTTACAGATTTCCATTCATCATGACTGACATAGCGGGCAGAATTCTCCGGATCGAGATTCACTCTGACCCAATCGGCAAAATCACCGTAGGAATTGGTGAATCCCCAGGCGATATGACGATTGGAACCGACAACAATAGCCGGCGTGCCTGGAAGACTGACGCCGATCACATCGATCTTTTGGTTTTCTTGTCTGGAATCCGGGTAAATCAGCCGGGTACGAAACCATAAATTAGGTGCTCGCAGGGCCAGATGCATGTCATTAGCCACCAGCGCGCCGCCATTCGTCAGGTGTCCTCCCACGGCAAATCCGTTGCTGCCAACCGAGGGAGATTCCTGGAAACCGTTATCCGATAAAATCGGTTTGCTGATAGAACGTAAATCAAGGTCGGCAGCAGAGGGGTAGGGCGGCCATTCAAAATGACTGCCATCCAGCGGGGCATCCCACTCACCTCCACTGGCCGTCAGGAACCGATAGGCGGATTCCGGCAGGGAAGCATGCATCATCGACAATCCCAGTTCACGATCAAAGTTGTTCCCCTGCAGCGTCATGTACATGGCAAGTACGATCAGCAGACTGTCTTCACTTTGCCAGGCACGAGGTGTAGTTTGTGTAAGCAGATAGCCAAACTGGCTGATTCTGAGACTGTCCAGTCCCTTATTGACGCCATCCCGATAAGCTTCGAGCAAACGAAGCTGATCTTGTGGCAGCGTCTGCAGCATGGTCTGTGCCCGAGCACGCATACGGTGCAATCGCGCTTTGCGATCGGCCGGCAGTGCTACCGTACCAAATAATTCTGCCAGCTCTCCGGCAGCCTTGCGGCGCATCAGATCCATTTCCAGGAAACGTTCCTGTGCGTGGATAAAACCCAGTCCACGCGCCAGATCAAGCCTATTTCCACCATTCAGCGTCACTGTGCCGAGAGCATCCCGTTCGACTGTTACGATATCACTCAGTCCGGGAATGGATTGTTCTCCTTCATAAACAGGCAGGCTGCCTTTTAAAAGCAGCCAGACTGTAAATAATATAACTATCGCAAATGTGGACAGGAAAAACAGGGATTTACGCAACATATTTATGATTCATTTTCAAAGTGACTACTGCCGGGATTGTAGCAATGATGACCATTGCTCTTGCAAGAAACTGAAGTCATCTCAAGCCAAAATTGTCGTTCTTATTTATCCACAATTCCTGTGGATAAGTTTGTGTACAATTTGGGAATGAGTCACTTAAGGTTGTCTTTTCAAACAAGATTCTCAAGTCTGCTAAAATTTTATACACAAATTTTATTTTTTAAAAACAACTACTTATATTATATATCAATACTGGTGCGGGTTTGCGGGGTTGTCAATATCCCTGAGAGCAAGATGTGGATATTTTTATATGTGGCAAGAAAAAATTCTGATGACATTTGAAAAATCAGGATTTTTTATATTTCTCAAAGCAGCGATCCAGTGTGATTTTCTGTGTTATTTCCCGTTCTGGAATGCATGATGAACGATTTTGTGGATAACAGGATAAATGTGAGTGATCTCGAATCTCTGATCAGTCAGGTACGCCGCTGTACCTTGTGCGCTGAACATTTACCGCTGGGCCCGAGGCCGGTATTTCAACTGCATGAAACTGCCCGTATTCTGATTGCCAGCCAGGCGCCGGGCCGACGAGTACACGAAACCGGCTTGCCGTTCAATGATCCCAGCGGTGACAGATTGCGCGAGTGGCTGAATGTGACTCGTACAACCTTTTACGATCCCAGCAAGATCGCAATTCTGCCCATGGGATTGTGTTTTCCGGGAACGGGCAAATCCGGTGATTTGCCCCCTCGACCTGAATGTGCGCCTGCATGGCGATCAGCATTGTTGTCGCATTTGAAAAATATCAGACTGACTCTGCTGATAGGCCAGTACGCCCAAGTTTACTATTTTACCCGGCAGGGTAGAAAACCAGTGATAACGCTGACTGAGAATGTTCGATCCTGGCGGAAATTCTGGCCTGACATCATGCCACTTCCTCATCCAAGCCCGCGCAATAATCTTTGGTTGAGGCGTAATCCATGGTTCGAGGAAGAAATTATCCCGGCACTTCAGGAACGTGTATCCCTGATTCTGAATCAGATCGATGATTCCTGAGTCCTTATATCGAATAGCGTCTGGCATCATCCATTTTCCGGTCAGAAATGGCCAATCTACGGGCTGATTTGTATCAGGTTACAGTAAATAATAATCAATTCATTGAACTTTATATCTGAAATTTTACCTGATTCAAAAAAATGTAGTAGCGTCTGTATATGCCATTTCGATTATTTTTCTGTATTAAGTGTTTCTGCTTTACGGGTATGTAATTTGTGGAGTAGAGTAAGTGACAGGCGCCTATTCATTAACTCAGAAAACGGTTTGCACTTGCGAATCATTACAACCATAACTTGAAAGGAGTGGTAAATCATGAGTAATAGAGAAGCTTATATCAAGAAAGCTGAAGCTCAGTTAAAAGAGTGGAGTGCTCAGATCGATCTTCTGAAAGCAAAGGGAGAAAACCTGGCGGTTGATGCCGAAATCGAATTTAAGAAAAAATTAGATGAAGCAGAAGAAAAACGATCTGAACTCTCATCTTATCTGGAGCAGCTGGCAGATAAAACAGACAGTATCTGGGATGACATAAAGGATGAGGCAGAAGAAAAATGGAATACTGCCAGCAAAACATTCTCTGATTTTATCGATGATTTCAAGTACAGGTAAGACTCACACAAGCAGCAAAATTCTGTTCTTTACGGATCTGATCCTTACTAGATCTCTATACCGGATGTTTGTATGTTCTAACTTTAAACAAAGGAGAAGAAAAATGAAAAAAACCTATCTGCTGTCGGCTGTATTTCTTATGTTCCTGTCATCTTCCGTCATCGCAGGAGAAACCCTCACCGAGAAACTGGAGACAAAGACAAATGATGCTGAAAGAGCAACCAATAAAGCGATCAATCGCACACAGGAAGCCACCTGCACGGATAGTGATGCTGAATGTTTGAAGCAAAAAGCAAAAAACAGGGCAAGTGAAACTTATGATGCGACAAAAGACAAAGCATCTGAAATCAAAAATAAAGTTGACTGATACAAGGTCGTCTCATCTTAACTGCAATACATCTCATCGTTATCGGGCAGTAGCCACGATCGTGGCTCTGCCCGCTAGTACTTTTTCACTCTTCTCGCAAGATCAGAATGTTTAGTGTCGTACTTGGGCAGGCGGAGTTCTATCAATCCTTTTCATTGTTGATCATGCCATAAAACTGATCGTCCTGCGGAAGCGGGCAAGTACGAGCATAGGCACTGCACTGCTTCTGGCATACTTTCACACGTTACTGCTGGAGCTTAATTCTTTAGCGGTTCTGAGTCCCGAGAAACCTGCCTGATAAAGTTTCTCGGCAATTTCCCATTTATGCTCAGGAACACGATTTGTCCAGAATAAGGTGCTGTATATGCCATCAAACAGAGAATGCAGATACAGGTTGGCCAGTTTGATATCCGTAGTCTGTGGTAATTCGGCATTGGCAACAGCTTTAATGATGAGTTTTTCTGTATCAGCCATACGCTGTGCTTCCCACTCGTTTCGAATATCGAGCAAAGCAAGATGATCTTCACTTTCATCGCATTTGACGTACAGGATGTGCAGTACACGTTGTACCGGCCCCGGTTCCGAATATAAGCGCAGCAAATAAATCCCTTCCCGGTACAGTGTCTGCAGTGCGGATTCTCCTGTGATCCGGGCAGGCATTTCCGTTGAGCTGAATGCGCGTTTACACATGGCGATCGATAGATCTATCTTGTTTTTATAATGCCCGTAAACCGCTCCCCGCGAAACATTGGCAGCATTGGCGATATCCCCGATGGTCGTGCGTCCTATGCCTTTGCACAAAATGACTCGCTCCGCTGCATCAAGAATCGTATCGCGCGTACGCTGTGAATCTTCCCTCGTTTTTCTTGACACACCATTCCTCAATTAAATTCAGATAAATACTACTACTTATCAATAGTCAGCATTATACGTCACCATTAATTAATCAATCATGACTGATTATATGCTATATTGCCGGAATGATAATCATGTCCGGATTATCCGGCGACAAAAACAATAAAGAGAAATCGATGCTTCGTTACCAAAACCGGTTTTACATTCTGATGGTTCTGTTCTCGATCTATGGGCTCTCGGGGTGTAACAGTCAGCAGAACCAGACGGCAACAGATGAAATTCTCCAGCAAGTCGATGTCATCATCACCCGGACGATTTCTTCTCCGGTCAGCATTGAATTACCTGGCAGGCTGGAAGCTTTCCGGCAGGCAGAGGTACGCGCCAGAGTGGCCGGGATCGTGACAGAACGGCTATATAAGGAAGGGCAGGATGTGCGTAAAGGGACTCCGCTTTTCCTGATCAATCCCGAGCTGCTGAAAGTGGCACGTGATGAAGCATCAGGTGCTTTAGCCAAGGTTGAAGCCAGTTACCATGATGTAGCCGACAAACTCAAGCGTTACAAAGATCTGGTCAGCGACCATTCCATCAGTGAGCGTGATTATCAATCCGTAGTGGCCGAGGAAAAACAGGCCAGAGCTGAATTGCTCTCTGCCAGAGCACGGCTGGAAAAAGCCAGGCTCGATCTCGGTTATGCAACCGTCGTTTCACCGATCGATGGCCGGGCACGCCGTGCATTGGTAACGGAGGGTGCGCTGGTCGGGCAGGATGCGCCGACACCATTGACCACGGTCGAACAGATCGATCCGATTTATGTCAATTTTTCACAACCGGCTGCCGAAGTCATGGCCATGCAGCGTGCCATCAAATCAGGAAAAATTCGGGGCATCGAGCAGAAAGATATCCAGGTTCATCTGATTTTTTCGGATGGCAGCGAGTACGACCATACCGGCAAACTGTTTTTTTCAGATCTCGCAGTGGATATATCGACCGATACCGTAGCGATGCGCGCATTATTCGATAACCCTGAATATGAACTGTTACCCGGTGCTTATGTGCAGGTGCGACTGGAACAGGCCATCATCAACCATGCCATTCCTGTTCCACGTGATGCACTGGTTCGTGCTTCCGGTGTATCCAGCGTCATGATTGTCGATACTGAAGACACAGTACAAAGGGTCGAAGTTGAGACGAATACACTGGAAGGTAACCACTGGCTAGTCACCAGCGGGTTGCAGGGTGGCGAGAAAGTGATTATCAGTAACCCGGCCATGATGATACCCGGTACTCGGGTAAGGCCCGTCGTTACCGACGATCAGACAGATCATTCCAAACAATAAAAATCCATACAGGAATTTATGGCGCGATTTTTTATCGACCGCCCGGTATTCGCCTGGGTCATCTCATTACTGATCATTCTTGCCGGGTTACTCTCCATTCGTGGTTTGCCGGTAGCACAATATCCGGATATTGCACCACCTGTGATCAACGTAACAGCCACTTATCCCGGCGCTTCCGCCAGAATTGTCGAAGAATCGGTCACAGCGATTATCGAACGTGAAATGAATGGTGCGCCGAGATTGATGTATACCTCAGCCACCAGCAATCCGGGTTCTGCCAACATTAACCTCACATTCAGACAAGGCACGGATCCTGATCTGGCTGCCGTAGAAGTACAGAATCGTTTAAAAATGGTGGAAGCACGTTTACCGGAAGTCGTGCGCCGCAACGGTATTTTCATTGAAAAATCTGCGGATAACATACAGCTGGTGGTTTCCATTACTTCTGACGATAACCGTTTGACGGAAATCGAGCTGGGAGAACTGGCATCTGCCAATATATTGCAGGCATTGCGCCGGGTCGAGGGTGTCGGCAAGGTACAGTCATTCAGTCCGGAATATGCCATGCGTATATGGCCGGACCCGGCAAAAATGACTTCTCTCGATCTGACGGCATCCGATCTCGCTTCGGCGATACGCAGCCATAATGCCCGTGTGGTCGTCGGTTATATCGGTGATAAGGCAGTGCCGGAATATGCACCTATCAGCGCCAATATTGCGGCAGATAAGGCACTCGTTACGCCGGAAGATTTCAAGAACATTACGTTACGGACAAAAGCAGACGGAGGCGCCATCCTGCTGCGTGATGTCGCCAGAGTGGAATATGGTGGAAGCGATTATTCGTTCTTTTCCCGTGTCAATGGCAAGAATGCCGCGGGGATGGCAGTGAAAATGGCACCGGGATCCAACGCTGTGGCTACGGTAGAACGTATACGCAATACCATGGATGAACTGTCCAGATATTTCCCGCCAGGGGTCAGCTACCAGATACCCTATGATACGTCGGCGTTTGTCGAAGTCTCCATCCAGAAAGTAGTGAATACCCTGGTCGAAGCAGTAGTCCTCGTGTTTCTGGTGATGTTCCTGTTCATGCAGAGCATCCGGGTAACGCTCATTCCCACCCTGGTCGTCCCGATTGCGCTTCTCGGTACCTTCGCGGTCATGTATGCCCTGGGGTTTTCCATCAATGTACTGACCATGTTCGGCATGGTACTGGCGATCGGTATCGTCGTGGATGACGCTATCGTCGTGGTGGAAAATGCTGAGCGTATCATCGTCGAAGAAGGCTTATCTCCCTATGAAGCCACCGTGAAAGCGATGCAGCAGATCAGTAGCGCAATTATCGGGATCACCGTCGTTCTGACTTCCGTATTTCTGCCCATGGCGTTTTTCAGTGGTGCAGTCGGCAACATTTACCGGCAGTTTTCCCTGTCACTGGCGACTTCCATTGCCTTTTCCGCCTTTCTGGCACTTTCCCTGACGCCCACCTTGTGTACCACTCTGCTCAAACCCGTCGACAAAGAACACCATGAAAAGAAACGTGGATTTTTCGGCTGGTTCAACCGGACATTTATTTCTCTGACCAATCGGTACCAGCATCGTGTCGGGCAGATACTCAAGCATCCTGTGCGCTGGCTGGTTGTGTACGGCATCATCATTGCTGCTGTAGCCTTGCTGTTCGCCCGTTTGCCGACTGCTTTCCTGCCCGAAGAAGATCAGGGAGATTTCATGATCATGGTCATGCTGCCGCAAGGTGCCACGATGCATGAAACCATGAATACTCTTGGCGAAGTGAGCCGGTATCTGCAGGAAAACGAACCGGTGAAATATGTCTATGAAGTCGGTGGCTTCAGTTTCTATGGCACGGGGGCCAGCAGCGGTATGATTTTTGCGACATTACAGGACTGGGAAGAGCGCAAACAGGCCGACCAGCACGTGCGATCGATCGTCGAACGTGTCAATATGCATTTTTATGGACGGCCCAATCTGACGGTATTTGCGTTGAATACCCCACCATTACCTGAACTGGGTTCATCCAATGGTTTTGATCTGCGGCTGCAGGATCGCGGGAATGTCGGATATAAAACACTGGCAGCGGCACGCGACCAGTTACTGGCCGAAGGCGGACAACATCCGATACTGACCAATCTGATGTTCGCCGGCCTGACAGAAGCACCGGTCGTCAACCTGGATATCGACCGGCGCAAGGCACAAGCGCTGGGTGTCACGATGGATGAAATCAATACCACACTCGCTGTCATGTTCGGCTCGGATTATATCGGTGACTTCATGCACGGGAATCAGGTCAGGCGCGTCATTGTTCAGGCCGACGGCAAGAACCGTATCGAACTCGATGATATTCGTAAACTGCGGGTAAGAAATGCTGCGGGTAAGCTGGTGCCGCTGTCCTCCTTTGTTTCACTGGAGTGGGGGATGGGTTTACCGCAACTCACACGCTACAACGGTTTTCCTTCCTTTACTATCAATGGTAATGCGGCAGCCGGCAAAAGCAGTGGGGATGCCATGCAGGAAATCGAGCGCATCGTAGCCAAGTTGCCGAACGGGATAGGCTTCGACTGGTCTGGCCAGTCACTGGAAGAACGGCTTTCCGGCGATCAGGCCCCGTTCCTGTTCGGGCTATCCGTGCTGATCGTATTTCTGGCGCTGGCTGCCTTGTATGAAAGCTGGCTGATTCCCTTAGCGGTCATTCTGGTCGTACCACTGGGCGTGCTAGGTGCTGTGCTGGGGGTAACGCTGCGCGACATGCCGAATGATATTTATTTCAAGGTTGGCCTGATCGCAATGATCGGGCTTTCTGCGAAGAACGCCATTCTGATCGTCGAAGTGGCAAAAGAACTTTACGCCAATGGTATGAGCCTGATCGATGCAACGCTGGAAGCCGCCCGTTTACGCTTACGCCCGATCATCATGACTTCACTGGCCTTCGGTGCCGGGGTACTGCCACTGGCACTGGCAACCGGTGCAGCATCGGGTGCCCAGACTGCGATCGGCACCAGTGTATTCGGAGGGAATGTCATGGCAACTGCACTGGCAATATTTCTGGTGCCCCTGTTTTTTGCCGTGATAGGTCGTTATATCAGGCATTCGTGACATCATTCGTAAAAATATCTGTCAGGCAACTTCGGATTTATTCCGTCATCACAAGGCCCTCGGGGCCGTGGCGATCCAGTGTTTTCATCATCGCTGCTGGATTGCTTCACCCCTTCGGTGTTCGCAAAGACGGCAATGACGGTGCCGGTATTCATAATGACATTTATTGATTCAATCAGAGGTTTCTTAGTCATGAAAAATGGTAGCTTTTTCAAGTCAGCTATGAAGCTGCCTGTTTCGGCAGCAGTTCTGTTGCTCAGCGGCTGTTCGCTGATCCCTGAATACAGCCGGCCGCCAGCACCACTTCCCGCCAGTTATACCGCTGATGATACGAATACAACGGATGCTGCGCCCGAAAGCTGGCAACAGTATTTCACTGACCCGGTTTTGCAGAACCTGATCAATATCGCGCTGGAACAGAACCGTGATTTACGTATCGCAGCATTACGTATCGAAGAAGCGCGTGCCCAATATGATATTCAACGATCGGCGAAATTACCCACAATCGATGCCACTGGCAGCTATGACCGCAGTCGCCTGATTTTTGCGAAGGGAGAAACCTTCGACGTCGATATGTATCGTGTCGGTATCGGCATCAGTAATTTTGAAATCGATTTCTTTGGCCGGATAAAAAGTCTTTCTGAAGCGGTACTGGAAGATTACCTGGCTACCCGAGAAGCTCAGCAGACAGCCCAAACGAGTTTGATTGCAGAAGTAGCGGCGGCCTATGTCGATGAGCGTGCTTTATCAGAACGTCAATTACTGGCAGAGAATACGCTGGCTGCACGTGAAGCCAGCTATACTCGCATCAGGCGCCGTTTCGATGCCGGTATCGATACGGCTGTAGATCTGAAATCAGCCAAAATGCAGATGGAAAACGCACGTGCAAGTGTGTCGGCACTGGATCGGGAACATACCCGAGCCATCAATACTTTACTGTTATTAATGGGAGATCAGTCAGTCACCTTACCTGGTAACACTGCTGCACTCGATACGCTGGCATTTTCACCGATCCCGGCAGGTCTGCCTTCCGACTTGCTGGAAAGACGCCCGGACATTCGTGCCGCTGAACACAAGCTGAAAGCTGCCAATGCTAATATCGGGGCTGCGCGTGCTGCCTTGTTTCCGCGCTTGCAGTTGACCACCAATATCGGTCTGGTCAATGAGCATTTCACCAAGTTGCTCAGTAACGGCATCAATGCCTGGGCATTCACGCCCCAAATCATATTTCCGATTTTTACTCACAAGCGTAACCAGGCTAATCTGAATGTCAGCCGTGCACGTATGGAAATTACCGTGGCTGAATATGAAAAAGCCATCCAGACTGCCTTCCGGGAAGTTGCCGATACATTGCTGGCAAGAGAGCAGATCAAAAAACAGATCGATGCTCAGTCCAATGCAACCGATGCAGATCGTGAACGCCTGAAACTGGTAACCCGGCGTTATGAAAAAGGAGTAGCCAATTATCTGGAACTACTGGATGCGCAACGCAGCCTGTTTGATTCCGAACAGGCACTCGTCCAGCTCAGGCAGCTTTCTTTATCGAACGCCATCAACCTGTTCAAAGCATTGGGTGGGGAATGGAGCGGGGCAGGGATTAACTGATATGGGTAGGTTCAAATCGTTGAATTCTATTCAATGCCCCACGTAAGGAATCGCGGGTAATAGTCATATCGTAATCGATTTGAAGACCTATCCAGAATTCAGCGGTATTACCAAAATACCGCGCCAGTCTGAGGGCGGTATCGGTAGTAATTGCACGACGCTCCCGTACGATATCGTTGATACGGGTGGCCGGAATTTGCAATGCCAAAGAAAGTGCATGAGGAGTGATTTTTAACGGCATCAGAAATTCTTCGCGCAGAATCTCGCCAGGGTGAATAGGGTGCAATTTTCCACCTTCAGCCACATCACTGAAATCCATGTTTTCCAACTCTTCGATATGGATAGTCATAAATATAATTTTTCAATGATAATCGGTAATCTCGACATCAAATACATCGCCTGCTTCGAATCGGAAACAAATTCGCCATTGATCATTGATGCGGATGCTCCATTGTTCATTCCGGTTACCAGACAATTTTTCAAGCCTGTTTCCAGGTGGGATACGCAGTTCCTCAATTGATGAAACACGATGTAACTGCGCCATTTTTCGACGAGCAACCTGGAGGATTTCTGGTGGCAGTCGCCTGATCTTTTCATTAGCAAATAAAGCAGCTGTTTCTTTCGTGGCGAAGGTTTTGATCATAAACACAATGATATAACGTCAAACGTTAAACATCAAACGGAATAATTGGCTGTTATATTGACTTGATTAGCCCATTCTTACGTATGAAAATTTTCTGATAGCTTTTTCGATACCGGGGCATTCAGGCTAATGCCAGCGCGAGCTGCTTCTATACTGAGATGACAGGTAAAGGTAGCGATTATGAGTTATTAAACATACCGGGCTCAGAATAGAGCCCGGATGTGGGGATATGAAACTAAAGCGTTAAAACATCATACTGGCGGAAAATGCAACAGTTCTCGGCACACCTAAATAATAGATATCTTGCCAGTAGTTTTTATCGGTCAAATTGATAATATTCAAGCGTACGGTCAGTGCTTTATTGAGTACACGGGTGGTGTAACGCGCTCCGATATCGTACAAGGTATAGCTTGGAATCTTATCGGTATTGGCAGCATTGCCATATTTCTCCCCGGTATAGTAAATACCCCCGGTCAGACTCAGCCCTTCAACCCATGGAAGTGTATATTCCGCATAAATCTTGCCCATCCTTGACGCAGCATTAGTTGGTTTTTTGCCTTCCAGAGCAGGATTATTAGATTTTTCTACGCTGATATCCATCAAGCTACCCCCCCATGATGGTCAGATTGTCAGTGAGCTTGCCAGTTAAGACCAGCTCTACCCCATTGTGTACCTGTAAACCATCCTGAACATAACTTGGAATTGGTGTTGCACGATCCGAATACTGATTAGCTTTCTCGATTCGGAACAGCGCGGTACTTAATAACAAATTAGGATTGAGATCATATTTCAGACCAACTTCATATTGTTTGCTAACCAATGGAGGCAACACTGTTCCACGATTGGCGTAGGTATTACCCACTACTGTACCTCTTTCAAGCGCTTCCATATAGGAGGCATAAGTGGTTACCTCTTCAATTGGTTTGTATAGCAGTGAAACGGTGGGAGTCAGTTCAGATTTTTCATAGTTACTGTCACCATAGATAACACCACCGGTTTTATTTGCCGTAGTAGCATAGTTGAATCCAACCATCGCAGACCATTGGTTGTTAAAGGTAATGTTATCTCCGATCAGGACATTATCATATCGACCAACCCAGGCGGATGACATCGTCCCCTTCCCGAAAGATTCTCCCCAATCCGGCTCAGACATGTTTTTAAGTTCACTCAGCGGAAGATTTGTACCATCTTGATAAACCGTATCATTACCACGCAAAAACATTTCATGAAAAGTAGAGGAATAGCCGAAAGTTAGCTTATGGTCGATAGCAAAAGTTGAAAATCGGGTATCCAGGTAAATATACCCTCCATAATTTTCAAATTTACTCCAAGGCGAGTTGGACATATTGGGAATAAAGGTCCTATCCATCTGTTCAATTAATCCTATTTGATTAACTCTCATACGAGTATCCTGATAGAAAAAGGCACTCCTGAGGGTAAAATGCTTACTGGGATCCCAGCGTAAGCTAGTATAAGCCTTATGGCTTTCCAGGTCGTTGGATGCCCATTTTGGGGAGTGACGTTTACTGGTATCGATAGAAGTTCTTTCCATCAGAGCAAACCAGGGTTGCGTTGCCTCTTTGCTGTAGTCGTTATAAGTATATTTAACGTCAGCATAGAGGGTATCAGTAAGATGGCCATCCAGCACAATGTTGGCAACTTTTTGGTTGACTGGTTCACCAATAGCCGTATCTCCGCCCTGATAGAGCAGATTAGCCCGATAACCAAAGCGATCCCGGTCATCAAATTTCCCGCCGATATCGGCATGGCCATAAAACTGGGTACCACCGTAATTACCGAATGTCAGCCTTCTGAGTGGGACACTGGTCGGGCTTTTAGTGACATAGTTCACTGCTCCCCCTACTCGTCCACCACCATAGAGAAAACCCGAGGTTCCGCTAAGAATCTCGACCCGTTCAATCTCGATGACAGATATGGCTGAGCCGTTCGCAAGAGCAAGGGGTATACTATCATAAATCGGGTTGAATGATTGAAATCCACGTATGGTGACTTCAGGTACACCAGTAAAATTCTGAACGATTGGCTCTTGAGTTAAGGGGTTCATTTTAAAGATCTGGCTCATATTTTGGGCGTTGACGTTCTCTATAAGATCAGAGGGCACAACACTGATCGAATAAGGTGTATCCCGCAGGCTACGTTCTCCCCAAAGACCAATCCCACTAGAGCATTTCTCGTTTAGTTAGATTCATAGCCGGAGTTAGTGAAGTAGTTACG
>NZ_JBDZWD010000091.1:0-3659 GCF_040256045.1 Nitrosomonas sp.
CATACTTCGAGTATGCTCCGCTTTAGACGTAACAATAATCCCCGTCATCCTATGCAGAGTTCACGCCCGCTCATGCCTTTGCCGCATCTAGGCGTAACATCAAAGTCATCGGATGTTGGGGAGATTCCCTGAAACCGTAGTACGCGTAGAACTGCCTGGCACGGTCATCGAGCGCATGGACGAGAAGCGCCCGGATACCAACGTTGTGCGAAACGTTTACCGCTCGATTGACGGCATCTTGCAGCAGTGCCGCCCCGAGCCTGATGCCTTGGGCACGTTGATCAACGGCCAGTCGTGCCAACACCATCACTGGAACAGGATCTGGCATGTTGCGCCGCACGCCGCGCGTTGCCTCCTGATGCGAGACTGCGCCTGCAGCCATGGCGTAGTAACCATAGACGCGACTATCGTGATCCGCGACAACGAATGTGCGGCTGGCTCCGCTATGCTGGTTGGCCAATGCCCGGCGCTTGAGCCATTCATCGAGACTGTTTGCTCCGCACGCGAAGTCGTCCAGAAGATGCGTTGCGACGAGCAGCTCTGGCGGATTGAGTCGCAAGCTCACACCACGTCGGGACTCCAGGGAGCTTTCACGGCCATAAGGCGTTCAAACCCCGGGTTAGGGACGGAAGGTGCATCAAGTATGGCAATAAACTGCTTAAACTTGTCGGTATCCAGGCTAAAAAAAACCTGATCCAGCACAACGGCTTGTGCCCGGTCGCACGCTGCTTCGAGCATGAAATCCGAACGATTTTTGCCGAGCAAACTGGCGGCTTGATCAATAAGATCGCGTTGTTCGGGCAGGGCACGCAGGTTGATGGTAGCGTCACGCATGGCTTGTTCCTCTATGAATTTGATATACGAACTATGCGATAACGTATAGCTATTGTCAACACACGCAGCCAGCGTTCCAGGAAGGATTGAATCTGGAAATCGCAGCTTCTCTCAGAACCTGTTAAAAAGTGGCACTGCCGTAAGCCTCAGCAGTTATTCCAGATTTTCCGAAAATTTTTATGGTTTCCTCTGCCCGATTCTGATTCTCACGGCACTTACTCTATAGAAACTGTATTTATTAATCCATTTCTTGAGGAGTAAGGTATGCCATTCAACCGACGCCACGCCGCGCGCCGATTCATCCAGCCATGCTGCCAGGGACGGCAGCAATCCTGGCCTGTTTCATTTCTGCCCGTGTGCCCCTTTGTACAGATAGCCGCAGTCGTAGCGGGAGGGTTCATCCTGTCTGTCGGCCTGTCAGATCCGGCGGCTGCTCAGATCGTGGTTCAAGCTCCAGCTGATACCCGGACATCCCCTGCACGTCAGCATTACGATATACCAGCCGGCCCGCTGGCTCCCGCCCTACGCAGCCTGGCCAGTTCGGCAGGGCTGCTGCTCACCTTTACGGAAGATCAGATCGGCGGTAAAACTACCAACGGTTTACGGGGGCAATACACTGTGCAGGAAGCACTCGCACTGCTGCTTGGAAACAGTGGATTACAAGTAACACGACTGACCAACGGCAGTTATGTATTACAGAAAATGAGCGCTACTGGACACTCACCGACCAATGTTACTCTACCCCTCATGACAGTGAGTTCACAAACTTTGAAACAAGGCACAGCAGAAGAAGGCTATCGCGTCAGCAATATCAGTGGAATCGGTCTCTGGGGTGAGCGCAGCCTGCGCGATACACCGTACTCGATCAGTGTCGTCCCTTCTGATCTGATCGAGAACGTCAATGCCCAGAACATGGGCCAGATCTTCAAAATGAATCCCCTGACTCAGGAACCAATGATCCAAAATTTTACTGGTGTTCCCTTTGTCACCATACGAGGGTTTCTATCAGCCAACCCGGTTTATGATGGCATACCCCGGACTGGTGCAAATGGTACTGCTGTGTCGGTGATCGAGATCGATCGGGTTGAAATTCTCAGCGGAACCTCAGGTTTTCTCTATGGTGGTGGTAGAGTGGGTGGAGCCATAAATTATGTTACTAAAAGTCCGACCGATGTCCCGCTCAGAAGGCTGACATTCGGTAATTACGGTGGCACCCAGTTTTATGGCCATGCCGATATCAGCGGAAAATTTGATGACCGGGGTCGTTTCGGCTATCGAGCCAATCTGCTCTATCAGGGGGGAGATACTGCCATTGGTGAGCCGGTCAATCAGAAAGTCGCCAACATTGTGCTGGATGGCCATCTTACCGATACTCTTTATGCGGATGTCAAATATACCTACAACGACTACAGAAAAGAAGCGACACAACCTACATTTAATAATATGAGGGAAAGAATTGCGATCGATACCAGTAAACGCTACTCTCCCCAGTGGGCATCCAATGATATAGAAAGCCATAAGGCTTACACCAGCCTGCGCTGGGATCCTAATAAATATTTTACCCTCAGAAGTGCTTTTTTCTATCAGGATACCCGTATGAGAGTCAAGCAGATAAGTTTAAATGAACAGGTGGATAGGACCTTTATTCCCAGAGTAGCAAACTCGCCTTGGGAAAAGCATGAGGGTTATGGAGGATATATCTACCTGGATAGCCAATTTTCAACTTTTGCTGTCGACCATAAGCTAACCCTCGGCTATTCCTCTACTTTTTATGAATACTTTACACTTTCCGGTACCGTTTCCCGAGTTGGTACAAATCTCCCGCTGAGCGAACTTAAAAACATATCTGAGCCAGATTGGGGAGAGTCTTTCGGGAGCGGGGCGATGTCATCTGTCTGGGTTGATCGATATAATAACATTCTGATTGGAGATGATATTACCTTCAACGATCAATGGTCTGCAATGATCGGGTTTAACTATGCTACTACGATGAATATAGCATCTGGTTGGTATGGCGATGGCAATAAATATGAAAAATCTGCACTGACCCCCACGGTCTCATTGCTGTATAAACCGATTGAAACGGTAACTACCTACATTTCCTACATGGAAGCCCTTGAAAAGGGTACGAGAGTAAATAATACCTATTCCAATTTTGGAGAAGTATTCCCGCCACTAGTCAGTAAACAGTATGAAATGGGCCTGAAATACGATATCAATCCTAATTTATTATTGAGTACCGCGCTGTTCCGGATTGAGAAAGCCAATCAGTTTTCAAATCAAGCTACGCCAATCCCCACTTACGTTCAGGATGGGCTGCAGGTACATAACGGTATAGAATTGGTCTTGACTGGAAAAGTAACCGATAACCTGACCATCATGGGCGGCGGTACCCTGATGGATCTCAACGTAGAAAAAGCCAATGACCCCACTCTGGAAGGCAGAAAACCTATCAATGCTGCTTCCAGAATGGGTAAAATTTATGCGGAATATGCGCTACCGTGGATTACGGGACTGAGCTTGACCGGTGGTATTTACTATACTGGGGAAAGATACGGCAATGCGGCCAATACCGATAAAATCCCAAGTTATACTCTGTATGATATCGGGGCCCGATATGCAACTCGTGTACTGGATAAGTCACTGATCATACGTCTGAATGTCATCAATCTGACCGGTAAAAACTACTGGCAAGATGCTAATTATTTAGGTGTACCGAGAACAGTAGCATTTTCAGTCAGTACGATGTTTTAAGGAAACACTTATCCCATTATCTAGAGCATTTCTCGTTTAGTTAGATTCATAGCCGGAGTTGGTGAAGTAGT
>NZ_JBDZWD010000012.1:0-52538 GCF_040256045.1 Nitrosomonas sp.
ACCAGGGTCAACAGCCTGGCTAAAGCTTAAGGGCTTATCCCGAACTCAGGTTATTTAGGCACGGGCAAATCCAATATCCTTGAAAGAATCGAGCCCAGATTCCTGCCATCTATCAGCCCTTCTTTTGCAGACTAATCATCATCACACCAATCAACACCAGCCCCGAGCCTGCCAGCTGTACCAGCGACAGTTGTTCCGCGAGAAACACATAAGCCAGATAAATGGTTGCCACCGGCCCCAGCGCACCTATCATGGAGGTTTGCATAGAGCCGATTCGCCGCATAGCGGCAGCAAGAGCGAAGGCGGGCATGACGGTAGAGAACAGCGCCATGCCGATGCTGAGGCCATAGACACGGGTGGATTGCTGCAGGTCATCCAGCGGATGGGTGAGCAGAAATTGGGCGATGCAGGCAAGACAGGCGACGGTCATGGCGTAAGCGGTAAAGCGCATGGAGCCGATACGGGCGATGGTGTGTCCGGCACCAATCAAGTAGATGGCATAAGCCAATGCGCTGGCAAAAACGAGGCTGCTACCCATGAGCAGACCATCCGACGTGATGTGGAAATCGTGCACGAATACCAGCCCGATTCCGGCATAACTGAGCAGCAAGGCGAACCAGACCCTGCGCCCGATAGCAGCGCGGAACACCAGCGCGCTGATAAGCACCACCATGGTGGGATACAGAAACAGGATCATGCGCTCCAGCCCCGCGCTGATGTATTGCAGACCGAGAAAATCAAGAAAACTTGCCAGATAGTATCCCATCAGCCCCAGCAGCAGGACGGCAAGCCAGTCGCGCCGAGCCATAGGGGTGGCCTGCGCCCGTCCGTGCAGCATGGCAAATACGAAAAATGGCACGGAAAACACCATGCGCAAGGCCAGCAAAGTTACGGCATCCACAGGCTCGACATAGGCCAATTTGATGAAAATCGCCTTGGCGGAAAAACCAATCGCCGACAGCAAGGCAAACAGAACGCCCAGCGCCTGCTGGTGCGAGGAAAAAAATCTTGCAAGTAAGGGGTGCATGAAGAATTTGGAAAATCCTGTATTCAGTCATTAAAAATACAGATCTTTTCACGGAAGACAGCAATCAGCGGGAGAAGACCCGTATCACTATCTGATAATCAGCAACTCAATGTAATGATCAGGCGCACGGGACAATGGCAGGAAACCGCCACAGTCGTAGAATCAGCATTGTTCTGGGAATGTTCATGTCGACGATACTATATGCGATACAGGCGCTATTGCCTATGACGATCAAGCACGCATCGTCTATCGTACAGCCATGCAGCAGAATAGCTCATTCTGAAAATGCGGTTCTCCGGCCCTTGCCTTTTCACAACGAGAATTCCAGGAAATAGCAGCCTCCTCAACATTCGGTGATGCTGACACTGACGGCCAGACCACCCAGTGAAGTTTCCTTGTATTTATGCGACATCTCCAAGCCAGTCTGTTTCATCGCATTGATACAGTTATCCAGCGGTATGAAATGCTCGCCGGTACCGCGACAGGCAAGCGCGGCGGCTGTGTGTGCCTTGATTGCACCAAAGCCATTGCGTTCGATGCAAGGCACCTGAACCAGCCCGCCGACCGGGTCGCAGGTCATACCCAGGTGATGTTCCAGCGCAATTTCGGCAGCATTTTCGATCTGCTCGGTAGTACCTCCGCGTACTGCACAGAGACCGGCCGCAGCCATGGCTGCCGCTGAACCCACTTCTCCCTGGCAGCCTACTTCGGCACCGGAAATAGAGCTGAGGTGCTTGATCAACCCGCCAATGGCCGCAGCTGTCAGCAGAAAATCCCGCACCTGCTGTTCAGTACCACCTTCATGTTTGAGCAGATAGTAAATGACTGCCGGAATAACCCCCGCAGCACCGTTGGTGGGGGCTGTAACGACCATATGCCCGGCAGCATTTTCTTCATTCACGGCCATGGCGTAAGCACACAACCAATCGTTCAGTGTGGCCTTTTCCGGATGTATCTGCAGTTGTTCGTACAAATCTTTCGCACGTCTGCGTATACTCAGTCCCCCCGGGAGACGGCCTTCCGCTGTCAGCCCCTGCTCGACACAGTGACACATGGCTTGCCAGATACTATCCAGCCCTTGCTCAAGCTCCTGCGCCGACATTCTGGTCAACTCATTGGCACGCTTCATTTCAGCGATGGATAAGCCGCTCTGTTGTGACATTTCAAGCATACCGATCGCAGAATCGAACGGATATGGATATAACCCGGCAGATTCCATTTTAAGCGGAGCGTTCAGCTGATTGATTTCTGCCAGGGTGCAGATAAACCCGCCTCCAATGGAAAAAAAGGTTTCTGACAGGATTTTTTTCCCCTCTTCATCCAGCAAGTAAAAAATCATTCCGTTAGGGTGCTGTGGCAAAGGGTCTGATTTATCGAAAACGATATCATCGTCGGGATTGAAGCCAGCACCTCTTCCGCTTGCAAGTTGCAGAATGTCAGTAGCCCAGAGTTTCGCCGTCAGTGCATTGACATCCTCTCCGGCAAGCGATACAGGGCTATGGCCATGCAATCCCAAAGTTACTGCCCTGTCTGTTGCATGCCCTCTCCCGGTAAATGCAAGCGAGCCCTTGAGCACACAATAGACACGATAATTGAGATCGTCAGGCGTCTGCGAGATCAACTGGTCGACATGATCACGAAAAACATTTGCTGCCATCATTGGGCCCATGGTATGAGAACTGGAAGGGCCAATACCAATTTTGAACAAATCGAGTACGCTGATAAACATAGGGTAGAACTTGCTGCTGAAGGTTGATATTGCAATTGCTGAAATTGTATAGCAGATCAATCGAATCTGCCCTGCGGATAAAAACAATTATTTTGCGAAAACCCAAAGAAACAATAATAATTGACCGGCATAAACAGGCTATGGTCTAATCCTGTCGTTAAGAAACAACAAAGGCGGTTAACTCAGCGGTAGAGTGTCACCTTCACACGGTGGAAGTCATTGGTTCGATTCCAGTACCGCCTACCAGTTTTTTCTGTCACACCCAGACAACCATGCCAATCGGGCTGATCTAGAAGGTGTCTGTCAGAACTTGTCATTGGCATAGACGGTTTGTATGACAGGGATATTTTTTGAACGGTGTTCTGAGTCACTGCGAACAACACTCCCCAACTAATTTTACTCCTTGTCGAATGTTCAATCCGGCTGCATTCCCCATTTTGCGATTGTTTATCGTATACCTGATACTGCTTTATTCTCCATTTTGTCAGGCAGATCTCGTGAAAACGGTAGAACGTATCAAACCGGCGATTATCGGAATAGGTTCTTTCCAGAAATTACGCTCTCCTCCTGTCAATTTTCTTGGTACCGGCTTCGTGATCAAAGATGGATTACATGCCATAACCAATGCGCATGTGATCTCTGATTTATCCGGCAACACCAGCAAGGATTCATTGATTATCATGACCGGCAGGGGTGAAAAGCCTGAACTGAGAAACGCCACGATAGTAGCTCTGGATAAAGAACACGATCTTGCGCTTTTACGTTTTGAAGGAACAGCATTACCCGCAATGAAATTGGGAGATGCCAGCAAAATAAAAGAAGGAAAATTAGTGGCGTTCACCGGCTTTCCAATCGGAATGGTACTCGGCTTTTACCCGGTGACCCATCGAGCTACCATTTCTTCAATCACTCCTGTCATCCTGCCTGCACAAAATGCCAGGCAGCTCGATGCAGCAAAGATTCGACAACTGCAAAAATCTGCTTACAAAATATTTCAGCTCGATGGCACAGCTTATCCGGGTAACAGCGGGAGTCCGTTATATGATCCGGATACAGGAGAAGTCTGCGGAGTGGTGAATATGGTTTTTATAAAAGGCAAAAAGGAGTCTATACTGAGTGATCCAAGCGGGATTAGCTATGCCATCCCAAGTAATTACATTCTCGATCTGCTTAAACAAGGTGGTTTTTAATCGTTTTATGACAGTGAGCTGGTCCGCCCCTCGATCTCACCGTTTTACGGTCTTTACCAATCTATACCAATCCATTTACTTATACGTCATTCTGGCTGAGGTGTACCTTGATTCGGGTCTCTAATCATTACATTTCCGGATTCTCCGTATTGCTTGCCAGCATCGAAGCTACTACACTGCTTGCGATCTTTTTTGCCGGTGCAGCCATTCG
Organism: Nitrosomonas sp.; assembly: GCF_040256045.1. GTDB lineage: Bacteria > Pseudomonadota > Gammaproteobacteria > Burkholderiales > Nitrosomonadaceae > Nitrosomonas. The sequence continues at coordinate 4,158 of NZ_JBDZWD010000012.1, forward strand.
ATTCATGCAGTGGGATGTCCCAATATCCGGATCACTGATCTCGCAATTACCCGGAGCAGTTACTTTTACTTTCGTAATCCTTGCCAGCATGGCTGCATTGGGTATGTACCAATTGGACGGCCGGCAGGATTTTGAAGGTATTCTGCTCAGATTGCTTCCTTCCCTTACGCTGGGTTTTGGTTTCATCACTCTCATCTTTTATTTGTTCCCGGATCTTTACTTCGGTCGTGGATTACTGGCTATCGTGATGCTGCTGGCCTTGTTGCTGATACTGATCATCCGGCTGCTTTTTTTCAGGTGGTCTGGACTCGACAGTTTACGTTCCCGTGCGCTCGTACTGGGTGTCGGGGAAAATGCCAGAGGATTACTTGATCTCATTAATAAAACTTCCATCCTGCCTAATTTAAAAATTGTTGGATTCGTTCCATTCGATAGAGAAAGCCGGCGCGTTCCAGCGGAAATGATCATCCCGAAAACCGGTTCACTAACCTCGCTGGTCGATCAGCACGATGTCAGTGAAGTCATCGTCGCAACTCAGGAAAGACGGGGGGGTACTTTCCCCATTCAGGAGCTGCTGGAATGCAGGATAAGTGGCATAAAAATAACTGATCTGGTCGGTTTCTTCGAAAGGGAATGCGGCCATTTGCGAATGGATTCACTCTATCCCAGCTGGCTGGTGTTTGGCAGCGGCTTTAACCAGGGAACCTTGAGAACCACAGTTAAACGTATATTCGATATCATCACCAGCCTGTTGCTGCTGATCGTTACGTTACCCATTATGTTACTGACCGCGCTGCTGATAGTGATCGAAGATGGATGGCCGGTATTTTATCGTCAGGAAAGAGTGGGATATGCAGGAAAAACTTACATGGTCACCAAATTCCGCAGCATGTTCAATGATGCGGAAAAGGCTGGAAAGCCGCAATGGGCCACTGCCGATGACCCCCGTTCGACACGGGTGGGAAAAATCATTCGCAAACTTAGGATTGACGAACTACCCCAGATCATCAATGTGCTCAAGGGAGAAATGAGTTTCGTCGGCCCTCGGCCCGAACGCCCTCACTTCGTTGACATGCTGAGCGCACAGGTTCCGTACTATAATATGCGGCACAGCATCAAACCAGGTATTACCGGCTGGGCCCAAGTACGCTACCCCTACGGAGCATCGATTGAAGATGCCATCGAAAAGCTCCAGTATGATTTGTATTACGTCAAAAATAACAGCCTGTTTCTCGATTTCGTCATTCTGATCGATACCGTCGGCGTCATCCTGTTGCGAAAAGGCAGTCGATGAATTTCAGCAGTCACGACTTCTCCCCGCGCTGACTGGTGTGATAACCATAAGCTACGCAGCAGCAGCGGCAGTCTTTTTCTTTTTATCCATTCTGCTCATTACCAGCTGGCGGGGACGTCTTTATGGTTTATTGCTGGCAGCGGCCTGTTTCACATCCTCGATATGGGCGGCAACGATTGCAGGACTGTCCTACCGGGATTATTCCTACCCGCTGCTGATCCAGACACTGGAACTGTTACGCAATGCCACCCTGACCCTATTCCTGATCACCCTGCTGGGGCCCTTCCAGCCAGAAAAAACAGATAAAGCGTCGCCTAAAATCAGACCGGCAGTTGTTGCCATCGCCCTGTTTTACCTGATCTGTCTGGTTCAAACAATCGTTTTCGGTCAGACCGCCGGTATTGATCCGGATCAGCCAGGTAATTCCCATGATTTTCTTGTATGGGTGGCAATGGCCATCATCGGAATGATCCTGGTGGAACAATATTACCGGAACACCCCCCGAGAACAGCGCTGGGGAATCAAATTCATCTGCCTGGGTATCGGTGGCCTGTTTGTCTATGATTTTTATCTGTACAGCGATGCACTGCTGTTCAGAAAAATCAGTCCCGATATCTGGGTTGCCCGGGGGTGGGCCAATACACTCATCGTTCCCCTGATTGCTCTCTCGGCCGCACGCAATCCAAAATGGATGGTAGGCATTGCAATTTCGAGACGTATCCTGTTTTACTCCTCCGCATTATTTGGCGCAGCGGTCTACCTGCTGTTGATGGCTGCAGCAGGCTATTATCTCCGATTCTCGGGGGGCACCTGGGGGACGGTATTTCAGCTGACTTTCCTGTTCGGGGCGATTATCCTGCTGATCGTCGTACTGTTTTCCGGGACGACGCGTTCCTGGCTCAAGGTATTCATCAGCAAGCATTTCTTCAGTTACAACTATGACTATCGCGAAGAATGGCTGCGCTTTACCCGCACTCTCTCGGAAGAAGAAACAGAATTGAGAATCCGGGTGATCAAATCCCTCGCACAGCTCGTCGAAAGTCCGGCCGGGGGAGTATGGTTCAAATCGGAACAGCATCATGCCTATCTGCCGATTGCCCGCTGGAATATTCCGCATATCGATGCTTCCGTAGCAATGGACAGCCCTTTTTGTCAGTTCATGCAGGAAAATTCCTGGGTGATCGATTTATACCAGCATGATTCTGAATCACAGAAGTACGCAGCAATGGTATTACCCGACTGGATGCCTACCATTCCCAAAGCACGCTGGGTAGTACCATTGATATTACATGGAGAACTGCTGGGATTCGTAGTGCTGACCGAACCCCGCAGTGCAGTCGAGTTCAACTGGGAAGTCAGGGATTTACTAAAAGTAGCAGGGAGGCAGGCAGCCAGTTATCTAGCACAGTACGAAGCAGCTCAGGCATTATCCACGGCTCGTCAGTTCGAATCCTTCAATCGCATGTCCACCTTTATCGTACATGACATCAAGAATCTGATTGCTCAGCTTTCGCTGTTACTTACCAATGCAGAAAAGCACAAGGATAACCCGGAATTTCAGCAGGATATGCTGGATACCGTAGCATTATCCGTCAATAAAATGAAACGCATGCTTGAAAAACTCAGCAGTGAAAACATGCGTGAAGAAAAAAATGCCCTGTCTCTGAATGAGCTGCTGCAACGGATCATTGCCAGCAAATCCTTTCATGAACCCAAACCAGTATTTGACATCACTGATACAAAATTGAATGTACTGGCCGATCCATCACGTCTGGAACGTGTACTCGGCCATCTGGTACAAAACGCAATCGAGGCGACTCCTAAAGACGGGTATGTCGAGGTACGGCTCAAGCAACAAACTGAATGGGCAGTTATCGAAATCGAAGATAGCGGGCATGGCATGAGTGAGCAATTCATCCGTGAAAAATTGTTTACTCCTTTCGAATCGACCAAAACAGCAGGTATGGGTATTGGTGTTTTCGAAAGCAGAGAATATGTCGAAGAAATCGGTGGCAAACTGCTCGTATCCAGCAAAATATCGAAAGGGACGATTTTCACGGTCATGCTGCCGTTAGTTGTTTAGTCTTACGGTATCCTTGTCGATTTCGATGGATACTAATATTTACACCGCACCCAAGATGCGGTTCATCTGATATTTCTCGTCACCCGTTCTTTCTGAAACACGATTTTATGCTCCGTTATTTCGAACGCCTGATCAATCCCTTTCCATCCGGCAAACTGACCGAACCTCCTGCCACACTCTACCGGTTCTGCCGCCATTACATGAAAGGCGCAGAGCTCTATTTCATTTTGCTGGCGATTGCCACCTTTTGTGTTGCCGTTGGCGAAGCCATGCTGTTCGGTGTACTGGGAACCATCGTAGACTGGCTGGCTGAGAAAGATCCGCAGGCATTTTTACAGGAAGAAAGACTGACTTTGCTGGGATTGTCACTTTTCATCCTGATATTGATGCCGGTTATCGTTTTCTTTCACTCAGTCATTCTGTACCAGTCCCTGATGGGAAATTTCCCTATGGTCGTTCGCTGGTTGTCCCACCGCTATCTGCTCGATCAGAGCTACGCTTTCTTCCAGAACGAATTCAGCGGACGTATCGCGACTAAAGTCATGCAAACGGCGCTGGCTGTGCGCGAAACGATCATCAAAACGCTGGATGTTCTACTGTTCGTCACTGTTTATCTGGTAACCGCATTACTGCTGATTGCCAATGCAGATCTGCGCCTTTGTATTCCACTGATTATCTGGCTGGCAGTGTACTTATGCATCCTGCACTACTTCATACCCAAACTCAGAAGCATCTCCAGGATTCAGGCAGATACCCGTTCAAACATGACCGGGCGTATCGTGGACAGTTATGCCAATATCCTCACCCTCAAGCTTTTCTCTCATACCCGGCGGGAATCCGACTATGCGCGGGACGGTATGCAAGAGTTCCTGAATACCGTCCACCCGCAAATGCGTCTGGTGACACAACTAAATACCTGTGTCTGGATCAATAACATGCTGTCCGTTTTTGCGATCGGTACACTTGGTATCCTGTTGTGGCTCGATGAAAGTATCAGCACGGGAGCGATTGCCATTGCATTGAGTCTTGCCATCCGTCTGACCGGGATGTCTCACTGGATCATGCTGGAAGTTGGAGAATTGTTCGAGAACATCGGCATCGTGCAGGATGGCATGAACATGCTGGCCAAACCGTATGTGGTAACAGATGCTCCTGATGCTGTACCACTGTTCGTTACGAAGGGACAAATAGACTACAACCAGGTTGAATTTTCCTACCATGACACTGTTAAAAACGAAGATCACCGGATTTTCAAAGCACTCGATCTCTATATCAGCCCCGGTGAAAAAGTAGGCATTGTTGGACCTTCCGGCGCTGGAAAATCAACTCTGATCAACCTTCTGCTGCGTTTCTATGACATTCGGCAAGGTAGTATCCAGATCGATCAGCAGGATATTCGTACCGTAACGCAGGAGAGCCTGCGTGCCAACATCGCCATCGTCACCCAGGACACCTCGCTGCTGCACCGTTCCATTCGTGAAAATATTCTGTTTGGCAGACCTGATGCCACCGAAGAAGAAGTCATCCTGGCTGCACAGCGGGCCCATGCGCATGAATTCATCCAGGAACTGATAGACAGTTACGGCCGCAGAGGATACGACGCCATGGTGGGAGAACGCGGAGTCAATCTGTCGGGTGGGCAACGCCAGCGTATTGCTATTGCCCGGGTACTGCTCAAGAATGCACCTATTCTGGTTCTGGATGAAGCAACGTCTGCGCTGGATTCGGATATAGAAGCCAGCATCCAGCAAAGCCTGCACGAGCTGATGCAAAACAAAACCGTGATCGCGATCGCCCATCGTCTCTCCACCATTGCGGCCATGGATCGGCTGATTGTGCTGGATAACGGATACATCGTCGAGCAAGGGCGTCACACCGAGCTGCTGTTACTCAACGGGCTGTATGCCAGACTGTGGAATCATCAGTCCGGCGGTTTTCTGGGCCATTTCGACCATGGGCCATGGTAGCCAGGGCGAAACCTGCTAACTAATCAGGGATAACCTTTCAGATTAAGGCTTACTGCTGTATGGCCGGAGGTTGATCAAACCGGCGATACAGCACGGGCAACACTACCAGCGTCAGCAACGTAGAGGTGATCAATCCGCCGATGACCACAATGGCAAGCGGCCGCTGCACTTCTGAACCCGGGCCGGTCGCAAACAGAAACGGAACCAGCCCGAGCATGGCTACCGTAGCAGTCATCAAGACCGGACGGAAGCGCTGCTCGCATCCTTTGATGACCGCATCCTTCACGCTGACCCCCTCATCACGCAATTTGCGGATATAGGAAATCAGTACCACTCCGTTCAATACCGCAATTCCCCACAACGCGATAAAACCAACCGACGCAGGCACCGATAGATATTCACCGGTGACAAACAGGCCAAATACACCCCCTATCGATGCAAATGGCAGCACCAGAATGATCAAAGCAGCCAGTCTGAGGGAATTGAACAACATGAACAGTAAAAAGAAAATCGCAAAAATCGTTATCGGAACAATGATCGAAAGCGTAGCCATAGCGCGCTCCATATTCTCGAACTGCCCCCCCCACTCGAAGAAATAACCGTCAGGCAGTTTCACTTCTTTAGCAATTCGCTCCTGTACCTCTGCCACAAATCCGCCCAGATCACGGCCATCGACATTCGACCCGACTACGACGCGACGCTTGGCATTTTCACGCGAAACTTGTGCGGGACCATCGATAATGCTGACGCTGGCAACGGTATATAAAGGTACGGTTACGCCATCCGGGGCCCGCAACAGCAAATTGCGAATATTTTCGATACTGTCACGAAAATGTTGCGGGAAACGCACCACAATAGCAAAACGCCGCTCCCCTTCGTATAAAGTACTGACTTCACGACCACCGACCGCAGTCTCGATCAGTTCATGCACATCGGCGACATTGATACCGTTACGTGCAATGGCATTACGATCGATATCGATGGTGAGAGACTGCTGGCCGGACAAACGTTCTATGCGGATATCCTGTGCACCTGGAATGCTGCGTAAAATGCGTGCGATCTGTTCCGATAGCTCCCGCAGTTTATTCAGATTGTCCCCGAAAATTTTTACTGCAATTTCGGAGCGCACCCCGGTCACCATCTCATCCACTCTTTCGGCAATCGGCTGTGACAAGACGATATTGACACCCGGCAAAACCTCCAGCAATTTGCGAATATCTTCATCCACTTCATCCTGAGTACGGCCGGATTCCGGATCAAGCGTCACCATTGGATCGGATTCATTCTGCCCAGCCGGATCAGCAGGAGATTCACCGCGCCCCAATTTGGATACCACACTTTTCACCCCGGGCACCTTCGATACAGCCTTCATGGCTTCCATTTCCATTTCAATAGCTTCGGACAAGGAAATCGAGGCTACTCGGTTGATCTGGGGTGTCAATGCACCTTCCTTCAAAGTCGGAATAAACGATTTCCCCAGAAACGGAAACAACGCAAAAGACAGCAGCAATAGTCCCAGCGCAGTGGTAACCGTCAGTTTTCCCCGCTTGAGTGCAGTGTTAAGCAAGGAGCGGTAAGCCGCTTTCAGTTTGGCAATGATCGCGGTATCGTGATCGCCTCCTCCCTTCAGAATGTAGGCGCACAGTACCGGGGATAAAGTCAGCGAAACGATCAGGGAAATCGCCAGAGCAATCGCAATCGTAAAGGCCAGCGGGCTGAACAGCTTGCCCTCCATACCCTGTAACGTCATCAGTGGCAGAAACACCAGAATGATGATGCAAATCCCGAAAATCACCGGTGTACCGACCTCCCCCACCGCCTCAATAATGGTACGCGCACGTGATTCCTGCGTGTTGCCACTATGGCCCAGGCGATGAAAGACATTTTCCACTACCACCACGGTTGAATCGACCATCAGTCCGATCGCGATCGCAAGCCCTCCCAATGACATCAGATTGGCGGAAATACCCTGGTGATTCATTACCATGAATGTCAGTAGGGGCGTAACTACCAGGGTCGCTACCACGATCAGACTCGAACGTACATCCCCCAGAAAGATGAACAATACGACGATGACCAGGAAAATACCTTCCATCAGTACCTTGCTGACCGTCCACAACGCAGCATCAACCAGATCAGTACGGTCATAATAAGGAACGATCTGCAATCCGTCCGGAAGCAGTTTCTGCTCATTGATCTCCGCTACTTTTACCTTGACACGTTCCACTATTTCCTTGGCGTTCCCGCCCCTGACCATCAGCACGATACCGGAAGCCGATTCAGTATATCCTCCCTTGATAACGGCCCCTGCCCTGACCTCCGTCCCTAGTTTTACCTCGGCAACATCGCGCACGAATACAGGTACACCGCGCTCTTCTGACAGGACGATATTGCCAATATCCTGGAGGGTGCGAATCAGGCCAACCCCCCTGACGAGATACTGTTCACTGCCGGTCGGCAGGATACCGCCGCTGGCATTGGCGTTATTTTCTGCAACGGCCTTCTCTACCTGGCTAAGTGTCAGATCGTAGTGACGCAGTTTGTTGGGATCCGTCAGCACATGATATTGCTTGACATACCCTCCCTGTGAATTGATTTCCGCCACCCCGGGAATGGACCGCAACATCGGCCGGACAATCCAGTCCTGCACGATGCGCCGTTCGGTCAGTTCTTCGACGGTCAGTGCCCGCTCACCGTCATCAGGGTGATCGATCGTGTATTGATAAACCTCGCCCAGACCCGTAGAAACCGGACCCAGGCGGGGGATAATTCCCAACGGCATTTTGCTGCCTGCTTCCAGCAGCCGCTCCATGACCAGTTGTCGGGCAAAATAAACATCGGTTTCATCGGTAAAAACTAAGGTAATGATAGATAAGCCGCTCTTGTTCAATGAACGCATTTCCTCCAGCCCAGGCAGACCGGTCATGGCAATTTCCAATGGAACCGTCACCAACCGTTCTATTTCCTCCGGACTGCGACCGACTGCCTCAGTTGCAATCTGCACCTGAATGTTGGTGACATCCGGAAACGCATCGACTGATAAACGTTGCGCCGCATATAGACCAAATCCCATCAGAATCAGCGCCAGCACGACTACTACCAGTCGCTGCGCCAGCATGGCGCGTACCAGAGAAATAATCATCGTTACTCCAGATCCTTGCGCTTGCGCTCGTTATTCAGGTGAAAGGCCCCATCGACGATAATCTGCTGATCTGGTGTCAACCCTTCCAGAACGGGCCTCACCTGATTGATCATTTCATCCAGTTTGACCGGGATCAAAGTGAAGCCGCCATCTTCCCGGGCAACGAATACATGATCCTCATTGTTCTCACGTACCACTGCCCCTTCCGGGATAACCAGACGCTCATGCGCATGTTCATCGATATTTACTGTGGTCAGCATATCCGGACGCAACCTGCGTTCAGGATTATCCACTTCCGTACGGACGGTTACCGTCCGTGTCAGCGGATTGACGATGTCGGATACAAAAATGATGGTTCCATCAAAACTCGTATCCCCCAAGGCAGGGACACGCACTTCTACATGCTGGCCCAGCTCGACAAAGTGTGCGGCATATTCAGGTACATCTCCCACCACCCATAGCACCGACAAATCAGCCAGGGTAAATAACTGATCTGATGGCTGAACCACCTGACCCAGTGCAACATCGCGTGCAATCACCGTGCCGCTGCGTGGTGCGGTAATAATCACGGAAGGCAGAATCTGGCCGTGCTTGGTCAAATCCTGCACTGCCTGGTTATCCATTCCCAGCAGGCGCAAATGATCCTTTGCCGCACTCAATTCAGCGTTTGAAACCTGTAATTCCGACTCCCGACGCTGTAATTCAGCAGCACTAATGACATCCGCCTCAAACAATTGCTGGGCGCGCATGGCTGCACGCTGTGCCAGCACTGCCAGAGAATTGGCACGCAGATAGGCCAGTTGAGCCTGAGTCAGTTCCGGGCTTGAAATCCTGGCCAGTTTGGTGCCGGCGGAAATACTATCTCCTAAATGTGCATAAATTTCGACGATCCGCCCGGTAAAGCTTGCCCCGACCTGAACAAGCTTCAATTCATTGACCTTGATCTGTCCGGGGACACTCAGTTTTTCAGCAATATCAGCATAAAAGGGCTTGCCGGTTTTGATCCGTTCGCGTAAATCCGGCCTGAGAAAAATTGTATTGGCATCATCCGTTTCTGCCTTGACGTGTTTTTCCGGGGGTTCCGGTTCTTCTTCGCTCTTGCAACCCGGAACAAACAGTGTTACGAATGCAAGAAAAACAGCAACGATCTGTATCTGCAAATTCATTGGAAAAGGTTACTCCTGTGGATAATGCGCTCGCAGTCGATCTATCTCTGCCGCTGCTGACTGTAATTCGAACTGGGCCTGCAATAGCTCCGAGCGGGCATTACGCAATACCCGCTGGGTATCCAGCACCTCGATAAAACCTCTTTCCCCCAGCCGGAAAGCAGCTTCCGCCACACGCAACGCTGCTTCCGCTTCCTTGACGATACCGCCTTCAAACATTTCCACTCTGCGCCGCGCAATTTCCATCGCCTGCCAGGCGGATTCCAGCAATCGATTGATCTCATAGCGGCGATAATCGAGTGTCTCACGCACCCTGGCCGCATCTGAGACCGCTGCATCGACTTCACCGCGCCGCTGATAGAAAAGCGGAATCCGTACACTCAACCCGGCGGTATTCGATGTGAATTGCTTGTCCTGATAATTACTGTAAAGAATGTTCACTGACGGCAGTACAGAAGCACGTTCCTGATCGATTCGCAAATGTGCACGATTTTGCTCTGCCTCCAGGCGCAAAATTTCAGGATTTATAGTTGATAGCTCAGCACGTAACGCTTCAAGTGAAGGCAGCTCGACCGGATCACTAAGTGAAGCAGTCACGTTAAATGCAGCAGGCAAGGCACCTGCTGTCAATTGCAACAAAGCAATACGTGCCCGTTCGGTATTCAATAATGCTGCCTCTTTTCTGCTCGCTGCCGTCATTACTTCGGTATCGGCACGAATCAACTCGAAGCGGGCAGTTTCACCCGATTCAACACTCAGCTTGATACGGCGCTGTATTTCTCCCATCAGATCATGAATATCTGATTCCATCTCAGCCAGACCACGCCGCAGCAGAAATTCATAAATATGTACCCGGAGTTGCGCCGCCAGATCTGCTCGTGCCTGTTCCAGATTTGCGCGACTGGCTTCCACACCGGCCTCTGCCGCCCCGATCCGGGCACGACGCACAAACGGATTTTCCAAGGACTGGCTGACTGTCACCTGCCGTTGCATAGAAGCAGGCCCGGTATCGATCTCAGGTAAACGCTTACTGTCAGGGCCGGCCATAAAAGTAACTTCAGGATTGGGAAATGCCGACGCACTGGTAACCTCTGCTCTGGCTATCTCAACCTGTGAACGGACAGCCTGCAATAGACCATTGGCCTGCAAACCCATACGCTGAATATCAGAGACGGTATATCCACTTCCCGCCGCCAGAACAGAACAATTTGGTCCCGTAAATAAAGCGAAACCAGACAGGAAACCCCAGAAAAAAATTTTCCGCATACGAACTGAAGATAAAAGCTGTAGTTTTTATAAAGCGAGTAGTTATTGTTCTTTGGCTGTTTTTCGTTTTTTTATCAAACGTTTTTTCCACCACCACCCCGCTGCCAGCAGAATGAAGATCACATACCAGATACCATAAGTCCGCATCCATGATTCTGGATTTTCTTGTACGAACAACTGAATTTCAGCCAGGTCCGCAACCTGCAGATGCTCATGGGTCGTTTCGGCCGTCTGCAGATACAGCTCGATTGACAGGTGATAACGCCCCGTCTTTTCAGGGGTAATGATCCAGGACCATCGGCTCATCTCACCCTGACCGGAAAAGAGTTGCATTTGCGGCTCCGGCGGATCGATCGAAAATGCATCTCCGACTATCCCGGCTCGCATTTCAGGAAAAACCTCGCTGCGAATACCTTGTGGCTCGGTTCCGGGATGGGATTTCTTAACAATATCGTTGATACGCTGCGCCAATTTTCTGGTATTCAGTTGCAGCGTAATTTCGAAAGGTTTGTACTGTTTTATTTCTTTCGGCAGGCTAACCACCGAACTGTCAGCTGGCAGTTTCATCATCGTCAGTGGTGGAAAATGTTTCTCTCCATACCACGCATGTGCCAGAAAATTCATCACAAATGGAACAAACAAAACTGCTGCGAGCAAAGCTGGAAACACTATGCTGAAACGAACATCTTTCTTATACATCATACTCCCTCAAAACTGAACGGCTCCTGAACGATCCTTCCACTATCGGATGACATCGCAATCCCATGGAATAGAGAGTAGACTCGGAGGAAAAATAGGAGTGGTTTTCTGTTATGGCGCATGGCGTTCCCTGTTTCGTTGCCCATCGAGGGTATCCCGCATTGTATCCGGAAAATTCACTGGTCGGAATTCAGGCTGCGATCTTGGCTGGTGCTCGTTATATTGAAATTGATATTCAATTGAGTCGTCAACTGACTCCTTATCTCTGCCATGATGATGATCTGAGGCGATTAACCGGCCATAATGTTTATCTGACTGAACTACAAGACGATGAAATTGATAAACTGACTGTCTCCTGCCTGGATATCACGTATTCAGCCGATATAAAGCCGGTTCCGATTCCCCGTCTGGCAGAGTTCTGTCGATATCTGGTGCAACATCCGCAGGTCACTACATTTATTGAAATCAAATTTGAAAGTATTACCCGATTTGGTTTGAACAAAACGATAGATGCAATTCTTCCGGTCATCGAGGCGGTACACGCGCAATGTGTGTTGATTTCATTCGACTGGGAACTGATAGCACTGATCAAATCTCGCCAGATGTACAAAACCGGCTGGATCATCGGACACTGGACTGATGAGCAATCAGCCATGGCAGCACGCTTACAGCCGGATTATCTGTTCAGCAGTGTCCGTTGTCTTCCTGAAAAACTTGATCAACTCTGGCCTGGCCCCTGGCAATGGGTGATTTATACCGTTGATGATTACGCTACGGCACTCGATTATGCAAAAGCCGGCATTACACTGATCGAAACCGATACGATTGGCACGCTGCTCGCTTCCTGATCAAATCCATGTCTACAACTCGCCACTACGACATTGTAATCATAGGAGGAGGAATTCAAGGCACAGCTGTTGCACAGGCTGCCGCTGCACTTGGTTACAATGTGCTGGTGCTGGAAAAAACCGCTTTGGCTGCAGGAACTTCGAGCCGTTCAAGCAAACTGATCCATGGCGGTCTGCGTTATCTGGAAAGCGGCCAGTTTGGACTGGTATGGGAAAGTCTGAAGGAACGTGCTGCACTCCTGCGTCTTGCGCCTTCACTGGTCAGGCTGCAGCCGTTTCATATCCCCATTTACGATCAGACTTCACGCGATGCGCTGACCATACGCGCAGGGCTCAGTCTTTATGCCCTGCTTGCAGGATTAGGCAAAGGCGCAGGCTTTCGTTCTGTACCAAGAAGCAAATGGGGAGAGCTGGACGGCCTCTCCACACGCGGACTTAGACACGTCTTCCAGTATTGGGATGCACAAACTGACGATCAGGCGCTCACCCGGGCGATCATGCATTCTGCATCCTTGCTCGGGGCGGAATTACGCTGTCCGGCTGAATTCATCCATGCCAGAATTTCCGGAGATACTTGTGAAATCGAATTTCTGGAAAACAATCAGCCGTGCCAATGTACGACAAACACACTCGTCAATGCTGCCGGACCATGGGCCAGTCAGGTAGCAGAACGAATATCGCCTGCACCACCGGCATACCCGGTAGAGCTGGTACAAGGCACTCATCTGATACTGGAAGGAAAGCTGGACAAAGGCTGTTATTACCTCGAATCACCTCAGGATCAAAGAGCCATTTTCGCCCTTCCATGGAGGGAGCATATATTACTGGGTACAACTGAAACAGTATTCCAAGGAAAACCTGAAAAGGCCTTCCCACTGATATCTGAAGAAAACTACCTGCTGGGTTGCTTCCGGTATTATTTCCCCGATCACGATGTCCTAGTACGAGAACGTTTTACCGGCCTGCGTGTACTGCCTGTATCGCGCAACGGCCCTTTCGGTCGCTCGCGTGAAACTCACCTGCAATATGACTCGCCTGAATCCCCTCGGGTTGTGGGAATTTATGGAGGGAAACTGACTGTCTGCCGCGCAACAGCCCAGAAAATTCTGCATACTCTGCGGCCTTCACTGCCCGTCCGGATTCCCAAAGCAGATATTTCACAATTGACACTCAAGCTTCCTTAACATGATTTGGCTGGGGCCTATTTTTCCCGATCTTTTCCATTTTTTTTGCGCGGCGTGCGATCTCTTCTTTGATTTCTTCCAGGAAACCATTGTTCTTCTTATGCTGCTGTTTTGTCTTCCACCAAGTAAAGCAGACAATCGCCCCCAGCAAAATCGGCACAAAACTCACCACTTCAATACCATCAAACATTAAAAATACAACGCCAGTCGAGATACCAAATACACCTAGTAATCCCGTTAGGTATCCCTTGCGTCCATCCCAGATCGATTGTGCATATTTAGTGCACCATGCCTCGATCTGATCCCGGGTCGATACCAATTCCTCATCTGTCCATTTTTTAAGATTCATTTGTCCTCCTCCTGATCAATTATCACTGATGTCACCCGCTTACCCGAGCACTCGGATGATCGAACCCGATACAGATACCTGGATTATGATTCGGAAAGATCATATAAATGGAGTACTGCCCGAAGCACGCTATAAATCAGGCCTGTTCAAGTGGCAAAGTTTATCAGTACCTGTCTATACTCTAAGTGCATTTTTTACTGCTGACGCCATTACCACCGAAACAGTATCATCTGGTTGAACCCTTGTCTGCCAGTTCAAACTGCCCCCGTTATCTAGCGACTTTAGATTTGCGCTTAATTCTGCAATATTGCCCGCACATCTGTAAAAGATGCGACTTGGTCGCGGCCAATACTCCAGCACTCAATTGAAACTCGACTCATGAAATCATTGTTCACTGTTCGGAGTAAGACATTCGATGAAATGCAGGTAAATAATGAGTAATACCAGGTAAATCCTACATTTCTTGTCAGTCGACTTCCAGCAGTTTGTCGGACTGTCTTGAATTTGAGGAGGTGAAGTAGTGCTTGAAATGCTTTCTGGTGCCGGGAGGGGGAATCGAACCCCCATGATGTCACCATCGCGGGATTTTGAGTCCCGTGCGTCTACCAATTCCGCCATCCCGGCTCAAGTTGCGGCAAGAGCGTAATTATTACCGAAATCGCCCTGCACAGCAACTGACAGCAATAAAACGAAGATCTGATTCTACCCGGATTGTGCATCACCCGGTTCTGAGCTAGTATTTTTAACAAAAATATGTTTGGCTTGGGTTTTTGTCATTACTTCCGTTCCCTCGCGCTCCGCTGAGCCCTTATGCCACTCTCACCGGAAATGGTTAAACCAGCTCGATATTGCTAAAAAACAGAAACCATAAAACTATTCCATACTTTTTGAGAATTTCATGCAAAACCCTATTTTGAATGACTCGGACGATACTGCGACTATTACGCCGGAAGCGGAATTGCTTGTCAGTGAAGTATCCCAATATCTCAAGCCTGAAGATCTGGCGTTACTCAAAAGTGCCTATTTCTTCGGCCAGAAGGCACATTCCGGTCAGTTCAGGAAATCGGGTGAACCTTATATTTCCCATCCGGTTACTGTTGCCAGAATACTGGGTGAGCTACGCCTGGATGCAGTTACGCTTACTGCTGCATTGTTGCACGATGTGGTAGAGGATACCGGTATCCTGAAGCAGGAAATCAGTGAAAGATTTGGTTCTTCCGTAGCTGAGCTTGTGGATGGAGTTTCAAAGCTCGACAAAATCAGATTCCAGACACAGGCAGATATGCAGGCGGAAAATTTCCGCAAGATGCTGCTGGCTATGGCACAGGATGTGCGGGTAATACTGATCAAACTGGCTGATCGCCTGCATAACATGCGCACCCTCGAAGTAATGTCACTGGAAAAACAGCACCGTATTGCGCAGGAAACTTTGGAGATTTATGCTCCGATCGCTCATCGACTCGGTCTGGAAAACATATATCAGGAATTGCAGGAGCTAGGTTTCTGTTTTTCCTACCCCACTCGCTACAAGGTCCTGCTCAAAGCAACTAAAGCAGCCCGGGGAAATCGACGAGAAGTCGTTGGCAAAATTCTGGATGCAATCCGACAGCGTCTGCAGGAAGCGGGGCTGGAGGCTGCAGTAACCGGGCGTGAAAAACATTTGTACAGTATCTATAAGAAAATGGCCGAGAAACATCTCAGTTTCTCGGATGTGCTGGATATTTACGGTTTCCGGGTGATCGTCAAAGATGTTTCTTCCTGCTATGTGGCACTCGGAGCTCTCCATAGTCTTTACAAGCCGATTCCCGGTAAATTCAAGGATTATATCGCCATTCCCAAATCGAATGGTTATCAGTCATTACACAGTACATTGCTCGGGCCTTACGGATTACCGATAGAGATACAGATCCGCACCCATGAAATGCATCACATTGCGGAAGCAGGGGTAGCTTCACACTGGCTTTACAAGAGCAAAAACACTGATGCCGAGATGAGTGATCTGCACATGAAAGCCAATCAGTGGATGAAAGGTCTGCTGGAAACCCTGAATGACTCTTCCGATTCGCTCGAATTTCTGGAACACCTCAAGGTTGATCTGTTCCCTGGTGAAGTATATGTTTTCACTCCTCAAGGCAAAATATTGACATTACCAAGAGGCGCAACAGTAGTGGATTTCGCCTATGCCGTACATACCGATGTCGGAAATTGCTGTGTGGCGGCCAGAATCAATGGTGAAATCACCCCATTGCGTACCCGACTGAAAAGCGGGGATCGCGTGGAGATCATCACTGCACCTGCCGCCAAGCCGAATCCTGTCTGGCTGTCTTATGTCGCAACCGGTAGAGCGCGCTCCAGTATTCGCTATTTTCTGAGAACCATTCAATACAGCGAATCAGTCAAGCTTGGAGAACGCCTGCTGAATCAGGTACTGCATTCTTTTGGCGTAAATCCGGACGCTATCGAGCCATCGCAATGGGAAAAACTGGTCAAAGAAAGTGGGGCTAAATCTAAAGAAGCACTGCTGGCAGACATTGCGTTGGGAAAACAGCTTGCAGCCGTTCTGGCCAAACGCCTGGCGGTACCAGGTGAATCTGTCTCAACTATCCAGAACAATAACTCCATCACCATCCTTGGTACGGAGGGAATGGCCGTCAAATTTGCGCGATGCTGCCATCCCATACCTGGAGACGGTATCGTGGGTCTGATCAAGAAAGATCAGGGATTGGTGATCCATATGCAAGACTGCTCTGCGGTAATCAGGATCAAAGATCATAAAAATATGGACAATCAGCTGGATGTCGTCTGGGGAGCGGATATTGATCGAACTTTTCCTGTCAATATATTTATGACGGTCATAAACAAGAGTGGGGTACTCGCCAGAGTAACTGCCGAGATTGCTAAAGCAGATTCGAATATTGACGATATCACACTGGAGAACGATAAAGATTACACCACCATGCGCTTTATCCTGCAAACCAGAGATCGTCAGCACCTTGCACAGATTTTCCGCAGGCTGAAGCACATCGGTGAAATAGTCAAGATGGGACGTATCAAGAATCTGTGAACCACCACTTTATAAAAAATGAGTGCCAACGATCTGCTGCTCGACTTTACTTCGCCCGGAGCGATCCCTCCTGATCCTGCCGAGGTGGTGCAGCGAGTGATTGATGAGACACAAACGACGATGCGGACGCTCGAATTGCTTCTCGAAAGCGAACGGGTGGAAGAGGTAACCGGATGGAAGTTGCTGGCGATGTTTTATTTGGCGACCGACCGGATAAACGATCTGGCTAAGATTGAAAAGGAATATAAAAGTATTACCGGAGCATCTCTTTCAGCAGACTTCCGGAAGAAATATTCACAGTGGTTTAATGGTGAAGCTGCCGTCAGTCCAGTGATATTTGAAATGCCGAAAGAAATTACTGCAGCAGCACTGCCTGATAGCATCATCATTCGGCGTGGACAATGTTCTTCCGGTAGCGTGGTACTGGATTTTTCACAAGTCCAGGAAATTGATAATGACGGGCTGAAGAAACTGGCACAACTCTTTTCTTCTTTGGTTCAAGAAAGCACCAGGCTCGAATTGAAACAGGCAGATCGCTTCATCACCCGCCTGCAAAACAAAGCAGAAACAGGCACCGTATCCCGCACAATATGGGATGTATTGTTTGCCTATGAACGGTTCCGCGGTGACAGGGGGGCTTTTGAAGAAAAAGCGATCAAGTTTGCTGTTCTTTACGGGATTTCACCCCCGTCCTGGGAATAGCACCAGCACCATTATCGGCTTTTCTTCTCCGCACGTACTTTCTCGATCAACTGATTCAGAACTGAAATGGTATCCTGCGGGGTACCGCCTGCTTTACCGCTGGTCAGATATTTGCCATCCACTACCAGTGCCGGTACACCAGTCAGCTTGTATTGCCGTGTCATCTGGGCAGAACGGTTTGCCTGATTCTGAACTGTAAATGAATTGTAGGCACTGACGAACCTATCGCGATCAATACCCTGTTTTGCAACCCAGTCGAACAGCACCACTTCTTTCGATAAATCTGTTTTTTCACGATGAATGGCGTGATATACCTTGTCATGCAGCGTTTGGGTCAGGCCAAGGCTTTCCATTGTATAAAAAGTTTTCGCACCCGGTACCCAGTTATTCCTGAAAATGGCAGGCACAAACCGAAACACCACATCAACCGGTTTATTTTCCAGCCAGCGACTGATATAGGGATGCAAATCACTACAATGAGGACAGCCGTACCAGAAAAATTCAATGACTTCGATGTGTTTTGGATCGCTTTCCGTCGGCTGAGCAGTTGACAATACTGTGTAATCCCTGCCTTCAACGATTTCTGCATGAGCAATCAATACTTCTGCCAGGTTCATGACAAAAAAACTCAAGAGAAAGCAGATAATTTTTCTTATAGCCATCTATTTTTCCTCATTTTCAAAGTTGGTAAATCGTAAATGATATTTCCGATGAAAAAGAAAAAACAAACCTGTTCCAGTGGATTCCAGTTAATTTGCGCCCCGGGCCCGGACACACAGTCAGAATCGATTGTTACCAGTTCCTACTGCGTCACCAGACTTGACGTTACCCCGTTTTCCTGCAATGAAGAACGAACTCGGTCAAGTTCTTCCATCCTGGTAAACGGACCGACTCGTACACGATGAACAGGAACATTACCTTCAGATCTTCCAGTCTGGACTGAAGCAATGATACCCAGCAAAGCGAGCTCAGCCTTCACCCTTTCAGCATCACTGGAATTTCTGAAAGAACCTGCCTGAAGATAATACCGATTCCTAGATTCAGGAGCCCTCTCAGGCGGTTTCTCAGCAATTTTTTCAGGTATCTTTCTAGTAGCGGTCGCAGCAGGGGGTAATGGTGTAAGATCGAATATATCTTCACCTGGGGGCTCATCGATACCGGGCAGAATTTTATAGAAATCAAAACGCGATCCGTTTATACCCGCCTGGTTCGTATTCGGCTCAGTTTTCTTATCCTGCTTCTCCGATAATGGTGGTTGTCGCACAGGTGATTTTTCAGAGGATTGATTCTGAGCGACTTTCCCGCCGTTCAAAAACGGACTGGGAGCTTGGCTAATGTACAGCCATACTCCAATTGCACTTGCCAGACCCAAGGTATAGCCCACGAACAGACCCAACCACAGCAGGCTGCTGTTTTTATGGGTCTTTGCCGAATTTCTGGATTTATAATCCCGACTCATCGATCTTTCCGTATTGCATTCAATTACATCTCACGGGGGGCGGTTACCCCCAATAGCGACAACCCTTTCGCTAAAACCTGACGAATGGCTGAAATTAGCGCCAACCTCGTTATTTTAAGCGATTCATCCTCAACGAGAAAACGCGTCGAGTTGTAATAGCTGTGAAACTCACCTGCCAGTTCACGCAAGAAAAAGGCAATGAGATGAGGCGCACGTTCCTTTGCTGCAGTTTCTATCGTATCGGTAAAATCGATCAGTTTCTGCAAAAGCGCAAGTTCGGCAGGATCAGTCAGAAATCCCGTTTCCGCTTGCACAAGTGTATCTTCAGTACCACCCCACTGATCGAGCACACTACAGATACGAGCGTGCGCATATTGTACGTAATAAACGGGATTATCATTGCTCTGGGATTTGGCCAGATCGAGATCGAAATCCAGATGCTGGTCACTTTTACGCAGCACATAAAAAAATCGTGCGGCATCATTGCCGACTTCCTGACGTAATTGCCTCAATGTGACGAACTCTCCCGAGCGGGTAGACATAGAAACTTTTTTACCCTCCCGATACAAAACTGCGAACTGGACCAGTGCTATTTCAAGCTTACCTGGATCAAGCGACAGTGCCTCGATAGCACCTTTCACCCGGGGAATATAGCCATGATGGTCCGCCCCCCAGATATTCAGCATGTAATCGAAGCCACGTTCATACTTGCTCAAATGGTAAGCGATATCCGAGGCAAAATAAGTATAAAGGCCATTCTCCCGCTGCACGACCCGATCTTTTTCATCACCGAAGCCGGTAGAACGGAACCAGAGCGCACCATCCTGCCGATACAACAGTTTTTTATCATCCAGCAGTTGTACGGTACGTACCACCATCCCGCTATCGAACAATGACTGTTCCGAAAACCATACCTCAAACTCGACACCGAATTCCATCAGATCATTCCGGCAATCCGTCAACTGTTCTGTCAGGACACAATTGTGCAGATCAGCATAATCCTGACCAAGAACGGATTTTGCAGCAGTTATGAGTCTGTCGAGGTGCTCATCTTCACTGTCAGCCGTCGCACTCGAATTAATTTCGGTCAGTTGCTGTATCGTCGCATCAGCGTGACGGGCATAACGATCACCCTGTGCCCGGTATATTTCCGATGCCATGTCAGCAACATACTGGCCACGGTAAGCATTAGCAGGAAATGAAAAGGAAAATCCGCACAGATCGAGGTAACGCAACCAGGTCGATAACGTCAGAATATCCATTTGCCGACCGGCATCGTTAATATAGAATTCGCGCGTAACAGCATAACCGGCTGCAGTCATGATATTAGCCAGACTGGCACCAAACGCTGCCCCTCGTCCATGCCCAACATGCAACGGACCGGTAGGGTTGGCCGATACAAATTCGATCTGGATGGTTTTCCCTGCTCCCAGGCTGCTGTGACCGAACGAATCACCCGCCTGCAGTACAGTATGCAGAAACTGCTGTTTGGCTGTTCTCTTCAGAAAAAAATTGATAAACCCGTTGCCGGCAACATCAGCTTTTTCTACACAGTGAGAATCAGGTAGTGCTCCAATCAATGCCTTTGCCAGCTCAAGCGGATTCCGGCGTAAACGCCTGGCCAGTTTCATCGCCAGATTGCTGGAATAATCACCATGATCTGCCAGTTTAGGACGCAACAACTCGATTTGAACCCCTGCCTCATCCGGAAGAATTTGCCTTGCTGCCTGATCGAGCAGTTGAATACAGTGTGATTTGAAGTCGGGAGAAATCGTTGTAACCATGACAGGAAAGTATTTCGGCGAGCTCGCATTATAGCGGCTCAACTTGTTTACGTGTTTTAATATACAAACTGTACCTGAAAACCGCTCCGGCAAACTCTGATAAAGATTTCTGATCTGATGCCGGTGCAGCCCGGATTACTTTTCCACAATAGAATTCTGATGAAAATCACCTGTATTTTCCAGCTGGATAACTGTTTCAGGATTTGCAGATTTCATGTGTTATCCAGCCGGTATATAATGCAGCGTATTATGACCGTAAAAGGGTAAAGGCCCTGATCGACTCAAGATGGAAAATACAGTAGAAAAATTTGAGGAAGAAATACTCGATGCTTGCATTCGTCACGCAAAAGAGGTTCTGGCAGAGCAACTTCCGTTTGTCAAAGATAAAAAATATGACTTCGCACCACAGTTCAAGGATTTGACTATCCAGCTTTATGTGGTGGGTGTCATGCAACAATTTTATGACCAGTACGAAGCAACGACGGCAGATGCTCAGGAAAAGGCATTTCATGCATTGTATTGCATGATGGTCCAAGATGGTGTCAAATCCAAACGAGCAAAAAGCCAGGCCGCATTCATCAGGCAAATGTCCAGACTGAATGATGGTGATGAAGCACTGGCACTGGCGTTAGGGTACGAATCAAAGCCAGGTGACCACAGCCTTGCTGAGGTTTTTGATCATTACGTCAATGAAGTCAGAGTTTCAAAGGGCCTCTGGCGTTTCTACGACCAGGGCAAGAAAATTCTATTACTGGGCGGTTTACTCTTCGCCATGGCTGGTATATGGTTTGTAACGATCTATCTGCCGGAAAGTGACAATATCACTATTCTGGCTTTCGGATTATTAGCCGCACTTTTTTTCATAGTACCTGTGTTTCTGGTCGGTCTGCTGATTCACCGTTACAAGACCCGGAGAGGTAATCGCACCCAAACACCCCCTCAGTGACTTGCAAGACCGGGTTGCTGACATGTCCTGGAAAGTCATCCCTGGCGTCACAGCAAATTATCCGGGACGTATTTCCAGCAAAAGATTTTTAAATCAGTTCTGCTGATTTACATGGATCATTTATCTGCTTTACCTGATATTTCCTGAATTTTATGAGTGCAACGATCATCAGTGGCAGTCTTATCGCGAGCAAATTTCGTGAGGAACTGAAGCAACGCATCAAAATACTCTCGGAAACATGGATGCAACCCGGTCTGGCAGTAATTCTGGCAGGGGACAATCCTGCTTCTTGCGTGTATGTGCGCAACAAGGCGAAAACTTGTGAGGAACTGGGTATTCGCTCCGAGATCTTCAATTTCCCCGGAGACATTTCTCAGAAAGCTCTGTTGCAGCAAATTCATGACTTGAATGCCCATCCGGAAATCCATGGCATTCTGGTGCAACTGCCTTTGCCTGACCATATCCGGCTCGATGAAGTCATTGCTGCCATCGCAATAGAAAAGGATGTGGACGGCTTTCACCCCTGTAACGTGGGTGCATTGGTAACGGGTCACGCCCTGTTTCATCCATGCACCCCGTTTGGAGTAATGAAAATGCTGACGGAATATGATATTCCGCTCCAGGGGCAACATGCAGTCATCGTTGGTCGCAGTAACATCGTCGGGAAACCGATGGCCCTCATGCTGCTGGAAAAAGGTACAACGGTCACAGTTTGCACCTCACGGACACGAGATTTAGCCAGCCATACCCGTAATGCTGACATCGTCATCATGGCTGCAGGAAAAGCGAATCTGCTAACGAGTGATATGATCAAGACAGGTGCAACTGTCATCGATGTGGGAATCAATCGGCTGCCAGACGGGCGACTTTGCGGAGACGTTGAATTTTCGGGAGTAAAAGAAAAAGCAGGATACATCACGCCGGTTCCCGGTGGAGTCGGTCCGATGACTATCGTGATGCTGATGAACAATACGATCGAAGCTGCCGAACGTGCGAAAGCAGCGGCTCTGGCCGCTAGCTGGCGCAGTTCTGTACAATAATTCTGGAATTGTCAACAGGAGCAGACCCGAATATGGATCCAATGGACATTGATCCGCAGGAAACGCAGGAATGGCTGGATGCCTTGGAAACGGTTCTAATGAATGAGGGAACCGAGCGTACCCACTTTCTGCTGGAAAAATTGGTGGAAAAAGCACGCCGTTCCGGTGCGTACCTGCCCTACAGCGCTAATACCGCTTATATCAATACTATCCCCCCTGGCAAAGAGGAACGTTCGCCGGGTGATCATGCGCTGGAGCATCGTATCCGTTCCTATATTCGCTGGAATGCGATGGCCATGGTATTACGTGCCAACCGCCATACCAATGTTGGTGGCCATATCGCCAGTTTTGCCTCGGCAGCCACACTCTATGATGTCGGCTACAACCATTTCTGGCGTGCCACTAATGAACAGCAGGAGGGAGATCTGGTGTACGTACAGGGTCATTCCGCTCCCGGTATTTATGCACGTGCCTTCCTGCTGGATGAATTGACTTCCGACCAGCTAGATAATTTTCGTCAGGAAGTCGGTAATAATGGTCTGCCTTCCTACCCTCACCCATGGCTGATGCCGGATTTTTGGCAGTTCCCGACTGTTTCAATGGGTTTGGGGCCACTCATGGCAATCTACCAGGCGCGCTTCATGAAATACTTAGGCGCACGCGGACTTGCCCAAACCGAAGGTCGCAAGGTCTGGGCCTTCATGGGGGATGGCGAGATGGACGAGCCGGAATCTCTCGGAGCCATTTCTCTGGGTGCACGTGAGAAACTGGATAACCTGATTTTCGTCATCAATTGCAATCTGCAGCGCCTCGACGGGCCGGTACGAGGTAATGGCAAGATCATTCAGGAAATGGAGAGCACTTTCCGCGGTACCGGCTGGAATGTGATCAAAGTCATCTGGGGTTCCTACTGGGATCCACTGCTGGCCAAGGATACAAAAGGATTGCTGCAACAGCGCATGATGGAATGTGTCGATGGTGAATATCAGACCTTCAAGTCACGTGATGGTGCATATGTTCGCCAGCATTTCTTCGGCAAATATCCGGAATTGCTGGAAATGGTCGCCAACATGTCTGATGACGATATCTGGCGATTGAATCGTGGTGGCCACGATCCTCACAAAGTTTACGCCGCCTATAGCGCAGCAATGAAACACACCGGCCAGCCCACTGTAATTCTGGCTAAAACGATCAAGGGCTATGGTATGGGTGAAGCTGGTGAGGCACAGAACATCACCCATCAGCAGAAAAAAATGGGCACGATCTCACTGAAAGCATTCCGCAATCGCTTTGGTCTGCCGGTGCCGGATGACAACATCGACGAGATACCTTATCTCAAGTTCGAGGAAGAATCGCCTGAGTACAACTATATGCGTGCGCGGCAACAGGCAATGGGTGGTTTTATTCATCACCGCCGTCGCAAAGCCGCTGCCTTGCAGATCCCTCCATTGTCCGCTTTTGAGACACTGCTCAAAGCCAGCGGCGAAGGACGTGAATCCTCCACCACAATGGCGTTTGTGAGAATACTCAACGTCCTGGTAAAAGATAAGAATATCGGTAAACATGTGGTGCCCATCGTGGCGGATGAATCGCGTACATTCGGTATGGAAGGTATGTTCCGGCAACTGGGTATCTGGTCATCGGTAGGGCAGCTTTATACCCCGCAAGATGCCGATCAGTTGATGTATTACAAAGAAGATCGGAACGGGCAGATTCTGCAGGAAGGAATCAACGAAGCAGGGGCAATGGCATCGTGGATGGCGGCAGCTACTGCTTACAGCACGCACGGTGTACAAATGATTCCATTCTATATTTTCTATTCGATGTTCGGCTTCCAGCGTATTGGTGATCTCGCCTGGGCAGCAGGTGATATGCGCTGTCGTGGCTTTCTGCTGGGTGGTACCGCCGGCCGCACGACGCTAAATGGTGAAGGATTGCAGCATGCAGATGGTCACAGCCACCTGGCTGCTTCCACGATTCCAAACTGTGTATCCTACGATCCGACTTTTGCCTATGAGCTTGCAGTCATTATGCAGGATGGTCTGCGCCGCATGTACCAAGAACAGGAAGATGTTTATTACTACATTACTGTGATGAATGAAAATTATCCGCACCCGGAAATGCCCGAAGGCGCCGAGCAGGGCATTCTGCAGGGCATGTATCTGTTCCATAACGGCGGTAAACAACGTAGTAAACTGCGTGTACAACTGCTAGGCTCGGGAACGATTTTACGTGAAGTGATTGCGGCAGCAGAAATTCTGGAAAAGGATTACAAGGTCTCAGCGGATATATGGAGCGTGACCAGTTTCAATCAATTACGGCGTGAAGCGCTCAGTGTGTCACGCTATAACCTGCTCCATCCGGAGGAGCCGGCCAGATTGTCATATGTGGAAACCTGTCTGAAAGACCAGGAAGGGCCTGTTATTGCTTCTACAGATTACATGAAGACCCTTGCTGACCAGATCCGGGAATTCATCCCAGGGCGTTATCTCGTACTGGGAACGGATGGGTTCGGTCGTTCTGATACCCGCGAAAAACTGAGACAATTCTTTGAAGTTGATCGCCATTACATCGTGATTGCAGCACTCAAAGCATTGGCGGATGAAGGAAAGATTCCAGCTTCACAAGTAGCCAAGGCAATCCGTACCTTTGCGATCAATCCGGACAAATCCGAGCCGGTCAAGATCTGATTCTGTTCACGGCAGGTAGAATAACTCTGTCGATTCCCTCTGACAGCATTTGTTGCAGCAAATCAAGGAGTGCAAGTGGCTGAAGTCAAGAAAGTTCTGGTCCCGGATATCGGGGATTTTGAAGATATTCCGGTCATTGAAATCATGGTCAAGCCTGGCGACAGTGTACAGGTCGAGGACCCTTTGATCGTGTTGGAGTCGGACAAAGCCACTGTCGAGGTTCCTTCGCCGTATGCCGGAATCATCCGGGAAGTCAAGGTTCACATGGGCAGCAAAGTCTCCAAAGACTCGGAGATCCTGACTATGGAAATGGTATCTGCAGAAAGCGACAATAAAACAACTTCCCAGCCACAGCCGGCAGAACCATCAGCCGGATCACAACAGCCTGCACAACCAACCCGGCCAGTCGAACCAGAAGCCGGTCAATCCGAAGAGGAACCAGCAGCCAAGTCTGCTGCTACGACAGCGCCGGCCACTTCCTCTGCCCCCCTGCAGATGCCGAGCCATCCGATTGGTCAGGACGATAAGGCGATTCCCCATGCAAGCCCTTCGGTCAGACGATTTGCCCGCGAACTGGGAGTGGACCTGAGTAAGGTGGTAGGAACCGGCCCCAAGCAGCGCATCCTCAAAGAGGATGTTCAGGCTTTCGTTAAACAGGCCCTGGCAGGTGGGCGTAATGCCGGAGGAGGCATACTCGATTTATTACCGTGGCCACATGTGGATTTTGCCAAATTCGGACCGATCGAGCTGAAATCTCTGTCGCGCATCCGAGAAATCTCGGGTGCCAATCTGCATCGCAACTGGGTCATGATCCCGCATGTTACGCAGTTCGACGAGGCAGACGTCACCGATCTGGAAACGCTCAGAAAAAACCATAACGAATCCCGGCAGAACAATGGTACTAAACTGACCATACTGGCTTTCCTCATCAAGGCAGTCACAGCAGCGCTGAAAAAATTTCCGGAGTTCAACGCCTCTCTGGATAGCAGCGCCACAGAAAGCCAGCTCATCATCAAACGCTACTACCACCTGGGTTTCGCGGCCGACACTCCCAACGGGTTGGTGGTCCCCGTCATCCGGGATGCCGATCAGAAAGGAGTGATCGGCATCGCCGAGGAGCTTACCAGACTCTCCTCACTCGCTCGGGAAGGTAAATTGAAGCCAGGCGACATGCAAGGCGCAAGTTTTACCATTTCCAGCCTCGGTGGTATCGGCGGAACAGGCTTCACCCCCATTATCAATGCACCAGAAGTAGCAATCTTAGGCGTCTCGCGTGCAAGTCTGAAACCGGTTTACCAGAACGGGCAATTTGTTCCGCGCCTCATGCTTCCGCTTTCGTTATCCTACGATCATCGGGTCATCGACGGTGCATCGGCTGCGCGCTTCACTGCACACCTGGCCAGTATTTTGGCAGATATGCGTCTTGCCCTGTTCTGAGTCGCGTAAGGCCTATGTCATGTCGATGATATATTGACCGTTAAATGGCCGAAATAGCCCAATACTCGCTCATCGGAATTTATGGCGGAACGTTTGATCCCATTCATTACGGGCATTTGAGAATAGCGGAAGAAGTGGCGGACATCCTGGAACTGCACCAGCTGTTCTTTTTACCGGCGGGCCATCCCAGGTTGCGTACTCCTCCTTTTGTAACCGGTAAACACCGCGTTGCCATGTTGCAGGAGGCCATTCGGGATAACCCCCGATTCTCGGTGGATGACCGCGAAATCAAACGTCCCGGAGAAACCTACAGTGTCGAGTCACTGCGTGAAATCCGGCAGGCATACGAGGCAAATGGGCCTGTTGCGCTGTGTTTCATCACGGGTGCCGATGCCTTTATCAGGCTGCCATACTGGTATCACTGGCGTGAACTGTTTGAGTTGTGCCACCTCGTCATCGTCAATCGTCCCGGGTCTGCTCCGGTCAACCCCCTGTCTGATCTACCCGATGAATTACGGGATGTCTGTCAGGATCGCTGGGCAAGGAGGACTAATGAGTTAAAAAATTCTCCCGCTGGCCTCATCTTCACAGCATCCACTACCTTGCTGGATATTTCATCCACAACAATCAGAAATATCATCGCTTCAGGAAAGAGTGCACGTTACCTGCTGCCTGAATCGATACTTAACTATATTGACAAGCATAGCTTTTATACCGGAGGAAAATGAAATCATCCGAAAAACTGCTGGAAACAGCAATCATGGCTCTGGAAGACCTCAAAGCCAGCAATATCCATGTGATGGATGTCAGCAAGCTGACTGCGTTATGCAACACCATGATCGTAGCCAGTGCTGACTCCACACGCCAGACCAGAGCACTAGCCAACCATGTACAGGAAAAGGTAAAAGCAACTGGCGGCATGGTTCACGGAATAGAAGGCGAACAAACGGGAGAGTGGTTGCTGGTCGATCTGGGAGACATCGTCGTCCATATCATGCAGCCGGCCATTCGCAGTTATTATGATCTGGAAGGACTCTGGTCGGAACAAGCCTGGCGGTCACCTCAGGAAAATTCTACTGTATACGGCTGATTCACAGCCGTATACCGCGTGATCCGCTTTAGAGTTGCATGCAGTTTCTTTGATTGATCCGCCACGATGATTTTCACGCATGTGCTTATCTGAAACATGAAATTCCATATCCTGGCCGTTGGAAACAAAATGCCGGACTGGATCAGGGAAGGGTATATGGAATATTGCCAGCGCATGCCCAAAGAAGCCGAGTTGCTGCTGGTGGAAATCAAACCGGAAAAGCGCGTTGGCAGCAAGAATACCAGACAACTGCTGCAGGCTGAAAGTGAACGCATTCAGACTGTTCTGCCATCCGGATGCTATATCATTGTACTGGATGAATCAGGCAAACAGGTCACGACCATGAAACTGGCAGAAATGATGGATCGCTGGATGGAATTCGGCCAGGATGTTGCGTTCATCATTGGCGGGGCTGACGGGCTGCATCAGGATATCAAACAGATGGCCCATGAAAAGCTGGCATTGTCCGCCATGACCCTTCCACATGGACTGGCCAGGGTATTGCTGGCAGAACAGCTTTACCGTGCATTTTCCATTAACCGCAATCACCCCTACCACCGTGCATGACTCGTCATCCTGAGGTAGAGTTCAGGTTACAGATATTTTTCATACCGAATCTCTACAAAGATATAAGTTACATCTGATCTGAACAATGATTACTCCGGCTGGCAATTGTATTTATCTGGCATCGCGCAGCACCCGCAGGCGTGATCTGCTCAAGCAAATAGGAATCAGGCACAGCATATTGCTGATGCGGGAAGCTTTGCCCCGGCCGGCAGATATAGATGAGACCCCTATTCCGACAGAATCTCCGGCGGATTATATCTACAGAATCACGCACACCAAGGCTGAAGCTGGCTGGTTACGTCTGCAACAGCGCGGCTTGCCCCTTTTGCCCGTTCTGGCTGCAGATACCACCGTCGTACTGGATGGCCGTATCCTGGGAAAACCGCGAGATACCAGACATGCAGAAGAAATGTTACATGCACTCTCCGGCCAGGAACACCAAGTCTATACTGCTGTCGGACTGACTTTCCAGGAACAGACCAGATTGCGCTTATCGACAACCACCGTTCGATTCCGTGATATCAGCCAGCGCGAAATTCTGGCCTGTATCGCCAGCGGCGAGTCCCATGACAAGGCAGGCGCCTACGCTATCCAGGGAAAAGCGGCTGCTTTCATCATCAATATCGATGGGAGTTATAGCGGTGTAGTCGGATTACCGTTATTTGAAACGTCTCAATTACTGGAAGAAACAGGAATATCTGTTTTTTGAACAAACACAACACCGGCCCTCAGTCTGATATGAGCAGTGAGATTCTCATCAATGTCACCCCCCAGGAAACACGTGTTGCCATCATCGAGCATGGCATCACCCAGGAATTGCACATTGAACGCACCAGCAGCCGCGGTATCGTGGGCAACATTTATAACGGACGCGTCAGCCGCGTATTACCGGGCATGCAGTCCGCTTTCATCGATATCGGCCTTGAACGGGCAGCCTTCCTGCATGTAGCGGATATCCACGGATCCAGCCAGAATGATCATCACAAACCGATCGAGCAGCTCCTTTCAGAAGGCAGTAACATTCTCGTGCAGGTAGTAAAGGATGCAATCGGTGTGAAAGGAGCGCGGCTCTCCACTCAGGTCAGCCTTGCCGGACGTTTACTGGTCTACCTGCCGCAGGAATCCTATATCGGTGTCTCACAACGCATCGAGGACAACAGTGAGCGAGAATCGCTACGCCAGAAATTACAGAATATCCTTCCACCCGATTCCACCGGCGGCTATATTATTCGAACCATGGCCGAAACAGCCGAGGAACCGGAATTACAAGCCGATATCGTCTATCTGCATAAGCTCTGGCAGGATATCCAGAAAAAATCACTTACCATCTCTTCCCCCTCCCTGCTTTACCAGGATCTGGATTTGAGCCTCCGGGTATTACGTGACTTTGTAAATGCTGACACCTATCGTGTTCGAGTAGATTCGCGCGAGACATTCCAGAAACTGACCACTTTTGCCCATGAATACATGATGAGCGACCTGGAAAAAATCAGCCACTATACCGGGGAACGACCATTGTTCGATTTATATGGTGTCGAGCAGGAAATCGAGAAATCACTGGCGCGGCGTGTGGACCTGAAATCCGGCGGATACGTCATCATCGATCAGACGGAAGCGCTGACTACGATGGACGTCAACACAGGTGGATTCGTCGGCGTACGGAATTTTGATGACACTATATTCAAAACCAACCTCGAAGCTGCTCAGGTAATTGCACGACAGCTGCGCTTACGCAATCTGGGCGGCATCATCATCATCGATTTCATTGACATGGATCGTGAAGAACACCGTGCTGCAGTGTTGGCTGAATTCAATAAAGCTTTGCAGAAAGACCGGACCAAAATGACCGTCAACGGCTTCACTGCACTGGGGCTGGTCGAGATGACCCGCAAACGCACACGTGAAAGCCTGGCACAAATCCTTTGTGAAACCTGCCCCACCTGCCAAGGGCGCGGAGAAATAAGGACGGCACAAACCATCTGCTACGAAATTTTGCGTGAACTGTTGCGAGAATCCCGGCAGTTCGATGCCAAGGAGTTCCGTATCTTGGCTTCACAACCGGTAATTGATCTTTTTTTGGATGAAGAATCTCAAAGCCTGGCCCAATTGGGGGATTTCATTGCGCGGCCGATAGGATTGCAGGTAGGCACTTCCTACACCCAGGAACAATACGATGTAATCCTCATTTGACTACTTTTTTTCTGCGACAAAACGTCGCATTGTATATCGTATCAGATTGATCTAAAATCTTGAACAGAGCGACCAAGATATTGATAATCGTTATCAGTTCTGATAGCATTTCAAGTTGATGTCCGTGAGGCGTCCGGCCAAATAACTCAGACGTTTTAGTTTCAGTAATTTCAGCCAGTTAACCCTGAAATCACGCAACTCATAAATACACATATATCGTATGGCTAAAATTCGTCATAAGCCGGCTCTTACCGGCCTCTCTCTTTTCAGTTTCCTGGTAGTGTTGGTAACGCATGCTGCTGTACTTTATGGCTTGTGGCATCATCGCTTCAGTACTACAGCTCCGGATACAATCACGCTCTATGCACAATTCATCGCTCCTCCTGAAAAACAGGAAGAAGCAGCCAAAGCACCCAAGGTAGAGCTGAAGGCAGAACACGCCCCTCCCCAAGTGAAACCTACACCACCCGTCAAGAAAGTACAGCCGCAACCCAAGCGTCAACTGATCGCCAAGACACCTGCCGTTACTCCGCAAGAATATGTTGCCCCTCCCCCTGTTGAAGAACATGAGCCGGAACCGGAACCGGAAAAGAAAACGGTCAGTGAACCGGTCGTAGCAGCAAAACCCGCACAAATGCCAACAGGCCCCGTTACCCTGTCTTCTGAACTCTCTGTGTCCTGTCCGGATCTGGCCAGTCCTGCCTACCCTGCCCTGTCTCGTCGCCTGGGGGAAGAAGGAAAACTGGTGCTTCAGGTGGAGCTGGATGAAACAGGGCGGATAGGAAAAGCCAAAATCGTCCAAAGCAGCGGTTATTCAAGACTGGATAATGCTGCTCTGTCAGCTGTCAAAACCTGGCGTTGCCGGCCGGCAACGCGTGACGGTCATCCTGTACCGGCAGTTGCCCTGCAACCTTTTAATTTTGTTATCGAAGGAAGTTAATTGATGGAAAAAGCTCTTGGTTTCTCTAATTTTCTGACGGAGATCGATCATGTCGGAATGTGTGTGCTGGTCCTTCTGCTTGCCCTGTCAGTAGCAAGCTGGTACCTGATCGTCACCAAAAGCATCAGCAATATGATTGCTTCACGTCGCGCAAATGATTTTCTCAAGCACTTCTGGAATATTGATACCATTCCGCAGCTCGAAACCGAGATCAGAACCATGACTGGCAATCATGCATTTGTCCAGCTGGCTAAAACAGCACTGAGTGTGACAACAGATTCCCAAAAACACGGGCTGGAAAAACTCGCAGCAGCCGGTGGTATCAACGAGCTGCTCACCCGCTCACTGCGCAACAGCCTGGATCAGGAAGCTGCACGCATTGAAAATGGCCTCACCATCATTGCTTCAGCAGGTTCTGCGGCACCGTATATCGGTCTGTTCGGTACAGTCTGGGGAATTTATCATGCCCTGATCCAGATCGGTCTGTCCGGCCAAGGCACTCTGGACAAAGTAGCTGGTCCGGTAGGTGAAGCATTGATCATGACGGCACTGGGTCTGGCAGTCGCCATCCCGGCAGTACTGGCTTTCAATGCCTTTACACGACGCAACCGGCTGTGGATAGCTCAACTGGACAGCTTTGCACATGATCTTTACACGATCCTGACGGTGGGCAGCAAAATCGGAGGGGAAAACAGTGAGAAAGCTTCTGTGAAAGTTGTTACAGCGGCTTCACAACGCAGCACCCCGACAGTCGGACTGGCAAATGGTATCGCTGGCGGAGAAGGACACTAATATGGCTTTTGGCGATTCAACCCGTTATCAGAGTAAGACAGCCATGTCTGAAATCAATGTTGTACCCTTGGTAGATGTCATGCTGGTACTGTTGATCATCTTCATGATTACCGCACCGCTGCTGACACACTCGGTCAAAGTCGATTTGCCCAAGGCATCCAGCTCTCCCAATCTGACCCAGCCGGAACACATCGAATTTGCCATACGTGCAGATGGCAGTTTTTACTGGGGGGGAGAGCCTGTTACCCTGGATCAGCTACCTTTACGTTTCGCAGCAGCAGTTGAACAATCCCAGCAAACCGAATTACATATTCGTGCTGACCGCGAGACACATTATGAACTCGTAGCCAAGGTCATGAGCATTGCTGCTTCAGCCGGACTGGCGCGTATCGGTTTCGTTACCGACCCGACCGGCGAACAACAACCCCTGACAGACCATTAACATTAAGTTCTGGCATTGCGCTTCTCCCCGTCATTATTCATACCCGAATCAGCAGCCAGGCATGATTCGGGTATGAAATTGGTTCAAGTAATTTTTATTTAAACCGCCTCTTTCGGAACCGGGACATTTAACCTGGTTCCCGTTCTCTGTAAATGCTGCCGAGAAGTTTCAAACAGGCAAATCCCGGCACTGACTGATACATTCAGGCTCTCGATACTACCGCTCATGGGAATGCTCACCAGCTGATCGCATGCTTCCCGGGTCAGGCGGCGCATGCCTCCGCCTTCTGCACCCAATACCCAGGCAAGAGGCCTTGTCAGCGTGACAGAATCAAGGATATCAGGCGCATCGGCAGCAGTTCCCACAATCCAGATACCCATCTCTTTTAGCTCTCTCAGTGTTCTGGCCAGATTGGTCACTGCAAAAAAGGGAACCGTATCCGCCGCCCCACTGGCGACCTTATGAACCGTTGCCGTCAAACCAACCGCTCGATCCTTGGGGACTACTAACGCATGCACACCAAATGCATCGGCAACGCGCAAGCATGCTCCCAGGTTATGCGGATCCTTGACGCCATCCAATACCAGTAGTAATGCCGGCTCGGCCAATCCTTCCACTAAATCCTCAAGTGTGGCGAACTGACGCAGCTTCGTAACATGGGCCACCACGCCCTGATGACGGGTAGTACCCGTCATTCTGCAAAGCCGATCCTGCTCGCAAAGAATCAGGCGGGTGGAAGTGGTTTCAGCCAGATGCGTCAGATCACGCGCCCGCTGATCCTGCCGGTTAGCATCCAGATAAATTTCCCTGATACTGTCCGGATGCTGGCGCAAGCGGCTGGTAATGGCATGGAAGCCAAAAATATATTGATGGGCCATAATAATTGTAAAAATGGGAAAAGTGACTGTTATCTGCCTGATTTCTTGCGCGGACTACCCTTATCTGCAAGGATGAAATCGATCTTGCGGGTCGCCAGATCAACCCGGACCAGTTTCACTTGCAGCCTGTCGCCCAGCCGGAAACTGACCCCGCTCCGCTCGCCGCGCAGTACATGCTTGACTGCATCATGATGAAAATAATCACTTGGCAACTCCGAAATATAAACCAGACCCTCGACATAAATTTCATCCAGGGTAACAAACAGCCCGAAGGCAGTTACTCCCGTAACCACTCCCCCAAAGCAGTCACCGATTTTATCCTGCATGTAAAAACACTTGAGCCAGGATTGAACTTCCCGCGTGGCTTCATCGGCACGCCGCTCCGTTTGCGAACAATGTTTGCCGATTTCATGCCAATCACCCGGTTCATACTGCTTACCCGCAAGTACTGCCTTGATGGCACGATGCACCAGCAGATCCGGGTAGCGCCGGATGGGTGAAGTAAAATGAGTATACATTTCATAAGCCAGACCGAAATGCCCGATATTATCGGGACTGTACATAGCCTGACTGAGCGATCGCAGCATCACCGTCTGCAGCAATTGTGCATCTGCCCGCTCTTTGATGCGATCAAGTGTCCGGGCGTAGTCCTTAGCCCGGGGTTTTTCACCACCGCGTAACTGCAGGCCAAACTCTTTCAGAAAATCCCGCAGTGCTACCAGCTTTTCATCAGTCGGTCCTTCATGAATCCGGTATAAAACGGGCTGTTCGTGCTTCTGTAAAAAATCAGCCGCACACACATTGGCTGCCAGCATACATTCCTCGATCAGGCGATGAGCATCATTACGCTTTACCGGGTATATCCGCTCGATCTTGCCCTGGTCATTAAAGATCATTTCTGTTTCAACAGTTTCGAAATCAATTGCACCCCGCTTTACGCGAGATTTATGCAACACCTTGAACAACCGGTACAACAGTTGAACATGTGGCAGCAATTGTCTGTATTCCCTGGCAGCCGCCCCTTTTGGCTGATCCAGCAATTCGGCAACGATGTTATACGTCAGGCGCGCATGAGAAAGCATCACCGCCGGATAAAAACGATATTCAACCAGCTCTCCGCTGGCTGTCCAAAGCATTTCACATACCATACACAGGCGATCCACCTGCGGGTTGAGTGAACATAATCCATTGGAAAGCACTTCCGGCAACATCGGAATGACCCTTCGCGGAAAATAGACTGAATTACCACGATTAAATGCTTCTTTATCCAACGCATCCTGATCGCGGACATAATGGCTGACATCGGCAATGGCCACAAACAGCCTGTAATCCTTTCCTTCCTGATGACAATAAACAGCATCGTCAAAGTCACGCGCTGTTTCACTGTCGATCGTCACCAGTGGCAGATGACGAATATCCTCCCGTTTAACGAGATCTTTCTTCAGGACCTTTTTGGGAAACCGGGTGGAAATTTTTTCGATTTCAGGTGGAAATTCATGGGGTAAATCAAATTTGCGCAATGCAATTTCAATTTCCATACCGGGCGCAGCATAATCCCCCAGAATCTCGATAATATGCCCAATAGGCTGAGCATGCTCTCTTGGCTGCTGAATGATGCGTGCCATGACTATCTGCCCGGCGTGCGCATTCATGATATTTTCCTTGGGGATGAGAATATCCTGGTTGATCCGCTTATCTTCAGCCACAACGAAGAAAATACCGTGTTCTTCGAATAATCTTCCCACCAGCTGCGTATTGACGCTCTCCAGAACCCTGATAATTCTGCATTCCCGTCGTCCTCGCCGATCGACGATATTGGTAACCCTGGCAATGACACGATCACCATGCAGCACTTTGTGCATCTCTTTAGGGGTCAGGAACAGATCAGTGCTGCCATCATCCGGAATCAGAAAACCAAAACCATCGCTATGGCCCTGAACGATCCCTTTCACGAGTTCCAGTTTTTCGGTTACACAAATATCACCCTTGCGATTACAGATGATCTGCCCTTCACGGATCATTGCAGCCAGCCGGCGATGAAAAAACTCGGATTCTTCGGATGTGATACCCAGCAGCTTCAACAGCTTGGATTCACTGATCGGCACTCCTTGTTTATCCAGCACTTCCAGGATGAATTCACGGCTGGGCAGCGCCAATCCGTAACGAGCCTGCTCACGTTCAAGAAAAGGATCGAGTTCACGAAGCTGGTTTTTCTTGTTTCTTTTTCTCTTGATTGACAAATCGAAGGTTTCCTATAGAATTTAGCGTCTTTCTGTACCGGACTTCTGTAATCCGGCTTTCACAGAGAGTTGGCTGACAGCTTGGCCAGCACAGTAATGATCAGTAATAATGCCCAGATGGCGGAATTGGTAGACGCGCATGGTTCAGGTCCATGTGCCTTCGGGTGTGGAGGTTCGAGTCCTCTTCTGGGCACCAGAAACGGTTATGACAAATGACCGGAAAACTTTCCTGACAAATCTTCTTTTCCGGAACTATACCAAAATCTGACAGCATACGATTCCCGTTATAAGCACGATTGTACCGATATCTCTGCAATGCGGTCACTTCAACCCTCCCGCGGAAACAAAATTACTGCTTTACTGCTTTTTCTGTAATTCAGTCATTTTTCGCAACAGCATTGAATTTTACGCTCACTCCCCTCACGTTCCGCCGCAATATCCGCCTGCTCATTCTGAGCATTCCAGCCAGCCTACTGCTGACCGGATGCGTGATGGAAGGTAACGCACTCTGTACCGGCGCACCGATCATGACGATCGAAACCCGGGGAGGAGGCAGTGA
This sequence comes from Nitrosomonas sp., assembly GCF_040256045.1. Classification (GTDB taxonomy): domain Bacteria; phylum Pseudomonadota; class Gammaproteobacteria; order Burkholderiales; family Nitrosomonadaceae; genus Nitrosomonas. Next base: position 40,976 of record NZ_JBDZWD010000012.1, read on the forward strand.
AGACATTGCCGTCCTGCCACTGGATTCGACCGGAAGCATCGCTCGGCTTTTCATCCGTGAACGCTGCAACGATGGCAGCGATCCGAACTGTAAATCTGGCCAGTGGCGTTTGGGCAGTGTCGATATTTCCCGGGAAAACATACCTGCATCCACCCGGTATGCCTGGCGCCCCGGAAACAATGCCAGCGAAGATAACTTCGAGCCATTGGGAATGTCACTGGTACCCGGCGACACTCCCGGAGAGGGTACGCTGTTTGTCATCGATATCGCCCGACCACAATCGGTACGTATCTGGCAACTGGACATCAACCACGGTGAAATCACTAACGCAACACTTGCAACACCGACCGATCCGCAAACCGGAACCCGACTTACCGCAGCCAACAGCCTTCAGGCCATCCGCAATGATGAGGGTGAGGGTTTTCATCTCACTATCACCCGGTTTGATGAATATGGCCTGCTGCCATTCAGGCCTACTCCCTGGCCCGCCCTGGTGCAAATCAACAACGGAATGATCCAGCCTCCCTCGACTCAGGATTTCAGGAATGCCAATGGCATCATCCGGCCCTGCCCCGATTGCGATCTGGTCATTGCCAGTTACTGGGAACGCAGACTCCGCTTTGCCTCAAAAGAAAGTGGCGAAATCGATGGATATGCCTCGGCAGAACTCCCCATACGGCCCGACAATCTCAGGCTCGATGGTAAACGCATCCTTATTGCAGGCCAGCACCGGGTCGATCTCACCGCACTGAACCTGCTGGTATCGTCGTATATCCCCTCTCCTTCCGGCGTCTACGCCATCGATGCCCGGTCGCTCGGCCCTGATACCATACCTACCTTACTATGGGAAGGCGGATGGAAGCATGGTCATTCAGTAGCCACTGCCGTCGCCATTCCGGGTAATCGCCTTGCGATCGGCCAGATCAACACGGCCAGCATACTGATCGCTGATTGCTCACCTTAGGGAGCCTCCGTCTGGCAATTTGCCCTCATGATGAATTGAAGTTAAAATTCCAGGTTTTTCAGAGGGTATATGCAAATCATCCTCTTTTTCTGCAAACCTGCTGCGATATGATACGAATACGATCGTACCCGCAAGATTTTTCGCTCAGATAAGTCAGGTACGTTTATTTTCGTTTTATTTGTTTTCACTGTCAGGATCAGGCTGCCGGTTTTCATATAGCCGCCCTCGATCTGGCTTGTTCGGACGGTATGTCCTGTTTACCACTTTTTCGTGGAGATGCGTCATGCGTGTTCTGCCTTATACCCATTCCACCTCTGTAGTTGATACTACTGTATCGCCGCGTGGTAAACACCTTGTGACACGCGCAATGCCGGGATTGCACCTCATCGGTGACCTGTTCGGCTGTCGTAATGGCGCCGATTTGATGACGGATACTGCTGCACTTGAAGCTTTCTGTAAACAAGCCGTAGCCGATGCCGGCCTGACCGCCGTCGGCAGTCTGTTCCACAGCTTTGGCCCAGGTGAAGGAGTAACCGGCACGATCATGCTGGCTGAATCACATCTGGCGCTGCATACCTGGCCAGAAGATAATTATGTCACCCTCGATGTGTATGTATGCAGTTACAGCTGTGATAATTCTGCCAAGGCCGAGTGTCTGTTTAAAACACTGATGCAGGCATTTCAGCCGGCCGATCCCCATCTGCACCGTGTCGTACGTGCATGAGCACCTCTGAACGACCTCCCTCGCCTTCAAGTACGACAGCGAATTTTGCAGTCGAACCTCTCTCACCGGATTTCGGTTTTTATTTACGAACCACAGAATTACTGGCCGAACGTCATTCGCCCGTGCAGCACATCGAAATTGTGCAGACACCGCTATTCGGGCGCGCCATGCGCATCGATGGCTGCTTCATGACTTCGGAACAGGATGAATTCTTTTACCATGAACCGATGGTACACCTGCCCGCCATTACCCACGGTGACCCACGCCAGGCACTGGTCGTCGGCGGTGGCGATGGGGGGGCAGCCTATAACCTGCTGCGTTACCCGAACATGGAGCGCGTTGTATTGGCTGAGCTCGACCGTGATGTCATCGATATAGCGCGTACATGGTTACCCAAAGTACATCGGGGGGCTTTCGATGATCCGCGTCTGGAACTGCATCTGGGGGATGGACGTGCATTCACCGAAAACTGTAAAAACCAGTTTGATCAGATCGTGCTGGACCTCACGGATCCTTTCGGTCCCGCCATACTCCTGTACACACGTGATTTCTACCGTACCTGCCGGCGTGCACTCAAACCAGGCGGTGTTCTATCACTGCATATCCAGTCACCAATCTATCGCGGTCCGACAATGGCACGCCTGCTGGCATCATTACGCGATGTATTTGGTGTAGTACGCCCATATCTGCAATATGTGCCGCTATACGGCACGCTGTGGGCAATGGCAATGGCGTCTGATTCTGCAGATCCGCTACTGTTGCCCGCAGACAAAGTTGATGCACGCCTTGCACAAAACAGCCTGACTGATCTGAAACTCTACAGTGGCGGTACCCACCACGCCATGCTGAATCTGCCTCCTTTTGTACAAGCTCTGCTATCAGAACCTGCTCACCCGATCGATGACGGTGACAGCCTGGATGATGTCAGTCTGGATCCACGTGAAATTGGCAATCTGAAGTTGATACAGACCTGAAATCATTCATTCGAGGTTTGGACCGCACCTCTGCTCTGCACCCTCTGTTTTGCCGCACCCGGATTTGATCATCAGCCTGTCAATTCATCGATCCAAGGTTCCCTGCTGAATTCAAAGGCCGATCCGGCCAACCCACTCGCCAGCAGGAAAAAATCCGTAATTCTATTTCCAAATCGAAAATGACGAGAAGGCGAACCGCAGACAGAATGAACAATACGGCAAGGGGAAGCCGACAAAGTAAGTTCTGATTTAGAAATGGAATAACTTCAGCCGTTCGTCAGGCAAACGCAAGTCAAGGCAGTCTATATTCATCCCATGTGGAGATCGACTGTCATGCGCTGTTCAATCCTGTTCATCCTCGTTTTGTGGGTCGTGCTGCCTGGCTACAGCCAGGCGTACGACGATATTTCCCTCAGCCTGGAAGAAGCCGAACATCTGGCGCTGACCCGCAATCGTGATATCCGCTTTGCCCGGCATAATATCGAAGCCGCGGCTGCAGAAACGCTCAACGCGGCTGCTTCTCCCAATCCCACACTGCTGGTCAGCACCAGCCACTTCAACCCCAGATCCAAACCCACTACGCTTTTCAAATCCACCCCGGTGGAAGATGTAATTCGCATCGATAAAATATTCGAGCGAGGAAACAAGCGTGAATTGCGTATGGCCCGAGCAGACAGTGAACTCATTGCCACCCGGCTTGATCTTGATGATGCGCTACGGCAAACTCGCCTCAATGTACGCAATGCCTTGTTTGAACTCAAGCTGGCCGAGCGCCATGTTGAGCTGAGCGGCATCATCGCCAATCAATCCAAACGCATCCTGGAACTGGCACGGCGTCGTTACCGGGCAGGAGATTTGTCCGGTGCCGATCTCGGACGTTTCGAAGCTGATGCTGCCCGTGCCCAGGCTGGTATGCGTACCGCTAAAACTGCGCTTACCCGTGCCCGTACCGCTCTCGCAGTTCTGCTGGCGGATGAGGATCACGCCCTGCAGCTTGCAACCCGGGGAAACTGGCCTGTGGCAGTAGCCGGACTGCCTGATGCGGACATCATTAATACTGCCATTTCCCAACGCCCGGATACGCTCGCCGCTACCGCAAGAGTAGAAGCTGCGCGGCGCAATCTCAATCTGGCGCAAGCCAAGCGCACCCGCGATATCACTGTCAGTGTCCAGTATGAACGCCAGCCGGCCGACGTAATGCAACCACGCAATTCCATCGGCCTTGGAATCTCCGTTCCCTTATTCCTCGGTAATTATTTTGAAGGAGACATTCGCCGTGCCCACGCCGAACTGGCTCTCGCAGAAGATCAACTGGAAGCCATTCGCGCCCACATCCAGGCCGAGATCAATCAGCTTGCCGATGAATTACAACATGCTATCGACCGCTGGCAATCCCTGCAGGAACAGGAACTACCCGCCGCCCGCCGAACCGCCAGTGCAGCGGAACTCGCTTTCAGCAAAGGTGCCATCAGTGCTTTGGAATTCCTCGATGCCCAGCGCATCCTGCGAGCCGCTGAACTGGACACACTGCAAGCACACAGCGACTTGGCGAAAGCGCATGCTGCTCTGGATGCTGCATTGGAAATCACCCCTCCCAGGGAACAGGAACCCGCTTCATGATGAAACCTAAATATCAAAAAATTATTGCTATCGCCCTCATTCTGGGAGGTGTAGTCGCAGGCATCTCGGGCTATTTTCATTCCCGGCAAGCTGCTGTCCACTCGGAAACCAACGATACTGATTCCAGCCACAGTCCCGACCATCTGGTATTTCCAGCCAACGCACCCCAGCTCGCCTACGTCAAGACAAGCCAGGCCGTCATTTCACCCTTACCGGCAAGCGAACCGCTGACCGCCAGACTGGCACTCGCTGAAAATCATACCGCCCGTATCATTCCTGCAGTCGCCGGCCGTATTTTGCAACTGCACGCCGAAATTGGCGATCAGGTCAGCATGGGTACCCCCCTTGCAACACTGGATTCGCCGGATTTTGGTGCTGCCCTTGCCGATCTGCATAAAGCAGAAGCAGATGTGTTAAGAAAGCATCTCACCTACAAACGGGCGCAAGAACTGCTGGCGGGTGATGCCATCGCCCGGCGTGACGTTGAAAGTGCCAGAGCAGAATGGCAGATTGCGGCGGCAGAAACAGAACGTGCCCGATTGAAGGTCAGAAATCTGTCTCCAAACAGCAAAATTCAAAATGAACAACTCGTGTTACGAGCACCCGTTGCCGGCATCGTAGTCGAGCGCCACGCCAACCCGGGCACCGAAGTCCGCCCGGATGAGGGTATACCGTTGTTCGTCATCTCCAATCTGTCCCATCTGTGGGTACAAGTCGATGTACCGGAACACCTGATTGGCCGGGTACATACCGACAATCCACTATTACTCTCGTTCGATGCATTTCCTGGCGAATCCTTCTTTGCCACCATCACTCGCATCGCACCCCAGCTCGATCCAAATGTTCGCCGTGTTCAGGTACGTGCCGAAATCGACAATTCGGATGGACGCCTTCGTCCAGCCATGTTTGCCCGCGCCCGACTGGCCGATTCACAGGCTGTCAATGTCATCCGGCTGCCTGCGGTATCGGTGATCACCCATGGAATTTATCCTACGGTTTTCATTGAAACGGCTCCTGGCCAATTCGTCCAGCGCCAGATCCGTATCGCCTTCCAGGATGCCGAATCCGTCTGGCTCGAACCGGAGAATAGTGGAATCCAGTCCGGTGAAGAAGTCGTGACTGACGGTGCCATGCTGCTTGCTTCCGAACTCGCTGCCGGTAACTAACATGCTCAGCCGCCTTATTTCATTCTCGATCAAACAACGACTGTTCATCCTCGTCATGGTAGGCGCCCTGCTGATAGCGGGCATACGAGCCTTCATCGAACTTCCGATCGAAGCCTTTCCTGATGTGCAAGATGTACAGGTACAGGTCATCACCCAGGTTGTCGGCCAGGCACCGGAAGAAGTCGAACGCAGCGTTACCATCCCGATCGAACGGGAAATGAGCGGTATCCCTCAAATGACCCAATTACGCTCGGTTTCCATCACCGGATTATCGGTCATCACCATGATTTTTGCCGATGGCACCGAGGATCGTCTGGCACGTGCACAAGTCCTGGAAAAACTGCAAACTGTCGATCTGCCGGATGGCGTAACGCCCACTCTGGGGCCACTTACCACTGCCGTGGGGGAAATTTACCGCTATGTGGTGGATGCTCCGCCCAATCTGCCGCTGTATGAAGTCCGTGCGATCCAGGATTGGATTATCCGGCCGGAATTAAGACGTGTACCGGGTGTTGCAGATGTCGTCGGCTTTGGTGGATCAGTCAAGGAAATCCAGGTTGACGTGGATCCGAATGCGCTGCGCAAATTCGGGCTGACACTGGACCAGGTCAGCCAGGCACTCCGTGAAAACAATGCCAATACCGGTGGTGGCATCATCCGCCGTGGCGGTGAAGGGCTGGTACTACGTGCCATCGGCCTCTTCCACACGGTCGAAGATGTAGCGGCCACCGTCATCATGTCACATGAGGGCAAAGCCATTACCGTGGGCGATGTCGCTACTATCAAAATCAGCGGGCACACCCCTCTCTCCGGCATCGTTTCCCTTGCCCAACAGGGCAACAATGGCAAGATCCTGAGTCAGGATTCGATCGTCGAAGGGATCGTGCTGATGATAAAAAGCAGTGATCCAAGCAAGATCATCCAGACGCTCAAGACCCGGGTAGATGAACTGAACAGCCAGGCCAAACTTCCTGAGGGCGTGCACATACGCCCGATCTACGAGCGTACCCAGCTGGTGGACCACACAGTAGCTACCGTCGGGGAAAATCTCCTTCTCGGTGCACTGCTGGTAGTGGCCGTACTGATCGTATTCCTGCGTGACTGGCGGACTTCCCTGATCGTTGCCTGCATCATTCCACTGACATTGCTGTTTGCCTTCATCATGATGAATGCACGCGGCGTATCAGCCAACCTGATTTCACTAGGTGCAGTCGACTTCGGCATTATCATCGACAGCGCCGTAGTGCTGGTGGAAGCGCTGATGGTACGGCTGATGCTGCGGCAAGAGCCCGAATCCGGGCAGGATACCGCCAAATGGCGCATCAATGCGCTGCGGCAGACCGCCATCAATCTCGGTAAGCCCATCCTTTTTTCAAAAGCGATCATCGTTCTTGCCTTTGTACCGATATTCACCTTCCAGCGTGTGGAAGGCAAAATCTTTTCTCCGGTAGCCTTCACCCTTTCTTTCGCGCTGATCGGCGCCATTGTCCTGACCCTTACGCTGGTTCCCGCGCTGCTCTCCTACCTGCTGCAGCGCAGCTCCATATCCGAACCCCACCTCGCCTGGATGGAACGATTGAAAACTGGCTACCGGAAACTGCTCGACTGGACGGACACGCGTCCCCGTATCATGGCTGGAATTACCATCGCTTCACTGGCAGGGGCACTCACCCTGCTGCCAGTGATCGGCACGGAATTCCTGCCCAAGCTCGATGAAGGAAACATCTGGCTGACAATCGCCCTCCCGCCTTCCATCCACCTGGAACAATCGAAAGAAGTAGAGCGTGCAATACGGGCCAAGCTGATCGCCTATCAGGAAGTCAAGACTGTCGTAGCCCAGGTCGGCCGGCCGGACGATGGCACCGATCCCAAAGGAGCCAATAATCTGGAAATTCTGGCTGACCTGAATCCTCGCAGCAGCTGGCGCTTCAGCTCCAAGGAGAAACTGGTGGCCGACATGTCGCACTCGCTCAAGGCCATTCCGGGCCTGCCCACCAATTTCTCACAGGTCATCCAGGATAACGTCGAAGAATCCCTGTCCGGCGTCAAAGGTGAAATCGCCATCAAGGTATTTGGTCCTGATCTGGAAATCCTCGAAGACAAGGCAGAACAGATCGTCGCTTTGCTCAATCACATCCGCGGCGCAGTCGATGTAGCAGCCATCAAGGTCGGTGGCCAGACCGAGGTGACCGTCACGCCGGACCGGCAAAAGCTGGCGCGTTACGGTATCAGCATCGCGGAAATCAACACTCTTTTTCAGACTGCATTCGGTGGCAGTGCAATCACCCGTTTTTATGAAGGTGAACGGCGCTTCAACGTCAATCTCCGGCTGGCCCCGGATTATCGGCACACCATCACCGATATTGCCAACCTGCAGATCGCCATTCCGGGCAGTACCGGTGCATTCCTGACACTGGGGGAACTGGCCCGTATCGACGTGCGCCAGGGCGCCTCTCGTATTGCGCGCGAGGCGGGCGGCCGTGCCGTTTCGGTCAAAGCCAATCTGATGGGACGCGACCAGGGCAGTTTTGTCAGTGAAGCGCAGAAAAAGGTCGCCGAGCATGTGCACCTGCCACCGGGTTACCGCCTCACCTGGGGCGGTCAGTTCGAAAACCAGCAGCGTGCGATGAAACGGCTGATGATCATCGTTCCTGCCAGTCTGCTCGGTATCTTCGTATTACTGTTCTGGGCGTTCAAATCGCTGCGTTCGGCCTTCATCATTTTACTGATCGCTCCACTCACACTGATTGGTGGCCTCACCGGACTGGCCCTCTCGGGGTTACATCTCTCCATCTCGGCTGCCGTCGGATTCATTGCGGTATCGGGTATCGCGGTGCAGAACGGCGTGATCATGGTCGAAGAAATCGTCGGACTGATTCATAAAGGACAATCATTCGCCGAAGCAGTACGGGAAGGCGCGGTGCTGCGTTTGCGCCCGATCCTGATGACCGCGCTGATGGCGGGCCTCGGGTTGTTGCCGGCAGCACTTTCTCACAGCATCGGCTCGGAGACCCAGCGCCCGTTTGCGGTCGTCATCGTCGGCGGTATCATTTCCGCCACTTTCTTCACACTGGTGCTGCTGCCGCTGATGTTCAACCGGCTGGCACGGCCCAGACATACGAAACCCCGGGAAAATCCGTAAAAAGAGACGGGCTGCAGCAGGCCCAAGCATAATCTTTCACAGTTTGCCGGAAACATCGGGTGTTACCATGGAGCTGACTGGAGGAAAGCAATGCGTATTCTGGTTGTCGAAGATGACTCTCTGGTGGCAAGCGGCATCAAGCAGGGACTGGCCAATGCGGGCTATACCGTGGATGTGGCACGAAACGCCGCAAGTGCTGAACGCCATCTCCGCGAAGAAAATTTTGATCTGGCCGTGGTAGACATCGGTCTGCCGGATATCGATGGATTGACCCTCGTGCAGCGACTGCGTCACCGGAAAATACGCCTGCCCGTACTGGTGCTGACGGCACGCGGCAGCATGGAAGACACCATTGCCGGCCTCGATATCGGTGCAGACGACTATATGACCAAACCGTTCCGCCTGCCGGAGCTGATCGCCCGTATCCGCGCCCTGATCCGCCGTGCTCATTCGATCACCAGTACCGAATTGCAGCATGACCGGCTGGTGCTCAATACCGGCAGCTATACTGCGACACTGAACGACCAGCCGCTTTTGCTGACCCGACGCGAATGGACGATCCTTGAAACCCTGCTGATGGCCTCTCCCCGGGTAGTCAGCAAGGACAAACTGCTGCAGAACCTGACAGGCTGGGACAAGAACGTCACTCCCAATGCCATCGAAGTCCATGTATCACGTCTGCGTGCCAAGATCGCCCCGGGTGGGATCGAAATTCGCACGGTTCGCGGCATCGGCTATCGTATCGACCAGAGTCACTCATGAAATCCGGATTTTCCCATCCACTGGGTTTACGGCAGCGATTGCTGCTGTGGATACTTCTTCCCCTGATCGCGGTCTTCATCGGCAGCATCCTGTTCGATTACCGCCTGGCGCAGGAAACTGCCGACACTGCGTATGACCATTCCCTGAATAACGCCGCACTGGATATTGCGGCCTATATACAGACTGTCGGATTGAAGCCGGAATTGCATCTGACGCCGGAAGCAGAAGCCATGTTGCGCCATGATGCCGTTGACAAAATCTTCTTCGCTGTTCGCGACTCCAATAAACAGCTGCTGATCGGCGATGCCAACCTGTCAGTTTATCCTGGAACGATCCACACACAGCCGGTATTTGCCGAGGATATCTACCACGGTGAAAAAATCCGCGCTACCACGCAGCACATCACAATCGACGGCAACGAGATCAGCATCACGGTTGCTGAAACCATGCGAGAACGCGATCACGCCAGCAACCGGATACTGGCAGCAACGATCATTCCCAATCTGGTCATCATCGCCGCAACGCTGCTGGTGATCAACTTCGGGGTGCGACGCGGGCTGGCACCACTGGTACATGTCGAAAACCAGATCGCCAGCCGTTCACCACGTGATCTGCGTGCACTCGATATCGCGCATGCCCCTCGCGAAATCCGCCCGATGCTTACCCGGCTCAATGAACTGTTTGAATCGCTGCGTACAGCGGCAGCAGCCCAGCAACGCTTCCTGGCCGATGCGGCCCACCAGCTGCGCACGCCTCTTGCCGGTTTACAAACCCAGATCGAGCTGGTGGCAGCCGAAGGGAAATATGTGCGCAACGATGAACGGCTGGCGCGCATCGAGGAAGCAGCAGAACGTATCGCGCATCTGGTTACCCAGTTGCTGATCTATGCCCAGACTGAGCCGGCAGCTTCCGCCAACCAGATTTTCCACCCGGTAGCTCTGCACGAACTGGCCGAAAGCGCGGCCTCGACCTTCATTGACCATGCACTCGCCAAAGATATCGATCTCGGCTTCGAAATCCAACCGGCAATCGCTGAAGGAATTGCCTGGATGCTGCGCGAAGCCCTGGGTAATCTAATCGACAACGCCCTGCGCTACTGCCCTGCCGGCAGCACGATCACGGTTCGCAGCGGTATCCATTGCGGCCAGCCCTACTTGGCCGTGGAAGATAACGGGCCCGGTATCCCACCTAAAGAACACAAAAAGGTATTCGAACGCTTCTACCGCATCCCGGGATCGATCAGTGGCGGCTGCGGCCTGGGCCTGCCCATCGTTCAGGAAATTGCCCATCTGCATGCTGCCACTATCACTTTTTCCAAACCGGCGAAAGGTGGTCTGACGGTGACACTGACCTTTCCTGAAAATCACACAGAAAATACCTGACCAAGCCTTGACAACCACGGTCGGGAGATGACATACAAACAGCCGCAGACAAGGCAGAAAAAAGAACGCCTGTCGATTTACAAAAGAACTGTAAAAGGACAGGCAGAAGTAGAGGAGGAAGCATACTTACCGGCAGAGCACGCTGCTTATCCAGACAAGATTCGAAAGAAAAACTGGATTTTTTCTTACGAATCTATCTCATATTACACACATGAATCCGGATGTCAGAGGTGGTACAGATAATGAGCTGATTATGCCTTCAAATATTCTGCTTGAGAATGTGACATATTGTCGCAGCTAGATTTGACGCGGCTTTTGCCTGGAAGGAAGGTGCAATTTAGCTTGCAGATCGAAAGAAACGGCCGGAATCTTGGGTAAACCTATATAGCGAAGCTCAGATAGATTGATTATAATTTACAGATGACTTATCCCATTTCATTTCGCCGCAAAGTTTTATCTGTTCGAGAGCAGGAAGAGCTCACCATAGTGCAAACGGCAGCCCATTTTTGTGTAGGAATTGCCAGCGTGACACGCTGGATAAAAAATCCTGTTCCTCGGGAGACCCGTAATAAACCGGCAACGAAGATCGACATGGCTGCGCTGGCTCGTGATGTACGGGAATTTCCAGACGCCTATCAGGCCGAACGGGCTCGTCGACTGGGTGTGAGCGAAAAAGGTATCGGCCACGCACTGAGGCGTATGAACATCAGCTATAAAAAAAACACTACAGCATCCCAAAGCGGACGAAGACGAACGGCGCATCTTCCAGGAGACGATTAGAGCATTTCTCGTTTAGTTAGATTCATAGCCGGAGTTGGTGAGGTAGTTA
>NZ_JBDZWD010000092.1:0-3637 GCF_040256045.1 Nitrosomonas sp.
GCCATAAAGCCCAGCAAGATGTACTGCAGTATATTTCTATGTTCTATAACAGCCAACGACTGCATTCATACCGGGGCTACAAAAGCCCGAATCAATATGAGGTAGAAATGGAAATATTGAAAAATGTTGCTTAACTGGATTGTCCGGTTTTACTTGACCAGGTCAGGCTACCTATGTGAAACGTCAACACGCCCTAGCTGGAACACGCCCGACGTATTTTGGGTGCCATCTGAAAAATAATCCTCATTTTTTTCGAAAAGTACTTCTACCTTTTGGTCTCTCATTCGATTAAGGGGTGAGAGATCACCAAAATCGCCCACGCTCGCTGTTAGCTGTTCGGCAGTTGTGCGCTAGGTAAGGTGGTCTGACTCTAATTCGTCAATTACTTTGCACAAGGAAGAACATTGTCATGTCTGGCCATCCATTCCATGTCGCTTCTGCGGCAGCAGTCATCGTTTTCGATCTGCCTGTTCGGGCAGGTATGGGCTTTCGCTCCCTGCTGATAACTATTCACCTGGTCGTGATCAGCGGACTTGCTGGCTGGCAGTCTATGGCTCATGCGCAGACCATAGAACCCGCAGCAGCATCCATGCAGCAGACACAGGCTGCGCGTACCTACAACATTCCTGCCGGGCCACTCGAGGCCGCACTGGCACGTTTTATCAGCGAATCGGGTGTACCGCTGGCTGCTACGCCTGAACTCGTACAGGGCAAGCAAAGCCCGGGTGTGCGTGGCACCTTTAGTATACAGGCAGCACTGAACGCACTGCTGAAGGGAACCGGGCTGGAAGCGATACGTAATGCCGAAGGGCAGTACGGGCTACAGCCGGTCGCAAGCGAAGTCAGAACGCTTCCCCCTGTGACAGTGACAAGCAGGGCGATCAATTCCAATTCTGTGCTCGGCAACCTCCCGCCTGCTTATCCCGGTGGGCAAGTCGCGACCGGTGGCCGCCTCGGTCTGCTTGGGAATCGTGACATGATGGACGCGCCGTTTAGCCAGATAAGCTACACGGAGGAATTGATCCAGAATCAGCAGGCTAAGACGGTCGGAGATGTGCTGCGCAACGACCCTTCCGTTACGCTTCAAAGTTCTCGTGCCACTGGCTTCGAAGAGTTCACTATCCGGGGATTTGGCACTCTGGGGCAGGATCGCCTGAGCATCAACGGCCTCTATGGCACATCACCGATTGTTCCGATGGAATTGGTGGAGCGTGTCGAAATCCTCAAGGGTCCGAATGCCCTTCTTAACGGATTGCCGACTTCGGGCAACGCGATTGGAGGCACTGTCAACATGGTGCTGAAACGGGCACCCGAAGATCCGCTGACGCGACTAACAACCAGTTATCAGTCACGTTCAAATTTCGGTGCTCACATTGATGTCGGACGTCGTTTTGGCGAGGGTGGAAAGTTTGGCGCTCGCTTCAACGGAAGCTATAGGAAGGGTGAAACTGCAATCAAGCGGAACAAGGATGAATTTGGTTTAGTGGGCTTGGGCCTCGATTTCCGGGGTGAGCGGGTGCGGCTCTCTGTCGATCTTAGCTACCAGAAAGCCGACATAGATGCACAGGCACCCCTGATTAGGGTGGGGGTTGGTGTTCCTGTTCCAAGTGCGCCTAATTCCAGCAAAGGATTTAGTCCTTTTTGGTTTGATCGGTTCCACGAAGAATTGTTTGGAATGGTTCAGGGTGAAGTGGATATTTCCAGCAATGTGACAGCTTATGTTGCATTCGGCGTCCGGGATTGGAAGTTAGGAGGACGTAACGCGACCCCTACCATCAACAATGTGAGCGGGGACTGGCTTGCTACTTCATCGAGTTTTGGAGAAAAATACAAGAATCTGTCCGGGCAAACAGGCATCAGGGCATCGTTCGATACTGGTCCTGTCAGCCATGAACTGGTGATCGATGTGTCTCGTGCAACACGAGACTACAGCTATGCAAACCTATCGGGTTCGGTGATCGCATCAAATATCTATATCGAGCCCAATATTCCTGATCCCGGCCTTCCCAGGGCCAATCCCATAAAGAGGGCTGATACCGTCGTTTCGAGCTTTGGTTTCGTGGATACACTCTCGATCCTCGACAAGCGCGTTCAATTGACCGTGGGAATGCGGCGCCAACGACTGGATAGAGGCAATTTCAACGCTGCGGGCACTGCAGTGACTTCGAATTATGACCGGCATGTCTGGACTCCGGCCTATGCGCTGCTCCTTAAACCTCTCAAAAATGTCTCGGTCTATGCGAACTACATTGAGGGTCTTGAGCAAGGCACGACCGTCGGGGAAACTTTTGCCAATGCCGGCCAGATCTTCCCGCCATATCGGACCAAGCAGTATGAGGCCGGTATGAAAGTCGACTGGGGCACGTTGACCACGACCGTTGGCGCCTTCGAGATCACTCGCGCCAGCACGATCTCGGTTCCAGGCATGCCATTTCCGACGCTTTCGGTCGATGGCGAGCAAGTCAATCGAGGTATCGAGGTTAATGTCTTCGGCGAACCCGTCAACGGATTGCGTGTACTGGGCGGTGTGATGTTCCTCGACGGGAAGCTGACAAAGACCGAAGGTGGGATAAACGACGGCAGGAAGGCGCCTGGCGTGCCGGAAATCAATATCGCGTTGGGGGTTGAGTGGGATCCTTCGTTCCTGCCTAGGCTCACGTTCAGCGGACGGGTGAACCATAATGGGAAGAAATTCTTCGATGCGGCGAACACTCAGGTTATCCCGGCGTGGACACGCGTCGATCTTGGTACAAGATATAAGCTGAATACAAGTTTGAACAATAAGGCGATCACTTTTCGCTTCGATGTGCAGAATGTCTTTGACCGGGATTACTGGGAAAACGGAATGAGCGTTTTAACTATTTCTGCTCCGAGAACCTTTCTATTGTCGGCTAGTATGGATTTCTGATTTAGCATTTCAACCTGATGATTCCGACTCGGGAATGGTGGCCTGATATTTGCTATCGTGCCGCTTGCGATGGCTACATATTATGGCTTTGGGATCGGTAGGCTAACAGGCGATGTCGAACGAGTTTTACCGCCACTATCTGCCGATCTGGTATATGGCCGACGAAGTGATAGTCGCTGGACTGGACGGTATTCTGTTTCCTACGCAGGCCTATTCGCGCGAAACCAACCTGGTGATTTATCTCAGCTCCGGCAGATCTGCATCGCAATTGCGCATTTATAATCTGCATAATATGCTGCTTAAGATGATCTTCGATGACGTCACAACGCTTCCCTACTCACATTTCTAGAGAAAGTAAAAGCATTCAATGCAATGTACCGCAGAGGGTAGCTTGGGCTTCATTATCATTGTCTAGCAGGGATATCAGTACGCTGATGTCGAAGCTGATCATACGTTATCGTCCATGCCCTCGGCGGCATTGCGGTATTGTAACTGTACAATGACAATATCCTTAATAACTATTCCGTGTTTTCTACCCTGACTTGTATTGCAGCAATTGGTATGTATTGAGTACAATTAAATAAAAATCATTCTTATTTAATGTAGAACAATTGCCCAAGCTGGAAAAGAAATACATGTCGACTACGGAAGAAGCTTCTGAGAACGAGATTGCTATCCTCTACACGGACCATCATGGCTGGCTCAAAAGATGGTTATACCGCAAGCTGG
>NZ_JBDZWD010000093.1:0-3606 GCF_040256045.1 Nitrosomonas sp.
AGTGCCGAGCAGGCAGCAGCGATGGTGAATGAGGTACTGCCTGATCTGGTATTGCTGGATTGGATGCTCCCTGGAAAAAGCGGTATTGAATTGGCGCGATCGCTGCGACGCGATCCGCGTACCAAACCGATTCCCGTCATCATGCTGACTGCCCGGGTAGATGAAAGAGATAAAGTGATCGGATTGGAAACCGGGGCGGATGATTACGTCACCAAGCCGTTTTCCCCGCGTGAGTTGATTGCACGGATAAAAGCAGTATTACGCCGGAGCCTGCCCGAAGCTTCCGATGAAATTCTCGATATCGGGGGAGTGCAGATCAACCCGATGACACACCGGGTGACTGTTACCGATCTGAACGATGATACGCGCGAGAAAGAGTTGCTGCTCAGTCCTACCGAATATCGTCTGTTACATTTTCTGATGGCACATGCTGAACGTGTGCATACTCGTGCACAGTTGCTGGATCGGGTGTGGGGAGATCATGTTTTTGTCGAAGATCGTACGGTTGATGTGCATATACGCCGGTTGCGCAAGGCGCTGGATGTAGCAGGAAAAGCTGATCTTGTGCAGACAGTCAGAGGAGCGGGATATCGTTTTTCCACACGCAGTGAGAGTGAAATCTGAAGGCTGGCCTGTGCTGGTCAATAGCGAGGTGGTAGGCTATACTGCGTTGACAGGAACCGGGCGAGTTTAGTTGTATAGTTGGCAGGTGCAAGAGATTTCCCGGCTTTTCATCTCTTCTTTTCAAGTGTAACTTAGTTCTCTATAACGGATGCAACGCAGAGCAGTTGTGTCCGTCAATCCGTTATTTCCATTTGCAGAGCCATTTCAGGAAGAGTGCTTCTACCTGAAGCCGTGGTTTTTTCTGCAATGATTCATGTGGATGATCTAATACGAGGAATTAAAATGAGTGTCAAACCCAAAATCATGATTTCTTCGCTTGATGCAGAGCGTTTGGAAATGTTGCTGGAATCCCTATCGCACAATGCGTTTCCAGGCAGGGATGATCTGGAAGCCGAACTTGCCCGGGCAGAAGTGGTGGATCCAAAGGAAATTCCGCCTACCGTTGTGACAATGAATTCAACTGTCAGATTCAGAGTTGAATCATCTGCCGAAGAATTCTGCTTGACGCTGGTTTATCCGAAGGATGTCGATACCAGTGGGGAAAAGATTTCGATTCTTGCTCCAGTGGGGAGCGCGCTGCTGGGGCTTTCGCAGGGAGATGAAATCGAGTGGCCCAAACCAGGTGGAGGCGTATTGCGTGTACGCATCGTGGAAGTGACTTATCAGCCGGAGCGTTCCGGTGAATATTACCGGTAAACGAGCTTTTTCCCGGGAGATTCCATGCCGATGAAGGCAGGCACTATCTGGTGATTTTCAAATGATGCTTTCTGTTTTTTCGCATAAAACTGGCTATGAATGATCAACCGACGATTCTGGCAATCGATCAGGGGACGACCAGTACTCGTGCCATTCTATTTTCGGCGGAATTGGAAATTCTTGCAGTGCAACAGAAAGAGCTGAAGCTGCATTATCCCCGCAAGGGTTGGGTCGAGCAGAATCCCGAAACTATCTGGCAGGATACGCTTGAAGTCTGCCGCACGGTTCTGGAGCACAATACTGGCAGGGCGGAAGCAGTTGTTGCGATTGGCATCACCAACCAGCGCGAAACGACTATTTTATGGGATCGTAATACCGGCAAACCTGTTTATCCTGCCATTGTCTGGCAGGATCGCCGTACCAATACCATTTGCGAACGATTGAGAGCGCAAGGATCTGAGCCGATGGTAACAGCCCGGACCGGCCTGTTGTTTGATCCCTATTTTTCTGCAACCAAGATTGCCTGGATATTGGATAACGTTGAAGGCGTGCGTGCCCGGGCAGTGCGAGGTGAACTGGCGTTTGGTACGATCGATTGCTATCTGCTCTGGCATCTGACAGGCGGCCGGGTACATGCTACCGATGTGACGAATGCTGCGCGGACGCTGTTGTTCAATATTGTCGAGCAGCAGTGGGATGAGGATCTGCTGGCATTGTTCGATATTCCGGCAGCGATTCTGCCGGAAGTCCGCGATAATGCTGCCGGGTTCGGGATGACCGACCCGGTTTTATTCGGTCGGGAAATCCCTGTCGGTGGCATGGCGGGGGATCAGCACGCAGCGCTGATCGGGCAAAGGTGCTTCCGGCCGGGCATGGTCAAATCCACCTACGGTACCGGTTGTTTTGCACTCATGAATATCGGCCCGGATTTCAGGCTTTCACAGCATCGTTTGCTGACCACACCGGCGTATCGTCTGAATGGCAGAATGGTTTATGCTGTTGAAGGATCGATTTTCGTTGCGGGTGCAGCGATTCAGTGGCTGCGGGACGGGCTGGAATTTTTTCAGGATGCGGCTGCCAGTGAGGCACTGGCGCGCAGTGTACCGGACAGTAATGAAGTATATTTCGTACCTGCTTTTACCGGCCTGGGCGCACCCTACTGGCGACCGGATGTGCGTGGCATGATCAGCGGGTTGTCGCGTGAGACGACCCGGGCGCATATCATCCGTGCCGCACTGGAAGCACAGGGCTACCAGACCCTGGATCTAATGGCGGCAATAGAGGAGGATGGCGGCTATCAGGCCGAAGTCATCCGTGTGGATGGCGGACTGGTGGCAAACGGATTCATGTGCCAGTTTCTCGCTGACATGTTGAACAGGTCGGTGGAAGTGCCGAAAGTAACGGAAGCAACGGTATTGGGCGCGGCGATTCTGGCTGGATTGGCGGTAGGCCTGTTTGCCGGACTGGAAACAACTGAATATTACTGGCAGCGGGATATAATCTACACTCCTGAGATGACGGAAGCTGAAAGAAAGCGGTTGTATACCGGCTGGAATACGGCGGTTCAGTCGTTGTTACATGCTTCCGGGAATGCCTCTGCTGAATCTGACGCAGCGGATTCCCGCCAGAAAAAACGAGAATGAAGCAGGAAAAATATGTGGTGAATCTGGTAATCGTGGATTAAACCTGACAGGATGAAAACAGACTGGAGTGCGTTTGGTTATGCTGATGAATCTTCCCAATTTTCTGACGTGGCTGCGTATCATGGCAATTCCCCTGTTTGTCGGTATTTTTTATCTGCCGACGGACTGGATGTCTCCGGCTACACAGAATCTGGTTGCCACCATCGTATTTGCCGGCGCCGCGTTGACCGACTGGCTGGATGGCTACCTGGCGCGGGTGCTCAACCAGACTTCCGCATTTGGTGCTTTTCTCGATCCGGTGGCAGATAAACTGATGGTGGCTGCTGCACTGATCGTGCTGGTCTATCTGGACCGGCTCGATGCCCCGATTGCCTTAATTATCATAGGTCGTGAAATTACGATTTCCGCATTGCGAGAATGGATGGCGCAAATTGGCAAATCCAAGAGTGTGGCGGTATCTTTTCTGGGGAAGATCAAAACGGCTGCACAGATGGTGGCAATTCCCCTGCTGCTCTACCACGACAGAATCGATGACGCATTCGATTCACAGACGGCTGGCACTTGGCTGATTTACATAGCAGCCATTCTGACATTGTGGTCGATGATCTACTACCTGAGAGCGGCCATTCCCCATGTGATTCAT
>NZ_JBDZWD010000053.1:0-9528 GCF_040256045.1 Nitrosomonas sp.
TGCCTCATCGAGCGGATCACCTACCACCAGTTTCCCGACCTCGGCCAGCAACGTATCGGTGAAAACTTCTTCGATTTCTTTCAGAACGATCAGGCGCTTTGCAGCGATGCAACTTTGGCCATTGTTCTGAAACCGTCCGGTGACTGCAGCTTTTGCTGCTGCCGGAATGTCTGCATCCCCCAATACGATGAATGGATCAGAGCCACCCAATTCCAGTACCACTTTTTTCAGATGCTTGCCGGCAACAGAAGCGACTGCCCGACCTGCTTCTGCACTGCCTGTCAAAGAAACGCCCTGACAGAGCGGGTGAGTAATGACCTGTTCAACCACAGTATGAGAAGCAAGCAGGGTTCCGAATAGCCCTTCCGGGAACCCTGCTTCGTTGACGGCTTCCTGAATTTTCAGCGCGGAGCCGGTTACGTTGGTTGCATGTTTCAGCAAAGCCCCATTCCCGGTCAGCAGTGTCGGAATCAGGAAGCGCATCACCTGCCAGAAAGGAAAATTCCATGGCATCACCGCCAGAATAACCCCCAGCGGTTCAATGACAACCCGATGCTTTATGCCATCTGCCGCAATCTCTTCTTCAGCCAGCCATGCGGCAGCCTTATCTGCGTAAATCTCACACGTCCAGGCGCACTTCTCTATTTCAGCACGGGCAGCACGGATAGTTTTCCCCGTTTCTTCCGTCATCAGCCGGGCGTACGATTCAGATCTTCTGCGTAAAACATCTGCCAGCTTCAGTAAGAGTGCCGTCCGCTCGTGTAAGGGTACTTGTCGCCACGTGAGATGGGCAGCATGAGCACGCTCCAGCATACTGAAAACCATGGCTTCGGAGTATGGCGCGTATATCTGCAATAATTTCCCGGATGCCGGATTTTTCGTCAGGATCATCGGGCCTCCTTACGATTCAGGAGTATGAACAGGATTGAAAATCGCTCAGTACCTCGTCTGCAGACTAAGTGAGGCTTCCTTGCCCAACTGATCGGCCGACAGGAAATGAACCTCTCCTCCCTGCCGGATGACCAGTTCGATCAACGTGCCCACGACATCATCCGTAACCGTGCCACCTGCTGGATCTGCTGTTGCGGAATCCTCCTGCAACGCAACGATTTTCTGATCAAAATCGATGATACCCGGCTGAATATATCCCTGGCGTACGAATAAACGGGCAGCATTACCTGCATCAATCGCACGGAAAATCATGGAAGAATCTGTCAACAGTTGATGGTTGTTACGTGCCTGGGCGATATACTGCAGTGCTGCCTCTGCTTTCTGCCGGCGGTGATCCGAGACCAGCCCCTGCACTTCGACAATGATCTTTTCGGCTGGGATTCTCAAATCCGGAATAGAAGTCACCTCACCGATAATATCGGCCGGCTGATCGCACACCTCCCTGAAGAAAGCTGCATTACGCGCATCTCCGGCAATGATTACCGGCAAACGTTCCTGCTCGGGTTTGTTCTGAATTTCCTGCAGACTTTTATCCACGCGATTGAAAAATTCCTTGAGATTAGCTGCTTCGTTGGGAATCTGCGCACGATCCAGCCCTTTCGCAGCAAATAAAAACGGATTCTCCATCGGGAAACTGCCCGTCCGCAATTCCGTTCTCGAATCGAATTCATGAACCAGATGACTGTTGAACCCTTCAATCAGCCGGGCATCGGTACGTGAAATCACCAGCACACGGTAATGCACGGCACCGTTTATCTCCCGAACGAGATCGCGGATGGCAAAAGCCTCGTCGACGATCATCTGCTCCTTCACGGTAAACGGAAAATTGATGAGAGTGACCCCCTCCCGGTTGGCAAAAATACCCAGACCGTCAAGATTGTAGTTGTGATCATGCATACTGATTTTTTTATCGATGGCATCCATGATCATTTCGGCTTCCTGTCTGTCCGGCCAGCTCTGCAGCCGGTTACGAGCTTCCGTAACAAGATTTTTCAGTACAATGGTGTCCTGTTTGTTATCCGGAAATGTCCGATGTGTAGGCAGCAAAATGCTGACAGCCAGGCCTTTTTCACGATTGCTAAAATAACTCAGGAATGATTTCAATTTCATAAGAATCCTCCACCAATTGGTTATTTAAATCGAACCTCCAAAAACATAACTTACAGTACCAGTTAAGGAAGCGCTGAACAAACAGGATTTCAGATTTTTCTGACACCAAGACCGATTGCCCCACCAGAATCCGGCATATCATGGGACTAAATATCTACATGATTCTGATCATATGCATCTATCTACATGATTCTGATCATATGCATCACGTGTTGTTTCCACACGAGGGAAGGCATACAATTTTTTTGCCGAAATTCGTAAAAGTACGCTGATAAAAAGACCGTATGATCCAAATCGACCCGGAAATCCTGAAACCATTTGCCAGCAAATAGATCTGGTGGAAAACGCCAGATGAAGCTATCACTATGCCTGAGCAGGTCATTGCCCAGGTAATGAATATTGGTGATTATTCCGATGTTCAGTTACTCGCCGCACAAGTCGGTGATGAAATCTTGCGAGAGGTCTTGAAGCACGCCGAAGCGGGCAATTCATGCGGATCTGCGGAACAACGTCGGGCAGCGTCAGTGGGTGGGCAGTGGCCAAGCGTTTTGTGACACCCCGGTTTAGCCCGCTTTCAAACCATTGTGTTATACATCTTCTTCAAGTTCACTTTGCAATAATTCTAGCTCTTCTAAGTTATTGAGCCAGGTTTCTTCCAGTTTTACTTGCTTTTGTAGCAAGTTGGTTTGCTGGCTTAGGTGTTGCTTGAGCTGATCTTTTTGCGGCTGCTCATAGAGACTATGATCAGCCAAGATGATTTCCAAAGCTTGTAGCTCTTTTTGAATGTCATCTAACTGTTTCTCTAATGTATCAGTGTGCTTGCGTAGCGGTGCCAGTTGTTTACGGAGTGCTGCAGCTGCTTGGCGTTGTGTGCGGCGATCGACTTTATCGGGGCTGGTTGCATCGTTATTAGGACGCTGGCGCAAACGATAATCGTTGAGCCATTTGCTGTAATCCTCAAGATCACCTGCAAACTCTCGCACACGGCCATCAGCAACTAAGTACAACTCATCCATGGTACTTTTGATCAGATGGCGATCGTGAGACACCAGCAGTAGTGCACCGGAGAAATCTTGCAAAGCCATACTCAATGCTTGTCGCATTTCTAAATCAAGGTGGTTGGTGGGCTCATCAAGCAGTAATAAATTAGGTCTGCCCCACGCAATCAGCGCCAAAGCTAAGCGGGCTTTCTCACCACCGGAGAAATTGAGCACAGGTTCATCACAGCGCTTGCCACGAAAATTAAAACCGCCGAGAAAATTACGCAAAACTTGCTCGCGCTCATCTTGAGCAATACGTTGAAGGTGTAGCAACGGGCTGGCTTTTGGATCAAGTGAGTCCAGTTGATGCTGGGCAAAGTAGCCAATCGCTAAGTTTTCACTGCGGGTAAGATGACCTGACAGTAGCGGTAAATCATCCACAATACTTTTAATCAGAGTTGATTTACCTGCGCCGTTGGGGCCAAGCAAAGCAATCCGTGCGCCCGGGACTAGCTGTAGCTTTACATTGCTTAAAATAGGCTGTCCCACGTTGTAACCAAGCTCTGCTTCATCGAGATTCAGCAGCGGAGTAGAGACTTTATCAGCCACGCGGAAAATAAAGTCAAAAGGTGAATCAAAGTGTGCTGGCGCCAGTTCCTCCATGCGTTCCAGGGCTTTAACACGGCTTTGTGCTTGCCGTGCTTTACTGGCCTTGGCTTTAAAACGTCGGATAAAGTCCTCCATATGCGCGCGCTGTGCTCTTTGTTTTTCGTGCGCTTGTTGTTGCTGCATAACACGTTCAGCACGGGCGCGTTCAAAAGCTGTATAGCCACCGCAATATAGGGTTAGTTTTTGCTGATCAATATGGACAATATGACCCACCACCGCATCTAAAAAATCACGGTCATGAGAAATCAATAACAAGGTGCCGGAATAGCTTTGCAGCCAGCTTTCCAACCATAAAATCGCATCGAGATCCAAATGGTTAGTGGGCTCATCAAGTAATAACAAGTCTGATGGGCACATTAACGCTTGTGCTAGATTTAAGCGCATCCGCCAGCCACCGGAAAAGCTATTGACCTGATTTCCCATTTGTTCTTCCAAGAAACCCAAACCAGCTAATAATTTACGTGCGCGCGCGTCGGAGGTATAGGCATCAGCATTATCAAGTTCCGAGTACAAGCGGCCAAGCTCAACTCCGTCTTGTCGTTGTTCAGCTTTGACCAGTCGCTGTTGAATATCGCGTAAGTAGCTATCACCATCGAGCACATAATCAATCGCATTACAATCAGGTGCATCGATTTCTTGACGCATATGGGCAATGCGCCAGTTCATTGGCAATACGCAATCGCCTGCATCAGGATGCAATTCCCCACGTAGCAGGGCGAATAAGCTTGATTTGCCAGCGCCATTGGCACCAATTAAGCCGACTTTATGCCCTGGGTGCAGGGTTAAATCTGCATTTTCCAGTAAACGCAGAGGGCCACGTTGCAAGGTCAGTCCTGAGATTCTTATCATGGCACGCAGTTTAGCAGCTTCGCGGAAGTTACCGATCCTGATTATGAATGGCTGACTATTGATGCCAACCATTGTAAAGTTCATCCGCATGCCAGTGGAGCCAAAGCAGGATATGAATCGGACAAAAGGGGCTCAACACCAAAATACATCTGGCCGTGGATGCGCATGGTATGCCGGTCAGAATATTTGTACACAAGGTACCACTGCTAATTGCACGCAAGCTGGCCGCCTGATTGAAGAAGTCCATACTGATTATCTGTTAGCTGATCGTGGTTATGACAGTAATGCCATTGTTGAACAGGCGAAAAAACAGAAATGGAAGTTGTTATCCCATCAAAAAAGAATCGAAGAATACAAAGACCTTATGATAATGAACTGTATAAACTAAGGCATCTCGTTGAAAATGCTTTCCTTCATCTAAAAAGGTGGCGTGGTATTGCTACACGATACGCTAAAAACCCTTCTTCTTTCCTTACTGCCGTGCAAATTAGATGTATCACCCTCTGCGCAAATATCTTGTGACTACACTATCTAGGTCTTTCGGGCTTGGAATGGCCGTCAGTTAATTGGAGAAGTCGTCGAGTTCTGTCGGGATAAATAAATGATAAAAGCTGGATCAGCTCGACGGTGAAGAGGCTGACGAACTGAAGTCTGTCCAAGCCTCTAAATCGTATAAATCAGCATTACGATCACGTTTCCCAAGCAGCTGCTTTACAACTTGTTTTAGACGAAATACCCCGGGTGTGGAACTACCAAAACGCGAAGCCGGTGCATGGGAATGCTGCGTTATCATGACTCTCAATTCAGAATGCAAGGCTAATCTGGCATGCTCACGCGTGGGATAAATAAATACTCCTCCGGATCCAACAAAAATAATCTCATCACCATATTGGTGAGTCAGACTTCTTCGAAGATATGCTGCTCGTGTACGAAAAACCAGATCAGCTCGTGATATCGCAGTCTCTAAAGAAGTAATGGGCTCAATGTAAATATTCTGCCCTTGTTTACGAACTGATATGCCTTTATCTGTTCCGCGAAACTCGATAACAAGAAAATAGTCTTTCACATATTCAATAAGATAAGGTAAACAAATCTCTATGTTATTACGTAGGAGTTGCACGAGCTCTTCCACATAGATATCGGTTGTAGTGCCGTATGTATTCGCACGCTGATACTGCTCACGACATTCATCCAATATTACGTTGTTGTCATACGGTGCAAATAAACATTCGAATATCACCTGCTGATCTTCAATTACGAAGCCGGGAGCAATATCCAATACCTTTGTATCATCAAGCGGATATTCATTCTTAAAAACATCAGTTGGTCGCTCGTAATTATGGATATCCTCATTCAAGCTCAGCAGATCATCTTCAAGGAATACAACACTTGCCGCAAATGGGAACCCCCACCGAGGTTGCAAACGATGAATAATATCGGACCAGCAACGATTAAAGTATTGCTGCCTCCTGCGTGCAGTCAGGCTCGGATTCTTTCCGGGAACAAAATAGCAATTTGGAAAATGGCTGGCTGTACCGTAACCACAAAAAATATAATCCGGCCGCCCAAATTGCTGCTTCAAATTTTCAATAACTCGCTCTTGAATACGAGCTGGAGCTGTATGAATTGCATCATTCAAATTGATACAGGTTTGCTCTCCATCACTGATTACCAAAAGAGTATCTCCACCATATGTAGGCCACAACCAGATTTTCACCCCGTTTCCCAGGTCAAAGGGTTGTTCAGGATGAACTTCTATAACTTCGAATCCCAGATCCTCTATTACTGGTTTAAGATCAAGTGTGCTTGATACGATAACTTTGCTAGAACGATCAAGTGTTGCCAAGGTTCCCGGATGGCAGTGATCATGATGTCCATGCGAGATGTAAATGAAATCCACTGGGTGCTTATAAACCTGGTCCGTAACCGGATTTGGATAATTCCACCACTGTGCGCCGAAACATGGGCCACGCCACCACGGATCAGACAATATTTTCATGCCACGTACTTCCACCAATATCGAAGCATGGCCGATGAATTCAACTCTCATTTTCTACCCCTTCTGATCATTTTAACTTGCATATTTTTGGGTATTTTTCTTTAATTCCGGTAATTAGCCTTCCGGAGCAGGCCCCATTACCAATGGTATTATCGGAACACTTTAACATCACAAATTAAGAATATCAGTGACTTTTATCAAAAATCCCGAATTTCACTTTACGCATCAAATATCTCTTGTGCACCGGCGATCCATCGGACAAGATATGCAAAAACAATATAAAAAAACGGCTACACCTAGCTCTGCTGGAAATGCCGGCGCTTCGGTCGTATTCCGTAACTATCTGAAATATCTAAACAAGGAGAGAGAGTGATGAGCGAAAGACTTACCAAATCCGCTGCCCGAAACATTTTTTACGGGGGAACGGCTTTCTTTATAGTGCTTTTCATCGCGCTCTCTGTCCATACCCATCTGTATATCGTCAACACTTCGACTGATGAGACCACTCTGACTGAATCCGTTACCCGGGGAAAACACGTATGGGAGCGTAATGCCTGCATCAACTGCCACTCACTGCTGGGTGAGGGCGCCTATTTCGCGCCGGAGCTGGGGAATGTGTGGGTACGTTATGGCGGGCGCGATCACCCGGAAGGCGCAAGAATGGGCCTGAAAGCATGGATGCGGGCTCAGCCGACCCGCGTGCCGGGGCGGCGCCAGATGCCTCAGTTCAATCTGAGCGAGCAGGAACTCGATGACCTGATCGACTTTTTTGAGTGGACGAGCCGTATCGATACGCAAGGATGGCCGCCCAACACAGCAGGCTGATCCCACTGAAAACATCCCCTATCCAAAGGAGAACATTCATGAAATATTCAACTCAGAAGCTTGCTTACCCGTATTTCATCGCGGCGCTGCTGCTATTCTTGGTTCAGGTGCTGGCCGGTGTATTGGCCGGCAGCGTGTATGCCATGCCCAATTTTCTGTCGGAAAGCCTGCCGTTTCATATCATCAGGATGATCCACACCAACGCTCTGCTGGTATGGTTGTTACTGGGCTATTTCGGTGCGGCTTATTTCCTGATTCCCGAAGAAAGCGAACGCGATATCCACAGCCCCAAAGTTGCCTGGTTGCAGTTATTTATCTTCGTCTTCGCTGCACTGGCTGCCGTGGTGAGCTACCTGGCAGGTATACACGAGGGCCGGGAATTCCTGGAACAGCCTTTATGGATAAAAATATTGCTGGTAGTCGCATTTCTGCTGTTTCTCTACAACGTCTCCATGACAGTGCTGAAAGGGCGTAAAACAGTAGTGACGACCATTCTGCTGCTCGGTATGTGGGGAGCAGCACTGATGTTCCTGTTTGCTTTTTACAATCCCGGTAATCTAGCTCTCGACAAAATGTACTGGTGGTACGTAGTCCATATCTGGGTGGAAGGGGTATGGGAACTGATCATGGCATCCATGCTCGCCTTTCTGCTGATCAAAATGACTGGTGTGGATCGTGAAGTGATCGAAAAATGGCTGTATGTCATTGTCGGGCTGGCGCTTTTCAGTGGATTGCTGGGTACTGGTCACCATTACTACTGGATTGGCACGCCCGGTTACTGGCAATGGATCGGCAGTATATTCTCGGTTCTGGAAGTGCTGCCCTTCTTCGCCATGGTGCTCTGGTGCTTTCACATGGTGTACCGCAGCGGGCGCAATCATCCCAACAAGGCAGCGATGCTCTGGAGCCTTGGCTGCCCGGTCATGGCTTTTTTTGGTGCGGGGGTATGGGGCCTGCTGCACAGCTTCTCACAGGTCAATTTTTACAGCCACGGCACACAAATCACTGCCGCCCACGGACACATGGCGTTC
This sequence comes from Nitrosomonas sp., assembly GCF_040256045.1. Lineage (GTDB taxonomy): Bacteria > Pseudomonadota > Gammaproteobacteria > Burkholderiales > Nitrosomonadaceae > Nitrosomonas. The sequence goes on from NZ_JBDZWD010000053.1 coordinate 8,415, forward strand.
TACGGCGCCTATGTCATGCTCAATCTGGCTTTCTTTACCTACGCACTGCCCCAGTTGCGCAATGTACAGCCGTATAACCAGATTCTGAACATGTGGAGTTTCTGGGTGATGACGGCCGCCATGGCTTTCATGACCTTCACATTGACCTTTGCCGGCGTACTGCAAACCCATTTGCAGCGAGTGGTCGGTATGGGGTTCATGGAAATTCAGCAGCAACTGGATCTGTTCTACTGGATGCGGTTGCTGGCAGGCGTCGCGTTTCTCGTAGGAGCACTGATGTATCTTTATGCGACACTGGGGCCAACCACAAAACAGGTGTCATCGTCACCGAACATGCAGCCTGCCGCCAGATGAAGTATACGCGAACATTTCCCGGTTTTCCGGCCATCCCGGGAGTGTTCCTGTGACGCCGGAAATCCCTTTCTATGTACCGATCGGCAATGAATGCGAGCTGTTCGAGACTACCTGGCAGCGCCGGCTACCGCTGCTGCTGAAAGGGCCGACCGGTTGCGGAAAAACACGTTTCGTCACTCACATGGCCGCTCGGCTACAACGACCGCTGTTTACCGTTTCCTGCCATGATGACCTTACCGCAGCCGATCTGACCGGACGTTTCCTGATCAAGGGAGGGGAAACGGTATGGGTGGACGGGCCGCTGACCCGCGCCATCCGTGAAGGCGGTATCTGTTATCTGGACGAAATCGTGGAAGCACGCAAGGACGTGACGGTCGTGCTGCATCCCCTGACCGATGACCGGCGCATGCTGCCGCTGGAACGTACCAATGAAATTCTGCACGCACCGGATACTTTCATGCTGGTGGTTTCCTATAACCCGGGCTACCAGAATATTCTCAAATCGCTCAAACCGAGCACTCGACAACGTTTTGTCGCACTCTCCTTCAATTTTCCTCCACCGGAAATCGAGCTGGAAATCATTGCCAGTGAAAGCGGCCTGGCCAGGGATCGCTGTGCGGTACTGGTCAATCTGGCCACCCGATTACGGTTGCTGAAAGATGTCGATCTGGAAGAAAGCGTTTCCACCCGCCTGCTGGTTTACTGCGCAACACTGATGGCTGCCGGGCTGGATCCCTATCAGGCGGCCCAGGCTGCACTG
>NZ_JBDZWD010000053.1:9628-13777 GCF_040256045.1 Nitrosomonas sp.
CGCAACACTGATGGCTGCCGGGCTGGATCCCTATCAGGCGGCCCAGGCTGCACTGATCGAGCCGCTGAGTGACGAAACGGAAGTACAACAGGGATTGCTCGAACTGATCCGTGCTACTTTCGGCTAAACCTATGTGGCAATGGCTGGAACTGGAAGAGCAAATCGGCCGTTTCTGGCACCGGCTGGTCGGGCAGGCTGCGAACAGTTACCTGGAATATCCGTCAGCGGCTGTTTCACTCGAATCCGTTCATACAGCGTTATACACGTTCTTTCATGGCATGGGAGGTCATCATGGCCTGCCACTGGTTGCCGGAATGCCGCAGACGACGCCCCACCGCAGAAATCTGAAACAACGCCTGGGCGAGGATGTGGAGAAACTGCCGCTGGCAATGCTCGATCGGGAACGGCTGATGCTGCCGGCCTCGATCAGCCTCTTTCCGGAAACATCGTTGAACCGGCAATGCTACTTCTGGCTGGCCGCTTTTTTTGCATCAGCACCAGAATTCATGCCAGCTTCATTCCCGGATGATCCGCTGCAGGCAGATCTGGTTTTCCTGCATTACGCTGACCGGATCAGCTTCCACGTTTGTGAACGCTATCCGGGACTGGAAAAAACCTACCGTACACTGTGTGCCCATGTGCTGCAATCGCGCCCGCATCGTTCCCTGCCGCCACAGGAACAGGCAGTGGAAACAGCCGTTCTCGCACTGCTTGGGCAACCCGGCACCAACCCGGCAGAAATGGATTTACTTGCCCGTATTCGGCAACCCGAACCCGATTTCAGTGATCTGCCGGCGGATAAAGGATACCACCCCTTCCTGCCTGTACCGTTATGGGGGATGGTTCAGCCGAATTCATCGCAGCAAGGCGCTCGTCAAACAATGCCCGCAGATACCAATGCAGACCACACAGATCGATCTGCCCGCCAGGAGGAAGACAAACGCCGCAGAAAAGCCAGACGCGGGAGATTCGATCAGAGCGAACGCGATGATCCCCTGCTGCTGAATCGTTTCGAGAAACTGATCACCTGGTCGGAAATGGTAAACGTCAACCGGGCAGTAGAAGATGAGGACGAGGCGGATGCCAGGAATGTGGCCGAATCGATGGAGGAACTGGCGATCACCTCTCATCCGCGCAGCGCTTCCACCGTATTGAAATTCGATCTCGATCTATCACCGGAAGATACCGACCCGGCTAGTCTGCTCGCGCAGCTGACTTATCGGGAATGGGATTATCGACGCAAGCAATATCATGCCGCCCATTGCCAGATATGGTGCCAGACTGCCAGTGAAACCGGAGAGCAATGGGAGCCCGATGACAGCGCCCGGCGGCAATTTCGCCGGGTTAGACGACAATTCGAGGCACTCCGCCCTGACAAGGAAATTCTGCCCCGGCAACTCGATGGCGCAGAACTGGATCTGGATGCACTGGTACGTGCCCGTGCTGATCAGACTGCCAGCGGCAAAGGTTCCGATCGGCTGTATCTCGCTGTACGGCAGCAGACACGGAATCTGGCGGTGATGATTCTGGTGGATGTCTCTCTGTCTACCGACAGCTGGATCAACAACCGGCGCATACTGGATATCGAGAAAGAAACACTGGTCGCCCTGGCGACAGGAATTGCCGCGTGCCGGGATACTTTCTCGATTCATGCCTTTACTTCCCGCAAGCGCCATTTTGTAAAGCTGACCACCATCAAGGATTTCGATTCCCCTTTCAGCAGCCGCACACTGCGACGAATTGCCGCTTTACGGCCGGGGTACTATACCCGGATAGGAGCAGCATTACGCCATACCAGCCAGTTGCTTGCGCAGCGGCCGGAACGCCATCGTCTGCTCCTGCTGCTGAGCGATGGCAAACCGAATGATCTGGATCACTACGAAGGACGTTACGGTATCGAAGATACCCGTCAGGCTGTGATGGAAGCCCGACGGCTGGGATTGAAACTGTTTGGTATCACGATCGATCGTGAAGCGAAGGACTATTTTCCGTATCTGTTCGGCCGTAGCGGCTATGCCATCATCAACCGGCCGGAACGGCTCATCGAAATCGTCCCGGCACTCTACCGGCAGTTAACCGGCTGACTGCCATCTGCTTCCCAGATCACCTTAAGAAGTGATCAAACCCATCACCTTTACCGTCTTTGCGAATGCCACAGGCTATGAAACAATCCAGAATGATTGCAGCCCGCTAAATGCGTATCCGGCAGCAGGCTCAAGGCGCCACTTCCCCCGTAAATAGCTGTGCAATTTCTTCATTACACACATCAATATTATCTGGTACCTCAAACTTGCCTTTGGCGATACCGATACGCTGGCTGAAAAATGTTTCTTTAATTGCAACCAGGCGGGCAACTGAACGACCATTACGAACGATGATAATTTCACGCTCTCGCCCCTGTTCGATAGCTTCTACCAGACGGGACAAGGAAGATTTTGCCTCCAGCATATTGACAAACTGCATTGTGAACTCCCCAAATCCAATAAGAGTATTAATCCGGTCTGGCTTAATATACTTTGGCAAATCGGAACGAATGAATCCACTGAACCTTTATCCCCCACCTGAAAAGTCTCACGTATACAGATTGAACATACCCGGTTCCGCGAAACCTCATTTGGCTCCGATCGTCATCGCAAACCCTGGAAGGAAGGATGAAGCAATCCAGAACGACTTGCTTCACCCCGTACAGTTTCAGACCGGACAAACCAGCCCGACCTGCTCAATCAAGATTGACGGCGACGGAAGAACAGCAGCACCATACCGCCCAGCCCAATCAGCAGGATGCTGGCGGGCTCAGGAATGGAAGTTACCGGCCCACCTTGTGTATCATTAATTTCAAAACCAACTCCTGTTATAAAAAACTGTGAATTTCTATTTATCCCCTCAATGGCTCCCAAATTAAATGTAGGAGCAGATCCAATTAGCAATGTAGTAATCCTGTTATTGGGGAAAATTCATGACGAAAAGCACCGTCACTAGCACTAGTGTCTGGGGAATTTATTACACTTACCCCATTAATTGCTCCACTTAAACCTAAAGAATAGTCAAAATCTCCTGATATTCCAGCAACCCAAATCGATCTGTCATAATTAGAAGCATCATCGACATCCACGAACGAGATATCGACGGGTGATGAAAATCGTACTTCCATCCATTCAATAGTCAGAACGTTTGAATAAGATGCAGTATCGAAACCAGGAATGATAAGCCCACCCCCAGGTAAATCGGTTTCAGTAATATTAAAATTCGTGTCAGCTAACGCAACGAAACCAATACCTGGCTCACCAATGTTACGTGGATCATAATTAAATACTCTTTGCCCGTTGGGCAATGAAGTTGGAGCAGGGCCAAATACTGTCTCATTCCCCATTTCATCAATTTCGACTTGATAACCCCTCATCGTCAGAGTAACGCCATTAGAGATCTGAGAAAGTGTATTAGCTCCAATAATCGTTGAAGGATCAAGTTTATTAAACGCTACTTCAATTGGAGCTGCAGAAACTATTGGTGTAATCCCTGCCAAAATTGATATACAAGTTAATTTTAAAAAGTTTATTTTTTTGTAAATCTGCTTTTTTGTCATTCCAATTCCTTTAATATTGTATTTATTAGAGCGCATTAGCCATCTCGAAATGAAACATAATCAGGGTTTATTGGTACTTGGGCTGGTTTCATCAGTCGAGCGCCAATATCTCAAAAGCAATTTTCATGCCATACAAAATAAGATATTGAATAACAACAATAAATGGCGAAATTATAGCAATGTCATGTCATGTCATGTAAAAATTGTCGACACACTTTTGGTGCTCTGCAAACTTTTTTTGAATTTTTTACGGGATTTTCAACGAATTTTTTCTGTTCTTTTTCACAAGAACGAGAAGAATGATGTGGAATTTCAAAGATGAATGAACAAAGAAGAGGAAGTGTAAAATATTCCGACAAGAATCATGTCAGGCCGTCATTTTTTGCCGGGTTATCGGTTGGGTGATACCCAAGCACCCCCTGCGGAATTTTATTTGTCTCTTTGCGAACACCAGAAGCATGAAGCAATCGGCAGAGGATGCCTGACAGCTGAATAGAAAGCGAAGTTACAAGTAACCTGAGTTCGGGATAAGAAAAGAGGAAGTGAGCGCCCGCCTTTTTGCGTAA
>NZ_JBDZWD010000013.1:0-47173 GCF_040256045.1 Nitrosomonas sp.
GCAACCACCCCTGCAGCCAGTCATGGTGGTCGCTATAAAGATGTTCGAGGTGTTCAATAGATGGAGAGACATCCTCCGGAATGCTCATAATCTGGCCTTTTCGCCCTCCACTATCTGAGGACCGTTACTATAAAAGACATACGAAAGATAATGAAAATTATTATTGTTCATATGTCGTCGGATTATAGGTGCGCGATTGCCATTTGACAATATTTTCGGCTGGGAACCGGTACATACGCTGCACATGGTTGGGTTGACCAGCATTCCGCAACGTCAGTCAGATCGCCTCGACGAGCCCGATGCGGTAGAAACAGGCTGGCAATCCAAGTGGCGCTGGCACGATGTCATAAGCCGGCGAGAGCCCCGCCAGCCGGAAAACATGTGCAACAAGGCATGGTTACGTGGATGATCATCATTGTTGGTCACGTCTGCGTTGAAGATCATACATGACGCGGCACCTACTCAAAAGTGCCGGGCAACTGAACGCAAGATGTAGCAGGATTCTTCAATGGTTCTGGCACAGAATAGGAGATTACAGAGTTTTATCAATTACAACCAACACTATGCAAGAACAGGAATTCTTGATTCCGGACTCCTTGGCTTAGATATTTGCGTATCGATATCAAAAAATATAATATGATATCTTTGATAACTGAACTGTTAATAAGATAACATGGCAAATATACTTGTTAGAAATCTGCCTGATGAGGTACATCGCGCGCTTCGTGTACGTGCGGCTCATCACGGTCGCAGCACTGAAGCCGAAATCAGAGAAATTCTTGAGGCAACTGCCAGGCCACCTGAGCGTATTAAACTGGGATCTCTGCTGGCTGAAATCAGCAGTGAGGTCGGTCTGACTGATGAGGATTGTGCAATCTTTGACCAGGTGCGTGATAAGACCCTAAGCGATCCCGTGAGTTTTGAATGATTCTGCTTGACACGAACGTGATTTCCGAGGCACTGAAGCCCAATGGTGCATTGGCAGTGTCAGCCTGGATAGACGATCAGGCCATTGAAACACTTTACCTGTCCACTATCACTCTTGCAGAGCTTCGATTCGGTATCGCGGTCATGACGAATGGCAAACGCAAGAACAACCTGCGGCAACAGTTGGATGAACGAGTTATGCCGATTTTCGCCGGGCGTATCCTGTCGTTTAATGCCAACTGTGTCGATACTTATGCAGTACTACGCACCCGCGCTCGTGCGGCTGGTAAGGGCATCGACACGGCAGATGCTTATATCGCAGCCGTTGCTGCTGCACACAATTTTGCCATTGCCACGCGAGATACCAGCCCTTTCGAAGCTGCCGGTCTCGAAGTCATCAATCCCTGGGAGTTATTCAAATAGGCTATCCGGATGAGGGTGTTTGCCGTGGCGGGGTGCTAGCACAGTAGATACGTTCGATATTAGTGCTATAGTGCGTTATTATTTTAGCATTTCGAGGAGATACCTATGCCCACGTCCTCATCCTCCCCCATGATAAAGCTCGTTGGCGCCAACGGGCAGATTTCCCTGGGTAAGCAATATGCCGGGCGCCAGGTATTGGTGGAAGAACAAGAACCCGGCGTATGGCTGGTCCGCACCGCTACGGTAATTCCAGACAACGAACGCTGGTTGCACAACGAAGTGACTGCCAACGGCCTTCGTGAAGCACTGGAATGGGCGCAATCTCACCCCGCCAGTGACGAGACCATCGGCAGTTTGCTGAAGCGCTTGCGTGATGAGCAAAGCTGAACACGACGCTGCGATCCGGCTGGATCTTAACAATCCTGTTTTTCAGCGCGACTTGCTCGGTCTGCAAAAGACCGAGCGCCATGCGGCGCTGGATACACTGGCCAAGCTGCTCCAGCTCACCTGGAATCAGATTCACCGTGACAAGGGACTGCACTGGGAAAAAATCACCAGCCTTAAGCCGCCGCCTGGCATCGATGCCCTCTACAGCCTGCGTATCACGCGGACGCACCGGGCTGTGGCTTGCCGCGAAGGCGTTTTCATCCGTCTGCTGTCCATCCCGCCCGATCACGATGCCACCTACGGACGCAAGTAAACGCAGCCTGTCGAATGTACTGGTACACAGGCAGGCTGATTCAGAACAAGACAAAGCCTGTTGATCCTAAAAACTGCTTTCAGGTTGATATATGCCGGGAAAGAAACGTTATTGATAGTTTCCACACTCCGCGCGGGAACGATCAACTAGATTTCAGCTGGCACTGTTTAGTGGGTGCAGGTCCGCCTCAGTAACTGTACTTTATGCTAGCCATCCAATTACGCGGTCTGCCGTAGTAGTTGCTAAGTCTGGAATCGCCAACAGTTTCATAATAGGTTTTGTCAAAGACATTGTTGACGTTGAGAGTTGCAGACCAATGCTTATTGAGGCGGTATTGTGCAAACAAATCGACGAGTACACGCCCTGGTGCGGTAAACTCATAATCGACCGAGGGACCATCGAATGACCCGGTAGCTGGGTTGAATATTCTTGCTGTTCCCTGCCGGTAATTTGAACTTTGCGCAGTGATGCCGCCACCCAGTTTCAGGCCACTCAGTATACCTCTAAGTTCATAACTCGACCATAACTTGAACAGATGTTTGGGCGTAATGGTGCTGAACCGGCCGTTACCACCTTTCATCTCATTGTCATTGAACGTGTAGCCGGCCAGAATTTGCCAACCCTTGACGATCTCACCTGAAATTTCGATATCCACGCCCTGACTGATTTGTATGCCATCATCCAGATAACAGCAAAAGCGACCAGTTCCAGGATATCTTGTATCCGGATAGTTCTCATCATTGCTAGAGGTACCATTGTTCTTAGTGCGATAGAGCGCAAAAGATAGATTCAACAGATTATCAAACAAGCTACCCTTAGTACCTATTTCATAAGTGCGACCGGTGACGGGGTTGAGGGGCGTGCCCGGCAGCGGACCTTTAAAACCCCATGACTGCGGTGTATAGGTCTCTGCGATACTGGCGCGTAGACGGACCAAGCTTCCAGCAAGTCGTAGGTCAAACCAAGATAGGGGGTAAAGACCTTATTATCTTTTACGGCTGAATGATAGGAATCCTCAAGCTCACCTGATGGAGAGGAAAAGGTATATACGTAGTCAAATTCGTACCAACTCAAACGTCCGCCTACAATCAAGGTCAGCGGATCAGTGATTTTCATTGCTAATGATCCGTAGAGACCCTTTTGTTTGTTATATCTGTTTGCAGAATAAAAACCGTAAATATTTTCACTATTGTATGGATTGGGATAGTTACTGGGATCGTACGCAAAGATATCGGGAATTTCGAATATGTCATCTAGGAAGGTAGTCTTGATGGACTCATCATTTTTATTGTAATTTGCACCCAAGGTTAGACGATGCTCGCGGCCAAGCAGATGAAACGATCCTTTCAGCGACACATCCAACGCTTTATTCGTGCCAGTGGTGTCGTTCAAGAAGGCATAGGCCTCCATTCCTCCACTGGTAATTGGGTCAATAAGACCGAACCGGTTAAAATTTTGTATAGAGTAATCATATTTACCCCGTACTGCTTCGATACTTAAATCCCAATCTGCTCCGATCTTTTGACCGATACGGATAAACAGATTGTTGTCGTCTCTTTTGTAGCGATCGTTGGAGGTTCCCAAATAGGTACTGCGGGGCAGTTTGAGATCGTTCCCGTTTGAATAGCGTGGCAGGCCATCCCTGATAACATAGCCATCCTTGTCGCGCTGGATATGGCCGCCGACCGTCAATAAGGTTCTGCTGGTAATATCCGCTTCAACGATTCCATAGAACAATTTTTTGTTGCTATCCGAATAATTAATGAAAGACTCTCCGTCCTGATAGGTGCCGACCAGGCGCCCACGGACGCGCCCATCTAGGAGGGCCACCGGCCCGCTCACATCCAATTCCCCACGATAATTATCCCAGCTTCCTCCCGATACCTGCGCATTCAACTGAAATGCTTTCGTCGGTCGTTTGCGCACCAGATTTATAGCGCCGCCTGGCGCGCCTGCAGTTACCCCATAGAGCGCGTTAGATCCGCGCATGACCTCGACACTGTCAAACATGGCCATATCCAGAGTGCCTACCGAGTAGGTATTAGTTGGGCCTCCGGGTGAACTGCCTCCGGCAACGACTGAACTGTTACCATCAAGCAAGATATTGGTGATCTGAAAGCCGCGAGAATAGAAAGCTCCTTTCCCACTGCTGTCGGAACTTTGCTGTACGGTCACGCCGGGTGTATAGGCCATTACATCGCCCATCGTGAACAGCCTCTGATCCTGAATGCGCTGATGGGTCATTGCTGTGACCGTCTGCGGCAACTCTTTGAGGATTTGACCCTTGCCGAAAGAGGAATAGTCGGTGGTGTAGGAACCGGTACCTTCGGTTACTCCGGAATTGATCGCTGCGCCTGTTACCGTCATCAGAGGAAGCGTTCCGGCTATGTTTGCGACCGGCTGTAGCCCGTACTGCCCTTCGGCATTACGTATCGCTTCCAGCCCGGTTCCCTTCAGCAGTGCGTTCAGTGCTGCCTGTATACTAAAGGTGCCACGCACACCCGGGCTTTGCTTGCCCTGTACGAGTTCAGGCGTAGCTGCCAGCAAAATGCCTGTTTCACTGGCAAATCGTGCCAGAACAACACTAAGCGAGCCGGCAGGAATATCATAAGGGCGTATGGTTTCCTGCACCGGCTGTGTCTGGCTTGCCGCAGGCGCCGGGGTTTGTGCATGCGCTACTGTCTGGCCATCTGTCATCACCAGCAGGCTGATGGCAAGTATCAGGTGGATAGCCATCGTGAACAACGTGAGAGACAAGCCGGCGCCGGCATAGCCGGATGAACTGAAGGTAACGAACGCCGTTTTGCGAGCGATGCAGGATCGATAATGAAACATGATGTACTTTTTTCCTCGCGCAGAGTGAATTAACGAAACGGAGTCACACCGTCTCGCAAATCGAACGGGCTGCCGGGCACACGACACACCTGACCTTCAGAAAAACGAGGCGAAGCCAGATGAGCTGCATCACGATAAGGCACCTGCACGGGTAGCCGGTTGAGCGATGACTGAGTGATCTCTCATCCTGTTAATCGAACGAGAGACCAAAAGGCGGAACTACTTTTTTGAGGAATGGATAGAAGTCCCGGCACACCGCTCGATAACTATGCTCGTACAACGCATATACGGGGTAGCCCAACGGAGGCAGTACAGCCGGAAAATTAGTGGCTGATCAGGTTCAGGGATTGGCGTTAGCGGTTTGATTCCGTGGCTCGATACTCACCCACCACGGCAATGTACGGCGTACGCGGATAGGCATGACGGATTCGAGCATGGCCAGCGCACGATCAGGATCATTGGCCGGATAACTGCCGAAGACGGGCAGATTGGCCACTTCGGGCGCGATGCCCAAATGGCCATTATGGTAGCGGCGCAGTTCCTGCACGACTTCGGCAAGCGGAATGTTCTGTGCGATGAGGATGCCGCGCGTCCACGCTTCGCGAGCCGGGTCGGCAGTTCCGCTGTCTGCCAGGGAGGTGTTGGTAAAACGGGCCTGCCGGCCTGCCGGGAGAATGGCGGTGGTACCGGTAGCAGCGGTGCGTACTTCGATAGCTCCTTCGTACACGGCCACGAAGGTTTCGGTCTGATCCAGCCGGATGGTGAAACGCGTGTCCAATGCACGCAGTTGTCCTTGCGGCGTATTGACGACAAAGGGACGGAATGCATCGGCCGCAGTCTGGATCAGGATTTCTCCCGCCACAAGGTGCAAGCGGCGCTGATTATTTCGATAGTCTTCGTTGAAGGCACTGGCAGCATTGAGCCATACGCGAGTACCATCGGAGAGCGTGATTTCGCGTATTTCGCCAGTACCTGTGCGGTAATCGGCAGTCCACGCCAGGGCGATGCCCGGCAGCGGAGAATGACGCCAGGTGACCCAGCTGAGCAGGCTGGTACCCATCAAGGTAGCAATACCAAGCACAATTTGCCGGCGCCGCCCCGGACGACTGTTGACTGCCCGGAAAACATTGGCGGCATTGCGCCGCTTGGGGCTGTTCTGGATGGGCTTGAAGCGTTCACTGATGCATTCGACATAATGCCAGGCTTGTTCATTGTCAGCCGAGCTGTTGAGCCAGACTTGCCATTGCGCACAATCTGCCGCCGTTGCTTCGCCAGAACGCAGCAGCGCGAACCATTCAGCCGCCTGCTCCATCGCCTGATGTGGAAGATCCGGCTGCGACGGTTGCAGAGAGGTATCAGTGGCAGCCATATTCCTAGATGCTCACAGGAGCCATTGCGGGAACAACATCAGATACCCCCCTGCAGCGGTTCAGTTGCGGTATATCGTGCTTCCAGCCGCATACAGTGAAGCATGGACTGGGCGACATATTTGCGTACCATGCGAGCGGACACACCCAGTTCCTGAGCGACTTCCCTGTCTGTCATTTCACAGATGACAGCCATGACAAATGCATTGGCTGCCTTCACCGGCAAACGACGTAGCATCGTGTCGATTTCCTGCAGCGCTTCGAGTACGATGGCCTGATGCTCGGCCGAGGGGATCAAAGTTCCGGGCTGGGCAGCGAGTTCTTCCAACCAGGCTTGCTCGATCTGGCGACGACGCCAGAGGTCGATACACAGGCCATTGGCCATGGTGCGCAGGTACGTGCGGGCCTCGGGAGCACTGCCGAAGTGCCGTGGCGTAGTCAGCAGACGCAGGAAAGCATCATGTGCGAGATCGGCTGCATCGGCAGCACTGCCCAGCCGCCGGCGCAACCATCCCTGCAGCCAGTCATAGTGGTCACTGTAGAGATGCTCGAGGTGTTTGACAGCTGGAGAGACATCCTCCGGAATGCTCATGCCCGGACCTTATCGTCCTCTATTATCTGAGGGCTGTTACTATAAAAGATAGCATGAAAGATAATGAAAACTATTATTGTTTATATGTTGGTGGATTATAGGCATACAGCAGCTATTTGACAATATTTTGGGCTCGCATGATTGTTGCCGGACAACGCAATCGACAAGCACTTGGGTCTGAAAAAACCAAATCCGGCCAATCAAGCCAATCCTGATTGCGGAATAAGATCAAACCATTTAACCAAACGGTACTCGCTTCAATATATAACCGGAATAGGATCGAGGCTTCGCCACAGGTACCATGTGGCAACCGACCGCCAGGGCTGCCAGCTTTCGGCTATGGTACGAATCGCCTGTTTGTCAATCGGCTGACTGGCGTTGTAATGCATGCTGACAGCGCGCTGCAGACCAATATCATCCAGCGGCAGGACATCCGGGCGATGTAAATGAAAAATCAGGAACATTTCTGCCGTCCACCGGCCGATGCCTTTTACCTCGACAAGTTTGCGGATCAGGGTGTCATCATCCAGATCGTGCCAGTTTACCGTCACCAGCATTCCTCCCAGAAAGTGGCGCGATAAATCCCGCAAATAATCGACTTTCCGTGCTGAAAGCCCGCATGTCCTCAATAAATCGATTTCTGTCGCCATCAATTCTTCCGGTGTAATTTCCGGAATCAAAGTTGTTACCTTCTGCCAGACACTAGCTGCTGCCTTGACAGATATCTGCTGCCCGACGATCGCGCGCACCAATGTGGCGAAAGCATTTCCCTGCTCTTCAGACATCGAATCGCTGTAACACTGAATGATTCGGTGCATCACCGGATCACGTGCCGATAAATCATTAACAGCCTGTTCCCAAAATATCAAAGCCATATCGATCCCTAAAATGTTTTCGGGTTTATACCACGCCCTGCCTCAATCTCGAAACGAGCCATCTTTATCAAGTTGTTTTATTCGAAAAGGTTATCCGAAAACCATGCTAAACCATTGTTACAACAATATAAAAATTCTTTATTACTTAATTCTGCAAATTTTTATTGAGTAAAGTGGGTTAAAGTGGTGAAATATGCATAATTGTGGGTGACAGTGGGAGAAACATAATTAAATCATCAAACAGGCACCTCCCTTGAGATCAAAAGGAACCAAATGTTTCGCGGCTCCACTCAGTTAAGTCTCGACAACAAGGGAAGACTTGCGATTCCCGCGAAATATCGTGATGAATTGTTTACCAGTTGTGGAGGCAATATCGTCGTGACCGCTGATCCTTCCAGGTGTCTGCTGGTTTACCCCCAACCCGTCTGGGAGCCGATTGAAAAAGAATTGAGCAGTTTTTCCAGCTTCAGCCCGCAGATTCGAAGTTTGCAGAGACTTATCATCGGTAATGCCAGTGACGTTGAGATGGACAGTTCCGGCCGCATTCTGATCAGCGCCCCTCTGAGACAGTTTGCCGGTTTGCAGAAAGAAGTCGTGCTCGCGGGGCAGGGTGAGAAATTTGAACTCTGGGATATGGCGAAATGGAATCTGGAAATCGATTCGGCAACAACCTACAAGGACGGAGACATTCCTCCCGAGTTGGAAGGGTTTTCACTGTAGTGCGCTGGTAGTACCGTGCATGTACCCGTTTTGCCAGAAGAAGCGGTAGATGCACTGAATATCAAGGCTGATGGTACCTATGTGGACGCAACCTTCGGCCGAGGTGGTCATAGTTACCTGATTTTATCCCGGCTGGGAGAATCAGGGCGATTGATTGCAATCGACAAGGATCCGGCTGCCATTTCCGCAGCACGATCCATTCGAGATGACAGGTTTCAGGCAGTACACAGCAGTTATGCACAAATACGCACAGCACTGGAATCGCTGGGTGTAAGCCGGGTTAACGGCATCCTGCTGGATCTGGGTGTGTCATCGATCCAGCTGGATGAAGCTTCACGCGGATTCAGCTTCCGCCATGACGGCCCACTGGATATGCGCATGGACTCCAGCCGGGGAAAAACAGCAGCGGAGTGGCTGGCCACTGTAACAGAAACAGAATTGAAGGAGGTCATCAGAACCTATGGCGAAGAACGGTATGCTGGACAGATTGCAGGCGCAATTGTTGTGGAACAGGCACGCCAGCCCATTATTACCACGCTTCAGCTTGCCGAGATCGTGGCAGCGGTCGTGCGCAAGCTCGGCCACCGGGACGGTCGGCAGCATCCGGCGACGCGCACCTTCCAGGCGATACGGATTCATCTCAATCAGGAACTTGAAGAATTATCGGTGACACTGCCGCAATGCGTGGAATTACTGAATGCAAACGGTCGACTGGTAGTGATCAGCTTTCATTCGCTGGAAGATCGTATCGTCAAGCGTTTCATACGCAGACAGGCAGAAACAGACACTTTTCCGCGAAAACTGCCTGTACGAGAGGAAGAGAGTCGCATGCACAGCAGGCAGACATTGCAGATTATCGGTAAAAAAATTCGTCCCGGTGAGAATGAAGTGGCTGCCAATCCGCGGGCACGCAGTGCTGTCATGCGGGTAGCGGAAAAGCTGAAAACCGGCAGTACGGTGGATCAATGATCAAACTGAATATTTTCCTGTTTATAGCGCTGGTCATCTGTGGTCTGGGCATCGTAACCGCCCGGTACGAATCACGCAAACTGTTCATGGAACAGGAAGAAGCACAGCAATTGACCGAACAACTTGAAATCGAATGGAATCAACTGCGGCTGGAGCAAACCACGTTGGCCATGCCTGCGCGTGTGGAAAAAATCGCGCGCAAAGAGCTCGGCATGACCATGCCTCCACCCACTGCCGCAAATATTCTGGCGATCCATCCCGGTCATACCTCGAGTGCGACTGAATGAAAATTCTGTTCAATCCTTCCCGCAAATCCGCTGCTGTGAATCTTCCGGAATGGCGCTCCCGCCTCGTACAGGGATTATTACTGATATCCCTGATCATACTGGTTGCCCGGGCTGTTTATTTACAGGCATTGAACAAGGATTTTCTGCAACAGCAGGGACAATCACGCTATCTCCGGGTCATCGAACAAAACTCCCAGCGCGGCAGTATCAAGGATCGCAATGGTGAAATCCTTGCCATCAGTGCACCCGTCAAATCTGTATGGGCCGACCCTCAGAGAGTGAATGCCACACCGGAACAGATCAGGCATCTGGCTGATCTGCTGGATGTAAGTGAAGCCGCTGTTCAGGAGCGTCTCAGCAGCGACAAGCGATTTGTGTATCTGAAGCGGCAACTGCCACCGGAAAGAGCGAATAAGATCGCTGAACTCAACATCAAAGGTTTGTATCTCAAGCACGAGTTTTATCGTTACTATCCATCACGCGAGCTGGCCGCGCATATCCTGGGTTTTACCGACGTGGACGGACGTGGACAGGAAGGTGTGGAACTGGCATGGCAGGATGTGCTCACGGGTGAAGATGGCAAACGGCGCGTCATCAAGGATCGGATCGGACGCATCGTGGAAGACGTCGAACAGATCCAGTCTCCCAAATCCGGGCAGGATGTGATGCTGTCGATCGACAGCAAAATACAGTATCTCGCTTACCGGGAACTGGTGCGCGCAGTAAAAGAGCAGCACGCCAAAGCCGGCAGTATTGTGGCCCTGGATGTTAAAACCGGAGAAGTGCTGGCAATGGCCAATTACCCGGCTTTCAACCCCAACCAGCGCGCGAGCATGAATAATAAAGTCATTCGCAATCGTGTGCTGGTCGATACTTTCGAGCCAGGTTCAACATTGAAGCCTTTTGCTATCGCCGTAGCGCTGGAAACAGGCCGAGTCAAGGCAAACACGCTGATGGAAACCTCCGGCGGAACGATGAGAATAGGTAAAGCCATCATTCGCGATGTGCGTGACAAAGGTAATCTAACCGTCTCCCAAGTCATTCAGACCTCGAGTAACGTGGGTGCAGCAAAAATTGCCCTGTTACTGCCACCCAAAACATTCTGGGAAATGCTCAATCGTTCCGGTTTCGGTACTGAAACCGGCATTGGCTTTCCTGGAGAGGCAAGCGGTCAATTACGCGCCTATAATAAATGGCGCCCGATCGAACAGGCCACCATGTCCTACGGACATGGTATTTCAGTCAGCCTGATGCAACTGGTACGCGCTTATACATTATTTGCCACGGATGGAGAACTGAAGCCCATTACACTGCTGAAGCGCGACACGCCAGCCGTCGGCCAAAAAGTCATTTCACGTGAAACTGCACAATCCGTGCGTAAAATGCTGGAACTTGCAGTTCAACCGGAAGGGACTGGTAGTGGCGCACGCATCAACGGTTACCGCGTAGCGGGAAAAACCGGTACCGCACACAAGCGTCTGGAAAAACGGAAAGGGTACGCCAGCGATCGCTATATTTCTTCATTCGTCGGCTTTGCACCAGCATCTGACCCGCGTGTAATCATGGCAATCATGATCGATGAACCTTCCAGCGGGCGTTACTATGGTGGCACAGTAGCAGCACCGGTATTCAGCCGGGCGATGGAAGGCACCCTACGGATACTGAATGTGCCGTTTGATGATTCGCTTGGTAATCTGGTTACATCCCCCGTTCCCGCCGGATTGGAAGACAAAGGATGATGAGTACCTCGTCGAACTCGAGATCAGATGAAAATCCTACAACCTGTCTGCTGGATCAGTTGGGCGTCAAAGTACGACATTTGGTGGCAGACAGTCGGAAACTCAAACCAGGTGATACTTTTCTGGCTTGTGCCGGTGAGCGTCATGATGCACGCAACGATATTCCGCAGGCCATTGCGCTGGGTGTCAACGCGATTATCTGGGAAAAGCAGGGGTTCTCCTGGAAATCCGAGTGGAAGATACCCAATCTGGGCGTAGCCGGACTGCGTCACGAAGCTGGAAAGATTGCCAGTGAAGCGTATGGCTATCCTTCCAGACATTTATGGCTGGTTGGAATCACCGGCACCAATGGCAAAACCACCTGCAGTCAATGGTATGCCCAAGCCATGGCTGCGCTGGGAAAAAAAACTGCTGTAATCGGAACACTCGGGCATGGATTCCCGGGAACATTACACCCTTCCGAACACACCACTCCCGATGCTGTCTATCTGCAGCAGCTGATGGCTGAATATCTGTATCAGGGAGCATCCTCATTGGTGATGGAAGCCTCTTCGCATGGTCTTTCCCAGAATAGACTGACCGGATCGGAATTTGCAGTCGCCGTACTGACCAATCTGACGCGCGACCACCTCGACTATCACGACAGCATGGATGCCTATGCTGCTGCCAAGGCAAAACTGTTTTTTTGGAAAGGTCTGCAACATGCCGTCCTCAATCTGGACGAAGTGCTGGGTGTGGAATTGTCACAACAACTGGCCGGGAAAGAGCTGTCGGTCATCGGCTATGGTTTCAGGCAACCCCGTCAGACTGCACAAACAGCCGGTAACAAAAAAATACTCTACGGTAGCAATTTGCAATTCACCACACAATATATCGAATTCGATGTCGAATTCTGTAACCGGCATGCCAGCCTGCAATGCAACGTGACCGGCCGCTACAATGCCTATAATCTGCTGACTGTTCTGGCCACCCTGCTCGCCAGCAATATCGATCTCGATGATGCAATTGCTGCGTTACGGCAAGTTCAGCCGATTCCCGGGAGGATGGAAAAACTGGGGGGAGGCAATCAACCCGTCGTCATCGTTGATTATGCCCATACTCCTGATGCATTGAACGAAGTGTTGACCGGTTTGCGCGAAACACTGGCCGGCACTCGCATCAAAAAACGGATTCGGAAAGATCAGGCAAAACTGGTCTGTGTCACCGGTTGCGGTGGAGATAGAGATCGTGGTAAGCGTCCACTGATTGGAGAAATTGCCTCACGCCTCGCTGATGAAGTCATCATCACCAGCGATAATCCACGTAATGAAAATCCTGCAGATATCATCAGCGAAGTCATGCTGGGTGCTCGCGGTAAACATTGCACGTCCGAAGTGGATCGTGCAGCCGCCATTTACCGGGCCATTCACGGTGCACGCAAGGGCGATATCGTGCTGATCGCCGGCAAAGGCGCAGAAACGAGTCAGGAAATACGAGGGGAAAAATATCCGTTTGATGATCGCGAGGTAGTACGACAGGTATTGCATGACCTGCTCGGTCCGGAATTGCAGGTGCAAGGATGATGAGCATACAGGAAGCTGCACTGGCCCTGCAGGCAAACTGGTCTGGTGACAATCCCGTATTCACCGGAGTCAGCACCGATAGCCGCACCCTGAAACCGGGTGATCTCTTCATCGCACTATCCGGTGAGCAATTTGATGGCCATCGTTTCATTCCCGCCGCCATCAGGCAAGGTGCTGTTGCAGCCATGGTTTCGACTGACATGGCTATCCTCCCGACTCAACCCGGTTTTGGCTGGATCAAAGTGAAGGATACCCGGCTGGGTCTTGGGCAACTGGCAACATCCTGGCGTCGGCGCTTCACCCTGCCGCTGGTTGCTGTGACGGGCAGTAATGGCAAAACCACTGTCAAGGAAATGATTGCGGCTATTTTCAGATGCGAATTCGGGCTAGAAAATGTTCTTGCGACAACCGGCAATCTGAATAATGACATCGGTGTTCCGCAGATGCTGTTGCAACTCGATTCCCGTCATGTTGGCGCAATCATCGAAATGGGGATGAACCACGCAGGTGAAATCGCTTATCTGAGTCGGCTTGCTGCACCCACCATTGCCGTGATCACTAATGCAGGTACAGCTCACATCGAACATCTGGGTACGATTGAGGCCATCGCCCATGCCAAAGGAGAAATTTTCGAGGGACTGGAAGCGCAGGGGATTGCCATCATCAATGCGGATGATCCCCATGCCATGCTTTGGCGACAGCGTGCCGAAAACAGGTCGATTATAGATTTTGGTATGAATGGCACTGCTGCAGTCAGTGCGCGCCAGATGGCACACCCGTCAGGTGATCAATGGTTGCTGCAATTGCCTGATGAAAAAATCGAAATAATGCTGCAGGTACCGGGTCATCATAACGTTTACAACGCGCTGGCAGCGGCGGCAGCCGCCACGGCTGCCGGTATCCGCACAAGCTCGATTGCTGAAGGTTTGCACAGCTTCAGAGGTGTCCCTGGACGTTTGCAGAAAAAAACCGGGTTGAACCGATCAGTTCTGCTCGATGACACCTATAACGCCAATCCGGATTCCATGCAGGCTGCGCTGGATGTCCTGGCAGAAATGCCTGGCAAAAAAATTCTGATTATGGGGGATATGGGTGAACTCGGCGCCAATACAGCAACATTCCACCACAGAATCGGTCAACAGGCCGCAAGTGCCGGTGTGGATGTATTACTGGCTCTGGGAGAATCAAGCCGGCAGGCTGTTACCGGATTTGGTCGCGGGGCACAGTATTTTACCGATCTGGAGAGCTTGCTGGAACAAGCAAAAAGTTGTTTGGGTGAGCGTGTTTTTGTCCTGGTCAAGGGATCGCGTTTCATGCAAATGGAACGGGTGATAGAACAATTGCAGGCGTGAACATATTTTAAAAAGAATGGCAATAAATAACCAGATGAAAACCGTTTTCTGGATTTACAGCCGGGCATCACAACGGAAACCATAGAATGCTGCTGGCACTTTCTCAATGGATTGCGGAAGATATCCGCGCTTTCAATGTATTCAGTTACATTACGCTGCGTACCATGCTGGCAGCGCTGACGGCGTTGAGTATCTCATTTCTGGTCGGACCGGCCCTGATACGCAGTCTGACCGCACGTAAAGTCGGCCAGTCCGTGCGCAATGACGGTCCTCAGTCTCATCTGATCAAGGCGGGTACGCCGACGATGGGGGGTGCACTGATCCTGACAGCCGTGATCATCACCACACTTTTATGGGCAGATCTGAGCAACAGCTACATCTGGGTAGTATCACTAACGACATTGGGATTCGGCGCAATCGGTTGGGTAGATGACTATCGCAAGGTAATACAGCGCAATTCGAAAGGGCTTTCAGCTTCATCTAAATTCTTCTGGCAATCGATCATTGCCTTGCTGATCGCGGTGTACCTTGCCATGACAGCCGATCTTCCCCAGCACACCGAAATGATTGTACCGTTCTTCAAGGAAGTGGCCATTCCACTGGGAACATTCCTATTTATCGTGCTGACCTATCTGGTAATCGTTGGCACCAGCAATGCCGTCAACCTGACAGATGGACTGGACGGCCTGGCTATTATGCCCACCGTCATGATCAGTGGCGCTCTGGCCATCTTCGCCTACGTTGCCGGCCATGCTGTATTTGCCAAATATCTCGGTATTCCACATATCCCCAATGCAGGCGAACTCGCAGTATTCTGCGGGGCGCTGGCAGGAGCCGGTCTGGCATTTCTGTGGTTCAACACTTATCCGGCGGAAGTATTCATGGGCGACGTCGGTGCTCTGGCATTAGGCGCAGCACTGGGAGTAATTACTGTCATTGTTCGGCAGGAAATCGTACTGGTCATCATGGGAGGTGTATTCGTCATGGAAGCGCTGTCAGTCATGATTCAGGTGGCTTCCTTCAAACTGTTCGGTCAGCGTGTTTTTCGAATGGCCCCCCTGCACCACCATTATGAACTCAAAGGATGGAAGGAAAATCAGGTCGTGGTGAGATTCTGGATCATTACCATCATTCTGGTACTGATCGGCTTATCGACCCTGAAATTGCGATGAACTATACCGGCAAAAGCATACTGGTTCTGGGCATGGGGAAAACCGGAACTTCCATGGCCAAGTGGCTTTCTCGGCTCGGGGCACAGCTGTCAGTGGCTGATACACGCACCAGCCCGCCCAATCTCGAACTGATAAACCGGATCGTACCGGATGAAGCCATATTCTGCGGCCCGTTGAAGGAAGAACTGTTCCAGGGGATCGATGCAATCGCTATCAGTCCGGGTGTAGCAATAACTGAGCCATTGGTGCAGACAGCATTACAACGAGGCGTGTCCGTAATCGGTGATATCGAGCTGTTTGCCGTTGCACTCGATCAGTACGCACCACCCGGTACAAAAATTCTTGCGATCACCGGTTCCAACGGGAAAACCACAGTCACCAGCATGGTCGGTGAAATGGTAAAGAGTGCCGGATGGGATGTGGAGGTAGCAGGCAATATCGGCCCGGTAGCATTGGATACACTGATGCAGCGGATGGACGCAAATAAATGGCCCCATTTATGGGTGCTGGAGCTTTCCAGTTTTCAACTGGAGACCACCAGCAGTCTGCGACCAGATGCAGCAACGGTATTGAACCTGAGCGAAGATCATCTGGACCGGTACGACAGTATCGAAGAATATGCCGCCGCAAAAGCACGGATATTTTCCCGCCCGCATAATAATAGTTGCGTGCAGATACTCAATCGTGATGACACCAGGGTATGTGCTATGGCGGATAAGAATAGCAAACAAGTGACTTTCGGTCTGTCCGCACCCGTATCGGACGAAGAATTTGGTTTGCTCCCTGGCGGATCGGAGGTATGGCTGGCACAAGGCAATACCCATTTACTGAAAACCAGTGAACTTGCCGTCACAGGATTACATAACGCCACCAATGCGCTGGCTGCACTAGCGTTGTGCCGGGCAGTCGATCTGCCTTTCGAGCCGTTGTTGCATGCTTTACGTACTTTCAGGGGATTACCGCACCGCATGCAGAAAGTAGCCGAGTTCAATGGCGTAACGTTTTACGACGATTCCAAAAGCACCAACATAGGTTCAGCCGTTGCTGCACTGAACGGGTTTCACAAGAACGTGATTCTGATTGCAGGCGGAGATGGCAAGGGGCAGGATTTTTCCCCTCTGGAACAACCAGTCAGCAAGCACGTGCGCGGGGTCGTACTGCTGGGAAGAGATGCAGACAAAGTTGCGCAGGCTATCCAGGCCAGCAATGTACCGATACACCGGGTAACCACTATGGATGAGGCGGTACAGGTGAGCTTTCTGCTGGCGGAACGCGGAGATGTCGTTCTGCTCTCTCCTGCCTGTGCCAGTCTCGATATGTTCAACAACTACATTCATCGTGCCGAAGTTTTTACGACTGCTGTTCGCCTGATCGAACGCAAGCTCGTACTCACGGCACAGACATGTCATTAAACCCATGATGAGTCCATCCACTCCCGCTTCGCACAATCAGCCCCTTCAATCCGAACTGGATATACTGCTGGTTTCAACCGTGCTGCTTTTGCTGGGTCTGGGACTGGTCATGGTATATTCCGCCTCGATCGCGATCGCCGAAGCGAAATTTGGTGAAGGAAACAGTTACTATTTTCTTGCCCGGCAAGCTTTGTACATACTGGCGGGAATAGCTGTCGGAACAGGTTGCTTCCGGATACCACTACGCTGGTGGCAGACTTATTCTCGCTATCTGCTGGGACTGGGCATCCTGTTACTGCTTGTGGTCCTGATCCCGGGAATCAGCCATGAGATCAATGGCAGCCGTCGCTGGATTCCTCTGGGAATAACCAATTTCCAGCCTTCTGAACTGATGAAGCTGATCATTCTGATTTTCACAGCAGATTATGTCGTACGCAAAGCGGCTTTCAAGGATCATTTTCTCAAGGGTTTCCTGCCCATCCTCGCATTACTGACCATCGTCTCCCTGCTATTGCTGATGGAGCCGGATCTGGGCGCCGCGGTCGTTATCGCGACCATCGTCCTGTCCATCATGTTCATGAACGGAATGAGTCTGAAAATGTTTTTCGGGTTGATATGTCTGGTGCCGATACTGCTGGCTCTGCTGATCATCATCGAGCCTTACCGCATGGATCGTATCAATGCTATTTTTGATCCGTGGAACGATCCCTTCGACAAAGGTTATCAACTCACGCATGCATTGATCGCGTTCGGGCTCGGTGAATGGTGGGGAGTCGGTCTGGGAAGCAGTGTGGAAAAGTTGAATTACCTGCCTGAAGCACATACCGATTTCATGTTTGCCGTACTGGCCGAAGAACTTGGTTTTGCAGGGGTAGCCACCGTGATTTCGCTGTTCTTCTTTTTACTGGTACGTATTTTCAAAGTCGGCCGCACGGCAGCCCGACTGGGAGATCAATTCGGTTCACTGGTCGCGCAGGGCATCGGTGTCTGGCTGGGTTTACAGGCTTTCATCAATATGGGCGTGAACATGGGATTACTCCCTACCAAAGGCCTGACATTACCCTTCATGAGTTATGGTGGCAGCAGTATCGTCATCAACAGTATCGCCATCGCTATATTGCTGCGAATCGACTGGGAAAACAGATTGAAACGCAGAGGGTTGAATGTATGAGAGAAGACTCCCGTTCTGATCAGCAGCATGTACTGCACATGGAGTTCATACCTTGTCCCGCACGATCATGATCATGGCAGGCGGTACCGGAGGGCATGTGTTTCCAGGGCTTGCAGTCGCCCGCTCCATGCAGGCGAATGGCTGGCGAATCGTCTGGCTGGGTACCCGTAACGGTATGGAAGCCACACTGGTACCACAACACGGTTTTTCCATCGAATTGATCCATTTTTACGGGCTGCGCGGCAAAAAACTGAGCAGCTATCTGTTACTGCCATGGAGGCTGGCACAAGCCTGCTGGCAAAGTTTCCGGATACTGCGCCGTCAGCAACCACAGGTGGTATTGGGGATGGGGGGATACCCGGCATTGCCCGGAGGAATCATGGCTGTTTTACTTGGAAAACCTCTGCTGATTCACGAGCAGAACAGAATTGCCGGACTGACCAATAAGATACTGGCAAAAATTGCCGATCGTATCCTGTTGGCATTTCCGGGTGCCCTCACAGGGCCGGAAAATAGAACCCGGGTTACCGGCAACCCGGTACGCACAGAAATCACCCGGCTTCCATCACCGGAAGCACGCTACGCAAACCGAACGGGCAATCTGCACATCCTGGTAGTCGGTGGCAGCCTCGGCGCACAAGTTCTGAATACTGTGCTGCCACAGGCTTTGAGCATGATTCCTGAAAATCAGCGGCCATTCGTTACTCACCAGTCCGGGAAAGCTCACTTGAGTACCCTGCAGCAGGTTTATGCCACTCATGGCGTCACAGGAAATCTGGTGGCATTCGTTGAGGATATGGCCGCACATTATCAGCACTGCGATCTGGTAATTTGCCGTGCCGGCGCTCTGACCGTTTCTGAACTGGCAGCCGCAGGCGTTGCCAGTATTCTGGTACCGTATCCCTATGCAGTAGATGATCACCAGACGGCCAACGCTCGGTTTCTCAGCGATCACCAGGCGGCTGTCTTATGGCCGCAATCAGAACTGACAGCGGCTTCACTCGCACAATGGCTGATGACCTGCTCACGCGCACAATTAAAGGCCATGGCCACTCGTGCACGTGCACTGGCCATGCCTGAGGCTGCACAAGCGGTGGCTGAAGCCTGTCAACAATTATCGGGACAAACCCATGAAGCATAAAATCAGACATATCCATTTCGTAGGAATCGGCGGCTCCGGTATGGGCGGTATCGCTGAAGTGCTGATCAACCTGGGTTTCCGGATCAGCGGTTCGGATATGAACAGTAATGCCACCACCAGGCGCCTGCAGTGCCTGGGTGCTGTCATTCATCACACCCATACAGCCGAAAACCTTCAGTCTGCTGATGCTGTTGTCATATCAGCTGCTATCCATCCCGATAACCCGGAGATCATTGCTGCACGTGAACGTCGTATCCCGGTGGTACCTCGCGCCATGATGCTGGCAGAGCTGCTGCGCCTGCGCCGTGGTATTGCCATCGCTGGTACTCACGGCAAAACCACCACCACGAGTCTGGTTGCCAGCATTCTGGCAGAAGCAGGTCTGGATCCGACATTTGTCATTGGTGGCAGGCTCAAGACGGTGGACAGTCATGCCAGACTGGGTAAAGGTGAGTTCATCGTGGTCGAAGCAGATGAATCCGATGCTTCATTCCTTTATCTGCAGCCAGTTCTGACGGTGGTAACCAATATTGATGCCGATCACATGAGCACCTACGAACATGATTTCAACCGGCTCAAACAGACCTTTGTCGAATTCATCGAACACCTGCCTTTCTACGGCATGGCAGTACTATGCGTAGATGATCCTCACGTGCGCGGAATTATTTCCATGATTACCAAACCGGTAACTACGTATGGCATTACATCGGAAGATGCACAGATACGTGCCACCGATATCCGACACGATCGATGCAAAATGCATTTTCTCGCCCATATTGGTATCAATGGCTCGCCAAGAACACTGGAAATCACGCTTAACCTCCCGGGCAAACATAATGTCCTGAACGCCTTGGCAGCCATCGCTGTTGGTAACGAGCTGGGTATGCCGGATGAAGCAATCGTAAAAGCATTGGCCGCCTTTGGTGGGGTAGACAGGCGGTTTCAGCAATATGGCGAAATACCCTTACCAGATCGGGGATCTTTCGCCCTGATCGATGATTATGGACACCACCCCGCAGAAATTGCGGCCACGATAGCGGCCGCCCGAAACGCTTTTCCCGGCCGCCGTCTGGTTCTGGCATTTCAACCGCACCGTTACAGCCGCACCCGGGATTTATTCGAGGATTTCGTCCGGGTATTATCCGGTACTGATGTATTGCTACTGGCCGAAGTTTATCCTGCCGGTGAAGAACCCGTCATTGCTGCTGACAGCAAATCTTTGGTGCGAGCGATCAGAGTGCAGGGAAAGATCGAGCCTATTTATATCGAGCAGATCGATGAATTGAAAGCGACCATTCATACCATTGTGCAGGATGGAGATGTAGTACTTATCATGGGAGCCGGATCGATCGGGAAATCCGCCTCTGATCTGGCAGAACCGGCGATGAAGTTGACATTGGTAACAGGTTGATCAGGAAAGCATGCAGACAGAAATTCAACTGCCAATCAATATGGATACTCCAGATCTGCAATTCTGCACATCCGGTATCGACACACGTCTGCTGCGGGGTGAGCTGCGTCAGCATGAGCCGATGAAGCAACATGTTTCCTGGCGTGCTGGTGGATATGCCGCCTGTTTTTACCAGCCGGTCGATCTGGAAGATCTTGCTCTGTTTTTACGCCACTGGCCGAAAGATGAGCCAGTTGTCATGATCGGGCTGGGCAGCAATCTGCTGGTGCGGGATGGCGGATTGCCCGGAGTAGTCATTGCATTGCATGCAAAGCTCAATGATCTGGCATTGATCGAGCAGAACGAAAAAGGTGGTTTGATTTATGCCGGAGCAGGTATACCTTGCGCCAAACTGGCCAGGTTTGCCGCCTCACACAATCTGACAGGTGCAGAATTTCTGGCAGGCATTCCCGGCACTGTTGGTGGTGCGCTGGCAATGAACGCCGGCTGTTACGGCTCTGAAACATGGGATCGGGTAGAGCGCGTCACGACGATCGATCGCAGCGGAAGTGTGTGCGAACGTACATCGGAGGATTACCGAATTGGCTATCGTCATGTCGAGTTGCAGGAGATCTCCTCGCCTGACACACCTAATGTCTGGTTTACCGGCGGCTGGTTCCGACTTCGTCCAGGTAAAATGGAAAATTCACGCCAAGCGATCAAAACGCTGCTGACTGCGCGCATCAAGACTCAACCCCTGGGATTCCCCAGCGCGGGATCAGTTTTCCGAAATCCGGCAGGAGATCATGCTGCCAGGCTGATCGAACAGTGTGGTCTGAAAGGCTTCCGTATCGGTGATGCAATGGTTTCCACGTTACATGCCAATTTCATCATCAATTGTGGCCACGCCACCGCCTCTGAAATCGAAGCAATCATCGATACTGTGCAAAACGCCGTTCACCAGACCACCGGAATCAGACTGATCACCGAAGTTCGCATCATCGGACAGCGCGGAGGAAGTGCACAGTGAACACTCCTGATGTTGGAAAAGTGGCTGTATTGCTGGGAGGGCGATCTGCTGAACGTGAGATCTCACTGAAAAGCGGTCAAGCCGTTCTGGCAGCATTGCAGCGAAGTAAAGTGGATGCCCACGCATTTGATCCGGTCGGGCAACCGTTGGAAAATCTTCTGCAGCAAGGTTTCGATCGGGTATTTATCGCGTTGCATGGCCGTTACGGAGAAGATGGCTCGGTTCAGGGCGCACTGGAACTGATGGAATTGCCTTACACCGGCAGCGGAATACTCGCCAGCGCACTGGCAATGGATAAATGGCGCACGAAAATGATCTGGCAGGCAGCTGGTATCAACACGCCTGCTTACATCATGCTCGATGCCGACAGCAGTTTCCGGGATGTGGCGGACAGATTGGGGTTGCCGCTGATCATCAAACCCGTCCGCGAAGGTTCGACCATCGGACTGAGCAAAGTGGACAACGAACAGGATTTTCAATCCGCTTATCAGGCAGCTGCGGAATACGATTCACTGGTACTAGCCGAGCAGTTCATACAGGGAATCGAACTGACAGCCGCCATTCTGGACAATACGCCTCTTCCTCTGGTGCGCATCGATGTAGCAGAAGGGTTGTACGACTACCAGGCCAAGTATTTTTCCGAGAGCACACACTACACGTGCCCCAGCGGGTTATCGGTGGCGTTAACTATCCGTATCCAGGAGCAGGCTTTGTATGCCCACCAGATACTGGGGTGTGCCGGATGGAGCAGGGTGGATCTGATTCTGGATGAAAATGAACAACCTTTTTTCCTTGAAACCAATACTTCGCCAGGGATGACGGACCACAGTCTCGTGCCCATGGCGGCAAAGGCAGCAGGGATCTCCTTTGATGAACTTGTCGTTAAGATCCTGGAGCTAAGCTGTGAACGTTGATAAGGATCTGATTTTTATGTTTCACACCCTGCCATTTGCAGAGAGTTATTCATCTGGTTCCGGACAGTCAGAATAATCGGACAACTGTAAACAGACGTATGTGGAACGATCATCAATCTCTGAATTTTCTGGCAAATATCCTGCTGACAGGGGTTCTGCTGGCTACGATTTACGCAGTGGGGAGCAGAATATTGGCATTACCGTTCTTTTCATTGAAGGAAATCCGGGTGGAAGCCATGAATGAGAATCGGGCAGGTAATACCAGTCTGGCACATACCACTCGTGACCAGATCGAACAGGTCGTACGCAATTCAGCAAACGGTAATTTCATTATGATTGATCTGAAAACATTACAGAATGCTTTTATGGAATTGCCATGGGTCAGATCAGTTAAAATTCTGCGTGAGTGGCCGCCCGCATTGAACATATTATTGGAAGAGCATAAGCCGCTTGCATACTGGGGAGAAACGGCCCTGGTCAATACGAATGGAGAAATATTTCACGCAATAATGGATAATGTGCGTCTTCCGGCGTTTGCCGGCCCCGATAACAGCAGTCGTCTGATTACTCAACAATACCGCATCTTCAATAAATTACTGCAGCCAACCGGACAAATTGCTACAGAAATCGTACTGACTCCACGACATGCCTGGCATATTCGATTGAATACAGGAACCTGGCTCAAGCTGGGAAGAGAGCAGATTGAGCAGCGTTTGAAGCGTTATGTAGCGGTGCGCACGCAATATAATGAGAGTCTGGATCGCTATGGAAGCTCCACTTATGTGGATCTGCGCTATGCCAGCGGGTTTGCAGTCCGCATACCCTGATGTTGCATTGAATTCCGGGGCAGATAGAACACTATGACTATGAAATCGGGGGGATTTTCAAATGAGTAAAATCAAGGAAGGCAAAGATCTGATTGTCGGGCTTGATATCGGCACATCGAAAATCGTAGCCATCGTCGCTGAAATGAAGCCCGAGGGTGGATTCGAGATTATCGGCCTGGGCAGCCATCCCTCACGCGGCCTGAAAAAGGGAGTGGTCGTCAATATTGAAGCGACCGTCAATGCCATTCAGCGCGCCCTTGAGGAAGTCGAACTCATGGCGGGTTGCCGGATCAGCGAAGTGTATGCCGGAATCGCCGGTAATCATATCCGCGGTTTCAATTCACATGGCATGGTAGCGGTCAAGGACAAGGAAGTCACTCAGGCAGATGTCGAGAAAGTAATGGAAACTGCCAAAGCGGTGAATATTCCGGCTGACCAGCAGATACTGCATATCTTGAATCAGGAATTTATCATCGATGGCCAGGAGGATGTGCGCGAACCTGTCGGAATGAGCGGTATCCGGCTGGAGGTCAAGGTACATATCGTAACCGGAGCAGTATCTGCTGCCCAGAATATCGCCAAATGCATCCATCGTTGTGGACTGGATGTACGGGATCTGGTACTCCAGCCACTGGCCTCAGCCAAAGCAGTACTCTCCGATGATGAAAAAGATCTGGGTGTATGTCTGGTCGATATCGGCGGCGGAACAACCGATATCGCCGTTTTTACTGATGGCGCAATCAGACATACTGCGGTAATTCCGGTGGCGGGTGACCAGATCACCAATGACATTGCCATGGCATTGCGTACTCCCACGAAAGATGCGGAGGATATCAAGTGCCGGTATGGCATTGCCTTACGCACACTGGCTGACATCCGCGAAATGGTCGAGGTCCCGGATGTGGGAAATCGTGGAGCCCGTCCGTTATCGCGGCAAACCCTGGCTGAAGTCATTGAACCTCGTGTAGAAGAACTCTACCTGCTGATTCAAGCAGAACTGAGACGTAGTGGTTTTGAACAGCTGCTCTCGTCAGGGATTGTCATCACCGGCGGCAGCAGTTCCATGCTGGGAATGGTCGAGCTGGGGGAAGAGATTTTTCACATGCCTGTACGCTTGGGATTGCCTGTCTATAACGGCAGTCTGGAAGAAGTCGTACAGACACCGAGATACTCGACCGCCATCGGTCTGGTAATGGTGGGCATGGAAGATCGTCTTCACCATCATCAGGCAAAACTGAAGAGCGGCTCTACCAGGCAGATTCTGGCAAAAATGAAAGGATGGTTTCAGGAAAATTTTTAAATCGGATTTAAATAAAGTTCTGTCTGCGGAATATTGTTTGAAAATTCACCATGCAATAGGAGAAACATAATGTTTGAGATCACGAATACCGAACCATTGGAAGCTGTCATTAAGGTCATAGGTATTGGCGGATGTGGCGGGAACGCCGTGGATCACATGATTCACAATGAAGTAAAAGGTGTTGAATTCATTTGCATGAATACCGACGCGCAGGCACTCCAGGGAAATCGTGCACAGACCGTATTGCAGCTTGGCACCCATGTTACTCGTGGACTGGGGGCAGGCGCCAATCCGGATATTGGCAAAGAAGCGGCTTTGGAAGATCGGGACCGTATCGCCGAAGTCGTCCAAGGTGCCGATATGCTGTTCATTACCGCCGGGATGGGAGGCGGTACAGGTACGGGTGCTGCTCCAGTCGTAGCTCAGATTGCCAAGGAAATGGGTATCCTGACTGTTGCAGTTGTCAGCAAACCGTTCTCTTTCGAGGGTAAACGGCTGAGAGCAGCACAGGCTGGAATGGAAGCACTGGCAGAACATGTCGATTCACTGATCGTCATTCCGAATGACAAATTGATGAAAGTGCTGGGCAATGATATCAGCATGCTGGATGCCTTCAAGGCCGCAAACGACGTACTGTATGGGGCCGTAGCCGGGATCGCAGAAGTCATCAATTGTCCGGGGCTCGTAAACGTGGATTTTGCCGACGTCAAAACTGTCATGTCTGAAATGGGCATGGCCATGATGGGGTCTGCAGTTGCCAGTGGTGTCGATCGTTCACGTATGGCTGCCGAAGAAGCCGTTGCCAGCCCGCTGCTCGAAGAAATCACACTGACAGGCGCGCGCGGTGTACTGGTAAACATAACCGCCAGCTCAGCCATGAAAATGCGCGAAGTACAGGAAGTCATGGATATCGTGAAAAAAATGACGGCTGAAGACGCGACCGTCATCGTTGGTACGGTCATTGATGAAAATATGGGTGACAATCTGCGTGTAACACTGGTCGCAACGGGACTTGGCAATATCACCCAGCAATCTCAGAGACCCATGACTGTTATCCATACCCGAACAGGTACCGATGACAGAATTTCCTCTCATCAGGTGGATGAACCTGCAGTCATGAGAACGGGAAGAAGGAGCAATGCTGCGGTCACAGCCATGCAGCAGGCTGGCATGGATCCGATGGATATTCCCGCTTTCCTCAGAAGGCAGGCTGACTAAGATCCTTCTGCTGAAAATCATTCAGCTGCAGATGATCTGCATCCCTGCATTTTAACGTCATACAAAAAACCGCCCTTTCAAGGGCGGTTCTTGCAACCTCCTCCAAAGAATGCGAGTGATATCAACCGGATAGGTCAAGTTTATCGCTCTATTTGTACACCGGCTCAATTCGCTCTGGGATACAACCGTTCGTGAATTTCTTTCAGTTTATCGAGCTCCAGCACTGCTTCAAACGGAAAGCCGGAACGATCCCGCCCTTTTTCTGTAATCAGCAGTTTTTCCAGATAGCGATAAAATTCTACATACCCCCACAATAACTCTATCTGACCGGCAACTCTCGGATAATCTCTGTCAAGAATCGACTCCCGGTTATCCAGATAAGTGGCGAATTCTTTTATAGTATGTTTCAGCGTCATGAAATTTACTCCAGCCTGACTATCAACAAAATAATCATTCTGCAATATCGACCCGAATTTATGACGGGTTTAATTGTTTCCAGTTGAATGTTCCCTTATTCCAGCTTACTTTGTTTCTCAACCTTTTTTCATTTTCATCAAACTGTAACAATTGGTTTCTAGAATGATTCGTCCCCACATAGCCGGATTGTTACCAGACGATAAGAATGCCCATCCCGAACAACACCGATCATTCACCCGGAAGTCTACGTCGCAGCTATAAACGATACCTCAAAGAACGAATAATAGAATTGTTGTTGTTTTTGGCCGCTTTTCTTTCCGTTTTCATCACCTTTGCGATCATTTACCTGCTAATTTCGGAATCACTGGTATTTTTTGAGCATGTTTCCGTATGGGAATTTCTGACAGACACACAATGGACACCTTTGTTTGACGACGCCCATTACGGAATACTTCCACTTGTTTCAGGAACAGCCATCAGCTCGCTGGTTGCGCTTGTCATAGCACTTCCCTTTGGAACGATCATTGCCATTTATCTTTCAGAATTCGCACCTTTCACGGTGAGAGAGATAGCCAAACCATTCCTTGAATTGCTTGGAGGCATTCCGACAGTCGTCTATGGATATTTTGCGTTACTGTTCGTCACCCCCCTGCTGCAGACCATTCTTCGGGATCTGCCTGGTTTCAGTCTGCTGTCTGCAGGACTGGTGATGGGAATCATGATCATTCCCTACGTCAGCTCGATGACAGAAGATGCCATGCGTTCTGTGCCCATGCACTTGCGGGAAGGGTCGTACGCCATCGGGGCCACACGATTTCAGACGGCAATCAAGGTAGTAATGCCCGCCTCTTTGTCCGGTATTGCAGCCGCCTATATTCTCGGAATTTCCCGTGCTGTCGGAGAAACCATGGTGGTTGCGATTGCAGCAGGCATGCAGCCCAATCTGGTATGGAACCCGATGGAACCGGCAGCGACCATTACTACCTATATCGTCCAGGTCAGCCTGGGAGATTTGCCGCATGGCAGCGTCGGATATCAGACGATTTTTGCTGCAGGACTGACACTCCTCCTGTTGACCCTGGTTTTCAATATCCTGGGGCATTTACTGCGCAAACGATACCGTGAGGTTTACTGATACCCATGCTACCCATGAATCACCCTGACAACCTGAATGAAATACGTACCATCATTGCTTATCACAAACGCTGGGATTTGCTGGCATTGACAGCAGGTGTCACCGCGCTGATGATCGCGATTCTGACGTTCATCGCGCTGTTCGGAAGTATGGTTATCGACGGAATGCCGCGCCTGACCTGGGAGTTTTTCACTTCCTTTCCCTCTCGCAAACCGGAAGCAGCGGGGATTCTTTCCGCATGGGTCGGCACGACACTGATCATGCTGGTGACAGCAGCTGCTGCTGTTCCTCTCGGCGTGGCGGCCGGGGTTTATCTTGAAGAATATGCACCGAAAAACCTCATCACCGAAATCATTGAAATCAACGTCACCAATCTGGCAGGTGTCCCCTCTATTATTTACGGCCTTCTGGCACTGGGGCTGTTCGTCTATCAGCTCGGACTGGGCCAGAGTATCCTCTCGGCGGGGTTGACACTGGCGCTGCTGATTCTGCCGATCGTCATCGTTGCCACCCGTGAGGCGATCAGGTCCATTCCCGTTTCCATCCGTGAAGGGGCTTATGCCCTGGGGGCAACCAAATGGCAAACGGTGGCGGATCACGTGCTGCCTTATTCCGCAGCAGGTATTCTGACAGGCGTCATTATCGGACTGGCGCGTGCGATCGGAGAAACAGCGCCGATCATCACTATCGGTGCATTGACATTCATTGCTTTTCTCCCTCCCTCTCCCATTCAGGATCAATTCCCGTTCGTATCGTTCCAATGGCTGATGGAACCGTTTACAGTCATGCCGATTCAGATGTTCAACTGGATATCGAGGCCGCAAGAAGCCTTTCAGCATAATGCTGCTGCTGCCGGGCTGGTACTGGTCGTCATGACATTACTGATGAACGGACTCGCTATTTATCTGCGCTATCGTCTGCGTAAAAATATCAAGTGGTAAATCAAAATCATGCAAATATTCAAACCTGCCGGCGGCCACACTCACTCTACTGTCCAGAAATCAGTGGTCAATAAACTGAACTTCTATTACGGGAGTTATCAGGCACTTAAAAATATCGATATGATGGTCTATGAAAAACAGGTGACTGCCCTGATTGGACCGTCAGGCTGCGGAAAATCGACTTTCCTCCGATGTTTCAACCGCATGCATGATCTGTACCCACGTAACCATTACGAAGGGGAGATCATCCTCCACCCGGATAATGCAAACATTCTCTCGCCTGAAGTGGATCCGATCGAAGTCAGGATGCGGATCAGCATGGTATTTCAGAAACCCAATCCTTTTCCCAAGTCAATTTTTGAGAATGTGGCCTATGGCCTCCGGATACGGGGTGTCAAACGTCGTTCCATTCTCGAGGAGCGAGTGGAAAATGCACTGCGTAATGCTGCATTATGGGAAGAAGTCAAAGATCGGCTTGGAGATCTTGCCTTTAATCTCTCAGGTGGTCAGCAGCAACGGCTATGTATCGCCCGCGCTCTGGCAACGGATCCCGAAATCCTCTTGTTTGATGAACCCACCTCTGCGCTGGATCCGATCGCAACTGCAAGTATCGAGGAACTGATCTCGGATCTCAGAAACAAGGTCACGATTCTGATCGTGACCCACAATATGCAACAGGCTGCCAGAGTATCGGACTACACCGCCTATATGTATATGGGTGAACTGATCGAATTTGGCGCTACCGACACCATCTTCATCAAACCAAAAAACAAACAGACTGAAGATTACATCACTGGCCGGTTCGGCTAGAGTAGCCTGTCTTTCGCGGCACTACCCTATTATTCATATATTTATCCTGGTCGGTTATACGGTGCGATACGCGTCACTATTACATGTCATCGGCTCTGAATGACCTCTTTCATGGATCATGCAGAGCCTGTGATTCTTCACGATAATTCTAATGTCGATTCGCGGTGATGAAGCAGGGGTACACAACCCGCTGAATGAAACCAGAGTAGTTTACGCGCACGCCTTTCTCAGTACATAAGGCAGAATACCGCCATGGTAATAATAGTCGACCTCGATAGCAGTATCGATACGGCAACGTAGTCTGATTTCCCGCCGGGAGCCATCTTGCCCGTGAATGACCAGTGTCACTTCCTGCTGTGGCTGAATATTGCCCAGATCAGGAAGCTCGAATTTCTCATTGCCCTGAATACCAAGCGAACTGACACTATCGCCTTCCTTGAACTGCAGAGGCAGCACACCCATACCAACCAGATTACTACGGTGAATACGTTCGTAACTCTCCGCGATCACAGCCTTGACACCCAGCAGTTGCGTGCCTTTGGCAGCCCAGTCACGGCTCGATCCGGTACCGTATTCCTTGCCGGCAAATACGATCACAGGTGTTCCATCTTCGATATATCGCATGGCTGCATCAAAGATACTCATTTGCCTGCCATAGGGATCATCCTTGCTGCGATACAGCGTAACGCCTCCTTCACTACCGGGTATCATCAGATTTCTGATACGCACATTGGCAAAAGTACCACGCATCATGATGTGGTGATTACCCCGGCGCGAACCGTAACTGTTGAAATCCTCCCGGGTAACACCATGTGCCAGCAGATATTGTCCTGCAGGTGAAGATTCCTTGATGGCTCCCGCCGGGCTGATATGATCAGTAGTCACCGAGTCACCAAAAATCGCCAGCGCACGTGCACCATGAATGGCATCTGGTATTCTGGCCCGATTGATTTCCAGAGAAAAATCCTCGAAAAATGGTGGCTCGGCGATATAGGTGGAATCCGGCCAGTCGTACAGTCTGCCTGTAACCGCAGCAATACCATTCCAGAGTGGGTGATTCCGGGTGAAATCACTGTACAGCCGGCGGAAAACTTCCGCCTGGGTCGCAAATTTCATCATCGATTCGATTTCAGTACTGTCCGGCCAGATATCCTGCAACCATACGGGCTTGCCGTCCTTACCCTCTCCCAACGGCTGATGCGTCAGGTTTTTCAGCACCGTTCCGGCAATTGCATAAGCCACCACAAGCGGCGGAGAAGCCAGAAAATTGGCACGAATGTTGGGATGAACGCGTGCCTCGAAATTACGGTTTCCTGACAGCACCGCTGCACATACCAGATCATCCTTTACGATGGTTTCTTCAATGATTTCCAGCAGAGGCCCG
Organism: Nitrosomonas sp.; assembly: GCF_040256045.1. Lineage (GTDB taxonomy): Bacteria > Pseudomonadota > Gammaproteobacteria > Burkholderiales > Nitrosomonadaceae > Nitrosomonas. The sequence continues at coordinate 30,611 of NZ_JBDZWD010000013.1, forward strand.
GAGTTTCCGATACAGGTGGTGCAGCCATAACCAGCCAGACTGAAACCGAGCTGCTCCAGATAGGGCAGCAAACCGGCAGCACCAAGATATTCCGTAACGACACGAGAGCCGGGAGCAAGCGAAGTCTTGATATGTTTCTTGACTGACAGACCTTTCTCTACCGCCTTTTTAGCCAGTAAACCTGCCGCAATCAGTACACTCGGATTGGACGTGTTGGTACACGAAGTAATTGCGGCAATCAATATATCGCCATGATGCAACTCGATCGGTCGTGCTGGCGATGCAGGGACAGCGGGCTGCTGCGTAGGATGATTATTGACCATTTCAACCGCATTACGCGCACTGCCCGGTGGTAACGTCAACTCGCTCTGATTACTGTCGGGGGCGATGCAAAGATCGGATTCCACGTGGCGGCTGTCGCGGGTGGGATAAGTGTTATTCAGCACTTCTGCTGATTTGCCATAACCATTCTCTTTGACAGATTTGCTGAAAAGTTCAGTAAAGCTGGATTTCAGATCTTTGAGCGCTATCCGATCTTGCGGGCGTTTCGGCCCGGCCAGAGAAGGTACGATCGTATTCAGATCGAGCGTCAACTCCTGGCTGTAGTCGATCTCGCCCGGATGCGGCATGCCGAATAATTCCTGTACCTTGAAATAGCGCTCAAACGCGTCGATTTCATCATCGGTACGACCGGTATGACGGAAGTAGGTCAGTGTTACATCATCCACCGGGAAAAAGCCCATAGTGGCACCGTACTCAGGAGCCATGTTAGCAATCGTGGCACGATCCGGCAAACTGAGCGAAGCAGCGCCCTCGCCAAAAAACTCGACAAATTTGCCCACGACATTGGCTCGACGCAGCATTTCCGTTACCGTCAACACCAGATCGGTTGCAGTGACTCCTTCCCGCAGCCGCCCGGTCAAATTGACCCCCACCACGTCCGGTGTCAGAAAATAGACCGGCTGTCCCAGCATGCCGGCTTCAGCCTCAATTCCTCCCACTCCCCAGCCCACCACACCGATACTGTTTATCATCGTAGTATGCGAATCGGTTCCAACCAGTGTATCCGGGTAAATCAGCCCATCCTTCAGATGCACACCACGCGCGAGATACTCTAGGTTAACCTGGTGCACAATACCAATTCCCGGTGGCACCACGCCAAATGTATCGAAAGCCTGCATGCCCCATTTGATGAACTGGTAACGTTCCTGATTGCGCTGGAATTCCACTTCCATATTACGTGCCAGTGCTTGGCTATCCCCGTAGTAATCCACCTGAATTGAATGATCGACTACCAGATCGACCGGCACCAGCGGTTCGATCAATTCAGGATTTTTACCCAATCTCCTGGCTGCACTGCGCATTGCGGCCAGATCAACCAGTAGCGGCACTCCGGTAAAATCCTGCAGTACGATGCGCGCCACCACAAACGGAATTTCCTGGGTGCGTTCTGCTCTTGGCTGCCAACCGGCAAGCTGCCTGACATGGGTTTCGGTGATCTTTTTTTCATCATAATTGCGCAATATCGATTCCAGCACAATACGGATTGAAACCGGCAGGCGCGAAATTGCCCCCAAACCAGCTGCACCAAGCGCAGGCAATGAATAAAATTGAACGGCTTTACCGCTGGCAAGTGACAGCGTGCTTAAACTGTTGAATAAATTATGAGCCATATGGATTCCTCGAATAAAAGACTTAGAGCATTTTATGTTTATGCAGTAGCCGATTGAGTTTATCATTCAGCACAGAGTGCGGCCAGATACTTGACCTGATGCCAGCGGCAACAGGGTTTTTTGCATTTCTAAACGGGAAAATGATGAATATTGAACAATTAAACAAAAATTACAAAATCGGGGAGCAGGTAGTTTTTGCGGAAGGCGAAGGAGGTTTTCCCTTTATTCATGTCAGAAATGACAAAGCCAGTGCACTGATCTCGATTTATGCCGGGCAAGTACTTGCATACCAGCCCCAAGGTATTCAGGATGATCTTCTGTTTCTGAGCGAGCGCGCTTATTATCAGGCAGGCAAAGCGATCAAGGGAGGTGTGCCAATCTGCTGGCCGTGGTTCGGCCCGGACCCGGAAGGCAGAGGACGGCCCGCACATGGCTTCATGCGTAATCGTATGTGGGATATCGTCGAAGTATCCGCAACACCGGAAGGCAATACTCGCATCGTACTGGGATCAACAGATACCGAAGAAACACAATCCATCTGGTCCCGGTCATTCATACTGCGGCTGGAAATCACTATCGGTGATACGCTCAATCTGGAACTGGTAACCCGCAATTCCGGTTCACAGGCGTGCACAGTCACCCAGGCTTTTCATACCTATTTCAGCGTGGGAGATATTCGCCAGACCCATGTATCCGGTCTGGAAAATACCCGCTATATCGATAAAGTGGACGATAACCTGGAAAAAAACCAGACTGGCCCAGTAACCGTCGATGCGGAAGTGGATCGGATCTATCAGTCGGTTGGCAGCAATCTCGTCATTCACGATACTGCCCGCAAACGCCGTATTCACATTACTTCCAAAGGTAATCGAACAGCAGTGGTATGGAATCCCTGGGCAAAAATTTCGGCTGAAATGACAGATCTGGAAGACGATGATTACCTGCGTTTCATCTGTGTGGAAACCACCAATGCCGCGACAGACCGGGTACATATTCAACCTGGCAGCGAATTCCGGCTGATTGCCAATTACCGGATCGAGCAGGATTGACAGGATATTTCTAAATTTCTCGGAAAGGAAAATGATGGCCATGAAACTTCATATCATTACCTGCAGTACCCGCCCCGGGCGTGTTGGTCCCTATATCGCAAAATGGTTTAGTGAAGTTGCCGCACAACACGGAAAATTTGAAGTCGTGCCGGTCGATCTAGCCCAATTTAATCTGCCGGTATACAACGAGCCGGAACATCCCGTGCGCCAGCAATATCAGCATACGTATACAAAAAACTGGGCAGCCAGCGTCAGCGCAGCAGATGCCTACGTATTCGTTACGCCAGAATATAATTTTGGCCCGCCGCCCTCGCTGCTCAACGCACTCGATTATGTCTACAAAGAGTGGAATTACAAACCTGCCGGGATAGTAAGTTATGGTGGAATATCAGGTGGGTTACGCTCGGCACAAGTTCTGAAGCAAACCCTGACCACCCTGAAGATCATGCCTATAGTGGAAGCCGTAGCTATTCAGAATGTCTCCACACTCATTGATGAAAATAAACGGTTTATGCCCAGTGAACATCACACCAGCTCTGCAGTAACGATGTTGAATGAATTGTATAAATGGGCACAGGCACTCAAAACGCTGCGATAGCGATCACGTCAAGTTTAGATCCCACAAATGGGCTCTCTTGAACTTTCCTGGAATCGCGCATGGACCAATCTTGACCTGCAAGCTCCGGACGGATTGTTTAATCAACTGATCACCCCATACAACGAGCCATATCGCAGCTATCATTCCCTGCAGCATCTCAAAGAGTGCATCGCTCATTTCTCTGATGTACTCGATGTAGCGTTTCACCCGGGTGAGGTTGAAATCGCACTTTGGTTTCATGATGCCATCTACGATTCGCGTAATAAGGACAACGAACATCGCAGCGCTGAATGGGCCGGTCAGGCGCTCAATCAAGCCGGTGCAACCAGTGAAACCCAGCAGAGAGTACATGACCTCATCATCGCTACATGCCACCAGACTGTACCTTCCGAACCGGATCAACAACTGTTGACAGATATCGATCTGGCCATCCTCGGTTCCCCTCCGGCGCGCTTTGAAAAGTACGATCAACAAATAAAATCCGAATACAGCTGGATGCCAAGTTTTCTGTACAGGATGAAGCGCAAGGATATCCTCAGAAGCTTTCTCGCACGGAAGTACATCTACAACACAAACTACTTCAGAGAACACTACGAGCAACAAGCGCAAGCCAATTTGCGGGCAGCAAGCAGCTGATCACTGCCCTTCACTTTGTCAGTAAGATCTGGCGACATTAGGGAACAAAGAGCCATTACACCGTTCCATGTATGAGAAACTCCTGCTCCAGCTTGGTTTATCAACCATCACCCTTGATCAGGGTTCCCACTCCCTCGTCAGTTAATATTTCGAGCAAGAGGGCGTGTTGTACTCGCCCATCGATAATATGGCAGGATTTGACGCCATTCTTGACCGCATCCAGCGCAGATTTGATTTTGGGTAGCATTCCACCGGAAATCGTACCGTCTGCAAATAATTCATCTACCCGAGCGGCAGTCAAGCCGGTGAGCAGATTGCCATTTTTATCCAACACACCTGGCGTGTTGGTCATCAGGATCAATTTTTCGGCTTTAAGCGTTTCTGCCAGATGGCCTGCTACCAGATCAGCATTGATATTGTAGGATTCACCATCTTCACCCACACCAATGGGTGCGATCACGGGAATAAAATCGCGGGTATCGAGCAGCGTAATCAGTGAAGGATCGATATACTCGATTTCACCAACCTGACCAATATTGATCCATTCCCCGGATTTTTCCTTATCTTGAATCAGCATTCTTTTGGCGCGAATGAACATGCCGTCTTTCCCGGTCAAACCTACCGCCTGTCCGCCGTGGCGGTTGATAAGGTTGACGATCTCCTTATTGATGAGACCCCCAAGTACCATCTCGACGATATCCATGGTTTCAGCATCTGTAACCCGCATACCCTGGATGAATATACCTTCCTTGCCGACCCGTTTCAGCATGTGGTCGATTTGCGGGCCACCGCCGTGAATAATGACCGGATTCATTCCGACCAGTTTCAGCAATACCACGTCTCTGGCAAACCCTTGTTTGAGTACTTCCTCAATCATGGCATTGCCACCATATTTGATCACGATGGTTTTATCGTGAAAACGCCGGATATAGGGTAATGCTTCAGCCAGGATATTTACTTTTTCGTTTATGGCAGGAGAAGATGGCATGTCTGGAAAGTTAAGGGGATTGAATAAAATCCCGTCAAGCTATATCCATGGGATAAGGCAGGACGACCGGTATTGTAGATAATTAGCTGCTTGCCTGCAGGAAGGATTCGAGTTGTACCAGCGCTGGCAAATTCAACAAGCGCCAAAGTCTATCCTGACGATCTTTATATATGCCGGCCACAACAGGACGCTTATCTTCGTGACCTGATTGGGGAACAAATTCCATTAGATTCCGGATACCGAGAACGTTGCCGGCCAGCATGGCATAACTTGCCCCCCGGGAAGGAATAGTCAGAAATACCCGGTTTTTTGCGCCGATATGGGTAGATTTATTGTCAAGATAATGGCTCAGATCACATAAACCATAAATATTGCCACGCACATTGATGACACCGAGGAACCATGGCTGTGTCAGAAAAACCGGGGTTATTTTAGGTACCGGCAGTATTTCACTGATATTACTCATTGGTATCAGCCACCGATCTTCACTCATGGTGATTCCCAAGACTGGGACAGTAGCTAATGAAGTTTCCTGGATCTTTTTACTAATTTGTTTAGTCAGTGGCAATTGATATTCCGACATGGTATCGATGTAATCATTATTTAATATCAGTCCAGTCCGGTAATTTTTTGCAACAACTCGGCGGCCACAACCGGCTTGGTAATATAGTCTCGTGCACCCTGCCGCAACCCCCAGATTTTATCGGTTTGCTGATCTTTGGTCGTACAGAGGATGACAGGGATATGACGAGTTGCATCATCCCTGGCAAGTATACGTGTTGCTTGATAACCATTGATTCCCGGCATGACCACATCCATCAGCACCAGATCCGGCCAAATTTCCCTGGCTTTAATGACGCCTTCCTCACCATTTTCGGCCACCCCTACCTGATAGCCACTCCTAGTCAGGATACTGGAAATAATATGACGATCTGTCGGCGAATCATCGACCACCAATATCGTCCTGACTGTCATGCTCGATTCTCTATAAAAAGCTTCATTCTTATCTATAAACCTGAAAAAACTCAAATTCGGTGGAAACAACCGGTTCGTATTCTAAAGTTTTGTCTTTAGACAATAAAGGGTGATGGTTAATAATCAGTACAGATTGCTCCGGTGTTAGACTATATACTTCAGCTTTTAGGATTACTCTGTTACGAGCTCTAACATCACAGGAAACCTCGTTGTTTTCAGTGCCCCTTCATTTCAAACAAATAAATATAAGCTTATTGTACGTTTAATCATTATGCAAAATACTTTCATCAAACTGGTATTGGGAGTACAAACTTTATTCCTTCTAACGGGCTGTGTGCCGATGGTGTTGACAGGTGTAGGAGTCGGTGCAGGCACCGGAGCATTAATGGTTGAAGATCGCCGCAGCAGCGGAATGTATATTGAAGATGAAAGAATCGAGCTCAAAACCAGCCGCAGAATCGGTGAGCGTCTCGGTGACAAGGTGCACGTGAATATCACCAGTTTTAACCGTAACGTTCTACTGACAGGTGAAGCACCCGATGAATCTACCAGAAAAGAGGTGGAAAAGCTGACGATGAGTGTGGAAAACGTACTGAATGTTTCTAACGAAATCATCGTTGCGCCGAAGAGTTCATTGGCTTCACGCAGTAATGATACGTTGATTACTTCCAAGGTTAAGGCTCGCTTTATCAATAACCGGGTATTCCAGGTCAATCACATCAAAGTCATTACTGAGAATGGCGTGGTGTACTTGCTGGGATTGGTAAAACGTAACGAGGGCGAAACAGCTACACGCATTGCCAGTACCACGGAAAGCGTGACAAAAGTTGTAAAAGTATTTGAGTATCTGGATTAAACAATATTTTTGATCTTTCCGAGTTTTCCTCGGCATCAGTAAATGCTGCCTGCGGAGTTTATCAAATCACTACAGAATCAAATTCCTTCGAATCGACTCTATTTCGATCCGGTAGATTGTTACGCGTATGCCTACGATAACAGCAGGAAGTTTTTCCCTCCCGAGAGTGTCATATTTCCTTTGACAACCCGTGAAGTCGTAAACACGATCCAATTATGTAACCAGTTTGAAATTCCTCTGACACCACGTGGACGAGGTACCGGTACGGCTGGTGGCAGTCTGGCCGAGAAGGGCGGAGTTACACTTTCGTTGGAAAGAATGCTACAGATCATATCGATTGATATACCTAACCGGGCGCTTGTCACAGAACCCGGTGTTTTAAATGAAGCCATCCAAGCTGCTGTCAGACCTCATGGTTTTTTTTGGCCGCCAGATCCTTCCAGCGCGGCGTTTTCTACTATTGGCGGGAATCTTGCTACTAGCGCAGGAGGACCACATGCGGTCAAATATGGAACAACCCGCGATCACGTCCTTGGATTAACTGCGGTAACAGGGAAAGGCGATATTATTAAAACCGGGTGCTATACCACCAAAGGGGTCGTTGGTTATGATCTGACCCGCCTACTGATTGGTTCGGAAGGTACGCTTGCTGTCATAACGGAAATAACACTTAAGCTGACTCCGCTACCTGCTGCTAAAAGTGGGCTTGTTGCACATTATCGAGATGCAAGCAGCTGCGCATCAGCAATCGTATCTATCATGAAAGAACCACAAGGGCCAAGTGCTCTCGAATTCCTAGATTCCGGTTCACTCAATCTCATTCGTTCCAGAAATCCTGAGCTATTACCAGCTGACTCTCATGCAATGCTCATGATCGAGGTCGATGGTACAAAACATGAAATTTTAGAAACAACAGAAAAACTTTTAGCTGCTTGCCAGAACTCAGGATTACTGAAAGCAGTGCTTGTTCAGAATACAGCAGATTTGTGGAGAGCGAGAAAAACGTTATCCCCCTTGCTACGGGATATTGCGCCCAAAAAAATCAATGAGGATATCGTAGTTCCGGTCGATAAAATCCCGCAATTATTAACTGGATTGTCTGCGCTATGTACGCAGTACAAAATTTCCAACGTGAATTTCGGACATGCTGGAAATGGAAATATTCACGTCAACCTGCTCATTGATCCGGATAATCCCAAGGAAAGTGAACGTGCATATAAATGTCTGGATCAGATATTTGATCTGGTAATCAGTCTCCATGGGACACTCTCAGGCGAACACGGTATCGGTTCAGAAAAGCGACCCTATATTGACAAAGAACTCAACAATGCCACATTAGCTTTGATGAAGCAGATCAAATTGACTTTTGATCCTAATAATATCTTGAATCCAGGAAAACTATTTCCTTAACTCTTTATCGAAAGCAGCTCCGATATCATTCTTTTCAGAGCCGCTTATATATCAATCCAGGTTTTTGCATCAGAAATAAAAGTAATGATCTACCAGCAAGGCAGTAAACAGCAACGCAAGGTAAGCGATAGAGTAACGGAAAGCCTCTCTGGCAATCTGATCAGTGTAATGCAGATAGATTCTGATTGCGTAATAAAGAAATATTGCGTCAAGGATCAACACACTCCCCAAGTAGATCAGACCGCTCATCTGAGTGGTGAGATAAGGTAATACCGTTACCACACACAGGATAATTGTATAGAGCAACACATGCAGGCGCGTAAATTCTTCACCATGAGTCACCGGAAGCATCGGCATACCAATTTTTTCATAATCCGATTTGCGGTAAAGGGCCAATGCCCAGAAATGTGGTGGTGTCCATGCAAAAATAATGAGAAACAGTAATAGAGCATCTGCAGAAACTTCTCCTGTAACCGCTGCCCATCCCAGTACCGGCGGCATTGCACCAGACGCACCTCCGATTACAATATTTTGAGGTGTAAGAGGTTTTAGTATCACTGTGTATATGATCGCGTAACCGACAAAGGTACCTAGAGTCAACCACATTGTTAACGGATTGACCCACTGGTGAAGCATGAACAGACCAAAACCACCAATCAACACTAGAAAGAAAAGTGTTTCAGGGATACTTACTTTTCCCTGAGGCAAAGGTCTTCCTTTCGTGCGAGCCATAATCGCATCAAACTTATATTCGACCAAGCAGTTAAGGGCAGCTGCTGCACCAGCAACAAGTGAGATTCCAATCGTTCCAAAGATCAGTTTATCCAAAGGAACTGCACCAGGAACTGATAAAAACATACCAATCACGGCAGTAAATACGATGAGTGAAACAACGCGTGGCTTAGTAAGCCGATAAAACTGCTGAACACGTGCCGTTGCCTGTTGCCAAGCCAATGAACTTGTAGTCATTATTTATTCCTCACAATCTCTTCTAATTACAGGCATGTACTGCCCATCATTTCTATTACGTTTCAGATGAATACCAGATCCAACTTTATTTCGTAACTTTTATCTACCAGTTAATGTTCCAGATGAGAAAGCTTCAGTAACCTTTTCAAATCACCGACTATTTTCTTCGGATCCGCGTTCCTGGGATATCTCATCATTAAGTTACCCATAGGATCAACAACATAAATATGATCTTCCTGCTTGTTTTCAGCTGGAAATTCTTTCAATAAATCCTTACCATTCGCCAATACCAGCCGGGTTCCTTTGTATTTATCAATTGTCCCCTGGTCAGGCTTAATATCATCATTAATTAGCCATACTCGCTGAATCTTATCTTTGTCGACATGCTGGGCAAGACGAACCTGTCTAATTGTATAGAGCTTTTCCTGGCAATATTCTTCACATTTTCCAGAGTCAATGATTAACAAATTCCAAGTGTCTCTCAACTGTCGTATACGAAAAATTGTGTTATCCATCAGGTTCGTTGCTTCCCCCTGTAATGGCTTGACTTCCAACAATTCACCATAATTGACAGTATGATCCGGTCGGAAATTTGATCTATGTAAGAAAGATGAAATTACAACCGGAGACAATATCACAAGCATCATCAGGATTAATTTCAGCCGGCTACGCGATACTTTTTCGTTTGACATTTAACACAATATAAATAATCAAAGTCATGACAGCCAGTGAAAACCACTGAAAAGCATAACCTATATTTTTTGAAGATCCGGAATCAGGTTTTTCCCATTGCCTTATCAAACCGTCATCTTGCGTCTCATTCTGCTGTAATAGCAAGAAAGGCTGAAAAGTAAATCCGGTCAGATTCTGATAGCTATCCAAACTAAAACTTTGCCAGACTTTACCCGTAAATTGCTTATCTGATAATGACAATGTTCTGATTGACGGTGATACAACAACTCCTGTCAGATGAACCAATCCGTCTGGAGTATAGATATCTGGCAAAAGTGATCGATCGTTACCCCCAGGAATCCAACCTCTATTAACCAACACATAGGTTGTACTATTCACCTGACGCAGTGGTGTAAGCACATGATAGCCCACAGCCCCCTGATATGTTTTATTATCAAGAAATATGGTATGTTCAGCTTCGAAATACCCATGAACTTCTACCCGGCGATATAAATAATCATCCAGCTTTATTAGCGACTCTGAAATCGTGACTGGCGGTTGTTGAGCATAACGTTCCAGCAGGGCGAAATTAGCTTCTTTTTCTTCTGCTCTGGATAATTGCCAAAATCCTAACTTTGAAAAAAGTGCGATCGCTAAAATAGTAACTACTGTTGACCATAATGCTGGTTTAAATTGCTGTTTAAACATCAGCACAACTAAAACCATTGATAACTATATACATTTTCAGAGGCCCATTTCTTTGTAAAGCGCTGGGCCTCCGCCTCCAACAACGATTAAGTTGATAGCTTAGCTGGTTTATTTTTATCCCACTTACAACAGATAGACAAAAATGAACAATCCCAGCCAAACAACATCCACAAAGTGCCAGTACCACGCTACTCCTTCAAACCCAAAATGGTGTTCCGGTTTAAAATGGCCCGACAGGCATCTGAAGAAAATTGCAATCAGCATAATGGTACCAACTGTCACATGAAATCCATGAAAACCAGTCAACATGAAGAAAGTCGATCCGTATGCACCGCTGGTCATTTTCAAATTAAGCTCTGAATAAGCATGAGCATATTCATATATCTGAAAACCAAGAAATGTTATTCCAAGTGCTATCGTAGCAAATAACCATAATTTTAAAGCACCACGATCATTCTTTTGCAATGCCCAGTGTGCCAAAGTAATTGTCACCCCAGAGGTCAAAAGCAACATGGTATTAATCGCTGGAATTCCCCACGCTCCCATTGGAGTAAATTTTTCATCAAAACCGGGGCCTGCTGTTGGCCAATCTGCAGAGAAACCTGACCAAAGTAATTCCTGATCAGCTCCAGCTAACCACGGTATTGAAAGTACACGCATATAAAATAAAGCACCAAAAAATGATGCAAAAAACATAACCTCGGAGAAAATAAACCAACCCATACTCCATCTGAAAGATTTATCTTCTTGAGTTTTATACTTACCTGCTTCACTCTCAAGTGCAACTTCACGAAACCAGCCATAAATCAGAAAGGCCAGGATAACCAGCCCAGTGATCAGCATGCCATAGCCAAGTGGCATTTTGTTCATCGTAAATGCCGCTCCAAATCCCATAAAAAACAGGGCAGTAGAGCCTATAATTGGCCATTTAGATGGGGAAGGCACATAATAACCCGTTGTTCCTTGACTCATTTAATCTTCCTCCTCGTTATTAACTTAACCTGTTACAAGCTTGACCACTGACAAAATAACTAAAATAAAAATGACACCACCAACCAGCCCACCTATTATTATTTGAACAGGTTTAATCTTGGCCGCATCGTGTTCAAGATCGCTCTTTTTTCTAATACCGATAAATGAAAATAAAACTGCTTCTGCCACCTGATACATTGATGCTTTTTCTATATCAGAATTTTGCAAAGGTAGTGTTACCTTTTCATTTTCTTTTCTCATTTCGACAACCTGATCAATTTTTTACGTTGAAAAAAGTATACGAAATCGTAGCAGTGTTAATATCATCAGGTATCTCAGGGTCTATTAAAAATCTGACAGGCAACTGCTTAACCTCTTTGCCTTGTAATTCCTGTTTTGAAAAACAAAAACATTCAATTTTTTTCAGATATCTTTCCAGATTTTTAGGACTATAACTCGGGATTGCCTGTCCAACCTGCACCTCTTCGGATTCATTACTAATCTCATACATAACCTCCGTAAGCTTACCCGGATGTAAATGAATACTGGTTTGTAATGACTTAAACTCCCAAGGAAGCCCACGTATATTTGCATCTAACAGCAGACTGATTGATCTCGTATTATCTACTTCGATATGTCTTGCCAGTGTATCCGGACGCTCCAGTTCGTATATACCAGTTACTTCACAGAATTTTTTATACAACGGAACAAGGGCGTAACCAAAAACAAACATAACCACGCTAAAAATAAGTAATTTCTTTAGTATATCTACGTTGGTTTTAGTCACGCCTTGTTTCATTGCTGTCTAAATATAACTGTTAGGATAGAAACGGTTACTACCATGATAACCAGAATCAAGGCAGTTCTTAATTTCCTATATCTTAATTCCGTATCCTTATCTTGAGACATTGAATCCCGTCCTGCTTACTTAACAACAGGTGGTGTTTCAAAGCTATGATAAGGAGCTGGCGAGGGCAGATGTGTCCATTCCAGAGTAGTTGCACCTTCCCATGTTTTATCTGCAGCCTTTTCTCCCCCCCGTACACACTTGATAATAATGTATACAAACAGAAGCTGAGTCAGCCCGAACCCAAACGCACCAATACTTGAAATCATGTTGAAATCAGCGAACTGTAGTGCGTAATCTGGAATTCTGCGAGGCATACCAGCCAAGCCGAGAAAATGTTGTACAAAGAATGCCACATTAAAGAAGATCATTGACAACCAGAAATGCCATTTACCTAATGTCTCGTCATACATATGTCCAGTCCACTTTGGTAACCAGTAGTAGGCGCCCGCAAACAATGCAAACAATGCTCCCGAGACCAACACATAGTGGAAATGGGCGATAACATAGTATGTATCTTGTACCTGTATATCTACTGGCACAATTGCACACACCACGCCACTGAAACCACCAAGGACAAACAGGAAGATGAACCCAATTGAAAACAGCATCGGGACTTCAAAAGTCATTGAACCCCGCCACATAGTTGCAGTCCAGTTAAATACTTTCACTCCTGTCGGGACAGCGATCAACATGGTTGCATACATGAAAAACAATTGACCTGCCACAGGCATACCAGCTGTAAACATGTGATGTGCCCATACGAAACATGATAACAAGGCGATGGAAGCTGTTGCATACACCATTGATGAATAACCGAACAATGGTTTACGCGAGAAGGTTGGGATGATTTCTGAAACCACACCAAATGCCGGGAGAATCATGATATAAACTTCCGGGTGTCCGAAGAACCAGAAAATATGCTGGAACATCACGGGATCCCCACCACCGGCAGCATTAAAAAAGCTTGTCCCAAAATGGCGGTCCGTAATTAACATCGTCACAGCACCAGCAAGTACCGGCATCACCAGAACAAGAAGGTATGCAGTAATCAACCATGTCCATACAAACATCGGCATCTTCATTAATGTCATACCTGGGGCGCGCATATTCAATATGGTCGTAATAATATTTATTGAACCCATGATTGAGGACATTCCCAGAATATGGATTGCAAATAACATCATGTCCGTACCCATACCACCTTGTGCCGAAAGTGGGGGGTAGAATGTCCAGCCACCCGCCGCTGCGCCGCCAGGTACAAAAAATGATGTGATCAGCAATAACGCTGCAACGGGTAACAGCCAGAAACTCCAGTTGTTTAAACGGGCAAAAGCCATGTCTGGGGCTCCGATCATCAATGGTACCTGCCAATTTGCAAATCCCACCCATGCTGGCATAATAGCGCCAAACACCATAATTAATCCATGCAGCGTAGTAAATGAATTAAACACTTCCGGCTCTAGTATCTGAATACCAGGCATAAAAAGTTCTGCCCTGATGCCCATCGCCAGAAAACCACCTACAAACAACATAGCAAGACTAAAACATAAATAGAGCGTCCCGATGTCCTTATGATTGGTTGTAGTCAACCAGCGCATTATGCCGGTCGGGTGGTCATGCCCATGATGACCATGCACGTCTTGTATTACTGCCATTACCTTCTCCTTTAATCTAACGCAATCTAAATCTCAAATTTATAATCTGAATGAATTAGTTTTTACTCGCATCCTGCTCAACGAGAACTGTATTAACAACCTCGGCTGATGCACTCTTTTGCCTTTCTGCAACCCATTGGGTATATTTTTCCTGTTCCATAACTTCTACAACTATCGGCATGAAACCGTGCTCTTTACCACATAATTCAGCACACTGGCCACGATATACCCCTGGTTTTTCAACCTTAAACCATGCGTCACGAATATATCCGGGTATGGCATCCTGCTTAACACCGAGAGCAGGTACCCACCAAGCATGGAGTACATCATTTGCTGTCATAAGGATTCTAATCTTTTTCCCGGTCGGAACCACCACACGATTGTTTACTTCCAGCAGATAATTCTCACCCTTGGCCGCCTCATTATGAATCTGGTCCTGAGGTGTGGTTAATTGACTGTAGAAACTGATTCCTTCACCTTCACCCTGGATATAATCATAGCCCCACATCCATTGATAACCCGTAGCTTTGATAGTGAGATCCGCCTCACTCGTGTCTTTCATTTCAATGATTGTTTTGGTGGCAGGCCATGATATCCCTACCAGAATCAATATTGGAATGATGGTCCATATAAACTCAACAGTTGTACTGTGATGAAAATTGGCGGCTTTGTAACCCACTGATTTACGGTGCTTGATAATGGAGTAACCCATTACACCAAAAACACCTATAAAAATTACCAGACAAATCCATAACGCCATCATATGCTGATCATAGATTTGTTGCGCAATAGGAGTCTGCGGCTCAGGAAAGTTATACTTACTTGACATCACCATGCTCGAATAAAAACCAAGAACCGTAAAACCTGATAGTGCTGCTACCAACTTACTACCACTCATATCTTACCCCCCACATTAATTACTAAAATCAATACTTACCTTCCATCTGTGACCATGGAATGTTTTTACACTTATCTCTCGCCCTTACCGGCTTTTGTTTTATCTTTTACCCGAGCATAAGTAGCCATAAAAACCCGGTGACAATTTTTCGGGGGAATCTTAGCATTCGAACGTTACCAGCACAAGAAGGAAAATCATGATTCTTATAGAAAAATTACCACGCTGCCGCCATGGGAATTAATTGCTTTTTCACATTATGAAAAACTTTTTATGCCAGCAATTTCTGCATATCGTATCCATTTGGGGCGGGTTCAGCTCACCTTGAAATATTACACACGAACTCGCAAAACCATCTTAATATAATGGTTATTATTCTGGTTCGTGTAATTTGGTTCGAAGCCTAATTGCAACTAGTGCTCTCAAGGTAGTCTAGGTTTGCTTTATTGTTAAATTTCAAAAGAAAATAAGAAACATGCAATTTATTACCAAATATGCAACCCCTGTATCAAATACCGTTAATTCGGACGTACGCAACAAAGTATTGAGAAATACTTATCTAATGCTTAGTTTGACCATGATTCCGACTATGGTCGGGGCGGTCATTGGAACCGATACCAATTTCTCATTCCTGGCCCAGCCCCCGATTATAGGCTCACTTGTAATGCTGGCGGTGATGATAGGTTTAATGTTCGCGGTCAGTGCTACACGCAACAGTATCTGGGGAATCGCCTTGCTTTTCCTGTTTACCTTCGTTGCTGGCTGGTGGTTAGGCCCCTTGCTTCAGTACGCACTTCATTTCAAAAATGGCTCACAACTGATTGGTCTGGCTGCTGCAGGAACAGGTATCATTTTTTTCACGCTTGCTGGTATAGCCACAACCACTCGTAAAGATTTTAGTTTTCTCGGCAATTTTTTGCTAGCTGGAATGATTCTGGTAATTCTGGCTTCTCTGGTCAATTTGTTCCTGGCCATTCCGGCAATTTCCCTAGCAATTTCTGCCGTAGCAGTATTGGTTTTCTCTGGATTCATCCTGTTTGATGTGAACCGTATCGAAAATGGTGGTGAAACCAATTACGTCATGGCAACATTGGGTATTTATCTCAGCTTGTATAACCTGTTCATCAGCCTGATACAGTTGCTGCTGGCCTTTTTGGGTGAAAGAGACTAAAGTTGTTGACCGCCCGGATGGGAAATTGAATACACTCTCTTTCAACAACGATTGAATTACCCATCAAGGAAATGATATGCGCTGCATGCGCTGCCCGGATCAGGAAAAATCTCAATAAACTGCCTGGTGTGCATGCAGCCGTCAATTTTGCCAATAAGAAAACCCTCAGGATCCGATTCAATCCAACATGCGACCCACCATTCAGAACTGTTTGCCGACAAGAAAAATCATATCAATGGCATAAAACTGGGAAATTTTCATTGATTTCTAAAAGTATATGAATGGCGCTTTAATGGAGACAACCATCAATAACTTCTCAAGCAGCTAAAATATATTGGTACAAACACACTAGACATCAGGTTTTAGCTACTTCAACCTCTTGTTTTATAATATTTTAGGCATTCCGCTGGCAGCAGTAGGTATACTAAATCCTGTAATTACAGATGCTGCAATGGCCATGAGTTCGGTATCAATGATTACCATTTT
>NZ_JBDZWD010000013.1:47273-50726 GCF_040256045.1 Nitrosomonas sp.
CTGTAATTACAGATGCTGCAATGGCCATGAGTTCGGTATCAATGATTACCATTTTATCTGTTGAAACGCTGGCGGACAGGTATTTAAAACACTGTTCTCTTTTTTGCCCAAGGAATTTTTTATGCTGACGACTATTGTTCATATCAAAGGAATGTCCTGCGGAGGTTGTGTCAACAGTATCAAGACCGTACTGGGAAAAATACCAGGGATCAACAGTGTTGAAGTATCTCTCACTGATGGACAAGCAGTAATTCAACACCATGAGCCTCTCAAAGAAGAAGTGGTCAACCACGCAATAGAAGGTGCCGGATTCGAAGTAATCAAACAGTAAATTCCCTACGGTTTTTTATTTACCATCCTGTACTCTGTTGCCCGCAATAGAGTTACTGCAACTATTCTGCTTATAAACATTTCTTTGTCTGTCTCAAGCATGAACGATACGAGCCAAATCCTGTATCATCGCGCTTTTAACCCAATCCGTTGGCATGAAAACCATTTTTCTGGACTTTGAAAAAGGTATTGAAGAATTTGAGGCAAAAATAGAGCAGTTGCGCTTTGCCCAAGATAATTCTGCACTGGATATCTCAGCTGAAATTGCCCGTCTCCAAGCAAAAAGTCTGGGGCTGACCAAGAGTGTCTATGCAAAACTCACACCCTGGCAAATTTCACAGGTGGCACGTCATCCACAACGTCCATATACGCTTGATTACGTACAACATCTATTTACAGATTTCGAGGAACTGCATGGTGACAGAAATTTTGCAGATGATCAGGCTATCGTAGGTGGATTGGCAAGATTCAACGGACAGACCATCATGGCTATCGGGCACCAAAAAGGTCGGGATACCAAGGAAAAAATTCATCGTAATTTTGGTATGCCCAAACCCGAAGGATACCGAAAAGCACTCCGGCTGATGCGCCTAGCTGAAAAATTCTCGATCCCGCTGATCACGTTTATTGACACTCCAGGTGCCTATCCAGGAATAGATGCCGAAGAACGCGGGCAATCGGAAGCCATTGGTAAAAATCTGTATGTTATGGCAGGACTGAGAATCCCCGTCATCTGCGTTATCATCGGTGAAGGAGGGTCGGGAGGAGCATTAGCAATCGCCGTAGGTGATATCAGTCTGATGCTGCAATATTCGACTTATTCAGTCATCTCACCCGAGGGATGTGCTTCTATTTTATGGAAAAGTGCGGATAAAGCGTCTGATGCAGCCGAGATACTAGGTATTACCGCAGATCGGCTCAAAGAAATGGGCTTGATCGATAATATCATTCCCGAACCCACTGGCGGTGCGCACCGCGACTATCCGGTAGTAATGCAATCTGTCAAACAGACGTTACAAGAATCACTCCGAAAACTACAGGATATTCCCTTAGAGACGTTGCTGCAGAAACGTCTTGATCGGCTGCTGGGATATGGCAGATTCAAAATCAATCAGCCCGGCTGATATAACTTACCGCTTTTTTCATAATCTGCGCGCACAAGTACGGCCTGGTGATCGCCTTGCAGTTGCCCTCAGTGGCGGCGTAGATTCGGTGGTATTACTGCATCTGCTCACAACGTTTTCAAAATCAATGCAATTGGATGTATCAGCAGTCCACGTCGAACACGGTATCAGTGCATACTCGGGTGAATGGAGTACTTTTTGCCAATCGCTCTGTAACAGCCTCACCATACCCCTATCCATACACCGTTTAAAGATTCGCAAACAGTCACAGGAAAGTCTGGAAGCCATTGCCAGAGAGGCTCGCTATCAAATCTTCAAGCATATCCAGGCAGACTATATCGTGCTGGCCCAGCATCAGGATGATCAGGTCGAAACACTGATACTGCAGCTGCTACGAGGTGCCGGCGTCAAAGGGCTTAGTGCCATGCCAACAGTCAGATTACTTGAACCGGACAAAACGATCAGGCTATTCAGGCCTTTACTCAATATTCTACGCTCGGAGATTCTGAATTATGCCAAGTTGCATGGTTTGTCATGGGTTACTGACGAAAGCAATCTGGATACGTCCTATGATCGTAATTTTTTACGACACCAGATTCTACCTTTACTGGAACAACGCTCTCCGGCTTACCGTAAGACACTGTTCCGATCCACTCAGCACCTTGGTGAAGCAGCTCATTTACTGGATGAACTGGCAGAAATCGATGCTAAAAATATAATGATTGCCGACAAATTAAGTCTGCAAGGGTTACGCAAACTTGGGCCTGCCCGTGCCAAAAATTTGCTGCGTTATCTTCTGGTACAGCGCTTGATCCGGCTACCAAATTCCACCAAACTAGAAGAAATTCTACGTCAGTTGAACGTCATCCAATCCGACAACCGCTTCCGATTTGTTGTGGATACTCTCGAAATTCACTGCCACCGCGGGTTGATCGAGTTTTTGCCTGCTGATTCATCCCTGGAACCAATCGCACCCGTAGTCTGGCAAGGTGAGCAACATCTGGTTATCGAATCATTGCAAGGCGTGCTCGAGTTCACACGGCAAAACAATATGGGAATCGATCCGGCCAAATTGAGCGGGCGGATCGTGACGATCCGTTCGAGATCCGGAGGAGAACGATTTCAGCCGAATTGTAAACGTCCCCGCCGCAGCCTGAAGAAAATTTTGCAGGAAACCGCACTTGCCCCATGGGTACGCAATACTTTGCCACTACTGTTCTGCGAAGATCAACTCGTCTGGGTAGCCGGAATCGGGATCGACTGTAATTTTCAGGTATCAGAAGGAGGTATCGGACTGGTTGTAACCTGGCATCCCAGCCAGATTAACCAGATTTCAATTCACTGATATGGCAGCTATCCCGAATGATCGGTAGTACCAACTTTACAGAGGGAACAAAACGTATGCCGGATCGGATGACCCCAATAAAAATTCTGCTCTTTGGCAAAAACGGCCAGGTTGGCTGGGAACTACAGCGCAGTTTGGCCCCGTTAGGAAAGTTGATTACTCTGGATAGACGAGATTTGCACTATTGCGGCGATCTGGCAAATCCAGCAGGAATTGCTCATACGCTGCAAACCATCCATCCGGACATCATTGTCAATGCAGCAGCATATACTGCAGTTGACCAAGCAGAAAATGAACCGGAGCTGGCTTTTCGTATCAATGCCGAGGCACCCGAATTACTGGCACGGCAGGCTGAACAAATTGGAGCCTGGTTGATTCATTACTCTACCGACTATGTATTCAACGGCAGTGGTAATTATCCTTGGCGGGAAATAGATCTTACTTCCCCCATCAATACTTATGGCCTCAGTAAATTACGGGGAGAAGAAGAGATCCGAAAATCAAACTGCAAATATATGATCCTGCGTACCAGTTGGGTCTATGCCGCTCGCGGAAAAAATTTCATCAAGACTATTCTGCGACTTGCCCAGGAAAAAGAACAACTGACAATCATCGATGATCAGATCGGAGCACCTACCAGTGCAGAGCTGCTAG
>NZ_JBDZWD010000014.1:0-49452 GCF_040256045.1 Nitrosomonas sp.
ACCAGAGTCAATAGCTTGGCTCAACCCTGAGGGCTTATCCCGAACTCAGGTTATTCTAGATTGCCCTATATCAGAGAAATTCCATAAGGTGCTGACGCGGCTCACGAGCGCGTTTTCAAGGTAAAGAGATAAAGAAGAATCCCGAACGGGTGGACAATCCGTCCGGGATTTGGAGGGGTTGAGATTGCTTCGAGAGAGAGGAGAGATAATGAGAAGCAATCTCATTTGTAATGATAATGATGTGGATGGTAGAAGTCAAGCGTTTTTATATAAATTCAGTTAACCGGGTTTCCGGAAGAATCTGCTGCGCTTTTATCATCACACAGGCATAGGAGGTGACTTCATTCGGCAGCGATATACCCCAATCGGGGTGATGCTTGCTTTTCATTGAAAAACTTCGGATCATCAAAGTCCTTATTTTCGTTTTAGGGAATCTCTGAGAAACTAACTGCATTGCCATTCTTGCGTTAAGAGCCGGCTCAATATGCTCATTTATCAAATATAAACTCCGCCTTTTACTCGGCGGCAGCGCCTCGCCCTACGGGCCAGCCTTACGATTGTTCGCTACGCTTTGCTTGCGTCACCGACTTTTACCTTGAGCTGATTGCTTCGCTAACGTTTTTCAGAGGTTTCCTAGCGCAATTCCCGGTAGATTTTTTCTGCCAGTGACCGGCTGATGCCTTCTGTCTGCTGTAATTCTTCAATGCTGGCGTTTTTTACTCCTTTAAGACCACCGAAGCGGGTGAGCAGGCTCTGACGGCGTTTTGTACCAATACCGGAGATTTGTTCGAGCGTGGAGATTCTGCGGGTTTTGGCACGTTTTGCCCGATGTCCCTGGATGGCAAAGCGGTGTGCTTCATCGCGGATTTGTTGAATGAGGTGCAGAGCAGGGTAGTCATCCGGCAGGTGCAGGGCTTCTTCCTGCCAGGGGAGAATCAGTTGTTCCAGCCCAGGTTTACGTGTTTCTCCCTTGGCGACACCTACCAATGGAATGTCATTGAGCCCCAATTCTATCATCACCTCACTGGCAACCCTGATTTGTCCCTTACCGCCATCGATCAGAATCAGATCAGGCAGTTTTCCTTCCTCCATGGCAATTTTTGCATAACGCCGCTGCAGCACGTTGCGCATCGCTGCATAGTCATCTCCCGGGACAATGCCAGTAATGTTATAGCGGCGGTATTCACCATTGCGCATGGCAAAACGATCGTACACCACGCAGGAGGCAATGGTTGCTTCTCCCATGGTGTGGCTGATATCGAAGCATTCGATGCGCGCCAGACCGGGTAGATTCAGTGCTTCCTGCAGGGCTTGCAGTCTGTCTTCCTGGCTGGCTTGCTGAACCAGCATCTGCTGCAGCGCCAGTTGCGCATTTTCGGTTGCCATATCCAGCCATTTGCGCCGTTCTCCGATCGGGTTGGCCGTCAGGGTAATTTTATGCCCGACCTGGTCAGATAACAGCTTTTGCAGCAGTGTTATCCGGATTTTCTGACCGAGAATGATCAGCGGAGGAACATTGCGGTTCAGATAATGCTGAGTGACAAACGCTTCCAGCACAGTACTGATGTCTGCTTCATATACGTTCTGTGGAAAGAAGGTTTTATCGCCCAGGTGACGCCCGCTGCGGATCATGACCAGGTTGACGGCGACGGCATGGCTATCCGGTTCAATTGCACACGCGATCACATCCGCATCCAGTGCCTTGCCGCTATCGACAAACTGTTTTTCCTGGATTTTGCGCAATGCCTGCATCTGATCGCGCAATTGTGCAGCCTGTTCATAATCCTGCTGATCGGATGCAGCGAACATTTTCTGTTCGATCGTTTTCAGTACTTCATCCTGTTTGCCCTGCAGGAACATAGCTGCACTTTTTACATCCTGCTGATACGCTTCCGGTGTGATCAGCCCGACACAAGGCCCGCTGCAACGCTTGATCTGATAAAGCAGGCAAGGTCGTGTGCGGTGATCGAATACCGAGTTCTCACAGGTGCGTAGGTGAAACACTTTCTGCAGTAACTGGATACTGGATTTGACGACACCCGCATTCGGGAACGGGCCGAAATACTGATGGCGCTCATCCAGTGCACCCCGATAAAACGCAAGTCTGGAAAAGGCGTGCCGGGTCAGCAGCAGATAAGGATAGGATTTGTCATCCCGGAACAAGATGTTGTAGCGGGGTGCAAGGCTTTTGATCAGATTATTTTCCAGCAGCAGTGCTTCTGCTTCGGAACGGGTGACGGTCGTTTCGATCCCCGCAATTTGCGACACCATGAGCTGAATACGCGGTGACAGGCCGGATTTCTGAAAGTAGGACGATACTCTTTTCCTGAGATCGATGGCTTTACCTACATAAATCACATCACCTGCCGCATTCAGCATGCGATATACGCCCGGCTGGGCAGGCAGCGTCAGAACGAATGCTTTACCGTCGAAGTGTGCATCCGGCAAGGGCAGGGTACTCCATTATTTATCGTCGCCGAGTAATTTGCCACCAATCGCCCAGCTTTCATGCGGCAACTCGTCAAACGCAATATAAGTGTAGGATTTGGGTTTATGCGCGATACGTTCGAGCGTATCGGTAATTTCAGTGGCGATCTGCTGTTTCTGTTCGCGAGTCAGCGTGCCTGCCAGCCGGATATTGATATAAGGCATTTTTATTCTCCTGTTAGGCTATTGAAATTTTCAATGATTCAGTAAGGTCATATCCTGACAGATCCTGTCGAAAATCTGTTCGAACATGGTTTCGGTCAGACGTCTGGTCTGAGTATTGTAGCGACTGCAATGGTAGCTGTCATAGAGCCTCAATTCCTCTGTGACATGATGAATTGCACCGTGGCTGAAGGGAAAATCGGTATTGCGGTATCCCAATGCCATCAGCGTGGCCTGATGTGCGATGGTTCCCAGTGCCAGTAGTGCCTGCCCGCCATTTTGCGCAAAACTATTTAGTTCGATTGCCAGAAAAGTATTGCATTGCCGTATTTCTGCCGGTTGAGGCTTATTTGCCGGTGGCAGACATTTGACGGCATTGGTAATTCGGCAACCGATCAAACGAAGCGGATCATCAGCCTTGACTGATTTATCGTGGCTGGCAAAGCCGAATTTGTGTAATGTCTGATATAAAAGTATCCCGGCATAATCACCAGTGAACGGGCGGCCAGTCCGATTGGCGCCATGCAACCCTGGTGCAAGACCAACGACCAGTAATTTTGCTAACGGATCACCGAAAGGGGCAACTGGCCGAGCATGGTAATCAGGGTAATCAGTTTTGATCTGATCCAGATGCTGTGCGAGTCGCGGGCAATTGCGACAATCCGGCTGAAACGGGCTTGATACGGTCATAGAATCCTTTTGTTGTAAAATAAATCTTTATACCGGCAGATGGTCATTCATATTTTCCTGTGGCAGCTGAAGTTTGTACCGGTACTTCAATCAAATGGAGCCTGCATTTGCGGCATATGTTCAAATGTTATCATGACCGTGTGAAGTGGTCGGGTGGGGGATTCAGATGCACTTGGCCTCGGTGGACGGCTATGCTGCTTTCATGTTGTATGTTGTATCTGTTCTGGTGTGGTACTGTTCTGGCCGCTTCCGCTGATGAAAAGGAAAAAAAGCCGGATCCGGTCGGAGTGACGATCACGGCACCTGCCCCCATCAAAAAGCTGCTGGAGAAACACATGACCTTACCGGCAAAACCGTTCAGGGATGAAATCGATCAGGCAGCATATACACGCAAAATCAAGCAGGAATCCATCGAGCTGCTGGCAACGGAAGGCTATTTCACCCCTGAAATCGAATTCGATGAAAAAAAAGGAAACAGCAAGGCCAAAGCCAAAGCATATGAATTGCGCATTACGCCAGGCCCGCGCATGCGTGTAGCTGCCGTAACAATCGAATTTCAGGGGGCACTGGCGGCAGATGAACCCATATATCGTGCCCGGGCAGAACAGTTACGTGCTGAGTGGCCGTTGAAGCCAGGCAAAGTCTTTCGCAGTGCACGCTGGGAAGATGCCAAATCTGCCTTACTTTCCAGTGTGTCGGACAGAGATTTTGCCACCGCCCGTATTATCGAGAGTCAGGCAAAAGTGGATCCAGATACTGCTCAGGCAACGTTGTCAATCACCATCGATTCCGGCCCGGCTTTCCGTTATGGTGAACTGCAGATTACCGGACTGGAGCGTTACAAGCCGGATGTGGTTCAAAACAGCGTACCTTTCCGCCCTGGTGACCCGTACAGTCGGGAACAGTTACTCGCTTTTCAGGCAGCCCTGCAAAACAGCCAGTTGTTCAATGCGGCAGCGGTCACCGTCAAACCGGATCCCGAGCAACATGGAGCCGTACCGGTCATTGTCACGCTTACTGAAGCACAATCCAAACATATTGGCGCAGGCCTTGGCTACAGTTCCAACAATGGAGCGCGTGGTGAAATCAATTATCGTGACTACAACTTTCTGGGGCGTGCCTGGAATCTGAGCAGTTTGTTGCGTCTGGAACAAAAACGCCAGACTTTCTCGACAAGAGTGGACACCTTGCCCGATGCCAATCATTTCCAGTATTCATCAGGCGTGCGCGTCGAAAGGACCGATATCAAAAACCTGAAAACATTCAACCAGCGAGTGGATTTCTCCAGAATAAGGACAACCACTCATTCCATTCTGCAGGTGGGTGTCAACTGGCAGCGTGAAGAGCGGGAACCCTCTGGTGCACCGAAAACTACAAATGAAACCCTGGCACTGGATTTATGGTACCGCTATCACGACATCGATGATCCGGTGAACGTTCGCCGCGGGTTTGTTTCGGAAGTGCGGCTGGGGGGCGGTTCCAGCTATGTCCTGTCGGATCAGGATTTCATTCGCAGTTATCTGCGGCATCAGCACTGGTTGCCGATCGGCCGGCGGGATACACTCTACTTTCGTGCCGAGGCCGGTTATACCCTAGCTTCATCGCGTCAGGGAATCCCGCAGGAATACCTGTTCCGCGCCGGGGGGATTCAATCCATTCGTGGATATGATTTTTTGAGTCTCGGCGTGCGTGAAGGCGATGCAATCGTTGGCGGACGTGTTCTTGCGACTGGTACAGCAGAGTATGTCCATTGGCTTACGAATGACTGGGGAGCGGCCGTATTTACCGATGTGGGTGATGCGGCGGACAGCCTGAAGGAATTCGATCTGGCAATAGGTTATGGTGTCGGCGCACGCTGGCGCAGTCCTGCCGGCCCTTTTGCGCTGGATCTGGCAAGGCGACACGATACCGGGACATTACGACTGCATTTCTCCATCGCAGTGGCATTCTGATATGGACAATCACGCAGAGAACGAGAACTCCACATCACAACCTCCAGTAAAGCCTTCACGACGATTCAGGAAATGGCTGGCGGGGATAGCGGCGGTATTGGTGCTGGCCGTGGCCAGCGGTTTCTACTGGCTGATTTTTACGTCTACCGGTCTGCACTGGTTGCTGATGATTGCTTCTCAAGCCACGGGAGGGGCACTGACGTTTTCGGGGGTGAGCGGCAGCCTGCATCATACCGTTCACGCCGGGATAATTGCCTATCAAAGCGATGAGCTGACCACCAGGGTCGAAGATATGACTTTCCGCTGGCAGCCCCGACAGCTACTGACCGGAAAGCTGCATATCGAAACACTGATGATCCGGTCAGTCGAGGTGCATAGCGCTGCTTCTGAAAAGGAGGAGGAGCCCGTTACTCTGCCGGAGAATTTGTCACTCCCTGTCGATGCGGTGATCGAGAAATTGGGTATCCGGTCATTGAAGAGTTATACACTGGGTAACGATCAGCCGGATATCGCCATGACCGATCTCGCTTTGCGGCTGGATAGCGATGGCAAGCGCCATCATCTGCAAACGCTGGCACTCGGTCTGGAATGGGGAAAAATAGCGGGTAACCTGGAAATCGGGATACATCCACCCTTTGATCTGGCCTCACAACTGGTTTTCTATAATTGGGCCAATGTTGCCAATACCAGCAGTGAGCCCGCTGGTTATGCTGCTGTTCGCCTGGACGGCAATCTGCAGCAGATACAAGCAGTGCTGACCATAGCAGACAGAAAACTGACGGGGAAAGGTAATTTCACCGTGCACCCTTTTGATGCACTGCCGTTGTTGGAAGCCAATCTGCTGGTGAGCGGATTGGATCCGAATATTTTTTCTCCTGATCTGCCCAAAGCTGATCTGAGTTTCAGCAGCCTGCTGACACAAAAGCAGGCAGAGCGACTTACCGGCCACATTACCGTCAGCAATGCGACGGCACGCCCGCTGGATCAGGAGGGTATACCGCTGAAAAGTGCCCGTATGCTGCTCGATCTGACCAGCGACAAAATACAGCTCAGTGATATTGCATTGCGCTTGTCTGAACGGGAGGAAATACCAGGCAGCTTGACAGGGGAGGCTAACTGGCAGATCAGTACGAAAACCGGGCAGGCTGATATTCATGTCCGACGACTGAATCCGGCTGATCTGCAAGGCAGCCTGCGCCCGGCAAAACTGTCCGGCAACCTGCATTTCAATGGCAATCAAGAATCTCAGCAAGGATTGATCAAGCTCCGCGATGAAGCCTTGCGACTGAATATGGATATGGCTCTGGTGCGTACGACCTCGGCCATTACTATCGAGAAACTCGATCTGGTGCGGGGGGATTCGAGTATGTCTGGCCATGGCACATTGCAACTGGATGAGTCGCAACCATTCACTTTCGAGGGATTGCTCAGGCGGTTCGATGTTTCTGCCTTTGCCGATGTACCACCATCCAATCTGAACGCAACATTCAATCTGACAGGCCAGTTGGCTCCACAACCTGCTGCCAATATTGGTTTTACGTTTGAGCCCAGCCGTTTCGCCAATCAACCTGTTTCCGGCCAGGGTAGCCTCGTACTGCAGCAGCCTGCTCATATACGAAGTGATACCCATCTGCGCCTGGGTGATAATCAGCTCGAAATCAAGGGGGCACTGGGCAATCCCAGGGATCGTCTGGCGGTGGTGTTATCTGCTCCCAAGCTGGCGCAGATTGGGTTCGGGTTACAGGGAGATATTCACTCCCGTGTTGAGTTAGGCGGTATCATCGATCATCCGGATGTAGTGTTTGAGATCAATTCGAATCATTTCAGCTTTCGCGAGGAGCATCAGCTTGCACATCTTAAAGGTAGTGGAAACTTGCGGGGAACCGCTCTCCAGCTCGATCTTCAAACGGGAGAATATCAAAAGGACTCACAAACCTACCTGCAGAAGCTGTCACTCGGGTTGAGCGGTACACAGGCTCGGCATCAGTTGTCACTGACGAGCCAGATCGATCAGGCGACAGAAGTACAATTTCTGGCAAAAGGATCCGGTGATACTTCCCGTAAACGGTGGGAGGGCGTGATCGAGAAGTTATCTCTGACAGGGTCAGTACCGCTTGATCTGGTGACGCAACCGAGCCTTCGGATCAGCCCTGAAGCGGTAGCGCTGGGACATACCCGGCTAATGGTGGCAGCGGGTGAAATCGACATCCAGGATGCACGCTGGACACCTAAACAATGGTCTACACAAGGTAATTTCACCGGGATTGCACTGAAATCAGGCGATCTCTCATCCGAACATGCTGAACCATTGAAGCTGGGGGGAAACTGGCAGCTTGCAGCTGATCGGCAACTGGCCGGGCACTTGCGTATGCAACGGGAGAAGGGAGATTTCATTCTGCCGACAGAAACACCATTTGCCCTGGGTTTGCAAACGCTCCTGTTCGATCTTCAGGCGGAGAACAATGGTTTGAATGGACAATTGACCATTCGCGGAAAGCATGTGGGTGAAACCACGGCCCGGGTCAGCGTACCACTGCAATCAGTCGGTTCCGCTTGGGAAATCAGCAAGAATGCACCGCTAAAGGGAGATCTTCAGTTGAATCTGCCTGATCTGGCCTGGATTGGTCCGGCACTGAACGATAATCTGCGCAGTGAAGGTCGGGTGACTGCGCAAGCGAGCCTGGCAGGGACATTCGACCAGCCGGAACTGCAAGGCAGGGTAACGGGAGATGCATTGACGATTGCATTGTTAGATCAGGGATTGCAATTGAAGGAAGGAAAACTGGCGGTGGATTTCAACCAGGACAGGCTGCGGCTCGAAACACTCAATTTTACTGCACCCCTCGAAAAACCATCGAAAGATCGCTTGCTCAAAAATATCAAGCTGGCCCGGAAATACGGTCAATTGAATGCACATGGCAGTCTGGATCTCCATAACCAGCAGAGTCATCTGACGATCGAACTCGATCATCTACCTATCGCACAACAGGCAGATCGTTGGATCGTTGTTTCCGGAAGCAATGTTATTGGTTTCAAGGAACAGGCGCTCGATATCACCGGAAAAATCATGACCGATGTCGGATTCATCAAGCAGCCGGCAGCCGGCAGGCCGGAGCTGGCCGATGATGTCGTCATTAGTGGAAAGACCGAAGCCGAGCCGGAATCACCCGCCATGAAAGTGAATCTGGATGCAACTCTCGATCTGGGAGAGCGATTCTTTTTACGTGCTTCCGGGTTGGAAGGGCGACTGGCCGGGCAGTTGCATCTGCGCAGCCAACCTGATCAATTGCTCAGTGCGGTCGGCACCATTTCCACGCGGGATACCCGTTTTGATGCTTACGGCCAGCAGTTGCAGGTCCGACGCGGTATCGTCAACTTCGATGGACCGCTCGATAATCCCGGTCTCAATATTCTTGCCGTCCGCACTAGTCAGCAATCTGATTTCGATACGGGTTCATCCGATGTGATCGATCAACCTTCTCAGGACAGCAGTGTCAATGCGCTGGCTGTGCGAGGTGGAATGCAAGTGGAGGCTGGTGTGGAAATCACCGGCACCGTAAGACATCCCAAAATCAAACTGGTATCACAACCGGAAGTACCTGATTCCGAGAAATTATCCTGGATCGTGTTGGGGCGCCCGGCCGATAAAAGCGGCCTGGATAGTGCGTTACTACTAAATGCAGCTGGAAGTATCTTTGGAGGTACCGATGAAGGCGTTTTGGAAAATATTACGCAAGGGCTGGGGATCGATGATTTCTCGATCCGGCAGCAGGCGGGCGGCTCGTTGACTAACCAGGTCGGTACCATCGGCAAACGATTGTCATCACGTGCCTATCTGAGTTATGAACGTGGCCTGACTTCCGCTTCTGCCGGTATTGCCAAGCTGACCTACAGCCTATTCCCTCGTGTTTCTGTCGTCACCCGGGCAGGTGACGACAGTTCAGTCGATCTGTTCTACAACTTCCAGTTCGATTAATCAGACAGGCTGTCAGATATCTGCATGACGTGCAGTTTTTTGCTCAGCTGACGTCTGGGTACCATTAGATCAGCCAGCGTGTAGTCATCCAGCACGGCCATGAATGCAGAGAGTGCCTCCGAGATAGCTGTGCGCAATACGCAGCTACAGCCGATGATGCATGAATTCTGATTACTGAAACATTCGACAATATCCATCGAAGTTTCTGTATGGCGTATCACTTCTCCGATATTGATTTTCTCAGGGGCACGAGCGAGGCGAATACCGCCATTTTTTCCACGCAGTGTATCCACATAACCCAGCTGGCCAAGATGATGTACGATCTTGACGATATGGTTGCGTGAAATACCGTAACAGTCTGCAATTTCCGTGATAGTGGACAGCTCTTCTCTTTTCAGGCCGAGATAAGTAAGGATGCGTAACGCATAATCGCTGTAATTCGTCAGTCTCATGAGGTATTACCCATTTGAGTGTGGGTTAACAAGTATATCTGCACTTTTTTATTTCTGCCCGACTGGTTGACAATCTGGATCGAGCGAGTAAAATTCGGCAAAAGATATATTATTAATATATCTTTAAGAGGAAGTGGTTAATAATCACCGAGGAAGTTAAATACGACTGTATTTAAAGGTCTTTCGTGCAGAAAAAGATGTATCTAATATACACCAAAAGGACTGTTTTTATGAAAAATTCAATTTCGTTATTTTCGTATTACCGCTTCACCCACATCATTCTGATGCTGGTCGTGCTGGCGTTGATTCCTCTGAGCAGCCAGGCGGAAAAACATGAGTTCGACATGACCATCGAAGATACTCGAATTGTTCTGGTCGGCAACAGGGATTTCCACACGTTTGCCTACAACGGTCAGGTTCCTGCACCCCTACTTCATGTCAAGGAAGGGGATGAGGTCACGGTAAATCTGACCAATATGACTACTCTGCCACACACGATTCACTGGCATGGCATGCTCCAGCGCGGCACCTGGCAGAGTGATGGCGTTCCGCATTCCACTCAGCACGCGGTAGAACCCGGTGAGACGTACACCTATAAGTTCAAGGCCGAGCCCTCCGGCACCATGTGGTATCACTGCCATGTCAATGTCAATGAACACGTCACCATGCGTGGTATGTGGGGGCCGCTCATTGTGGAGCCCAAAGATCCCCTTCCAATCGAGAAAAAAGTAACCAAGGATTACATCCTGATGCTTTCCGACTGGGCATCATCCTGGGCAAACAAACCAGGTGAAGGCGGTATTCCGGGAGATGTGTTCGATTACTACACGATCAACGCCAAATCCTTTCCCGAAACACAGCCGATACGTGTCAAGAAAGGAGACGTTATAAGACTTCGTCTCGTTGGGTCAGGGGATCTGGTTCATTCTATTCATACTCACGGTCATATTTCACAAATCGTCTTCAAAGACGGATTCCCTCTGCCCAATCCCATTAAAGCTGACACTGTCCTCGTCGGCCCGGGCGAGCGCTATGACGTTATCATCGAAATGGATAATCCCGGTTTATGGATGATACATGACCACGTCGATACGCATACCACCAATGGAAACAAGGTTGACGGCGGAATCATGACAACAATCGAGTATGAGGAAGTCGGCCTTGATCACGATTTCTATGTATGGAAAAACAAGAAATTTGTACCGGATTTTTACTATGAAGAATCTATGAAGAAGGGTTTTGGAATGCATAACTCCACCGTTTTCAAAGGAGAACTCATCGAGGATTAATGTTTAGCAACAACCAAAGGAGAAAATAATGAAACCGTATCTGTTTGCAGCAATCAGTGCAGGCTTCCTCGCAACATCATTCGCAGCTTCTGCAGCGGATGGACCTGCCATACTGGAATCAAAGTGTGCTTCCTGCCATGCGCTGACCCAGCCGGAAAATAGTGCTCTGGATCATGTATGGGAACGTAAAGGGCCGGATCTTTATTACGCCGGAGATAAATTCAACAAGCCGTGGCTGGTGGAATGGCTGCAGGATCCGATCAGGATCCGGCCGGCCGGTGAATTCTATTTTAAACATGTCAAGAAGGGCGATAAGGTGGATGTCGTGGATGAATCCACGCTCACGGAGCATCCAAAGCTGGCAAAGGCTGATGCTGAAGCAGCTGCTGATGCACTGATGGCGCTGACCGGACCGGAAGGGCTGATCGAAAAAGGGAAGTTCGAAGACAAGAAAGCATCACCGATGGCAAAAATGCTCTTTACCAAACTGCGTGGTTGCTACGCTTGCCATTCGACCGGTGATGGAAAGGGTGGGTTGTCAGGACCGGAACTGCATACCGGTGGCGAACGTCTGCAACCCGATTTTATTTATAGCTATATCAAGGATCCACAAAAAATCGACAAAAGTGTCTGGATGCCGAAGCTCAATATTTCCGAGCAGGATCTGCAGAATCTCACCAGCTATATCGTTCAACTAAGCGGGAAAAAGGAGGCTAAATAATGAATATCAGTCGCGTTATTTTAAAATTTGCGGGGATCGGTCTTGTTTCTCTGTGCTTTTTCTCCAGCCCGGTTACCGCAGCGGATGATGATCAGTTCAAACGTGCGGCACATCTCTACGATACATATTGCACGCAGTGTCATGGTGTCAACCGTGATGGCAATGGTCTCAACAGTGCCTTTATATCTGTTCAGCCGCGTGATCACAGCGATCCGAAAGGGATGGGTGATATTCCCAACGACGAGATTATCGAAGTCATCAAAAAAGGAGGTCTTGCTGCCAATAAATCAGTATTGATGCCAGCCTGGGGAGGTATTTTCAGTGATGAAGAAGTCGAACAGCTGGCTGCTTATCTGCGTCATGTCTGCCAATGTGGTTCAAATTAATCAAAATCGAGTTTGTAAACAAAGTAGAGGAAAAAAAACAATATGAAATATAAGCACCTGTTTAATGCAAGTCTTGCTGCGCTGCTTGCCAGTGTTGCTTTGCCGGGATTTCAGGCAGAGGCTGTAGCCAAAACGGTACCGGTAACGATCCACGCTGTGGAAAAGGATGTGGCGTACGATAACAAAGGCAGTACTTATCACGCCTGGACTTTTGGCGGTACCGTTCCGGGGCCGGTTGTACGTGTGACTGAAGGAGACATAATCGAATTTACCCTCATCAATGATGAAGGTAATAAAAACTCGCACAGTATGGATTTTCATGCTGCCAGAGTGGATGTGGTAACAGATTTCGATTCTGTCAAACCAGGTGAAACGAAAAAATTCACTTTCCCTGCCAGTAAGCCCGGCGTGTTTTTTTATCACTGCGGTTCAGATCCGATGATTCAGCATATCGCCCGCGGGATGTATGGTGTGATCATCGTGGATCCGAAAGATGAAAATGCGTTACCCAAGGCAGATCGTGAATATGTCCTGATTCAGGCTGAACATTATGAAAATCCGGATGATAAAACGGCCATGATGCGGAATAAATGGGCCAATGTCGTTTTCAATGGAGGTATTTTCAAGTACAGCCCGGTGCATGATTCTGAGGCCACTCGCTGGCTGCAAGCCAAACCGGGTGAACGGGTACGTATCTACTTTGTCAACGCCGGACCCAATGAATTCTCATCACTCCACCCGATAGCCGGGATGTGGGATAAGGTTTTCCCCAGCGGGAGTCCCAAGAATGTCCTGCATAATATGCAGTCCTATACCGTCGGGCCGGGTGATGCGGCAGCTTTGGATCTGATTTCTCCGGTCGAAGGCGCCAATGCAATCGTTGATCATGCCATGCACCACGCAATGAGTGGCGCGATAGCTGTCATTATGTTCAGCGATGATGCAGATCCTGAAATGGGTCGTGGTGACAATATTCTGATTCGCTAGATAACTGACTGTATAACTATAAACCCCCATAGGCTTGTGTCACAAAAAACCCGTCATCGTGATTTTATTCACTATGGCGGGACTAATTGAATAAGGAAGGAGTTTGTAATTTCCGGTTTGTTAAAGCTGTCTGTGGATATATTGAAACAGAGATATAGCTCGAACTCTGCATATCGGTCCAGAGTAGTTTCTGTCAGGCTGCAGCAATACGGGCGTGAATATACCCGAGCGCCTGCTCAACCTGGTCGATCAGAATAAGGCAAAGTTCACCTGCTTCCAGATTGGTCAGCGCTGTCTCGATCGCCTTGAACTCGCCACGAATCTCACTGATCTTACGCACACGTTTAGCGTTCTCCAATCCTTCTCGCAATAACCTGAGTACCTCCCCATCAGCCCGACCACGCTGACATTTATCCTGAAACAGTACAATTTCATCAAACACATCACCCAGAATCCGGGTTTGCAACCGAATATCCTCATTGCGGCGATCGCCTGCGGCGCTGATGACCACCGTACGTTTTTTTGCAGGAATATGAACGATGGCACATACCAGTGCTTCCATCGCATCCGGATTGTGACCATAATCTGCTATCAGAGTCGCTTCACGGTAGCTGAACAGATTAAACCGCCCTGGAACAGTCCGTGCATCACTGACAAAATCCGCTAATCCTGCACAGATGGTTGTCCAATCGAGCCCGGCGGCCAATCCTGCACCGATAGATGCCATGACATTCTCTATCTGGAAGCTGACCATACCATTTTTCGTCAGGCTGATTTGATTGAGAGGAATTCGCCGTTCAGCTCCCGCTTCTGCAACGATAATATGATGATCTTCCATATAGATTACACGTTTGCCCTGAACACGTTGCTCCAGAATCACCGGATGACGGTTGTTACGTGAAAAAAAAGTAATGCTACCTGGACAGTGGCTCGCCATGCCGAGAACCAGCGGATCGTCTGCATTCAGTACAGCAATTCCGGTTTGGGGATTGACGTTTTCCACAATGGTGCGTTTGACAGCTGCTAGTTCCTCGACTGTATTGATATCGGCTATGCCGAGATGATCCCCCCGGCCGATGTTGGTGACAACTGCCACATCACAGTAATCAAATCCCAGTCCTTCGCGCAGAATACCACCCCGTGCAGTTTCCAGAACTGCTGCATCGACTTCTGGATGGAACAGTATGTTCCGGGCACTCTGCGGGCCGCTGCAATCACCCGTATCTACGCACTGGTCATTGACGAATACTCCGTCGGTGCAGGCAATACCCACGCGTAGCCGGTTGCTTTTCAGCATATTGGCAATCAGGCGTACCGTAGTGGTTTTTCCATTGGTACCGGTCACCGCGATGATCGGGATACGTGCATTCTCGCCCGGCGTAAACAGATGATCGATAATGGCTTCTCCCACTGCGCGCGGTTTGCCGTATGAGGGCTGCAAATGCATGCGCAGGCCAGGTGCAGCATTGACTTCGATAACCGCTCCTCCCTGTTCTCTCAGCGGGCGCGATAGGCTGCTGCATATCACATCGATCCCGCAGATATCGATGCCCGTCATTCGGGCAGTCATCACTGCACACTCTGCAATATCAGGATGAATTTCATCTGTTACATCTGTTGCTGTACCCCCCGTGGAAAGATTTGCGTTATTGCGCAATGTCACCAGCTTGCCCTTATCTGGAATGGAAGCTGGATTGAACCCTTGCGTTGCAAGGTAGGCCAGAGAAATTTCATCCAGATGAATTCTGGTCAGCAGGTTTGCATGTCCTTCACTGCGCAGCGGGCTGCTGTTGACCTGTTCCACCAGCTGAGCAATACTGTGAACACCATCGCCTACCACTTGCGGTGGATCGCGCCTTGCGGCTGCAATCAGTTTTCTACCCACAACCAGTAACCGGTAATCGTGTCCGCTGATGTAGCGTTCAACCAGTACATTGCTGCTTCTTTCTGACGCGACATGATAGGCAGCTTTTATTTGATTGCGATCAGTCAGGTTGACTGTAACCCCTTTGCCCTGACTGCCATCTCTCGGTTTAATGACGACAGGCATGCCAATTTCACAAGCTGCTGACCAGGCATCATCGGCACTGACTACTGGTCGCCCGGCCGGGACCGGAATACCGGCGGCATGTAAAAGCATCTTGGTGAGATCTTTGTCTTGTACGACAGATTCCGCAACACTACTGGTAAGATTACTTTCGGAAGCTAGGATACGCCGTTGCTGACTGCCCCAGCCAAATTGGACCAGACTGCCGTCAGTCAAGCGGCGATAGGGAATTTTGCGCCTGATAGCAGCCTGTACAATTGAGTTTGTGCTGGGTCCGAGTCGGACATCTTCGTACAGTTCACGCAGGCGATTTACTGCTGTATCGGTGTCGAATGGAGTAGCTTCTGCTACTGCCTGGCACAATGTGAGGGATTGCCCCAGTGCCAGCCTGCCAACCGCTTCTTCGGTATATTCCACTACGACCCGCCAAGTATTGGCCTCCATCATTTTTATTACACGGCTGAAACTGACGGAACAACCTGCCCGTTCCTGCAGCTTAAGAGTAATGAATGCCAGAATGCGGGCAAGAGTCATTTCCTGCCAGTCGACCGGTTGCAGCAGTGCAATATCCGGAAAATATTCACGTAAACGGGTATTGAAGCCAGGGATACTGTCAGGCAGATATTCATCCTGTTCGAGAACGAGTATGGCTTCGATAGCGGTAAGTTTACTCCAGACATTGGGCCCACGCAGTGCACGAACTTGTAATATCTTCATCGATATTTTCCTTAAATGATCCGACTTTAGAAAGTTTGGTAAACGGAGGATTGCTTTTCCTAGTGTTGCAGGAATGCGATCAAACCAGTGCGAATGAGATCGGGTGACATACCCAATGCCCAGCCTGCTCCGACACTTGCCAGCAGCAGTGCTGTTTCTACAGGATGGCCGATTTTTGCCTGCAGTTCATCCAACCTGATCAATGCTGTTTCAGCAGCTCCATCGATCAGCAGGATTTCCCAGTTGCGCACAATGACGGCACGTTTTCCTCGGGTCGGGCCTGTGCCTTCCTGGCGGTGGAGATTGATCACGGGTAGGACAGGATCACAACTGATGTAAATGACTTCGCCCTGACATAGATCCGCCATCTGAATCAGCATGGGATCTTCAGCATTTAGAATAGCGGCACCGGTTGGCAATATGACCTTTGGTGAAATATCTTCTTTTTTACCTCCGGTGGGAGAAACGATGTCGACTTGTGTTCTGAGCACCTTGAAAACTTGTTCAGATGTATCAATCCACTGATCGTCAAAGTGCAATGCAGGCTCGATTCGTGTCACGATACCTACCTGACAGCTGTCATATGCCAGACCTTCTTCGAGTATGGTTCTGAAGCCATTTTCGAAAACAGCCGCTTCAATAGTACGATTCATCAGAATACGGCGAGCTGATATATGATTGGCACAGTTGCTGTGATCGATTTTTTTGTGATCTAAATAAAGTCCACTGCTGCACGCCAGACCGGTACGCTTGCCTGACAGTGTGAGCAGACTGGCGACAAGATGAGCAACAGTCGTCATGTCTCTGCTGCCGGTAATGCCAACGACTGGAATACGGCCTTGATCCGGTTCTGGAAACAGTTGATCGATGATTGCCTCACCTACCGGTCGCGGTTTACCGATGGCAGGTTTGATATGCATAAGCAGACTGGGCCCCGCGTTGACCTCGACGATAGCACCTCCCTGTTCGCCAAGCGGGCGTGAAATATCTTCTGCAACCAGGTCGATTCCGGCAATATCCAGACCGACGATACGAGCAGCCAGTACAGCCAGCTCAGCTGTAGACGGGTGGACTTCATCGGTGATATCGATTGCATGATTGCCATTGCGTTGTATTCGTACTTTTGTTCCGGGGGACAGAATGGAATCGCTGGTATGACCCTGGTGTGCAAGCTCCATGCGAATCGCGTTATCCAACTCGA
Source organism: Nitrosomonas sp. (assembly GCF_040256045.1). GTDB lineage: Bacteria > Pseudomonadota > Gammaproteobacteria > Burkholderiales > Nitrosomonadaceae > Nitrosomonas. The sequence goes on from NZ_JBDZWD010000014.1 coordinate 17,068, forward strand.
CGAAATTGAGTGGATGATTTTCAGAAATACCCCGGCGCGGATCAGAATTGATCTGATCTTGTATCAGTTCTGCAATGGTGGAAATACCGTCTCCGGTAACAAAAACTGAATCTCCCCGTGCAGCAGCGACAAGTCGTTTGCCAACGATGAGCAGGCGATGCTCGATTCCGGGAATATAGCGCTCAACCAGCACATCACTACCTTCCTTCAGAGCAATCGGAAAAGCAGATTCGATTTCATCACGATTGTTTAACTCGATAAAGACACCCCGCCCGTGGTTTCCATCTCCGGGTTTGAGCACGACAGGCAAACCGATGTCTTCAGCGGCCAGCCAGGCATCGGTCGGGTCGGTCGCGATACGTCCTGCCGGGACAGGCACACCACAGGATCGCAACAGTGATTTGGTCAGCTCCTTGTCACGCGAAATGCTTTCGGCGATAGCCGTGGTCTGATCTGTTTCCGCTGTCCAGATGTATCGGCTGCGTGATCCTTGTCCCAGTTGAATGAGATTACCTTTGTCCAGCAGGCGGATCGATGGAATATTGCGAGCAGCAGCGGCGTCAACAATGCAGGCAGTAGAAGGGCCGATCCAGTACGAATCGATCATGTCATGCAACTGTCCGATAGCATGCTGCACATCGTAAGACGGCTCTACCTGATCAAATCCCATTGCGGCCAGTACCAATTCTCGTGCCAGATACAATGCTTTGAGCGTTATTTCCTTATGCCACGCACTGACGACTAGCTTGTATACCCCGGAAGTCAAGGTTTCACGTACCCGACCGAATCCGCCGCGCATTCCGGCGAGATTCTGCAATTCAAGCGTGATATGTTCAAGAATGTGACAAGGCCAGGTGCCTTCTCGAACACGGCGCAAAAAACCGCCTTGCTCACCATAACTGCAGCGATGCTCGATCAGTGAGGGTAGCCATGATGATAAGTGCTCATAAAAACCGGGAATCGTATCTGATGGATAATTCTCGAGCTCGCCAATATCGACGATTGCTTCCAGAACCGGATGATATGTCCACATATTGGGGCCATTCAGATAACGTATTTCAAGAAACTTGAGATCTTTAGTACTGTGAACAGGAAGATCAGTACGAATTGCGGTAGGAGTTGACATGAAGGGAGGAACTGAATGTACACCCCTCAATTAACGCGCGATATGCCAAATCGGTTTACAGCAGAAACACAGATATTGAAGAAATAAAATTCAAAGAAAACGATCCAGCAGCTTATTGCTGTGGCGGTCCAACGCTGACCGGTCGCGAATCAGGAAATGGATGCCGCAGCTATCGGTAATCAGCAGTGTAGTAGGTGACAGCCGGCGTATATCTTCCTCTCCCTTGAGGGTAAAACAGGTTTCTCCTCGATCTGTCTGTACCTGCCAGATGCTGGGCGTGGCAAAATTTGAAACCTTGTCGATATGCTTTATCTCGGGCATGAATTCACGGCTGGCGAGTTCTTGTTCAATCAGAATACGTTCTGTTTCGGGTAATTCGGCCAGACTGTCTATCCAGATCACTTCATGGCCATGGCCATCGACCAGTGCAACTCCTTCGCTGACGGCAGTGATCGGGAATGCGCGCACAGGTACTACACCTTCATGGATCTGATCCTTTGTCGTGACGACCAGTTTGCCAAAGGCATTTCGGCTCAGTTGGCAGTCAGACAGATTCATACACGGCTTCCTCTGGTATCCATTATTTTTTCGGATGTGTCAGGTTGATTTTCATCGTCACTGCTGCGTGACTGAGATTGATAAAGCTGGTAATAATATCCTTGGCGAGCCATCAATTCTTCGTGGTTTCCTGTTTCCACGATTCTGCCGTGATCCAGTACGATCAACCGGCTTGCTTCCTGCAAGGTTGACAGACGATGGGCAATCGCAATGGTTGTCCGACCGGAAACGAGATTATCGAGTGCTCCCTGAATTTCCTGCTCGGTTTGAGTGTCGACTGACGAAGTGGCTTCATCCAGTATCAGGATGCGCGGGTCGATCAGTAACGCCCGGGCAATGGAAATACGTTGTCTTTCACCACCCGATAATGCCTGTCCGCGTTCTCCCACCAGGGAATCATAACCATAAGGCAGGCGCAGAATGAATTCATGAGCATGGGCAGCACGGGCTGCTGCAATAATTTCTCTACGGGAAGTACCGGGTTTGCCATAGGCGATATTCTCGGCAATGGTGCCGAAGAAAAGGAAGGGTTCCTGCAGTACCAGCCCGATATGTTTCCGATATTCTGTGATGGGGAGGGCACGGATATCGACACCATCGATCAGAATGGAGCCATCAGTGACATCATAAAAACGGCAGATCAGGTTGATGAGAGTGCTTTTGCCCGAACCGCTGTGCCCGACCAGTCCGATCATTTCGCCAGGTTCGATCGTGAAATTCAAATCCTGGATAACCCGGCGTGTCCCGTAACGAAAACTGATGTGACGTAACTCGATATGGCCTTTCATCGCCGGCAGATGAACGGGTTTTACCGGTTCAGGAACACTGGAAACATGATCGAGAATATCGAAGATCCGTTTGGTTCCGGCTGCTGCCTTTTGTGTGGCTGAGACGATCCGGCTCATTGAATCCAGCCGCAGATAGAAGCGACCGATATAGGCTAGAAAGGCGGTGAGTACACCAACGGTGATGTGATCCTGCGATACCTGCCAGATACCGAAAATCCATACAACCAGCAAGCCGCATTCCGTCAGTAACGTTACCGTGGGAGTGAATAGTGCCCAGACTTTGTTGACACGATCATTGATTTCCACATTGCGCTGGTTGACTGTATGAAAACGCTCGATTTCCCTTTCCTCCTGCGCAAATGCCTTGACGACCCGGATGCCGGGTAGGGTGTCCGCCAGAACATTATTGACTTCGGCCCAGACTCGATTGGTTTTTTCAAAACCGACGCGCAACCGGTCACGAACCAGATGAATCAGCCAGGCAATGATCGGCAGGGGGAGTAGTGTGATGAGCGCCAGCCATGGATTGATCGATATGAGGATGATGACGGTCATGGTAATCATGAGCACATCCGTAGCAAAATCGAGCAGATTAAGTGAAAGAAACAGGTTGATCCGATCCGTTTCCGCACCGATGCGTGCCATCAAATCACCGGTACGTTTACCGCCGAAATAAGCTTGTGAAAGTTTGAGCAGATGTTCATAAGTCGTCGTTCGCAAATCTGCGCCGATACGCTCTGATACTCTGGCCAGCGTATAAGTACGTGACCAGCCCAGTATCCAGGCCAGAATGGCTGCTGCCAGCAGACCGGACAGATAGAACGTCACCAGATCGATATCGATTGGATGGCCATTCTGATATGGAATCAGCACATTATCCATAAGCGGCATGGTCAGGTAGGGTGGCACCAGTGCGGCTGCGGTGCTGCCCAGCATCAGTATGAAACCGGTGAACAACTGCCATTTGTAGGGCCTGGCAAAACGCCAGAGTCGGAACAGTATCCAGGTGGAGGGTGGGGCAGCAGTTGCTTCCTGATCGCTGGCAGGGGAGCTCTCGCTATCCTCCGCTGAAGCAAGTTCGTTATCTGCATCGTTGTTTCCGGTCAGTTCTGCCGCAGTATCATCTGGTTGGGTGGTATTTGCAGCAATCAGCCGAGAAAAACAAGTGATCAGTTGATCCACCGCCTGATTCCTGCTCAGCGTGCAATACCAGCAGGCAAGCCGCGCATGGGTATTGGACAATTCGATGCTGCAAACGCCGGCATGATCCTGATAAGTCAGTCTCATGCCTTGCCGATAAGGCCATGCCTGCCAGTTTTCATCATTTGCCATTCTGGCGAGAATTCGGTGGGCGGTAATTGCTATCAGCCCGGATGAAAAGTTCAATTGGCTATCGAGATCGATTTCCAGCCATGCATGAATCTGTTCATGCTCATGTAATATAGAACCGATCTGTATTTGCCAGTGTAGTGGAAAATCAGGAGGGAGTGTATGAGACAGATCGCTAGTGTTGGATTGCATTGATCATAAAAAGACAGTTTGGCGTAATGTGGAAACGACTGTTGCTGGAATAGTGTGCTGCTTGAAGAAAATGACCGGAGTCAATCCGGTCATTTATTCAATGTTACTGAAAAATACATCATTCATTGATCGTATCGATTGAATCTTGAGTATTTTTTGTATCATGAGAATCAGCTGTATTTTTAGAATTCTGTAAGTGCTCGCTGGTAATTTCAGTATCTTCTTCTATTGCGGATTGCTGATCATCTCCAGCAGCATGAAGGGGCTCATCTGTATTTTCAGTATCCTGAATCTCAGTGGAATCAAGGGAATCAGTAATATTATCGGAACCTGCTGTGTCATTGGCATCAACTTCAGTTTCTGAGGTGTCGGTTTTACCGTCGTACTCACTATTATCAGCATTTTTACGGGAAATTGTTTCTTCAACAGTATCTTCCCCGGCAGCTTCATAGTCATTGACAGTATCCTCGATTTCCTGTGATTCGATTGATAAATCATTGATAAGAATTACCGGAGTGAGTCCGGTGTCTTCGATCCTGTTATTCATTTGCCAATAGCTGTGAATTGCGAGAAAAAGCAGCAAGCTTGCTGTCAGTATCAATCTGCCGGCATGTGCAGAAAACCAGTGGTGCCCACCTTGGATTGAAATTCCAACACCCGCATGAAGCATTTTTTCTGCTGGCTGATAATGTTCCAGAGCAGCTCTACGTGCTGTCTGCAGACGATACAAAGTGCCTGGGGTAATGTCGTTCAGGCTGTGAATCAACAACTTTGCTATGGCTTTTCCTGTTTTTTCCTCTTCCTTCATCATTTGACTCCTTTACTTTCCAGCAGGGCAGCGAGTGTGTGTACGGCACGCGAGCAATGCGTTTTTACGCTTCCCTCCGAGCAATCCATGATTTTTGCTGTCTCGGCTACATCCATCTCCTCCCAGTAACGCAGCAGAAAGGCTTCCCGTTGACGTGGTGGTAAAGTTTCCAGTGCCTTGCTGATCAGTTCGATGAGCTCGGATTGCTCTGCTGCGGTACCGGGATTATTTCTATGGCTGGAATCCTGTGCTATCGGTAGTGACTCGGGAATATCCGAATATCCGGTTTCTTTTTCATTCGAATCAGGCATGAACGATGAGAACAGGGTCACCCAGAGTGAACGGGATTTCTGCCGCCGGTAAAAATCACGAATAGTATTTTGCAAAATTCGCTGAAACAGAAGGGGAAGTTCGGTGAGTGGCTTGTGTGCATATTTCTCGACCAGTTTCATCATCGAATCCTGCACGATATCCAGTGCGGCATGCTCATCCTGTACGGCGAATAATGCTTGCTTGTATGCACGTAGCTCGACTTCGCTCAGGAAATCAGAGAGTTCTTGCCGAGTAGCCAGAATAGCCCGCCTTGAAATTTGCAATATGCCTGTGAATTATTTTCAGTAGCGCTGCTACCTGATGGTTTTCGTTTCTTACACGGATTCTTCACGTGGTTTTTACACTATTATGGTGCGCTTTATCCAGTACGGGAAGATGCAGCTAAGACGAGTGGTATTATAGCTTTTCCGGTAATGAAACAGTTACATCGAGATCTGATTCACATTGTTTTTAATCTTACAGATCTGGCTGATCGGCGTGATCACAATACCACCGGCCTGTCGGGGAGTTCACTTTTTCTTTTGTCCGTGCTGGCTGGAAAGAATTGCTGCAAAACCCGGGTTGACAGATCGATGCCGGCAAGAACGCCCTGTTTGAACTGTCCGTGTTTAAAGGCGGTTTTCATGGCATCGCAGGCTGTTTCCCAGATGACTGGATCGACTTTGGCGTGAATACCCCGATCCGCTACGATTTCTACATCATGATCTGCCATCAGCAGATAAATCAGCACACCATTGTTATGTTCGGTGTCCCATACCCGCAGCAGGGAAAATACATCGATGGCTCGTTCACGAATAATCTGATTCTGCAACAACAGCGGTAGATCGAGTGAGGCCTCCACCGCAAAGATGATTTCACCCCCATGTAGGGTTTCAGAGTGTGCGATGGCCTGTTCAATCACTGTCAGCGTAGCAGGGGGAAACGCCCGTTTTACGGCCAACTGGCCGGTGATGAGATGTCGAAGGATACGCATAGGATCCATATTTCTCCTCAGAATCTGTTCAATATCTCATTGAAGGGCGTATTGCGGCGTTGAAATTGAACTCAAAATGCTCACCTACTTTGAATATGCTCCGCTTCTTCATTCAATTTTGCCTTGCATTGCATCCCTTGATCGAGATCTTGAACAGGTTCTCATTACCACCTTCCTGAAGCACCACCGCCCCCAAAACCACCTCCACCACCACGGAATCCCCCTCCGAAGCTTCCGCCGGAGAAACCTCCTCCAGGCCAGTTTCTGTGTCCAGGTCCCCTCCGATGTATGATTCTCCCGGTCTGTTCAAACAGGCTGATAACAAATATCGCAATGGTAATGAGTAAAGCAATCGCGATCGAGGATGAAATCAGCCAGGTGAGGGCACCTGCAATCGAACCCGTGATCGTGGCACCTGCCATTCTGCCGAACAGGGATTGAAGCGTCCTTCCCAATACCAGTGCAATGAATAGAAGGGGGATGATATTTTCTACTGCCAGGTTCGTTCCACCAGTCGGTTCAGATTCTGGCAGAGTTTCGCCTTCGATGATGCTGATGATCTGTTCGACTCCCGCATGTAATCCACCAGAAAAATGACCCCGCCTGAATTCCGGCACGATAATTTCATCGATGATGCGCCGGGCAAGGGCATCCGGTAAAACTCCTTCAAGCCCGTAGCCCGTTTCGATACGCAGAGTTCTGTCGTTCTTGGCAACCAGCAGCAATACACCATCATCGATACCTTTGCGACCGAGTTTCCACGCCTCGGCTACCCGTATCGAATATTGTTCGATGGTTTCGGGTTGCGTGGTCGGGATGATCAATAGGGCGATCTGGCTGCCTTTTTTCGCTTCGAAATCGGCCAGTTGCTGTTCCAGACGGGAAATTTCCATACTGGAGAGTGTTCCTGTCAGATCAGTGACAGGTGATTTGAGCGACGGTATGGCGATTTCAGCCAGCGTACTGTTGGCTAAGGTGAGTAGCAGTACCAGAGATAGTAGATTGATGTAGCGGATCATGACCGGATATCGCATGATTTTATGAGAATATCGGAAAGTATCGATCATTGTGCGGTGGCAGGTGCTCCAAAATCGACTGCTGGTGGAGTGGAGAGTGCTTTTTCATTCTCTACCGTGAAGTTGGGTTTTACCTTGAATCCGAACATCATCGCGGTAAGATTGCTCGGAAACGAGCGTACCGTCACGTTGTATTCCTGAACGGTCTTGATGTAACGATTGCGAGCGACCGCAATGCGGTTTTCTGTCCCCTCCAACTGTGCCTGCAAATCGCGAAAGTTTGCATCTGATTTGAGCTGCGGATAGTTTTCCGCAATAGCCAGCAATCGCGACAACGCACTGGTCAGCTCGCTCTGGACGTTCTGGAATCGGGCAAAGGCTTCAGGATCATCGATGAGTTCCGGTGATATCTGAATACTGCCGGCTTTGGAGCGAGCTTCGGTCACACCCAGCAGTACTTCTTTTTCCTGAGCAGCGAAACCTTTTACGGTATTGACCAGATTCGGGATCAGATCTGCTCGGCGCTGATATTGGTTGAGCACTTCTGACCAGCCCGATTGAACTTGCTCATCGGTGGATTGCAATGTGTTGTAACCACAACCGCCCAGCATTGATACTGAAATCAGCAGAGAGACAGGTGCCAGAAAATTCGTCAGAAAATTTAACAGTTTGCGCATGATCCTTTCTCCAGATTTTTCCTGAAACAATCAGTACATTTATTTATAGAAAATCATTTCTTTCTGGCTCCAGCTCGTTCTTCTGCAATCGAGCCACCCAGGCAGGGAGGGGATTCGCATGCTGTTTCGTTGCGAGTTTGCCACTCTGCAGGTGTCAGTGTATGCAGCGCCAGCGCATGAATTGAACGGATGATTTCTTGTGTCAACGTGGTGTTGACCAGCCGATGACGCGCCACGAGCGTTTTGCCATCAAATGCGTCGGAAACGATCGTCACCTTGAAATGGGATTCGGACCCCTCCGGTACAGCGTGTCGATAGCTCTCGTTGATCACTTCCAGAAACTGTGGCTGCAATGATTGCAGGCTGTTCTCGATCCGGTTCTTCATATCCGTCATGTTTGTCCTGATTTCCTGTTGTTATTCCTTGGTTCAAACTGATGTGCTTCCATTGAGACTTTTTCATGAAAAGCGGGTTCAACCAGTCGTGGAAATTATCAATCTTTCTTACAAGCTATAGATATTAATCAATATACCAAGCGAATTCTGTTCTTTTTTGACGGGGGTAGAGACAAACCAGGCGGAGAATAACGGTAAAATATACCGGGTAAATAGGAGGCAGGAGGCGAGTCATAAATACGATGACTCGCCCAAAAAACTGTTTTAGAAATACTTTCCCTCGAGCCGGAGAATTATTTCCGGCCCGATAGGTTAGCAGCGGCGCAGCTTTCTGGTGAATCCAAGTGCCAGTAAACCAGCGGTCAGAAGAACCAGCGGCATGGGTTCGGGTATTTCATTTGGATCTTGTGGATCTTCCGGTTTGGTTTTCCAGGAAATCAGGTTTTGTGAATCCTGTGACCATTCTCGACATTGTCCCTTTTTAGTACCACTTGTATATTTGCTAACACAAGTAGAACTTGATGTCAGGAAAAACAAATCATACAACTCACTTTCTTTGCCATTTTCAGCATTGTCATAAATATCTTTTATCCATGTATTTGCCAGATTGTCTGCATCACCAAATCCATTCACTTTAAAATTGCCAGTTGAAAGTGGACTTCCGTTCTTATTGCCTTGTGTGTTGCCATTTTCAAATAGGATTTCCCACATTGTGAGCTGAAATGCCGCTAATTCTTTTCCTTTTGTCGGATCATCAAGGTAGCTGCCATAGTTATCAAATAAATAACCAAGTCGTGCAATTTCCCAAGAACCAATACCAGCAACACTTCCTGCTGTTAAGGCATCCATTTGGTATGTTGTTGCTGCAGGATTTAGTGCATGGAAAATATCAGCACAGAATGCGTAGAAATCTAATCCTTCAGCTGTTTTAAACTTGAATTCTCCTGCATATACGTTTCCTTGAATGGGTTTTCCCTGATTCCATGGATTGCCCGACCATGATGAACTATGGGGAAGAGTCCCTGTAGTTCCATTCCCAAGTATAGATGTACGGGTCAGTGTAATTGGATCAGCGTGTACTGTTCCGATTGCGGCAAATAACGCTGCTGCAATGAGCGCTTTCTTCATGGTAAATCTCCTTGATTAAAAATTCTTGTTTTTTACGACTGCCAGAGTTAATGAGGGATTAGTCCTGAATAACCTTGATTGATAAAAAGCACATTGCATGCCATATTTGCGTAAATATTTTATATATATGATATTAATGAATATTTTCTTGATTTATGGAAGTAGCTAAGCAGAGTAATTTTCTTCTTGTAAACTTTCTTGACAGTCTTTGATTCGTACAGTGGTTTTTGATAAAGATCTTTTAGCTATAAAGAGATAATCTGAATCCCTTGTGCGAGGTGCCAGGAATCTTGATTTGTGCGGGGAGGTATAGGGAAAGTTTGTGTCTGAGACCGGAGAAGATTCCGGTCTTGGTAACGAGCTGCTGATATATGGCATGGTTTCAATGCAAAAGCACTACTGCCCAATCAGAAACAGTTACTTGTAAACGAGGTACTGGATGGCTTCGGCGCTAACACTTAGCAATGCCAGTGATCTTTATCTATAGTCCGTAAAAATAAGTTTGAATTATTCAGAGGGTTCTTTTCTGGATAGCACGGACCAGTATTAAACTGGCCCGTACATTTTTGAATGGACTTCAGATTTTCTCTGCCCATAAATCGTGGATGTCAGTATCGATAACGCGAACATCTGCCCAATCGCCTGGTTTAAGGGTTGAGGCATCATCAATGTAAACAACACCATCTATTTCCGGTGCATCAGCATAGCTTCTGGCAATTGCGCCGTTTTCATCCACTGTATCCACCAGTACTTTGAGCATCCGGCCTTTTTTTCCAGCAAGGCGTTTTTTACTGATTTCTTCCTGCCATTGCATCAGCCTGGCCAGACGTTCCTGTTGTATTTCAGGAGGAACAGGATCAGGCAGTGCATTGGCAGCCGCGCCTTTGACTGGTGAATAGGCAAATGCACCCACCCGGTCGAGTTGTGCTTCTTCCAGAAAAGCCAGCAGTTCTTCGAATTCTTGCTCGGTTTCACCCGGGAAACCGACGATGAAAGTGCTGCGTAATGCAATATCCGGACAAATAGAGCGCCACTGACGGATTCGTGCCAGTACATTTTCACTGTTGGCAGGACGCTTCATCAGCTTGAGTATGCGTTCATTGGCGTGTTGAAAAGGAATATCCAGATAAGGCAGGAGCTTGCCTTCCGCCATCAGTGGAATCAACTCATCGACATGCGGATAGGGGTAGACATAATGCAGGCGTATCCAGATACCCAGTTCTCCCAGCGCACGTGCCAGTTCAGTGATGCGAGAGCGGATGGGCCTGCCTTGCCAGAAACCGGTCCGGTATTTGATATCCACCCCGTAGGCACTGGTATCCTGGGAAATGATCAGCAATTCTCTGACACCGGCATCGACCAGGCTTTGGGCCTCCTGCAATACGCCACCCACCGGCCGGCTGACCAGATCACCGCGCATACTGGGGATGATGCAGAATGTGCAGCGGTGATTGCAGCCCTCGGAAATTTTGAGATAGGCATAGTGTTTCGGCGTCAGCTTGATTCCCTGTGGCGGTACCAGATCGAGATAGGGGTCATGTGGCTTGGGCAGATGATGATGGATGGCTTGCATCACTTCCTCGGTTGCCTGCGGGCCGGTCACTGCCAGTACACTGGGGTGCGCTTGCCGAATCACATCTTCTTTTGCACCAAGGCAGCCGGTCACGATTACCTTGCCATTCTCCATCAGCGCTTCACCGATTGTTTCCAGTGACTCCGCCACAGCACTGTCGATAAAACCACAGGTATTGACGACGACCAGATCGGCATCGGCATAGCTGGGCGAAATCAGATAGCCCTCAGCCCGCAGGCAGGTCAGGATTCGTTCGGAGTCTACGGTAGCTTTGGGGCAACCCAGTGAAACAAAGCCGACACGTGGAATTTTAGGCGGTTGTATTGTTGCGGATGAAACAGATGTCATTCAAATTTCCGTATGAAGTAATGATGATCCACTACCCGATTATCAGGCGCCGAATAAATAGGCGATATGGTGCCAGCAGGAAATCCATTACACAAGGTTTCTGCCCATTCAATCACGTAGGCATTATTGAATGACTATTGAATGACTCCAGTAGAAGCATTAACAGACAGGGAGCATTTCTATTTGAGGAATTTTTACAGAAGAGAAGTAACGCGGATAATTCGGCAAGTAGAGTGGAGTGAAATTTTCTGTTCGACTTGCCGAACTATCGGTGAATAACGTTAACGTATTACCTCATTCTTTTCCGGATCAATCTTTACTTTGATTTTTTGACCGGTGGCATTGATAATTTTTATCTCGACGATCAATTTTCCATGCTCTTGATCGACTTCAACTTCGTGAATAAGCCCCGGGCTGGCTGCAACTGCGGTTTGGATAGCAGTAATGACACGATCTGCCGGCAATCCTTCACTATCGGCAAACGCGCTGTTGAACGAAAAAAGCAACATGATTGCAGTGAAAACGGTAGCACCACCAATTTTCTTCATGATCATCTCCTTCTGGTTTATCTGTATAGATGTCAGTCCTTCTGCAGAACTGACTGTTCAGGATAGTAGTCCTGTACCTGTTTCGGATGCAAATGATTCCTTCACGCAGGAAGTATCGCAAGATGTTCCATACGACTATTTTTGGGTGGATCAGGTTACAGCAGAGGAATAGATATAGATCTGTGATCGAGGTGTTTGCATCAAATTTTTAAATTTTTCCTGTCACGATGGCAGAGAAAATTGCACATCAAACAGGTTGATATTTGACTTTTTTTCCAGTCAGAACTGCCGGTTGAAAAATCATGGTGCGTTCAGGACGATATGCAAAGAATGATATCTAATTTTTTGATTCTAATATCATGATTATTAAAAACTTTTTTTGATAAAAATAATTTTAAAAAATACTTGATTCTGGGAAAATCAAGCATATAATGCGTCCCTTTAGAAATTTCTGCAGCCCATAAGGAGGTCATCATGAGAAGCAAAATAAACCTGTGTATTCAGACTGACTGGGTTCAAGTTCATATCCCCGAAACGTAGCAATTTCCAGGAGAAACTTTCATGAAAAAATCATTCGCCGCAGTACAACAACAAACAGAAACCAGTATCGTTTTCGATACGCATCCTGAAGTCACTATCGATCTTCCCCTGGTGGAAGCCAGGTTGAAACAGGGTTACCAGAAACCCTTCCTGCTGATCGACAGTAATATCATTCGTAGCAAAGCCCGACGATTCAAGACAGCCATGCCGCGCGTGCGCCCGCACTATGCAGCCAAAGCCAATCCTGATCCACGTGTATTGAAAACACTGATCGAGGAAGGGGTGGGTTTCGAGATTGCTTCCATCGCTGAACTCGATCTTTTGATGAGCCTGGGGGTACCGGCTGCCGAGATTTTTTATAGTAACCCGATGAAATCGCGTACTTATATCGAATACGCAGCCGCGAAAGGCGTGGAATGGTACGTGCTGGACAGCATCGAGGAGCTGCGCAAGATCGTCAGTATCAAACCGGATGCCAAACTGTATTTACGTATCGATACTCCTAATATCGGCAGTGACTGGCCGCTGGCAGGAAAATTCGGAACTCATCTGGTCGATGTGAGCGAGATCATCGATGAAGCGGTCAGGCTGAAAGCTGATCTGGCGGGTGTTACTTTTCATGTGGGCTCTCAGTGTCGCAACCCGCAGAACTGGCGGGTAGGAATCGAGCGTGCCCAGACTGTGTTTGCCAATATGCGCGAGGCCGGTCTCAAACCACGTTTGTTGAATCTGGGGGGGGGGTATCCGGTACGTTATGTCAAGCCGATTCCCTCTATCGAGATCATCGCAGAAGTCATCAACGAAGCGATTGCCGACTTGCCGGAAGATATTCGTGTCATGGCTGAACCTGGACGTTATCTGGTTTCTGATTCAGCCTGTTTTGTATGTCGTGTGGTCGGTACGGCCACTCGTAATGGCAAACGCTGGATGTACTGGGATGCCGGGATATTTGGCGGCATTATCGAAGTGAGCGAGGGGCTGCGTTACGAGATCCTGACCCAGCGTAATGGCTCCCCGATTCCCTGGTCGGTTGCCGGACCTACCTGTGATTCCGTAGACGTACTCATGCACGATGAAATGCTGCCTGAGGATATTCAGGAAAATGATTTCATTTTCATTCCCAATGCAGGTGCCTACACGACTTCCTACGCAAGTAATTTCAATGGTTTTCCATTACCGGACGTCGTTGTGATTTGATCGTCCGGAAAATGACATTACTGTGGAAATGGCGGCAATCCTCATACTGATCTGCCGCCATTTCTGATCAATTCAGCATTACCGTTCTAGCCAGTTTTGCCGAATGAACGCTCGTTCGGTCGTTTACTTGAAGCGTTTCCACTATTTTTTATTCCTAGCCGTTTGGTATCAGCCAGGTGTAGTGGTGCCGCAGATGATCTTCAATGAAAGTACTGATAAAGAAATAGCTGTGATCATATCCGGCATGGCGGCGCAGTATGAGGGGCTGTCCGGCTTGCTGGCAGGCTGCTTCAAAATAACCGGGGTGTAGCTGATCATTCAGAAAAGGATCGTTCAGCCCTTGATCAATCAGGGGAGTCGGTAATCGGCAGCCTGATTCAATCAGTGCAGTAGCATCGTGTTTACGCCAGTTTGCAGGAGATTCTCCCAGATATCGGCTGAACGCTTTTTGTCCCCAGAGGCATTGAGCCGGTGCTGCAATCGGCGCAAATGCCGAGACGGACTGATAATGTCCGGGGTGGCGCAGTGCCAGTGTCAGAGCCCCATGTCCTCCCATGGAATGGCCGAAAATTCCAACACGTTCAGGATCAACCGGAAATTGATCCAGGATAATGTCATACAATTCCCTCGTTACATAGCTTTCCATGTGAAAATATCTGGACCAGGGTGATTCGGTGGCATCGAGATAGAATCCTGCTCCCGTTCCAAATTCCCAATCCTCCGCTTCTCCCGGGATGCCAGTATTGCGCGGACTGGTATCCATGCTGACCAGTATCAGTCCCAGTTCAGCAGCGTAGCGTTGAGCACCGGCCTTGATCATGAAAGTCTCCTCCGAACAGGTCAACCCGGCGAGGAAAAAAAGGACCGGGAACCGTTGTTCTCCGGATTCCCGGGCTCGTGGCGGCTCATATACCGAAAAGCGCATCGGCAGACCGATAATCTCTGAATGATGCTGATAATAGCCCTGAACACCCTCAAAACAGCGATGCTGGTTTCGAATTTCCAATTTGACAGTCATATCACCGTTCGCTTAGAAAATGACTACTGAACGAATCGATTCGCCTGCTTCCATCAACTTGAAGCCCTCATTGATTTCTTCCAGTTTCAATGTGTGTGTGATCAACGGGTCGATGCTGATTTTGCCATCCATGTACCAGTCGACGATTCGCGGCACATCTGAGCGGCCGCGTGCTCCACCAAAGGCAGAACCTTCCCATTTTCTGCCGGTAACGAGCTGAAATGGCCGGGTACTGATCTCGGCACCGGCTTTGGCTACGCCAATGATGATGCTGCGCCCCCAACCTTTGTGTGTGCACTCCAGAGCCTGACGCATGACTGTGGTATTACCGATACATTCAAAACTGTAATCTGCACCGCCGTCAGTAAGTTGTATCACTGCATCCACTACATTTTCCACCTGACTCGGATTGATGAAATGAGTCATACCAAACTGGTGACCCAGTACTTCCCGTTCAGGATTGATATCAATACCGATGATTTTGTCAGCACCCGCCATGCGTGCACCCTGGATGACGTTCAAGCCGATTCCTCCCAGTCCGAATACGGCAACATTTGCCCCGACTTCCACTTTAGCAGTAAACAGTACCGCACCAATGCCGGTGGTTACCCCACAGCCGATATAACAGGCTTTATCAAAAGGGGCATCTTCACGGATCTTCGCCAGGGCAATTTCAGGAACGACAATATAGTTGGAAAAAGTCGAAGTGCCCATATAATGCATAATAGGTTTGCCGTTGAGGGAGAAGCGTGAAGTACCGTCCGGCATCAAGCCGCGTCCCTGTGTCGCACGGATTGCCTGGCATAAATTAGTTTTGCGTGAGAGGCAGAACTTGCATTCCCGGCATTCTGGTGTGTATAGAGGAATAACGTGGTCACCTGGACGGAGCGATTTAACATCTGCACCCACTTCGACCACGATACCGGCACCCTCATGGCCGAGAATGGCAGGAAACAAACCCTCCGGATCGGCGCCGGAAAGCGTGTAATAATCAGTATGGCAGATACCCGTTGCCTTGATTTCGACCAGTACCTCGCCAACACGGGGGCCGGCGAGATCGACTTCTTCGATTGTAAGGGGCTGGCCAGCCTGCCAGGCAACTGCTGCACGTGTTTTCATTAAGGGTAATCCTTTGTTAAATTTATTGTCGAAAGTAGTCATTGTATGTAACTGATACGATCGTGCAACCTGGAGCAAAGATCCGTTTTGGATTTTCCTTCAGCCCTGTATGATTCACAGCCATACAGAATAATAAAATCAGATGAAAAAGAGAGGAATCATGAATAACCAGTCACCCATGGACAAGAAGGCGCAGATCAACTTCTGGTACGTGCTGATTGCAATACTCAGCATTCTCTTCATCCAGAACCTTTACAACCAATATACGCGAATCGAACCGATTCCCTACAGCCGCTTCCAGACACTGCTGGAACAGGACAAGATATCCGAAGTAGCCATTACTGATAAACAAATCTTTGGTTCCCTCAAGGAATCAACTAGCGAGAAATTTACCGAATTCGTCACTACCCGGGTTGAATCGGATCTGGCGGAGATGCTGGATAAACACAATGTCACTTATACGGGTGTCGTCCAGAGTACCTGGTTGCGTGATCTCCTTTCCTGGATTGTACCGATGGCTGTTTTCATCGGTATCTGGCTGTTTATCATCCGGAGAATGAATAAGGGCATGATGGGAAGCGGCCTGATGTCGATCGGTAAAAGTCGCGCCAAAGTATATGTGGAAAAAGAAACCAAGGTAACCTTTGCCGATGTTGCCGGAGTGGATGAAGCCAAGGAAGAACTGGTCGAAATCGTCAATTTTCTCAAGAATCCTAAGGAATACAGTAGATTGGGCGGGAGGGCGCCCAAAGGCATACTGCTGGTCGGGCCGCCAGGTACCGGTAAAACCTTGCTGGCCCGAGCTGTGGCCGGAGAGGCGCATGTGCCATTCTTTTCGATTTCCGGATCGGAATTTGTCGAAATGTTCGTCGGAGTAGGAGCTGCCCGGGTACGTGATCTGTTTGAACAGGCCCGCCAGATGGCACCGGCAATCATTTTCATCGATGAGCTGGATTCGCTCGGGCGTGCACGTGGTGCGGGCGGATTTGGCGGTCATGATGAAAAAGAGCAGACATTGAATCAACTGCTGGCTGAACTCGATGGATTCGATCCTTCCAGTGGAATTGTTCTGCTTGCAGCGACCAACCGCCCGGAAATACTGGATGCAGCCTTGCTGCGCGCAGGGCGCTTCGATCGCCAGGTACTGGTGGATCGGCCTGATAAAAAAGGCCGTGAGCAGATTCTTGCCGTTCATATTGGTAAAATCAGGCTGGACAGCGATGTGAATCTAGAACAGATTGCAGCACTGACACCTGGTTTTACGGGTGCCGACTTGGCCAATCTGATCAATGAAGCCGCATTGCTGGCTACCCGGCGGGGCGCCCTGGCTGTGGCTATGGATGATTTCAACAATGCCATTGAGCGGATCGTGGCTGGCCTGGAGAAGAGAAACCGTCTGCTCAACCCGGAAGAAAGACGGACAGTTGCTTATCATGAACTGGGCCACGCCATGGTAGCACTTGCCCTACCGGGATTGGATGAAGTACATAAGGTTTCGATCATTCCGCGCGGAATCGGTGCATTGGGTTATACCATTCAGCGTCCCACTGAAGATCGTTTTCTTATGACACGCAAAGAACTGGAAAATAAAATGGCGGTATTGCTGGGCGGGCGTGCAGCAGAAAAAGTAGTATTCGACGAAATTTCCACTGGTGCTTCTGATGATTTGGGACGTGCTACCGATATTGCCCGTGCAATGGTACTGCGTTATGGCATGAGTGATGCGCTTGGGCAGGTAGTATATGACCGGGAACAAATGGCATTTCTGCAATCCGGTTTTCCTGTATCCCAAGGCCGTGACTACAGTGAAGAAACAGCTAATAAAATTGATCAGGCTGTGCGTTCACTGCTTGATATGGCGCTTGAACGCGCCAGCCAGATTCTGATCAAGAATCGTGCTTTGCTCGATCGTACTGCGCAGCAATTACTGGAAACTGAAACCCTGAATCAGGCGGAATTGCTGGCGCTCAAGCACAATATTCTCAGAGAGGAAACAGACACGAATCCTTCAGCGCAGCAGAATTAAGCATGGAATCGCGTCAGAATCTATCCAGATGAGTGCATTCTGCCCGAATTCATCACCAATTTTCTTGGCGGTGGAAAGGTCGATGCCCAGTGCGAGTAGACTCTCTTCGGCAGGCCATTTTCCATCGGGATCAATACCTGCGCCTCGATATATGTGATTTGAATAACAGAGAAGTTTTTCATACAATCGGGCCATGGCAAACTGGTTTTCTTGGGGAGAAACCAGTTCACCGGCCGGGTTGCAGGCAGTAACGTATACTGCACTCCGATTACCGGTAGCTTGCAACAGTGCTGCCAGTGGTGCGGATTGACAGCCAATCTGCAGGACAACCAGAGAGGCATCGATCCATACCTGATATTGTGCGGCCAGGTAATGCCTGACTAATTCTTCCGGAAGAGTGGATGGCATTGTATTTTTATGTGAGTTTTTGTATAAAAAGATTAGTAAAGCACTGATTGTACAAGTCTTTCTGATTATTTTTCATTGGTTGAATGTAAATGAAGTTTATTGTGTTTATTCTGTTAGCGATGGGGTCAGGTTTGATCAATGCGCAGGAACCGGTATCGCCTTTAGTGCCCGATACACTGGAACAGCGTGTAAAACCTTGTACGATCTGTCATGGTGATGAAGACAGGGCGGGGCGGGATGCATATTACCCGCGGATTGCGGGCAAACCTGCCGGTTATCTGTTTAATCAGTTGCGCAATTTCCGCGATGGACGACGCTATTACCAGGCCATGGCAATTTTGCTGGAAAATCTGTCGGATGAATATCTGCTCGAGATCGCACATTATTTTTCTTCTCTGAAATACCCTTATCCAGAAGCCGCAGCAAATACGCTTTCACCTGAGGAAACACAGACAGTGGAAACCCTGATTCATTCAGGTGACCCTGAACGGGATATCCCTGCATGCAGTGCCTGTCATGGGAAAGCGCTGATGGGCGTAAAACCGTTTATTCCCAGTTTACTCGGTCTGCCTCACGCCTATGTGGCAGCGCAATTTGGGGGCTGGCGTAACGGTGGGAGCATGCGGGGACAAATACCGGATTGCATGTCCGAAATCGCCAGAAAACTCTCCCAAGAAGAAGTAAATGCGCTGACTGTGTGGCTACCTGCCCAACCGATAACGGCTGAGCCGGCAGAAACAGAAATACTGACCACGGAACTTACCCAGCGTTGTCAGACTACTTTATCCGGAGAGGGTTTTACCCGATGAAACAACCAAGTAAATTCAGACTTGCCGGAAAACAGCAGGTCGCAGTTTTCATAGTGAGCATGCTATTGCCGCTATCATCTGTTGCGGCAGCCCAGCCTTCAGCCGATTCCAATGCGGAGCAAGTTCAGCGGGGGGAATATCTTGCTCGTGCCGGCAACTGCATGGGCTGCCATACTACCCGGGGAGGAAAACCGTATGCTGGCGGACGTGAACTGGTAACTCCTTTTGGCAAGTTTATCACCCCGAATATCACGCCAGACAGTGAAACAGGTATTGGTCACTGGAGTGAAGAAGATTTCTGGCAGGCACTCCATTATGGTAAGGGCAGGGATGGCAGCTATCTGTACCCTGTTTTCCCGTATACTGAATATACCAAAGTCACACGTCAGGATGCCGATGCAATTTTTGCCTATCTGCGTTCACTGATGCCCGTAACACAGACCAATCCACCTCATAAAATCACACCTCCATACGATAATCAGTTTCTTCTGTTTCTCTGGCGTACCTGGTATTTCAAGGAAGGAGTCTATGAGCCGGATGATTCTAAAAGCGAAGAATGGAATCGCGGCAATTATCTGGTGCAGGGGCTGGGGCACTGTAATGCTTGCCATACTCCCCGCAATGTATGGGGAGCAAGTCAGGATGACAAATTGGCAGGTGGTGAAATCATGGGCACTTACTGGTATGCGCCATCTCTAATTTCCCAGCGTGAAGCAGGGATGGGAGAGTGGTCGGTCGACGAGATTGCCAAACTGCTTTCTACCGGGGTGACTGACCATGCTGTGACTTCCGGCCCGATGGCAACAATCGTCCGGCAAAGCCTGCAATATCTGTCAACGAAGGATATGCGTGCAGTGGCGGTTTACCTGCAATCACTGGGTGAAAAGCGTAGCGAGGAATCCTCGAGAAAAATCCCGCCCATGCCGGAACGTGTAAGCAGGTATCTGGCTCTGGGTGAACCCGTGTATGTAAAACACTGTCAGGGGTGTCACGGTAAATCAGGGGAAGGTGTACCGGGAGTCTACCCGCCTCTGGCGGGAAATCGCAGTGTCACTATGACTTCACCACTGAATACCATCCGCAGTGTGCTGTATGGAGGATTTTCACCTGCTACGGCTGGTAATCCCCGCCCTTACGGGATGCCACCTTTCCAGCACATCATTCGTGATCATGAAATTGCCTGGGTAGTTTCCTACATCAGAAATGCCTGGGGTAATTTGGGCAGCCTGGTCAGCCCGGAAGATGTCGATAGCAGCCGGGGAAATGAGTTCTAAAGTACGTGAAAGAGATGATTACAGGAGAGTCGATGTGTATAAATTCTGGAAATCAGGCGGTGCGGCGAATCCAGCGTTTAATTTTCTGCTTGAGGTGAAGTTTATCCAATATCCGGGTGAATAAAGTAGTACTGCGATCAACACCGTTATGGAGAGTAAGCAGCATACGGTTTTTTATATTTGGTTTTAATAACAGCCAAAGGCCACAGGGTATTTGATGAGTACTGAAAAAGCGTTTATGGTCCGAATCACCTTCAGTGAAATCAAATGCGGTAAACTTTCCTTCGGCAAACAGTTGTTCCATAGCCAGCCATTGCAGCACGGTGCCTGGTGAGAGTTTGCTGTAATCTGGCAGATATCCGAGATAAGCGTAATGCAGTACCTGATCCTCAACTGGGCAATACAGGTAGGAAACAGGTTTGCCATCAGCGAAGAGCAGAAACGCACGGATACCATCATGTTCTGCTGCAGCAACTGCTGCAGCAAGGTAGTCGGGTGACTTGGGCAGGCCACAATCCAGCAGTCGTTCCTGGTAACTTGATGCAGAAACCGGCCGAGCGAGTTCAAAAAATCGTTTGATTTCATCCGGGCTGCGATAGCAGCGAAAATCCAAACCTTCAGCCTCCTCTGTAAATCTTTTTATTTTACGATTGATGCCTGATCGTGATTTTCCAGAAAATTTAGCCTTGTACTGATCGAAGTTCATCGTCATGTCGATATAGCACCGCATATACGATTTGAGGCAATATCGCAGATACGAAGTGGCGATCGGGAAATCGAGAGTTTTTCCCGGTGTTGGAATGTTAGCTAGCAGATAACCGGCCTGATCACTTGCCAGTGCAGGGAGTTCGGGTATGCAGGTACAATTGCGAATTTCTTCCAGGGTATAAACTCGGCGTTGCACTCTCAATGGAACGCATGCGGCAGTAAATTCGCCAAAGTGAAATTTCAGATCAAAATCGAATGGATGCCAGGATACACTGTTCATTGGTATAGACGGCGCAGTGCCTGTTCAGCATAACGTCTTACAGTAGCAAGCTTTCTGACAGCCGGAAGAGGTGCGTTGCAGGGGTCGGGAAAAACGGATAAATCGGAAAAATTGACTGTTGGCATAGTGAGCCGGTTTGCAGCCAGGAAACGGCACACATGTGTAAAACGTCGTTCGACGAAGGGGTCGCAGGTATTACGTCCGGGAACCATGAGTTCAAAACCATGAGAAAGCAGTACAAAGGTATGCCACTGTTTACGTACGGCATCCTCAAGTGCTTGAGTAATTTCGCGTGCACTGCAGGCACCGATCTGGGCATGCCGGTTTTGACCAAACCCATCACAAAAGCTGCTCATTGGTATCAAAGTTAATTCATTCCGTGTAAAAACTTCATAAGGATTTGCGTATACGGGCGCGATATCACCAGGTTGAGACTCTTCCATTTGGGGATTGATACTGCTATCAAACCTCAGGCCATTCATCGTAACTGCCGAGAAAGTATCTTCATTGCACGAGAAGCTGCCCGATCTGAAAGCAACAGGTGGCGGTATGCAACCTGCTTCCTGGAGTAATCGGAGACCGTGCTTAATAAGAACTTGCTGTTCATCAATACTGTACTGAGTAAGGTGCTGACGTTTTACCGTTACGTTCTCCAGTAGCGGCGCATCACGTGCTTCATCAGTCCATTCGGGATGCAGGTGCAGTTGAACCTCCTGACCGGCATCCTGAATCAGTCTGACAATAATTTTGAGATATTCAACGCCGAAGTGGGCAGCGAACAGCGGTTCAACGAAGAACACGCCTTTCAGGCCATGTGTGCCAAGTGTATCTAGGATTTTTGGCAGCGCATATTCCCCCTTGGCTGAACGGCCGAAGACATAGCGGTCAAAACTGGCTGGAAAATCTTCATCCAGAGTACTCCAGCTATTGCACCAGATCTCGACATCGAAGGTAAAGAGGACATTCATACAGATAAGTTACCAGCAGTGTCATGGACCTTGTTTTGCTTCATTCCAAACCCAGGCTCTCCAGTGCTTTTTTGTGATTCCATTTCCCGTGGAATAGACGGCCTTTATGATTAGGTGTGCGGTCACTGGTCCAGGTAATGTATTGACCATCCGGAGTGAATACCGGCAGCCCGTCAAACCCTTCTTCCTCTGTTACCCGCACCGGTTCTTTCTTGCCATCGACATCGACGATATAGAGCTCGAAATTACGATGTCCCTGAACGTTGGTCGCGAAAATAATGTATTGATTTGATGGATGGTAGAAAGGCGCCCAGGACATTTTGTTGAGTCGGGTAATCTGTTTCTGATCCGATCCATCGACGTTCATGGTGAATATTTCAGCTTCCTGCCCGTTTTCCGAGAAACGGCGCCAGACGATTCTTTTTCCATCCGGGCTGAAAAATGGGCCGCCATCGTAACTATTGGTATGCGTCAACCTTTTTACATTGGAACCATCCGCATCCATAATATAAATATCGATCATGGAGGAAGGGTCATTGTTGAAAAGCGCAGTTTCTACTTCGGATAGTGGTTCATTATAAGCTCTACGATTGGAAGCAAAGGCGATCAGTTTACCATCAGGAGACCATGAGGCTTCTGCATCATAGCCTCTGGTATGCGTAAGATTTCTGATGTTTCCGCCTTCAAAATCTGTTTCGTAAATATCATAGAACTCATCATAATCCCAGGCATAAGATCGGCGCTGGCCAGATTTTCTCTGCTCGATTTCAGCAGTCATTTTGGCTTTTGCTTCAGGATCCTCGTGTGTCGAGGAAAACAATACCTTTTCCTGAAGGGGATGCACCCATGAGCAGGTAGTCTTGCCGATACCAGGTGAAACCTGTTGTACCTTTCCGCCTGCGATATCTTTCAGATAAATCTGATAGAAAGGGTTTTCACCAGCAACTTCGGCCTGATAAACCAGCCACTTACCGTCGGTACGATAGTAACCTTCCCCAGATCGGACTTCCTGATCTGAAATTTGTCTGGCATCGGTAATGAAATCGGCAGCACTTGCTTGTGTCATAGCAAGGAAGCAGGCAACTGCCAGTAAATTGCGGGTAAATGGCAAGTTGACGGAGAAATTGATCGACTGTGTAAAATTTTTCATTTGGTCCATAATTCCTATTGGTAAATAAAAATTATTTAAACATACTTCCGAGAAAAAGTAAGCCGATCCTTCCGCTGGAAAGATGACTGATGCCTGGCAGAAGCTTACTGCTACCCATGATTGCATAAACCTGAACGGGATCGGATCAAAAACCTTATTCATCTAATCCATCATGACAAGACCAACCAGACTCTTTTCCTTATGCTGCCTCATCGCAGTTAATCTGCTTTGCAGCATTAATGTATCAGCCGATGATCAGACTTTTCATCATCGGATGGAAGTAGTGCTTTCACCTGAGAGTTCGGAGATTCGGGGGAAAGATCGGATTCAGATACCCCAAAATATCCTTAATCAGACAGCACCCACTCGTCTGGAATTCAATTTGCATGCCGGTTTATCGGTTACGGCAACCGAAGGCGGGGATATCGTTGCCCTGACAGTAAACGGGGCCGATATCCA
This sequence comes from Nitrosomonas sp., assembly GCF_040256045.1. GTDB lineage: Bacteria > Pseudomonadota > Gammaproteobacteria > Burkholderiales > Nitrosomonadaceae > Nitrosomonas. The sequence continues at coordinate 40,816 of NZ_JBDZWD010000014.1, forward strand.
TGCCGGCGCCATACCATTGAAGCGATATGCGATAACTTTGCCGGTAGGGCAAGATACTTTTACCCTCTCTTTTGACGGGCAGATTCACCATGCCGTGCAGGATCCCAGTCTGGAATATTCACGCAGTTTCAGTTATTCGCCGGGATTGATTTCCGGAGAAGGGGTGTTTCTTGCCAATTCCACCGCCTGGTACCCTCAATTTGATGAAGGTATGGTGTCATTCAATCTGGCTGTTCAGTTGCCCGCCGATTGGGACGCCGTCAGCCAGGGCAGTCTGATACAGGAACATATTACCGAAACCACTCGACGTGTTATCTGGGAAGAGAAAAAACCTCAGGATGATATTTATCTGGTAGCCGGGCGTTATCAGCGTTATCAGCAATCCACCGGCCCGGTAACAGCTTACGTTTATCTGCGCAGTCCGGATAAAGCGCTGGCGCAGAAATATCTGGATGCAACCGGACAATACATCACTATGTACAGTAAGTTGATCGGACCTTATCCCTACCCGAAATTTGCATTGGTGGAGAACTTCTGGGAAACCGGCTACGGCATGCCATCGTTTACGCTGCTGGGACCAAAAGTCGTGCGTTTCCCATTTATTCTCCATACCTCTTATCCGCATGAGATCTTGCACAATTATTGGGGAAATGGTGTATTTGTCGATTACAGCAAAGGAAACTGGTCGGAAGGATTAACAGCCTACCTGGCCGACCATCTCGTCAGTGAACAAGGAGGCAAGGGTGAAGAATACCGCCGTGATGTGCTGCAGAAATATACTGATTTCGTGAATGAGGGAAAGGATTTTCCGATCGCCCGGTTCACTTCACGTCACAGCCCCAGTTCAGAAGCGGTCGGCTATGGCAAAACCATGATGATGTTCCACATGCTGCGGCAGGAACTGGGAGATAAAAATTTCATCAACGTATTACGCAGCTTCTATAAGCAATACCAGTTCAAACAGGCAACTTTTGAAGATTTACAAACGACTCTCAATACCCTGATCGGGAAAGATTTTTCCCCATTCTTTCAACAATGGGTGTATCAGAGCGGTGCTCCTGATATCTCACTGGAAAGTGCACAGGCTGAGCCTTGGAACCGGGGTTACCGGCTCAAAGCGATCATCAAACAAACCCAACCAGGTGCACCTTATCAATTGACTGTACCGATTGCGGTTCATTTGGAAGGAAAAGCAGCTGCCTGGCAGACACAGGTTAAAATCGATCAGCCAGACAATGCCATTGAACTGGATTTACCGGCACGCCCGGTACGTATCGATATCGACCCGCAGTTCGATGTATTCCGGCGCTTGGACAGCCGTGAAATTCCTGCTGCCTTGTCACAAGGCTTCGGTGCGGAAAAACCGTTACTGATCCTGCCGGCCAATATAGGCAGCACGCAATTGTCGCAGGCATATCAACTGCTTGCTTCCACCTGGCAGAAAACCCAATCCGGTTCGCTGGAAATCATCCGTGATGATCAACTGGAAACGCTGCCCGCAGATCGTACAGTCTGGATTCTGGGCTGGCAGAACAAATTCAGCAATCAGGTGATCAATACGCTGTCAGAGCACGGTGTCGCCAGAAAAGAGGGTGAATTGCAGCTGGGGGGGCAAATCTATCAGCAGGACAAACATGCTATCGTGCTGACGGCTCGTCAGCCATCCAATCCCGCTTCAACACTGCTGTGGGTAGCATCGGATCAACCTGCAGCAATTACAGAGCTGGCCAGAAAACTGCCGCATTACCGCAAATACAGTTATCTGGTATTTGAAGGTAGCGGTAAAAGCGAAGAACTGAACAACATCAACAAAGGTCAATGGCCGGTGACCCGCTCTCCTCTGACACAACTGGTCAAACAGAAGGATGATGCTTCGTTTACCTCCAGTCACACCGGCACCCTGGCACCCCGTCATGCACTGGCAGAACTGCCACCCTTGTTTTCGGAGAGCCGCATGCTGGAAGATATTACCTTGCTAGCTAGTGAGGCATTCAAGGGGCGCGAGCTGGGCAGTCCGGAGCTGGACAAGGCAGCAGAATATATCGCACAGCAGTTTCAACAGGCGGGATTGCAGCCGGGGGGAGAGAGTGGAAGCTATTTTCAGATCTGGCAGCAGGATGTAGGAACGCCAAAAGGGAAAATCACCCTGCGCAACGTCATTGGAATCCTGCCTGGCACCAATCCACAACTGGCCGGGCAAAGCCTGGTGATCGGGGCGCATTACGATCATCTCGGACTGGGCTGGCCGGATGTGCGTGCAGCCAACCGTGGCAAGATTCATTATGGTGCGGATGATAATGCCAGCGGGGTAGCTGTCATGCTGGAGCTGGCACGCCAGATCGCAACCTGGTGGCAACCGCAGCGCACCATCATTTTTATTGCTTTTACCGGTGAAGAATCCGGGTTGCTGGGGTCAACCCATTATCTGGGCAATTCATCCGGTTATCCCACTGAAAAAATCATCGCCATGCTGAATCTGGATACTGTCGGCCGGCTGGGTAACAATCCGGTCACTATATTTGGTACAGGTACGGCAAGCGAGCTGGTACATGTATTCCGTGGCGCCGGTTTTGTCACCGGCATTCCCGTCAACGCGGTGCCGAATGACTTCGGTTCCAGTGATCAGGCCGCTTTTATCAGGGCGGGTGTACCGGCAGTCCAGTTTTTTGGCAGCGTGCATAAGGATTATCATGCCCCCGGCGATACCGTCGATAAAATCGATGCTGCCGGGCTGATCAAGGTAGCTGCCATTCTCAAGGAAGGAGCTGAATATCTGGCTAATCGCTCTGAACCATTGACGGTTACGCTGGATGCCGGTAATCAGTCATCTGACACAGCTCAAACAACTACTCAGATAGAGGGTAAACGCAAAATCATCATCGGTACAGTACCGGATTTTTCCTGGCAGGGGGAGGGTGTGCGCGTGGATGATGTGCTGCCCGATTCTCCAGCGCAGCAGGCGCAATTACAGCAAGGTGACATCCTGATTCGGCTGGCAGAGCAACCCATTACTGATTTGAAGTCATACGCCGATATTCTGCGAGTATTGAAAGCAGGAGAGAAAATCGAACTGCAACTCCGACGGGGAAAAGATATCAAGACAATTGAAATCGTACCGGTTGAGCGTTAATACCTTATTTAGGATATTAGGGAGCAATGACATGATCAGCAAGCGCGGAAGAATAGTGGGGCTCGGAATAATACTATCGGGATTATCTGCCTGTGCAACCTATCAGCCTGTTCTGTACCCCAATTCCTATTATCAGTCTGTTGGAAAAACTACTGCAGAACGAGATATCAGAGAATGCAGACAGCTGGCTGAATCAGCCGGCGCCAGGGAAGGGAGCGGGAGCACCGGAAATACAGCGCGGAGAACAGCAATTGGAGCAGGTGCCGGTGCGGCCAGTGGTGCCGTTGGCGGGGCCATTGCCGGTGCAGCTGGACGGGGCGCCATGGTTGGCGCTGCCAGCGGCGCTACCTGGGGGTTATTATCCGGCGTACTTGGTTCAGGAAGTACTTCGCGACCTGCGCCAGCTTATACGAATTTTGTAAACCGTTGTTTGCGTGAGAAAGGCTATGAAGTAACCGGCTGGCAATAAAATCAAATTTTCACTTCATTTGCCAGCATTTCTCCAGCCATGAATCGTTTTATATTAGCGAATGTCGTCAGTGCAATCTGATCAAGTGCTTCTTGCGTGAAAAATCCCTGGTGTGCAGTAATCAACACATTCGGAAAAGTCATGAGGCGTGCGATGGTGTCATCAAGAATGATCTGCTCGGAAAGATTCTGAAAAAACAGATCTGCTTCCTGCTCATAAACATCGATACCGAGATAGCCGATCTTGCCTGATTTCAGCCCGGCGATCACGGCTTTGGTATCGATCAGTCCACCCCGGCCGGTATTGATCAGCATGACGCCTGTTTTCATTTGTGCAATGACACTGCTGTCGATGAGATAGCGCGTCTCTTCATTGAGTGGGCAATGCAGGGAAAGGATGTCGCACCGGGAAAAAAGCTCGTTCATGGAAACATACGAAATACCCATTTTCTCGATTTCCGGCTTTTTTACCGGGTCACAGGCGAGAATGTTGCAACCCAGACCATGCATGATCCGACAGAAAACTTCACCGATATGACCGATACCGATCACACCGACCGTTTTTTCATGGAGATCGAAGCCGAGCAATCCGTTCAGCGAAAAATTCTGTTCACGAACACGGTTATAAGCCTTGTGTGTTTTGCGGTTCAGCGTCATGATCATTGCCAGCGTGTGTTCTGCCACGGCATGAGGAGAGTAGGCCGGAACGCGCACCACCCTGATATTACAGGCATGAGCTGCTTTGATATCCACATTGTTGAAACCAGCACAGCGCAGCGCAATGAGTTGCACATTCAGTTGAGCAAGCTGATGAATAACGGCTTCATTGAGGCTGTCATTGACGAAAACACAAATTGCCTGGCTCCCGCTGGCCAGTGATACAGTGTGTTCGCTTAGTTTTTCTTCCAGGAAAACGAGTTCAAATTGCGTGTCGGTATGATGTTTGAGGAAGGATTCACGGTCATACGGCTGAGTGCTGAAGAAAGTGATTTTCATTGAATATTTTTCCGACAGAGACAATACAACTTGCAACGCGCATGGAAGGTGAAGCAGTAATAGAAGTGCTCAATGAAAACGAAAGTATCGGGAAATATCCGGAAAGTCAAACAAGAAAGCAGATGTGGATTCCAGAGAAGTTGCCGGATTGAAGATAAAAGAAACCATACGCTGGGATATTTTCTGCCATGTTATCGATAACTATGGCGACATTGGTGTTTGCTGGCGCCTGGCGCGTCAACTGGTTACGGAATTTGATATTTCTGTGCGCATGCTGGTGGACGATTTGGGGACAATGCAACGCATTTGCCCGGTAATCAACCCTCGTCTGGCAATTCAGAACATCCGGGGAGTGGAGATTCTCCACTGGGTTGAACCGTTTGCTGATCTTATGCCGGCGGATGTGGTGATCGAGGCATTCGGGTGTGAATTACCGCCACGTTATGTAGCAGCGATGGCTGCTGCTTCACCCCGGCTTTCGGAGATTGAAGGAAAAACAGACCGAATATGGATCAATCTGGAATATTTGTCAGCCGAACAGTGGGTGGAAGGCTACCATGGGCTGGCTTCGCCACATCCCGGTTTACCGTTGACCAATTACTTCTTTTTCCCGGGATTTACTGCAGCAACCGGGGGGCTGCTGCGAGAGGCGGGATTGTTTGCGCTGCGCGATGCATCACGCGCTGACCCGGGAGGGTTGTGGCGCGAATTGGGTATCACCAATCCTGCTGCGGATGAGGAGGCCACCGTTTCACTGTTTTGCTACGACAGTGCTCCGATCAGTGATTTGCTGGAAGCGTGGGCTGGCTCGATTTCACCTGTTCGATGCCTGTTACCGGAAGGCACAGCTTTGGCATCAGCAGCCGACTGGACAGGGAAATCACACCTTGCCGCAGGAGATAGCATCCAACGCGGTAATCTGACTTTGCATATCATTCCTTTTATGTCGCAGGAAAACTATGACCGTTTATTGTGGGCGTGTGATTGTAATTTTGTACGTGGCGAGGATTCCTTCGTGCGTGCGCAGTGGGCAGCACGGCCGATCATCTGGCAGATCTATCCGCAACAGGAAAACGTGCATCTAATCAAACTGGAAGCTTTCCTGGCTCTTTACTGCCAGGGATTGGCCGAACCGGCAGCTGATGCAGTGCGGGCTTTTCATCGAAGTTGGAATAATAACGAACAACTGGATTGGAACTGTTTCTGGAAATATCGCGATGTGCTGCAACAGCATGCCATGGCCTGGGCTGAACGGCTTGCACAAATCCCAGATCTGGCCTCCAGTCTGGTAAATTTTTGCAGGAACCGGTGATTATTTGCTCGTTCTGCCGGTGAAGTCAAAGTATAATGTTCTTTTTTTTCCTTGACTTATAGTAAGTAATTAGATGAAAACTGCTCAAGAACTTCGTGTAGGCAATGTGTTCATGCTCGGCAAAGATCCCATGGTCGTGCTGAAAACCGAATTTACCAAATCAGGACGCAATTCCTCGGTAGTAAAAATGAAGTACAAGAATTTATTGACTGAATCCCCTGGTGAAGCCGTATACAAAGCGGATGATAAATTCGACATAGTAATGCTGGATAAGAAAGAGGTGAACTATTCCTACTTTGCCAGCCCAATGTATGTATTCATGGATGCTGAATTCAATCAGTATGAGGTTGAAGAGGAAACCATGAGTGATGCACTCAGCTTTCTGGAAGATGGCATGCCCTGCGAAGTCGTGTTCTACAACGACAAACCTATTTCAGTTGAACTGCCTAATACAGTTGTGCGCGAGATCATCTACACCGAGCCTGCAGTCAAAGGAGATACTACGGGTAAAGTACTGAAACCTGCAAAAATACCGACCGGCTTTGAACTAGCGGTGCCGTTGTTTTGTGAAATCGGCGACAAAATCGAAATCGATACTCGGACGCGCGAATACCGCAGCCGCGTCAAATAAGCTTCAAATAATTCTCCCCATTTTTCCAGTCTTTGCTCCGAATGGATGTTTTTATCTCGTTCGGAGCAGATTCTAATCCTGTTTTTCGATCTGACATAACGCATTTCCTCCTTTGTTTCCGTACCGGCGGCACGAGCATTAAATTTCGTATAATGTATATTATGTAAAATTGAACGTAGGAATCGTTTTAGAAGGAAGGCAGATTACATTACTGATCTTCTCTATAGATTCCTCTTTCCTTTCGGATCATTGAGGCTCGCGTGCTGACAGAACCAGCACTTTTCTATACCCGCCACGCGCGGGTATTTTTTTGTCCGGAGAAAAATAAGAATGGATGATCTGATATACGGGATAAGCATTGAAGTATTAGGGGTAAAACCAACAGTTATGTTACCAGCCGCCATTTCGTTGAACTATCCTTAACATTTGTTGGTTTTACCCCTAATTGGGCTTACGTCGGTTTGCATCTATCAGAGCTTCAACACCTCCTGTTTCCACAGCTGCCTGATAGCGATAGAAAGTATCGCGAGAAAAACCCATCACTTTACAGGCACGGGATACATTGCCAAGCTCGGCTGCCAGATTAAGCAAGCCAATCTTGTATTTGAGATTTTCTGGTTAACGCTACTCATGGGATTACTCCTTTGCGCTTGCGCGCTTGGTTGATAAAGATTCTCACCTCTATCAAACCGGGTAATCTCACCTTTTGACAAGGATAATGACAGATCAAATCTGAGCTACCATAACTAAATTACTCTTTCTTCTTGTGTTGGGTAGACTTTGTAGACCCATCATCTTGATAATCTTCTTTGAAATGTATTACTTCCTCTGCCAATTCTTTTTCATCAATTTCTGACTTGGCAAGTTTCGGGAGTATTGTCTTCTCTTCTTCTTTTACATGATGCTCAACATATTCACTTAATACAATCACCTTTGCATCATAATGACTATCTTCGGGCGTCATTGATTGGAGCTGGGAAATTAATTCTTTTACGCCTGCATGTTCTACATCAGCCTCATCCATTAAAATCTGATCCTCAATTACATCACGTGCTGCAGGGTAAACAATTGATTCCTCTACTAAGGCATGTAGTGTTAATTCTTCACATATTTCTTTAACAATTTTTTCTTTTTTGCTCTTGCTGTTACCTTTCTCAATTAAGTCCTTGAATTCTTCAAATAATTTTTTGACTTTCTCATGATCCGCCTTAAGCAGTTTCACAATATCGCCTGTTACTGCTTTGGGGGCACTACTTTCCTTATTTTGCTTCATGTTTTCTCCTAATAAATAATTTGGTTACGTAATATTTCTTTACTCTCTATTTCCTAGAATTATATGTGCTATATAACTAGCATTAACTGAGATTAAGTAATCATATAGCATGCTTATGATTTAAAGAATGAAAGATATAAGTGATCATAAAAGCGGTTATATGAATTTATAAAATGATTGTTTATTTTATGTATTGTAATTAGGATACTCTTTAATTAATGTTGAATTATTATTTTTTAGCGCAAATGAATTTATATACATTATTGATAAATAGGAATATCATTTTGATGCAATATTAAATATTTTATTTGTTTGAAATTAAATTCATTTTTTATTCAATTTAAAAATTAAGTAAACATTAAGGAGATGAATAATGGTTACCACTAAGCAAAAGCAGGATTCAGATGAGAATGAAGGACGAGGTTTTGCGGGTATGGATCCCGAAAAGCAAAGAGAAATCGCTAGCAAAGGCGGAAAAGCGGCTCACCAGAGTGGCAATGCACATGAGTTTAATTCCCAAGAAGCACGAGAGGCTGGGATAGCGGCTCATCAGAGTGGCAATGCACATGAATTTGATTCCCAAGAAGCACGAGAAGCTGGGCGGCAAAGCCATAAGAATGACGACGATGACAACCGTCGAACCAGTCGTAGTCGCAGCAGCAGAGATGATGACGACGATGACAACCGTCGAACCAGTCGTAGTCGCAGCAGCAGAGATGATGACGACGATGACAACCGTCGAACCAGTCGTAGTCGCAGCAGCAGAGATGATGACGATGATGACAACCGTCGAACCAGTCGTAGTCGCAGCAGCAGAGATGATGACG
>NZ_JBDZWD010000054.1:0-12785 GCF_040256045.1 Nitrosomonas sp.
TTAGTCGATACCAATATTTGGATCGACTGCATGGACACCGATAGCCAGTGGCACGACTGGGCCGTAGATCAGCTTCAGGTCTGTAGCGAGCAGGCGCCCCTGCACATCAATCTGATGATCTACACTGAGTTGCTTATCCCGGGACCAGATATAGACGCTCTGGATACGATGCTCGATATCTACGATACCCTGCGCAGTCCCTTACCATGGTCGTGTGCCGGGCTGGCGGCGAAAGCCTATCTGAACTATCGTCGTCGGGGTGGCACTCGACTCATACCGTTGCCGGATTTCTACATTGGCGCCCATGCGGCTGTTGCCAATCTAAGTGTGCTCAGTCGGGACGTAAAACCTTATCACAACTATTTTCGGCGCTTGCGCTGCGTCGGTCCAGATGAAACAACCGAGCAACATACAGACGGATAGAAATAACCAATCACATACAAACAGGTACGACATATATGCCCTATTTGCATCATATGAAGGCTACAGACAGTAGAGAAATAACTGTCAGAGGTTACATTTACCGATAACTGACGCGTGAAACCCCTCGCGTGTTGACTGATCTTTGAAACGGATTGCAGTAAACCTTGAAATACACGGCACCAGCAAGTGATCCTGCCACCGATTTTTTAGCGCATACAGCTATATTGCCCGCACCTGCAGTATCAATTTCAACATTATCTACTGTGAAATCTCTTGCAGTTATATTACCCGCCCCGGATAGATTCAACTTAAGCATGCTTGCCTGACCTTCGATATTTATACTACCGGCACCCCTTTTTCTGACAGATAAGCCATCTGGAAAATCACCATAAATGTTTGTGCTACCCGCCCCGGAGATTTTGAGTTTTTGAAGTGAGATACTTTCTACAATTACATTGAGGTTATCATTTCCTGGGCCTGGCCTGCGGATGATTAATTCTCCATCGGATGAATCGACTTCAACAGATTCCACATAATTGCTATCTCCGGAAATTGTGACCCTGTTTTCACTGCCGGTTTTTATCTCAATATTGAGCGCGCCAGATAAAACCAATGATGTATACGGTTCAGGCAAATAGGATTTGCTGGCTGCTATGTCACTTGGTGTTATTGCGTTTTGTTCATTGTTACTCGAACAATTTACACTTGAGTATGAAACACTGTTTCCTGAACGGGAATAGGCGGATGCAGAGCCACTCTCAGCGCATCTAACACTGGTTGAAGTATCAGCAACACTTACGTTGATGCAGAGCAACAGCATTATTGAAACGGTTACTTTCTTCAAGATCTGATTCCACATAAAAATTTTTCCGTACGCTCTAACCCGGTCAAGCTACGATTTTACCGCTACATAGTAGCCGGTAGGATATAGTGAGGTACAAACTGCATCCTATTAATTTATATATATTTTTTACCAATTCAAATTATTCTATATGAATATAAGTTACAGCTGATTAGCCATAATAACAAAGAGGTTGAAAATATATTTAAAAAATATCTATGATTAGCGGTTACAAAATTTTATGGAGAGAAAATGAAAAAACAATCTTGTTCACACACAACCGAAGATGTTCCGTTTCCGCAAGCCAACCGGAGGAAATTTCTTCAGCTCGCTGTTCTTGGTAGTAGCATGGGTTTATTTTCAGTAATATCAGGAATATCGGAAGTCCGCGCAGAAAAGAAAGCAGGTACATTACTGTTAAGTTGTATGGATTACCGTCTGATGGATGAAATTGAACGCTACATGCTCCGTCGAGGGTTGTACCACAACTATGACCATATTGTACTGGCCGGTGCTTCACTGGGTGCTATTACAGATAAATATCCTGCCTGGAGCAGGACTTTTTGGGATCATCTCGACCTGGCGGTCAATCTACACGAGATACACACCGTCATGGTAATGGATCATCGTGACTGTGGTGCATACAAGATATTACTTGGAGAAGATTATTCCAAGGATACAAATAGAGAAACGGCAGAACATACTGCAAGACTCACACAGCTCAAAGATATGATCAATAAAAAATATCCAAAAATAGAGGTTGAAACACTGTTGATGGGGCTGAATGGTGAAGTAGAAGCTATTCCAACTGCTATAGCAAAACAGGGGTAAGGAGAATATCTGATATTCAATTTGGTTCAGGTTTTTATTGTTCCAAATCTCTTTTACCACTGAATCCAGCATAGTAGGATACGGTGAGGTACGAACCCGCATCCTACTGTGTTGATCACATCACCAAATACAGTTCAGGCCCGGTGTTGCACGTAATTTTTCATCAGCAGTAATGAGAGGTGCCTGATACGCAATGGCCGTTGCAGCGATCAATCTGTCACCCGGGTCATTCTGTATCACGATACCGCTTTCAGCCAATGCGGCGATTGCCGGTGTGAGGGGAAGAATAGTCAGTTCCAGTGATGTAGCGATATCTTCCATATAAGAAAGCGGTGTGTGCTGAGCAGGTAATACCAGTCTGTTTTTTCGAAACAGTACCGCTATTTCCCAGAAGCTAATAGCAGCACACGCCAGCGTACCCTGCGCTTTTCCACTGTCCAGAGCTTGTTGGGCGATCGTCGTTAATCGCTCAGGACGATCAGCCCAGAACAGCAAAACGTGAGTATCACAGATGATCGGTATCACCTGTCCATACCTCGTCTAAAGGAGCAAGAATATCACCCGCGATGACCGTGCCACGCAGCATATCCAAACGTTTAAGTACTTCCTCGCATTTGCTTTTTTTATGTTCAGGCACAATGCGAGCAATGGTCCTGCCGTGCAAAGTGATTGTAATTTCCTCGCCTGCCTGTACCTGCTTCAGGTATTCGGGTAAATGTTGCCGTAATTCGGTCACATTAACGGATGTCATAGATAATCCTGTAACGTACATAGGAAATGTACATTATAGAGGTTTAGTTCAATAAGATTTAAGAAATCTCAGGTTTGATTACAGCAACCGGAATGCCAGTGCCGCAATGAAGGTGGGGATTGCTGCAGTCAGCAACAGCCTGAAGGGGTGCACCGCCTCATCATCGAAATGATTACGCAGGATAGCTATACCCGCCGGATTGGGTGCATTCGCAATGAGAGTCAGGCCACCTCCCGTCACTGCACCACTGACGAGGGCATATTTGAGATCATCGGATAATCCTTCGACCAGAGAGCCCAGATAGGTCAGTGCTGCGTTGTCGGTCACTGCGGTCAGCAGGGTTGCACCGAGGAACATCTGGTCGCTGGTCATGCTCATCAGCAGCGGTTGCAACCACCACTGCTGCTGGCCGCCCAACACTACCAGCCCGGCCAGAAAAAAGGCAACCAGCAGACCTTCACGCAGAATCAGTCGATCCTGATATTGCTGATAGGCGTGGGTAATTCCCAGAAAAAACAGGAACAGCCCCATGAACATGGCCGGGTGATGAGAGAAGATCACGATGCCTGCCAGAAACGCCAGATGCACCCCGGCCAGCACAGGCGGTACAGCCTCATGACGATTGTTCTCGGTTACCGGCAACAGCCGCAGTTCTTCACGGAACAGCAATGTGACACACAGCGCATTCACCACTACGGCGATGGCTGCCTTCCAGCCGAAAGTCGTCAGCATAAAAACTGTGTCCCAATTCCATTTGCTCGCTACCATCAGAACGGGGGGGGCGGCAAAATGTGTCAATGTGCCGCCGATGGAAACATTCACGAACAGTACAGCGAGGAGGGCGTACTTCATGTGTGCGGAAATCCTTTTCGCGAAAATACGTTCGGCCAGAATCAGTGCAGCCAGTGTCATGGCAGCAGGCTCGGTAATGAACGAACCGAGCAGAGGAATCAATGTCAGGATGGTAAAGCAGAACCCCATACCACCCGGCAGGGGAATGAGGCGAGTGACCAGATGAACTGTAGCCATCACTGTCTGCAAAATCGGGCGGGTACCTGCAACCACCATGATGGCAAAAACGAACATTGGTTCGGTGAAATTGCGGGAATCGACGTAATGTATCGCTGCGGCTTCACCTTCGATGGTGAACAGCACTACCACCAGCACCAGCGCCCAGAAACCGAATGCTACCTCCACCTCGCCCAGCAGATGCCACAGCCCGGCGTGCGCGGGCTGGATATGCGCCAGTCGCTTGAAGAATCCGGTGCAGAACGTGTGCAGGATGGCAAGGGCAAACAACCCCGCACCCATCAGTTCGATGAGGGTCGGTGTCATGTTTTATTTCGGAATACCGGCCGTACCATCCATACCTCACCGGGTGGTATACGGGTCATATCCCCTGCTTGAGACTGGCTTCGATAAATGTGTCCAAATCGCCATCGAGCACGGCCTGAGTGTTACCAATCTCGATGTTAGTACGCAAATCCTTGATACGGGACTGATCCAGCACATAGGAGCGAATCTGATGACCCCACGCAATATCGGTTTTGGAATCCTCGATGGCCTGTTTGGTCTCGTTACGTTTTCTCAGCTCCGCTTCATACAGGCGGGATTTCAGTACCGTCATGGCATCAGCACGGTTACGGTGCTGGGAACGGCCACTCTGGCATTGGACGACGATACCGGTTGGAATATGCGTGATCCGGACAGCCGAATCGGTTTTATTGATGTGCTGCCCACCCGCGCCTGAGGCACGAAAGGTATCCACCCGCAAATCGGCCGGGTTGATGTCGATTTCAATACTGTCATCCACTTCCGGATAGACAAACACGCTGGCAAAGGAAGTATGCCGCCGGTTGCCCGAATCAAACGGTGATTTGCGCACCAATCGATGCACACCGGTTTCCGTGCGCAGATAGCCATAGGCATATTCACCGCTTATTTTGAGCGTAGCACTCTTGATACCGGCTACGTCGCCAGGCGATTCCTCCAGCAGTTCCACTCTCAGCCCGCGCCGTTCACAGTAGCGCAGATACATTCTTTCCAGCATCGATGCCCAGTCTTGTGCTTCAGTTCCACCTGAACCGGACTGGATGTCGATAAAACAGTTATTAGGGTCCATCGGATCGGAAAACATCCGGCGAAACTCCATTCCAGCCAGCCTCTGATCGAGTTCCGTAACGTCATCAGCAATGCTTTGCAGGGTTTCCTCGTCGTTTTCTTCCTGGGCGATTTGCAGCAGCTCATGCGTATCCCGCAATTGACGATCAACCGATTGCAGAGTATGGACAATGTTTTCGAGGGATTTTTTCTCACGTCCCATTTCCTGGGCGCGGTCCGGATCATTCCAGATGGCGGGATCTTCAGACTGGCGTTCCAGCTCTGTCAGCCGTATTTGCTTGGCATCGAAGTCAAAGATACCTCCGCAAATCAAGACTTCTTTGCTTCATGCTTTCCAGTTGTTCAATCATTACATTGATTTGTTCGGCTTCCATGACAGTATCCTACCCAAAGCGATTGATTATACTGCAAGTCGAATCGACGGACGTGTTCGATGAATATTCCCTCTATCCGGGAAACAAGTCTGTATAAATACCAATCAGCAAATCAGAATCTGGATGGATTCCGTATCAAGTCTAGTAATGGTAGTGCGCACCAATGCCGAGATATTCGACCTTTTCCCTGAAAAACTGGCCGGTAGGGGAATATCCATTGAAATACTCCAACATAAATTGAAGTTTCCTGTTGAAAGTCTGGAAATTATCGAACTGAACACCGGCTCTGGCAGAGATATCGGCATGCCAATTGTTTTGTTCATGGTTCTTGATATCCACCGCAAAAACTGGTCGTACCAGTGCAAATTCCATTTGCCACGGACTTCTGAACTCTATACCGTATTGCACTGACCAGGGCTTGATTGCCGATGGTTCTTTGCGAAACATCCCGCCACCGCCACCATAAATACGTATTCCATACGGGAATTCATAGGAAAGTCTGAGATCGGCAGCTTCATAGCTGAGATTGATACGCTCCACATCAGTCAGTTTTCTCAACAGGAATTCATCACCGAGATGAGAGCTCTGATGATAGATACGCGCAAAGGCAGATGCGTTTCCTGCCCGTACGCCGGTATAAATTCCGCCAATAAAATCCGTATTGATGAGATCAGTTGAGGAAGCACCCAGGTTAAAGTCACTGAATATACCGGCCTGGAGCCCGACCTCCCATTGCACAATCGATTGCCCGATATTGGCACGGTAAAATGGTATCGTCTCACCGAAGCTGACAGAGCCGTTATGGTTGCCGTCTACATTTTTTCCCACATAATTGCGGTAGGCAGCCGAGAAATGATTCCATCGCGGATCCGCCAGTAATGGCTTGAATAAATGACCTTCCGGCAGGAGGCCGATTGCCAGCATTGTTGAGCGTGTTGCCAGAGCACCTTTATCGACAATCGCTTCAACCGGCTCCGGGGAAGCTGATAAAGGTTGCTGGGCGGTGTACTCCACGATTTCCACTCTGGTAACACCGGGAATCTCTGAGAACAGCTGCGTAATCCTGGCATGATCTTTTGCCAGCAACTTGTCTGCTGGCAGTGTAATATTGCCGTTCCGTACGGTTAACGAAGGAAGATCAACCCCAAACTGAATTTTCAGAATGGCTGCAGCATAACCGGCGATATAAGAATCATCAGGTGCCGCTGGCGCAGCACTTACAGAAAAAGCACAGAATATTGCGACTATGATAATTGACAGAAATCGCACAATACCACCTCAGCAGGGAGAATTTTTGTCCTGATAACAGATGGCATTTGAAGTATGCAGATCACCTGTTCTCTGTTGGAACTGGATAAAAAATACCATTCTTCTGTTCCAGCCGGGCACTTGAAAATACTGCCTGGCTGGAAAATATACGTACTCAGCTTATTTCAGGAGCACCAGTAAGTTGATGCAACCGGGCAATTGTTGCTGCATCCAGACTTAGCCGTTTTGCCAGCTCCCGCAGATAATCCTCTTCTTTCTCAGTATCAACATTGATCGCCAGTAATGAGGCACCGTAAACTTCGGCTGCAACTACCTGATTCGGTACCGCAGCTACCAGTGCAGCCATATCTGCTGGACGACGCAATTCCTCTTCTACCAGTTGTCGTTCGGCCTCGGTAACACCATCCTCACCCACCTTGCCCAGAATACGCACGTTTTCCTGTTCATCAATGACGCCATCGGCCTTTGCGGCAGCAATCATCGCACGCACAATCAAACGCTGGGTATCTGGATCATTAATCGCTTCCATGGCATGTCGGTCAATATTGGCTGCACTGGCCGAGGTATTGCTGGCAGCCAAATGCCCCTTCAGGGCATTCAGTGCCAGAGAACCAAGAATCGCCATGGCACTGCCGCCAAGTGCTCCTTTGCTTGCTTTGGTACCTCCACTCAGCAGCGCTCCTGCAAGCGCCCCGATACCGGTCAGCTGACCTCCGGTAAGATTCTCGGTCTGTTTACTGCCAAAGAAACCGCGTATCAGATTGAGTAAACCACCACTACCGGTCGACGCCGTATTACGCTTGCCATCGTTCTCATTACCATTCAGTAAATTTCCGAGAAACTGTTCCAGCTTGCCGCCAGCTCCGTCCAGTTCCAGTGAACCGAGAGTCTGATTCAGGCGCGAACGACTTTGTTCTGAAAGACCTTGTTGCAAAAACTGACCGATAATATTTGCAAAACTCATGGTTATATACTCCTTGCGGTTGGCCCTGCGTGTATGAAAATGATCAATTACACTCGACGGCCACCATTCAGTTTTGCCTGTACCATGATGATGGTCAGTCGACCTTCAACTATTGCTGCAATGGATGAGAATGAGTAAAACCGACTTCTGCTTTTATTCTCGTTTTATCGGACGATACTCAAAGCCAGCCTGATTGGCAAGAATTTTCTCTAAGGAACCTCTGATCAAGTCCTACATGGCCGCACACTGTGTTTTGCGGATGGACTATAAGGCGAGTGAAGCAGTGAATGGTTGGCCCCTTCGCAACAAGTTCAACGCTGCAGTCCCCGTCTGCAAAACCAGTACCCGTAAGGGTTGTGGCTTATAGAGGGTTTAATCAGAGATTCCTAAAACCCGGGTAGCCGAAATCACCTTATGATCAGGTATTCGAACAGAAGACAATTAATCAAATACTTCATCTCCTGTCGGTTCAAGGTGAGTGGTTTCATTCATCTCCTGGCGGAATCGGGATAATTCGTAATACATTCTGAAACGTGCCCGGTTGATATTACCCAGCGGCCGGTGTTCGGGAAGGCAATGCCAGGGATTCATTTTCAAACGCTTGGCAAACTCGAACTGCGCATCCGAATCAAATTTCTGTTTAGGGATATGGATGGTGGCGGCAGGAATGAATGAAGAAAGCTTTTCCGGCCAGCGTACTGAACTGTCCTCGATGGGCATCAAATGGGGATCGGTTTGTACCTGGATCATGAGATCAAACTCGACATCTTTTTCATTGAGCGTCTTGATCATATTCTCCCGTAAATAATTAAACGGTGGTGTACCAAAAGGTAAACCGGGAATATGCCTTTCAACATCCTTCGTTTTTGGCACAAATGAATACATCATTGCCTGGCCTTCACCCAGCAGATAAGGTGTACAGCTCCAGTAGCGCTGTCCCAGCGGATTGTACTGAGTTGCTGTCCACAGGCTCTGCATGAAAAAATCGAGCAAATGAGCGTCTTTCGGATTGAGAAAATAATAAAGTGTCATATCCACCAGGCTCCAGTATTGCAACTTGGCATTTTCCCGCGTGTTGGGCGTAACAAATGTCGCTCCCCCGCTGGTTGCAATGAAGTCTTGTGTCAATTTTTCTTCACTCATCAGTTTTTCTCCCGGCACTCCCATGATTTTTATCGCCATACTCATAAACCCGACATCATTGATATCAGCAGGCACATTCGGGCCCGGTCCGGAATAGCGGATATAAGCCGGGTAACTGCGTGGATTGGCAAAAATACCTTTGCGGCAATGCTCCGGCAGATCATCCCGGATAGTGATGGTGGCACGCACGATACCGTGTGTTTTGGTATTGCCCCCCCGTTCATACTCTCCCGGTTTGAAGCGTCCGCGCATTTGATCCATCATGAGATCGATTATTTTATTCAGGCTTTCTTCTTCGTCAGGATCAAATCTTTCCTCAGCCAGTTTAAGATCAGGATCCTTGTTCTTGCGTCGCCGATTAATCAGAAACTGGATCAATCTTGAGCCAGGTTCTCGAAAAAGATAATCCCACTGCGTCCGAAACCATGGCTCCAGGCGACGCTCGATGCGCAGCAACAAAATCAGGAAATTGTGAATCGCCTTGAGTACCCGGTTTTTGATTGTCATGTTCATGATGAACCGCCATTTCCGTTAGGCTGTAATGCTGAAATGTATTTGAGTGCGCGCAACCCGGGCATGAAAAAATATCCGCCGCCCAGTACCGTCGTAAACCGCGGTAAATGACAAACCTTTTGCATTGGTCCGGATGGAGTAGGACGATTGAAATGATCCGTGCTGTTACCGTTTATCAGCGGTTCGCGATTTCCCAGCAATGGATCCGGTTCCTCCTGCAGACCACCAAACTTGCTATTCACAATCCAGGCATTCTGGACAAATTCAAACTGTCGCCCTATGTTGGCTACCAGGCAGATAAACTGTAAACCACGTTCAGCAGCAGGGGCGTTCGGTTTGACGGCGTCTTCCGGCGCAAGGACAGCGCCATAACTGCGACCACGCCGCAGCAAACGGTGAAAACGAGAGGAAGCAATGAGATCTTCCTCCGGTTTTTGGCCAAATCCCAGGATTTTTACCAGCCGGCTTATCAGCGTAATTGCACCGGTACCAGTTACTGCCGTCGGCAAATCGCCTGTCCGGGGATTAGCTCTGCGTACATGAGCGCTAACCGGGCAATGGTTTCCTTTCGGATCCAGGTCATAGGTAAAATGATTACCATGATCCTTGGGCGAAATTCCCGGAATATGCTCCGCAATCAAGGGCGTACCATTCCGTTCTCTGCCCGCCATCGATGCAGCAAGCTGTTCCCGCTTCTCCGGGATGGAATCTGATACCTTGTCGAGAAATTGCCAGAAACCGGGAACATTCTGCTCCAGTTGCCGAAGTACCAGATACGTTCCATTGCGGCCAAAATCTTTCCGTGAAGGGTCATCTTCGGCATCCGGCAGATTCACGGCAAGTCTGTTTTTTTGGGGGTCGATCAGCGGTCGTGCGGTATATTGCCCATATTCATTGGGATAACCCAGTATCATCTCGCCGACGGCCAGTAAATTGGTGTAACGATCGTTTGCATGTGAATCCGTGTCATGCCGATCTGACCAGTCAATCGCGGGCTGACTGATCCCATCCTCAAACCCAAAAGGATCAGTTCGCCCCATGTCCGAGGTGGGCAGATACTGCAGCAGCTGAAATGCCTGTGAGAAATACTCGCCTTCTACAGTCGCTTTCCAGGCATCAAGACTGCCCTTTCTGGCATAAAGCAATAATAAGACATGGGGCACATCCGTATCCCTGCCCCATTTCCAGTACCTGGGTGCATTGCGCCCGATATCACCCAGCCGACGAGAGCAGTTTTCATTTCTGGTCATGCCGTGAACAAACTCATCGGAGAAACCATCGATGATCGATTCATCAACGCCCAATACCCGCAAACCCTGCACGGAAAAAGCGATCTGTAGCGCCGTATCAGGCGATGGACGGATTGCAATGGCACTGCTGACCGGCACTGTGCTCAACCATTGTTTGGCAGCACTGGCATCTGCAATTTTCAGCAGCATGAAGCAAGTATCAGCCAGCTTTCCATATCCAAAACGCAGCAATCCCTGCACATCATCAAACTCAAAATCGCTGGATTTTTCCATTTGTATACCCCCTCTCAGATCAGGCTGAGCCATTCACGGATTTCCGCATCATCCGACTGGCGAATTTCCACGCCCTGCCGAATACGACTATTGCGCGCCAGATCAACGGCGGTCAGCCCCGGATAAGCCTTGTACCAGACCTCTGTCGGTATTTGATGCCGCCTTTGCGTGTATTTGAATGCGTGCTCACGCTGCGCGCCTTCCTTAATCATCCACCTTGTCGTCGGGTAGCCGACAGCGTTGCTAAAGGTCAGGTTCAACCCCCAGCCAACCTTGTTGATGAAGTCATCCATATAACTTTCATGGCTGCCATCGTAATTACTGGCAAAGAAAATGCGATGGTTGTTATCCATGAATACCCAGCGGGCGAAATGGATTGTTTTAATACGCGCAAGAAAGCCGTGATTGTAAATATGCCTGGCAAACCAGTTGGTCAGCAGGAGGATGAATTTGAAGGTCAACAGGCGGAACAGCCCTGGTTTTACATCACCGAACACGCTGTATTGATTGCTGACATCCCAATCTTCCTGTTCGGAAAGCGCTTTGATATGTGCGTAGACAGGCCGGATAAAGAGTTCGGGATCGGAACGCTCTCGTCTTCTCAACCATAATGCAAAGAAGGGAGCGATAACCAATAGCAATGGAGAGAAAAGCAACAGGATCAGCGGCACCCCGATTTTATGCAACAGATTACGGGTTCTCCATTCACTCGGCGTCAGCTCTGGCAGGGAAAGTACAAGCCTGCCTTTATACTTTTCCATTTCGACATGCGACAACAGCTTTTGCCGTAGAGTACGAATATTTTCCCGCCCGACCTCTGCAACAATTTTTTGTAAATAATCAGACAGGCTGTGATGTAGCGCTGCTTCCTCATGGATCTGCCTGACGGTTCGTCCTATCCAGTTAACGTAATTGGCACCGGGGTTGACATTACGCATCTTTATCCACTCCAGCAGATTCTGATTTTCCTCGGGGAAATCATCACAATGGGAAAAGATCTTTGTCAGCCCCGATTCTGCACGTTCCACGAGCTCTGCCAGGAAAGTATGCACATCCCCGTCAATATCCCCCAGAAAAGCAAGCATGGGCCGCCATGGCCGTGGTTTTACACCAAACTCTTTAATCTCTTGCAGTGTTTTTGCTTCTATGATCACAAACCGTGCAAAATGCAAACGATCCAGTTTTCCGAACGGAATCAGGTCATTATCAGGATCAGCATGCCCGGGGATTTTATTCATCGAAGCGAGCAAGGTACGTAAATCCTGCAGTTTCCCGACACGTACCGTCGCAGCAATCATAAAGGCAGATTGAGGTGTCATGGTCTTCTACCCCGAAAACAGTTGGATAGCGTGTTATTGGGTATCGCTTTGCGTCAGCGCAAAATCCAGGACGCGCGTTTTGCCCCACCAGACTTTTCCAAGATAAACACCAGGTTCGACCTCGCGAATTTCATCGCGAATCACCTTGGCAACGAAGGAGGTTTTAGAGTAATCGATGACGATGGTGTCTTTGCCATCGAGCCAGCTCTTATCGCGATATACCTTGGCAACGATAAAGGTCAAACCAAACGGTGTAATCTTGTTGACAAGGACACCCGCCTGACCGCCCGGACAAAATAAATCAAATACCTTGCCCTGCCAGGCAAAAAGACGTGCAAAGGCAGCTACTGTTTTTGAAAAGAGTGATCCCGCCAGAATTGCCGTGCCGTGTGTATCGCCTGTCGGAATATTTCCTGGCATGGCATGACGATAGATTTCATCCAGTTCTTCACGTGATTTTCCCAACCAGGCTCTGACCGTATTATTCATTTCAGTGACTCCTCATGGTTATACCAAAAGCAAATGAACAGAATCGTCTGACAACACGTGATCCGAAACAGGATGATTCAAGACAAGCACACTACTCGTTCAATAAGCTGAAAACCCTTCGCAGAAAAGAACCAATCCTTATCGAATTCAAAAACCCTACTCTGAGTAACTTTATTCCTGGTTTATCCAATATGCAATTGTTTAATTGCCTCAAAACAGAGAAA
>NZ_JBDZWD010000055.1:0-12773 GCF_040256045.1 Nitrosomonas sp.
CCGGCAAACGCTTGCTTAAATAAGGTCCCTGCCACCTCAGCTCATTGGCAGGAGCGGTGAGCAATGCATTCAACCCCTGCTCGGTCGTGGGATAAGTTCCAACATCCAACCGGTACTGATGCAGTGCCTTTTCCAGAGAATCAATCTGCGCCTGTGCCATTTTGACTTCGGACTTGCCCACTTGTGAAAAATACTTGGGCCCGACATAAGCCGCCAGTAAACCGATGATAACCATGACGACCAGCAACTCCAGCAGGGTAAATCCATATTGAGCACTTATATGAGTTTCTGGAAAACGTTCATCGTTACAGGTTTCTCCAGTATTTGAAATATGTTTCATATTTGAATCATCCTTCGATTTGGATTTCTTGGATATCTAAGCAGGCCGTTTGAATGTTTGAATAATTGAGCATATCAGCATAATAAGAGCAGTTTATCATTTGTTACTAATATTGATGATAATCAAAGCGCCGCCCAAGATTAAGCAACGTTACCTGTTTGACTTTGCCTTCCATACGTTCTGAGCGCACCAGGCGGTAGCTGAAATAATGTTCCCCAGTAGCGTTGCTGCGAGCCCGTACACGTCAGATATCATGACCGCGACGTTACTATAAAAAGTTGCAGGCAATGCAATACCCAAACATCATGTTATGTCACTACTGCCCGGCAGATTCATTTCGTGACCAGAGAGGATCGAGATGAAAAGTAATCTGCTCGGGAAGCATGTCAGCGAAATCGTTGTAAGTGCTTGACTGGTATGCCCGGAATATGTCGATCACACCAAATTGCGCAGGTTGGTGGTGAGCTTGCGAACCTCAATATAAATACCGCAATAAACATCACGGATGATGTTGGGGTTCATTGCATTCACCCCAACCGTTCTGCACATTGCATCATCTTTAGAAATGGTATAGTTTTTATAACATGTTCTCCTTTGAGTTTGACGAGCAGAAAAGCCGAGTTAACCAGGAAAAACATGGGATTGACTTTGTTCAAGCCCAGGAGCTCAGGAGTGATCCATATTTACTTGAAATTCCGGCGAAAACAATTGATGAACCCCGATCCATAGTGATTGGCCGCATCCAGGATAAGCACTGGTCGGCGGTTATCACACACCGGAGCAAGAAGATCCGTATCATCTCTGTTCGTCGTTCGCGGTATGAAGAGGTAAATCTATATGAAAGCAAAGAAATTTGATTCTGATTTTGACAGTGGCAAGGACGTGAGTGCAGTCCTGGATATCAGCAAGGCGCGTCGTCCACTGCAAAAACAAAGAAGGGTAAATGTCGATTTTCCAGACTGGATGATCGAATCTCTTGACAAAGAAGCCAGCCGGTTGGGGGTGACACGTCAGTCCATCATCAAAGTCTGGCTGGCCGAACGTCTCGAACAATTGACTTCTAACAAATAGCGTTGATCCGTCGCCGACAAAACAGCGCGGAAATCAGGGTCAAGCTACCGTTCTCATCGTTGAGGGTTCACGATTTTCTCCCCAATCCACGAAATCGCGTTGGTTGGGGGTGAGCTTGCGAACCCCAACATAAACACCGCAATAAACACCATGGATGATGTTGGGGTTCATCCCATTCACCCCAACCTTGTATATTAACTACCGTGCTCTCGTTTCACACCGCGGGAATCACTGACCTTCAGAGCGGCGAAGACGTCAAAAATCAAAGACGATCATTAACCCTTCCTGGATTAAATTTTTATATTGCTTTTCCAGCCTGCCCTGTTTCTTTCTAATCCGTGAAATATCAATTGCACGTAATTGCTTGAGGTTGATATGGCGGTCCTTATCCAAACCATTCGCTGCACTGGGTTCCAGGTTCACTGCGAAAGGCCAGGGTTTATGCTGAGGAAGTAAAGGAGCAACAATCAATGTTTTCGATTGAACATTAACAAGATCACTTTGAACAATCACACATGGTCTCAGTTTTCTTGTTTCTGCTCCTTTTGTCGGTTCAAGATCAACCCAATAAATATCCAGCTGCCTGAACTCAGTCATTGGCGGCTAATCCATCTGACAGCGTACTGTCCCATTCTTGCAGTTCTTCCTGATAGGTATCTTCCGCTTCTTCCTGGTTCGCTTTGCGCAAGGCTTCTCGAAGAAAATTCTTGTGTTCCTGTTTTAAGAGCTGATTGATATAGGCACTGCGATTGCTGCTTGCGACATCGTTTAAAAAAGCAAAGGTTTCTTCGTCAAGCGTAATAGTCACTCTATGAGTCATGATATTTCTCATACTATTTAGTAATTTAAATAATCATATAATATAGCACTACTGATAGTAATGCGGCTCATGGCGGATTTGTGCAGAGATTCCTTTATTTAGTATGGCCATCATTTCGATCAATGGATTGCATACACAATCAGCTAAATAATGGTTTTAGCTTCCGCCTTGATCTGGACAGAAAAACCACATTTTGAACTTTACCTGCCGTTACTGGATTGGTTCCCGCCTGCGACGGCCGCAATGACGCAGTTCATTGAAGTTGCTTCATACCAGGACGTTCACAATGAACTGAGCTTTGTTGTTGCTCTGCTCAAACACGCCGTCCTTGCGAGGAGGCACAGCTGACGTGGCAATCCAATAGCTACTCCAATAGCTACGTGAGGAACAATCATCACTTCTGCATATCATCGCAACGATACACTGCTCCTCCTCGTATAATGAATGCTTGATAAACCAGAACACAGCGAGCAGACAGAAGACTTTGCGATGGAATTAAAATTCACAAAAATGCATGGATTGGGTAACGATTTCATCATAATCGATGCAATCAGCCAGTCCGTTTCCCTTGATTCTGCCACGATCCGTCGGTTAGCGGATCGTCATTTCGGTATCGGATTCGACCAATTGCTGGTGGTGGAAAAACCCCAAGAAAGCGGAGATTTTCGTTATCGCATCTATAATGCCGATGGCGGAGAAGTAGAACAATGCGGCAATGGCGCCCGTTGCTTTGCCCGCTTCGTACATGATCGCAACCTGACCAGCAAAAAAACCATCCGGGTGGAAACCGCACGCGGCATCATCACGCCGACAATCGAGGATAACGATGAAGTGACAGTCAATATGGGAGTTCCCCGGTTTGAGCCGGCACAAATTCCTTTTAAGGCTGCACAGCATGCGCCTGTTTACCCGCTACAGATCGGTAACAGCATAATCGAAATTTCTGCCGTCTCGATGGGCAATCCGCACGCCGTACAGATCGTACCAGACATCGAGCTGGCGCCGGTTACAAGCGAAGGTCCCATCATCGAATCACACCCGCTTTTTCCTGAGAAAGTAAATGCCGGCTATATGCAGATCGTGGATCGCGCCCGTATCCGGCTGCGTGTTTTCGAACGTGGAACCGGCGAAACACTGGCTTGCGGAACCGGTGCCTGCGCTGCGGCAGTCATTGGTATCTCTCGCGGATTATTGAACTCTGAAGTACGGGTGGCCATGCGTGGCGGCAATCTCCGTATCCGCTGGGAGGGAGAAAATCAGCCGGTCTGGATGACCGGGCCGGCTGTTTCTGTATTCGAGGGTACGATTGATCTGTAAATACCCTACAAACATGACAGGTAACCGGGAGGATTATCATGAGCGGAAGCTCCTCGTCCGGTTGATTTTGCGGTATCACTGCCAACTCGCCCGCACTTTTCCAAGCCGGATCAACTCACCTGCTCCATCATGCGCACACTGATCACCTATATCATGGTCTTTCCGAAGCGCAGCGCATTCGTACTGGTTGCGCTGCTGCTGGCCGGCATCGCCGAAGCACTCAGCCTGACTGCGTTGCTCCCCCTGTTATCCATCGCAGTAGGCGAATCGATCGATTCCAGTATGGGCAAACTGGTGGTCGATACGCTGCATCAGGTCGGGTTGTCACCCACACTGGAAATCATTCTGCTGGTCATCGTCGGCGGCATGTTTCTCAAAGGGGCAATTCTGTTGCTGACCAACCAACAGGTGGGTCATACGGTCGCGCATGTCGCCACTGCATTGCGGTTGGATCTGATCAAGGCGCTGCTTGCCAGCCGGTGGCAATACTATCTGCGCCAACCTGCCGGTGCACTGGCAAATTCAATTGCCACCGAGGCTTATCGTGCCGCCATGGGTTTTGAACATAGTGTCAATGTATTGGCGCTGGCAATCGAAGCACTGGTATACAGCATCGTGGCCCTGTTCATTTCATGGGAAGCCACGCTGGCATCACTGTTGATCGGCACCGTCCTGTTCGTGGTACTCAATCGCCTGGTCAGAGCAGCTAAACGCGCCGGTAACAAACAAACTCATTTACTGCGCCATCTGTTAACGTACCTGTCCGATGTACTCGGCTCGGTCAAATCCCTGAAGGCAATGGCGCGCGATAACGTAGCCGATGCCATACTCCACGAACAGACCCGGATGCTGGAAAAAGCGACACGCAAGGAAGTCACCAACCGGGCAGCCCTGCTTGCCCTGCAGGAGCCTATCCTGGCAGCCCTGACAGCAAGCGGCCTGTATCTGGCACTGGTGGTCTGGAAATTGTCATTGCCGGAAGTCATGGTCATGGTTTTCCTGCTAACCAGGATTCTGGGGTTGCTGAATAAAACGCAGCGCCGCTATCAGCAGCTCGTGGCTCAGGAAAGTGCCTACTGGGCCTTGCGCAATGCGGCTGAAGAGGCGCGCATGGAAGCAGAAAGATCGACCGGTACACTGATACCAACTCTGGAACAGGGGCTGAGTCTGCGCCACATCACCTTCAGTTATGAACGAAAAACCATTTTCAGTGATTTGAATCTTGAAATTCCGGTTCACTCGTTCACCGCGCTCATTGGTTCCTCAGGTGCCGGCAAAAGTACCCTGCTTGATTTGCTCTGCGGGCTGGCTGAAACGAAATCCGGTGAAATCCTGATCGACGGGGTATCTCTGCATCATATCGATCTGCGCCGCTGGCGGCACATGATCGGCTACGTCTCCCAGGATACCGTGCTGCTGCACGATACCATCCTGAACAATATCCTCGTGGGCGAACCGGCGATCAGTGCCGAGGATGCGGAACGGGCACTCAGACAAGCCGGTGCATGGGATTTTGTCAGTTCGTTCCCCGACGGAATTCATACTATCGTTGGCGAGCGGGGCGGCATGCTTTCAGGGGGGCAACGGCAACGCATCGCCATTGCCAGGGCACTGGCTCACCAGCCGAAGCTGTTATTACTGGATGAACCCACCAGTGCACTGGATCCGGAAAGTGAACGTATCATCTGTGCAACGCTGCAAAATCTGGCAAAGGAATTCACGATCATCGCCGTTTCCCATCAGCCGGCGGTCATCAATGCTGCAAGCCAGGTATTCATCATTTCCAATGGCACAGCGGAGTTATTGTCCGATGCTACTGCCCGCCTGCCTGATATTACAGATGCGAAAGAAGGGAACTGATCTGCTCGACTCGTGCAGCATATACCTGGCGGTTGATCCGCATGGGCAAATCGGCTTCCCCGGCGTGTGACTGGTTGAGCTGCATGGCGATAGCACCTGCATCCACACTGGCCGCAACCTGTAATGCCCTGCTCAAATGCTCCTCTTGGGGATAAGGTTTGTCTGTAAAACCTGGTCGCCCGTGAAAATCGCTGGCACAGGCCTGCAGAAAGGCCTTGAAACGAGTTTTTTTGCGATAGGCATCCGTTTCCTGCAACATGTTGGCAATAGTAGCAGGGCGCAACTCCAATGCCCGATGAACATCGCCATGAAAACGCGCCACCAGCAGCGCCAGATCCCTGGATTCTCCAGGAACCCGGATACGTTCACACAGATCCGTGACCAGTTTCACACTGCGCACTTCATGACCGATATGACGCGGCCATTCGGCAGGAGGTGTTGTTCCTTTTCCCAAATCATGGGTCAACCCGGCAAAACGCACTTCGAGGGAATACTGTTTCGACGCCGCATGGTCAATGACCATCATGACGTGAATACCGGTATCGATTTCGGGATGGGCATGCGCAGGCTGCGGCACACCGAACAAAGCATCCACCTCGGGCAGAATGCGAGCGAGTGCACCACACCCCCGCAAAACGTAAAACATGCGTGAAGGATGAGATGCCATCAGCCCGTGGGCTATTTCCTGCCAGACCCGCTCCGGCACCAGTGCCTCTGTCTCACCGGTATGAACGATCTCTTTCATCAGTTCGAACGTTTCCGGTGCAACCTGAAAACCGAAACGCGCTGTAAACCGCGCAACTCGCAATACTCTCACAGGATCTTCGACAAATGCCGGGCCGATATGGCGCAGGATACCCTTCTGCAGATCCGCAATTCCCCCGAACGGATCGATGATATTGCCCGCCTCATCCCTAGCCATGGCATTGATCGTCAGATCACGACGCGCCAGATCTTCCTGCAGAGTTACGCTAGGAGCCGCATAAACTTCGAAGCCCTTGTAACCTCTGGCGATCTTTCGTTCGGTTCGTGCCAGCGCGTACTGTTCATTTGTCTCAGGATGCAAAAATACCGGAAAATCTTTACCTACCGGGCGGTAACCCAGCCGTACCATTTCTTCCGGAGTGGCCCCCACCACAACGTAATCCTGATCCTTGACGGGTAACCCCAGCAGTTCATCACGTATGGAGCCCCCTACCCGGTAAATCTTCATATCCAGGATCAGCGCTTCGGGGCAACCGTCCCGAGCCGCTGTTTCAGAGTCGGCTTGTCTGGATGACCGAAGCTATTAGCGTAATACATTGAATTACTCAGCACCACCTTGACATAGTCACGTGTTTCATTGAACGGAATAGTCTCGGCATAGATCGCACCTTCCAGCGGCCGGGCATCTCTCCATTGCCGTGCCCGTCCGGGCCCGGCGTTATAAGCAGCTGCTGCCAGTAATGGCTGATCGTCCAACTGACCCAATACATGCTTCAGATAGTAGGCACCCAACTGAAGATTGGTATTGATATCGGTTACCAGGCTAGTATGAAAATCCTGCAAACCCAGTTTGCCGGCCACCCATTTGGCTGTCGCCGGCATCAATTGCATCAGACCCATTGCTCCGGCACTGGATTTGATATCCGCAATAAAGCGGCTTTCCTGTCGTATCAGTCCATATACGAATGCTTCATCCAGCTGATGCTGCTGCAGGACCACATGCATCTGTTCACGATAGGGCGCTAGGTAGCGCAAGTTGAAGTCATGGTGTGAAACGGTTTTGATGGCCGTGTTGATCGCCCGGTCATAAATGCCATGACGCTGGGCAACGCTGGCTGCTGCCAGCAGTTGTTCATCGCTGAAATGCTGTACCGTCCAGATCCACTCACGATTCGCCTCTATCCTCTGATTGAGCCGATACAGTGCCAGCGCCCGACGAATCCCCGGGTTTTGTTCCATGAGATGGATTTCTTCCGGCTTGGCTTGATGTTCGTCAGCTGGAACACTGAGCATTTCACCCAGTTCTTCCCGGGCCATCTGCCCGTAAAAATTATGTTCATGGCTCAGGGAAATGAGCAAAGCATTGGCTTCAGCATTTTTTCTACTGACTTTCAATGCGCGGGCACGCCAGTAACGCCAGACATCCTCCTGCTGCATTGCGACAGGCATCTGGCCAATCGTGTCCAGCAACATTTTCCAGTTGCCTTCACGCAATGCCATCCGTGCTTTCCATGCCTGTTTGGTTTCAGATAACGGATAGACGTGTCTGCCCGTCGTGGCATCCATAAACCAGTTCATAGCGCGCGCATCCTGTCTGATCGCCGCCCAGTAGGCAAGATTTCCCGTGAAATAAGATCGATCCATTTCCGGAAACTGGCCGCGAATTTTATACCAACGGGCCAATGCTTGATTGGTTTCGCTGCGCAGCAGGCGCAAAAGTGCAAATAACACGATTTCACGATCGGCACGTGACTGGACAGATACCGGCCGATCAAGGAAACGTCGGGCATCTTTGATCACTGCATCCAGTTTTCGTAAATCGAGTGCCTGATGGCGCGGGAGATATTTGTTTATACTCCTGGCCACACCCGTATTGCCGGTTTCAAAAGCCAGCCTGATTCGGGTCCAGATATCCTCTACCGAGATGGCACCGATCCTGATCAGTGAATCGAATACGGCCACACAACTGGCCGGCATATCGCGCCCGGTAAACCAGAGTGCACGAATTTCCCCGTTTGCGGTTTTATCTCTCGCAATCAGCCGGTGTTGCAATGCATAACACTGCAGGCTTTCTTCCTGATTGACCAGCTTCGGATATTCCTCGGCAAACGTCGTCCACTGCTGGCGCTTGCCGAGAATCTGCAACCAGTCCGCCCGCAGTCTGTCCGCCACGAAACTACCATCGTGACGTGCCAGAAATGCCTTGACTGTCCCTGTATCCAGAGTTGCCAGCGACAGGCGCAACCGGAAATATTCGGCATAGGGCGACAGCACGTGATACTTCATACGTTCAGCATATTCGGCAACACGTGCTGCATTACCCGTCCGGAATGCTTCCCGTATTTCCAGGTAATCCTCATCTCCCCCGGCAACAAGCAACTGTGACCAGAACACCAGCAACACCCCGATAAATAGCTTACTCATGACTACCCGTCTCTCATCCATACCATGATCAAAATCAAATCCGGCCGTGCGGCTGACCGGTTCGTTCAGCAACCGGTTGCAACCCGCCCGGCCCCCAGAAAAACAACACATTCAGGTCACGATGAAAGGGATTATCGTTCATTCTTCCTCACCAGAGCAGCTCATCAGGGAATATCACACCCCCTGTCTGTGATCAGATCACCCCTTGCGCCAGCATTGCCTCGGCCACTTTCACAAATCCGGCAATATTGGCACCATCCACATAGTTGACCGTACCGTCAGTCTCCTTGCCGTATTCGGTGCAGGAATGATGAATGGCGCGCATGATTTCCTGTAACCGCATATCGACTTCTCCGCTCGTCCAGGAAAGTCGCATGGCCTGCTGACTCATTTCCAGACCCGAGGTAGCCACCCCGCCTGCGTTACTCGCCTTGCCGGGTGCAAACAATACCTTCGCATGATGGAATCGTTCCACGGCGCCTGCAGTGCATGGCATATTGGCACCCTCAGCCACACAATTCACACCATTCTTGATCAGTATTGCAGCGTCATTCTCGTTCAGCTCATTCTGGGTCGCACAGGGCAAAGCGACATCCACCGGCACATGCCACGGTTTTTCACCCGGAAGGAACTGTGCTTCTACCCGTTCAGCAAATTCATTGACGCGCCCGTAGAGACGATTCTTGACTTCGGCCAGAATCGCCAGTTTTTCCGGTGTAAACCCGGCTTCATCCACCACCGTACCACTCGAATCTGAAATCGTGACTACTTTGGCACCCAGCGACATAGCCTTTTCAATGGCAAATTGTGCCACGTTCCCGGAGCCGGATACGGATACCCGCATCCCTTTCAATGAACAACCTGCATGATTCAGCATCTCTTCAGCAAAATAGACCAGACCGTACCCGGTAGCTTCCGGCCGCAGCAATGATCCTCCAAAGGTCAGCCCTTTCCCTGTAAAAACACAATCGGAGCGGTTGGTCAGTTTCTTGACCATGCCGGCCATATAACCGACTTCCCGACCACCCACACCAATGTCTCCGGCGGGGACATCCGTATCCGCACCGACATGCCGGAACAGTTCGGCCGCATACGCCTGGCAGAAGCGCATGATTTCACCGGGACTTTTACCCTTGGGGTCAAAATCCGATCCACCCTTGCCCCCTCCCATCGGCAATGTCGTCAATGCATTCTTGAAAGTTTGCTCAAATGCGAGGAATTTGAGAATGGAAAGGTTGACTGACGGATGGAAACGCGTTCCTCCCTTGTATGGGCCGATCGCCGAATTATATTGAATGCGGTATCCCCGGTTGACCTTAACTTCACCCCGGTCATCCACCCATGCCACCCGGAATATGACCATGCGCTCCGGCTCGATCAGCCGATCCAGCAACCCCTGCTCAGCGTAACGGGAATGATCGACGATAAAAGGCCACAAGCTTTCAATGACTTCTGAAACAGCCTGCAGAAATTCGGGTTGCCCTGGATTCCTTTCAGAAACGTAATTCTTGAATTCCTCGATACTGTTGTATTTCATTTTTTATCCCCCCCGGTAAATAATGTAAAAATAAATGCACAAAAAAATCGGCCACCAACCCACCGCCGATAATAATCGCAAAATTTCACTGGCTCCGGGGAAGATTGTAAGCTATTTCTGAAAAACCATGATGCTATACAAACTATTTACCCCGGCAAAGATCAGGCTACAAAACAAATGAAAATAGTGCCCGGAAATCTGGTTTTCGGTAACGATATGCGCTGCAGTCTGCAGCAATAACCGGCAACATATCGAATTCAAGAACAATCACACTGCCATTATCCCATCAGAGCCCGGTTGCATAGTCCGTATTGCAGCCTATAAACTGTGAATAGTTCTCATTAACTTATTGAATTTATATATGTCCTCAAGTGATCATCAGGAGGATGTCGCACCGGCTGCCAACCCTGCAATGCAGCCGGCTCACTCCCTCTACAGCGATCATCATCATTGGCTGTACGGCTGGTTGCGCTTTCGCCTAGGCGATGCGACCGATGCGGCTGACCTGGCGCACGATACCTTTGTACGCCTGATTGCCCGCCCCCGGTGCTTCGACAGCAGTCAGGAAGCCCGCGCCTATCTGCGGACTATCGCCAACGGCCTGTGCATCGATCTGTGGCGCCACCGTGAAATCGAACGTGCCTGGCTGGAGACCTTGGCTGCACAACCCGAAGCGTATGCGCCCTCGGCTGAGGAACAGATAGCAGTGCTGCAGGCGCTGCATGAAATCGACGGCATGCTACATCAGCTGCCACCCAAAGCCGCCCGAGCCTTTATCCTGGCGATGGCCTGCGGCATGACGCACCAGGAAGTCGCTCGCGAGCTGGGCGTGTCCTCGCGCATGGTCGGGCACTACATCACCCGGGCCATGCTTCATTGCATGCAGCTCGAAGCGCGTGATCTGGCCCAGATCAGCATGACCCCATGAGTACTTCGCCCACGGGCCAGAGCTCACCTGTGCCCTCATACGAAGCTATGGAGCAGGCCGCCGCGTGGTTTTCTCTGCTGCAATCCGGAACGGCCACCGATGCCGACCGCGCGCGCTGGCAAGACTGGCTGGCCGGCACCGAGGATAATCGTGCCGCTTGGGCGTTCGTCGATCGAGTCAGCCGGCACTTCCAGCCCCTGCAGACCGATACCTCCTCGCGCCTGGCCGCAGACGCACTGCAGGTAGCCAATCGCCGGCTCGCCCGGCGCCGGATCGTACTGGGCGTGGCCATCATGGCCGGTACGGGTGGCATACTCAGCTGGGCTGTCTGGCAACGGCCTGGCACGATAGATACCCTCATGGCCTGGGGCGCAGACTATCGCACTGCCACCGGCGAGCGACGCGAAGTCCGCCTGGCAGATGGCACCCAAGTGTGGCTCGGCAGCGCCAGCGCCTTCAATCAGGAATACGGCACCGGCCTACGCCGACTGCGCCTGTACACCGGTGAAATCCTCATCCAGACTGCTGCTGATAATCAGCACGACGCGGATAGCCGCCCCTTTGTCGTCGATACGGCCCATGGCCGCATGCGCGCCTTGGGCACGCGCTTCAACGTGCGCCTGGACGACGAAGGCCGCACCCAACTGGCCGTGTACGAAGGCGCAGTGCAAATCACCCCGGCCGCCGGCATCCCTGGCACCACAGTCACTGCCGGCCAGCAGGCACGCTTCACCGCCGGATACCTGGAAGCACCCGCACCAGCTGATCCAGCGCGTGAAGCCTGGTCTCGCGGCATCCTCCTCGCACAGGACATCCCGCTGGGCGAAGTCATCGCCGAGCTGTCCCGCTACCGCCATGGCCACATAGCGGTAGCGCCCGACGTAGCACAATTGCCTGTCCTCGGCAGCTACCCACTCAACGACGTGGACGGCGCGCTGGCCATGCTCCAGCAAACGCTGCCCATCCAGATACGCCGCCCGCTGCCCTAGTGGACAAGCATCGAGGCACGCGACCGCTAACAAGCTCGGTAGGATGAGGTGAAGCACGAACCGCATCGCTGGGGTTATTCTTCAGTCGCTGCTGGCAACGATTCGATCGAATTACCTCGATTTAATTGATGATTTAAAGGTACGAAAATGACCGCCACTGCCACCCTGTCAAGCAAATTCCAGATTTCCATTCCCAAAGCTGTGCGTGAAACGCAGCACTGGCAAGCCGGACAGAAGTTCGTGTTCATTCCCAAGAGCAAAGGCGTACTGCTCATGCCGGCGCCCAGGTCGGAACAGTTGGCCGGCATCGCCAAGGGCGCTTGCACCGATGGCTACCGCGACCGCAAGGATCACTATTGACCGCGCTGCTGCGCGTGGTCGATACCTCGGCCTGGATTGAATGCAACCCGCCTCGCTCCAGCGGGGCATATTGGCCGCCGGAGCAGCAACAATACGGGTTCCCACACAGAGCGTAGGAACCATCAAATATTTCTCGAATGATGCGGTTCGTATCTCACCGCATCCTACTACTAACCTGAGTTCGGGATAAGCCCTCAGGGTTAAGCCAAGCTATTGACTCTGGTCAGATTCAAGGTTGGTTTGTTATCGGACAAACAGTAAGCGACGATACCAGCCATTAGGTTAACGATAAAATTGAAGAGAGAGCGGTGTCGGGTATGCTCGATCTGGCAAAGATTCTTCAATTCATCAAAGACGGTTTCAATCAGGGAACGGCGACGCAGAATGGCTTTCTCGAAGCTGGTACGAGGCACAGGTCTCAT
>NZ_JBDZWD010000015.1:0-7144 GCF_040256045.1 Nitrosomonas sp.
GACCAAACCGCTTTTTGCCATTGCGCCGGGTATCGGTGTTGTACTGACAGCACGTCTGCTGGATCGGATCGGCAAGGGTGTGCGCGGTGCGCCGCGTGATGCGCTGGTGGCCGATATCGCACCGCCTGAAATACGGGGCGCAGCATTTGGTCTCAGACAATCGCTGGATACGGTGGGGGCTTTTCTTGGGCCACTGCTGGCTGTTGGCCTGATGCTGTTATGGGCCGATGATTTTCGGGCAGTATTCTGGGTGGCCGTTATTCCAGGGCTGCTCGCGGTTGCATTGCTGCTGTTTGGCGTGCATGAACCTGATCGCCATGTCGGCGAAAAACGTATCAACCCGATTCGCCCGGAAAACCTCAGGCGATTGAGTGGTGTGTACTGGTGGGTGGTCGGCGTGGGGGCTGTTTTTACACTGGCCCGATTCAGTGAGGCATTTCTGGTACTGCGGGCTCAGCAGAGCGGAATTGCCGTGGCGCTGGTGCCATTGGTGATGGTGGTGATGAATGTCGTGTACTCGGCATCGGCTTACCCTTTCGGCAAGTTGTCCGATCGGATGAGTCATAAGGTACTGCTGGCGCTGGGCCTGGTGGTACTGATTGCCGCTGATCTGATTCTGGCGCTGGATGATCACTGGATAACGGTACTTGCTGGCGTTGCATTGTGGGGTGTGCATATGGGTATGACGCAAGGTCTGCTGGCGACGATGGTGGCCGATGCGGCCCCTGCTGATCTTCGGGGTACCGCTTTCGGATTCTTCAATCTGGTGAGTGGTATTGCCATGCTGATCGCCAGTGCAGTAGCCGGTCTGCTGTGGGATCAGCTTGGAGCTTCGTTCACCTTCTACGCGGGTGCCGTGTTCTCTGGCATTGCGTTGCTTGGCTTGCTCAAAAGGTTTTGATCAGAGCAACTTACTTATCCCGCAAACGGGTTCGTAAACGGGAAATGGCCTGGGTATGCAATTGGCAGACACGTGATTCACTGACTCCCAGCACTTTACCGATTTCACGCAGATTCATTTCCTGCTCGTAATACATCCCCATGACCAGTTTTTCCTTGGCCGGCAGTTTCTCGATTGCAGCAACCAGCAGCTCCCGCAGATTTTTCTCCAGCAGCTGATCCAGCGGTTCGTTACTCTGGTCGCCACGCAGACGATCGAGAAAATGATCTTCTTCGTCTTCCTGAAAATCCTCGTAATAGATCAGTTGTCCGCCACCCGCCTCCTGCAGCATTTCCTGGTATTCGACCAGCGGCAGATTCATTTCATTGGCGATTTCCTGTTCACTGGGCGGGTAGCCAAGGCGCTGTTCCAGTGCACGCATGGCGGTTTCTATCTGGCGCATTTTTCTGCGCAGGCTGCGCGGCAACCAGTCTGCTTCTCTCAATTCATCCAGAATCGAGCCACGAATACGCTGGGCAGCGTAGCTCTCAAACTGACGGCCATAAGAACCTTCATAACGGTTGATGGCATCCAGCAGGCCGATCATCCCCGCCTGAATCAGATCATCGACCTGAACACTGGCCGGCAGTCTGGCCATCATGTGATGGGCAATCCGTTTGACCAGAGGTGTAAATTCAGTAATGAACTGGTCTTTGTCAACAATTCCTGTTTCGGTATACATAGGCTCTCTCACACCGTAAAATCCGCTGTATCAAGATGACTGGTACGAATCAGTCTGCGCATGAAATTCTCCACCCCGTCGTTATCTGTCCAGGGTCCTGCACACCGCATCAGTTTTTCAGCCAGTTGCCGATAACCTGCAGCCGATGCGGATGTCGGGAAAATTTCCACTACCGGCTGACAGAGCCGGGTCGAACGATGCAGTTTTTCATCGAATGGAATGTATCCTGTCCACTCCAGCTTGACTGCCAGATGCTTTTGAGCAACACCGGCGATATTCTCGAAAATATCGCGCGCCCTCCTTTCTGATTCCACCTTGTTGACCAGCACCAGAAAATCCCGCCGGGCATATTCCTGGCTGATGAGTTTGATCAGGGCGTATGCATCTGTA
The DNA here is from genome assembly GCF_040256045.1 of Nitrosomonas sp. Taxonomy (GTDB): domain Bacteria; phylum Pseudomonadota; class Gammaproteobacteria; order Burkholderiales; family Nitrosomonadaceae; genus Nitrosomonas. The sequence continues at coordinate 2,013 of NZ_JBDZWD010000015.1, forward strand.
ATGGCTTTGTCGGAGCCGGAGAGCACGATCAATACCTGCTGGGAAGCCAGACTCAGCGGGACGACCCGGCTGGTTCGCCCGATCGCGGTATCGATCAGCACGACATCCACCGTCTGGGACAGGTCGCTGAAGCATTGGATGAGCCGTTCCTGATCAGCAGATGAAAGTTTCGCCAGCGAATGGATTCCGCGCATCGCCGTCAGCACCAGTACATCTTCTGGTCCTTGTGTCATTACCTGTTCAAGGGTTTTATCCTGATTGATGACATGCAGCAAATCGTAACGCGCGTTGAGGCCGAGATTGGCATTGACATCTTTGTGACGCGGGTTTTCATCCAGAATCAGCACGCGTTTACCTGTTTTTGCCAGGGAGACAGCCAGATTGATGACCGAACTGGTTTTACCAACACCTGTTCGCCCGCCTACCACGGCAAATATACGTACTCCGGCATTGGGTTCCAGCGCGGTCAGCTCACGCAAGCCGGCTGCCTGGTCTTTTTTGTTACTGATCATGGCTTGCCTCGAGGCGTGTTTGCTGTCTGGCGACTGCTCGGTCGGCATAATTGCCTGCCATGATCATTGCAAATTCCGGATCCTGCAGCGAAAAAGGTGAATTTTCCGTCGAAGGCTTGAAAATACGGTGCAACAGGTAACGTGAATTGGCTTCGTGCAGATCTTCCGGCACTTTCTGGCCGTTGGTCACATAATGCAGTACCAGTTTGCGCCGGATTACTGCGTCTAGCGCAACGCCCAGACTGGCTGCCTCATCCACTTTGGTAATGATGCAGCCATGAATACCGTATTGCTGGTAGGCGGAAATGACTTCTTCGAGCGTATCTCCGCTGCTGGTTGCATTGAGTAGCAGCAGGTGTTTTATTTCTGTTCCGCACTGGCTCAGCATGATGATCTGCTCGGCGAGCATCTGATCCCGCTGGCTCATCCCGACGGTATCGATCAGTACCATGTGTTTGCCGCGCAATTCATGCAGCATTAATTGCAGATCATCGATATCCTTGATGCTGCGTACCGATATGCCCAGCAGCTTGCCGTAAATACGCAACTGCTCGTGGCCCCCGATACGGTAACTGTCGGTTGTCAGCAGCGCCACTTTGTCGGCACCATGCCGGATGACGGCACGTGCAGCCAGTTTTGCTGTCGTCGTGGTTTTACCGACCCCGGTTGGCCCGATCAGTGCATAAATCCCGCCTTGCTCGATGATTTCGTCACCGGCTGTGGTGCGTAAATTGAGTGTGAGCAAAGCGATGGTTTTTTTCAGGCTTTGTTCGAAATCGCGATCAGTCGGCAATTTCTCCAGCAAATGGCGCGACAGTAACGGGCTGAAACCCGCACTCAGCAACGTGCGCAATACCTTCATCCCGCCGGGATCACGTTGTGAAAAATTGCTCCATCCCATGGTGATCAACTGTTCTTCCAGCAATTGCCGCATGGCATGGATTTCCTGGAGAATATTCGCACTTTGAATATCTGCCATCGCGGGCGCGGGTTCCGGCTGTTTCAGAACGGACGGCGCCTGCTTTTTCTCGGCAGCAGGTTTTTGCCGGGGTGCAGCAGCCGTTTTAGCGGCTGGCGCAGCTGCAGTTGCTTCGGGTGGTGTATCGCTGGTGAGGCTGGAAATATCCTTGCCTGCCAGTGCCATGATTTCGATTCCGCCCGGTACCTGCTTGTTTGACAGAATGACTGCATCCGCTCCCAATTCATCCTTGACCTTGCGTAACACCTCATGGGAGGTGGCAGCCAAAAATTTTCTTACTTTCATTTTTTGTTACCTCCAATGATCGATATGAATTTGATTTTTCTGGTATCCGGAATTTCGGAATGGGCCAGAACCCTTAACTGAGGCAATGATCGACGTAGGAAGCGGGACAGCAGCAGGCGAATCGGATCCGGTACTACCAGCACGACTGGTAATCCGATCTGTTCCAGTCGCTTGACTGCATTACCAGCTTCACGTGCCAGTGTATCGGCCAGGCCGGGCTCGATCCCTCCATCCGCCACCGGATCAGATTGCACCACCTGCAGCAGAATGGTTTCCAGCTCAGGATGCAGGCTCATGACCTGCATCTCTGCGCCGGACGGGAAACACTGCTCCACGATGGCACGTCCCAGTGCGACTCGAACCAGGGCGAGCAGCTCACTGATATCCTGGGTACGCCCTGCATGTTCGGTCAGGGTGTCGATGATGGTGCGCATGTCACGGATATTCACGCCCTCTTCCAGCAGATGCTGCAGAATCTTCTGTACAGTGGCCAGAGGCAGCAGCTTGGGAATCAGATCTTCCGCCAGTTTGGGCGAACTGTGCCCCAGGTGATCGAGCAGTTTCTGCAATTCTTCCCGCCCGAGCAGCTCGGAAGCATGCATGCGCATCAGATGATTCAGGTGAGTAGTGACGACCGTGCTGGCATCGACTACGGTATAGCCGCTGGTTTGCGCCAGCTCTCGCTGTTCTGTCTCGATCCAGACTGCCGGCAGCCCGAAAGCCGGATCTTCGGTGCTGTTGCCTGGCAATGCCATGGTGACCTGACCGGGGTTGATTGCCAGATGCATGCCGTTATAGGATTCCCCCTGGCCGATGACCGAGCCTTTCATGGTGATGCGGTAGCCATTGGGGCGTAATTCCAGGTTATCCCGGATATGGACTACCGGCGGAAGAAAGCCGATTTCCTGGGCAAATTTCTTACGTATACCGTTGATGCGCTTGAGCAAATCTCCCTGGCGCTGTTTATCAACCAGCGGAATGAGACGATAACCTACTTCCAGCCCGAGTGTATCGACCTGAACCACATCCTCCCAACTGGCATCCTGCACTTCGCTGGAAACGACCTCGGGTTCTTCCGATTTTGCAGCCGGTGAAGCGGGACGATGGGTGACGTAATAGGCAAGTGTGCCGATCATTCCGGCCAGCAGCAGAAAAACGAAGTGCGGCATGCCCGGAACCAGCCCCAATGAGCCGAGGATACCTGCCGTCAGCCACAATACTTGTGGTTTGTTCAGTAACTGATTCACGAATTGCTGACTGAGATCTTCATCGGTGCTGACTCGGCTGACTACCAGACCGGCAGCCGTAGAAATGATCAGCGCAGGGATCTGGGCCACCAATCCGTCACCAATCGTCAACAGCGTGTAGTTTTTGGCGGCATCACCGAAACTCAGATCATGCTGCAGCACACCCACGGCCAGACCGCCGATGATGGTAGTCAACATGATCAGAATGCCTGCAATCGCATCGCCGCGCACGAACTTGCTGGCGCCATCCATCGAACCGTAGAAATCGGCTTCCTGCGCAACCCGTTCGCGTCGCTTGCGTGCCTCGTCTTCCCGAATCAGGCCGGCATTGAGATCGGCATCGATCGCCATCTGTTTTCCCGGGATGGCATCCAGTGTGAAGCGGGCGCTGACTTCAGCGATACGCCCGGCACCCTTGGTGATGACGACAAAATTGATCACCACCAGAATGATGAATACCACTAGGCCCACTGTATAGTTACCGCCCACCAGAAAATGACCGAATGCCTCGATGACTTTACCGGCGGCATCCGGACCGGTATGACCATGCATTAGCACGACCCGGGTCGAGGCTACGTTCAGCGAAAGCCGTAACAGGGTCGTGATCAGCAGAACAGTAGGAAAGACAGCAAATTCGAGCGCATCACGCGAATAAAGACTTACCAGCAGCACGATTACCGCCAGTGCGATATTGAAAGTAAACAGCACATCCAGTACGAAGGGCGGTAGTGGCAGAACCATCATTGCCAGGATCATGATGATCAGCATCGGCCCTGCAAGACTTTGCAGTTGGCCACTTCGCGTCAGCGTAGATAAAGACAGAATATTATTCATTCAACATCCGGATTCTGATAACTGTGTATGGGTCAGATAAATCACTGTCAGGCATGATCCATTTCTTCCGGTATCGCTATTTCCGATGACAGCTGCGGAGCAATACCACCCGTCGTCTCATATCGTTTCAACTGAAAAATGTAGGCCAGCACATGTGCCACTGCGGTATAGAGTGTTTCGGGAATCTCGGTATCCAGTTTCACATGGTGATACAGCGCCCGCGCCAGCGGCGGCACTTCGAGCACCGGAATATGGTGCTCATCTGCCAGTTCACGGATTCGGGCTGCGATCAGTTGTGTTCCTTTTGCCACTACTTTCGGTGCGCGCATCGAGCGATCCTGATATTTCAAAGCGACGGCGTAGTGCGTCGGGTTGGTGACCACGACATCTGCTTTGGGGACTTCTGCCATCATGCGCCGGCGTGCCATTTCGCGCTGCATGCTGCGAATGCGTGCCTTGACTTGCGGATCACCCTCATCTTCCTTGGATTCCTTGCGCAGATCTTCCCGGGACATGCGCAATTGGCGCGCGTGATTCCAGATCTGAAAAGGTACATCGATCAAGACGATCAGCAGCATGGCGCCGACGATCAGCATAAAGGTCAGACCGATCAGTTTGCCCATGCTGATCAGGCTGGTATCCAGCGACATACCGATCAGATCGAGTACATCCTGTTTGTGACTCCAGATAATCCCGGCAGCAACACCCCCAATGATCACTGCCTTGGCGATTGCCTTGACCAGCTCGATCAATCCACGCGATGAAAATATTCTTTTGAGTCCACTTACCGGGTTGAGGCGTTTGAAATCCGGAAACAGTGCCTTGGAGCTGAAAAGCCACCCGCTGAGCAGCATGGGAGCAAGCAGTGCTATGATCATCAGCCATCCCAGCAGAGGTGCAATGGCCAGTAGCCCGTCGAGTGCAAGCTGAAACAGCCTGGGCAGCAACAGCGTCGGATTGAAGGCAACTTCCTGTTCTATTCGCAGGCCGCTTTCCAGTACGGCAGACAATTTCTGAATGATGATCGAACCGATCACTGATAGGCTGCCAGAAGCCGCAATCAGCAGAGTGAATGTGGTCAATTCCTGTGAGCGCGCTACCTGCCCTTCTTCTCTGGCCTTCTCCAGACGTCTGGGCGAAGCCGGTTCAGTACGTTCAAGATCGTTATCGTCTGCCATGGCGGATTCCTCTCGATGAACCGGAATTATCCGCACTCACCCGAAAAGTGATGTGGCAAACAAACGAGGATTTAGGCTGTTAATTAACGGTAGAGTG
>NZ_JBDZWD010000015.1:7244-47482 GCF_040256045.1 Nitrosomonas sp.
AGTTATCACTTTTATGGCCTACCGTTTGACAGATCGTAACGCCGGCGGCACACATGCCCGCCCCGCTGCAGCTGTTGGCACCGCATCCGCTATCCATACCGATATGCCCGTAATGGTAACGGCACTTGGTACAGTACAGCCTCTGGTTACGGCAACGGTTCGTCCGCAGCTTTCGGGTGTACTGTTCAAGCTGATGTTCCAGGAAGGCCAGATGGTACGGGTGGGACAAATGCTCGCACAGATAGATCCGCGTCCCTATCGGCTGGCGCTGGCTCAGGCCAAAGCCGATCTGGCACGTGATGAAGCTCAGCTTGCAGTCGCCAGGCTCGATCTCAAACGTTATGAAACATTGCTGAGTCAGGATTCCATCGCCAGTCAGCAGGTCGATACCCAGCGCGCGCTGGTTCGTCAGTTAACTGGAACCGTAGCGGCTGACCGGGCAGCCATCGGCACAGCCGAGCTCAATCTGGAATATACCGCGATCAAATCCCCCATTGATGGCCGAGTCGGTATCCGCCAGGTGGATATCGGCAATTATCTGACGCCATCCGATACCAATGGTATCGTCGTCATCACACAGCTCGATCCAATCGATGTCAGTTTTTTTCTGCCGCAAACCCAGCTTTCCATCATTGGTCACCAGGCCGATAGTGGCGCCGGTCTGCTGGTACAAGCGCTGGATCAGAATGACAGCAGGATACTGGCTGAAGGGCGCTTTCTGGCTTTCGATAATCAGGTGGATACAACAACGGGTACCGTGCGCGCCAAAGCACGTTTTGATAACGGCGACAACACGCTCTTCCCGGGCCAGTTTGTCAATATTTCCCTGCTTGTCACCACACTGCACGATGCTGTCACTGTACCCATCAGTGCCGTTCGGCACGGGGTGCCGGGAGATTTCGTCTTTGTCGTTCAGCCGGACGATACGGTCAGGTTGACTCCGGTAACGATTGGCCCGAGCGCTGACGGGCAGACTGCTATTACATCCGGTCTGACAGCCGGGGCAATCGTTGTGACCGATGGAGCAGACGGGCTTGAAGATGGTTCACCCGTTCGCCTGACGGAAAACAGGAGTCCGGATGACGGCAAATCGCATCAAGACGATCGCCATCAATCTGAATCCACAGATCAGCATTCATGAATAGCGATACAGAAGAAACAATTGCTTCACTTCCGGGTGGGCCGTCACGTCTTTTTATCTTTCGTCCGGTTGCGACCAGCCTGCTGATGATCACGCTGCTATTGGGCGGCCTCATCGCTTACCGTTTTCTTCCCTTGTCTTCCTTGCCGGAAGTCGATTTCCCGACAATTCAGGTCACCACCCTCTATCCAGGGGCCAGTCCGGATGTGATGGCGCTAACCGTCACCTCCCCGCTGGAAAGGCAGTTCGGGCAAATGCCCGGCCTCGTGCGTATGACTTCCACCTCTTCTTCCGGCGCATCGGTCATTACCCTGCAATTTCGTCTCGATCTTGCGCTCGACATAGCCGAACAGGAAGTGCAGGCAGCGATCAATGTAGCGAGTACACTGCTTCCGGCCGCACTTCCCACGCCGCCCGTTTATGCCAAGGTCAATCCCGCGGATGCGCCGATCCTGAGCCTTGGCATTACCTCGGATACCCGGCCACCGGGCGAAGTGCAAGGAATCATCGAGCGACAGTTTTCCAACAAGATCTCGCAAATATCCGGCGTTGGTCTGGTTTCCATGATGTCCGGACAAAGGCCGGCCATACGCATTCAGGCTAATATTGCTGCGCTGGCCGCACGAGGTTTGTCACTTGAGCGCTTGCGGACTGTAATCAATAATGCCAACGTGAATGCCGCCAAAGGCAACATCAATGGCGACAGCAGAAACTGGACGATTGATGTCAACGATCAGCTGACAGATGCTGACAGCTATCGCAACCTCGTCATTGGTTTTGCCAATGGTGCGCCCATCCGGTTAAGCGATGTCGCCAACGTAATCGAAGCAACCGAGAATGTTCGCCTGGCCGCCTGGATGAATGACACCCCGGCCGTCATTCTCGATGTACAACGGCAACCCGGTGCCAATGTCATCAGTACGGTGGATACGATCAAGACCGTTGTACGTGATCTCGAAGCACAGTTGCCCGCTGATGTCCATGTCACATTGCTGACTGATCGTACTGCCGGTATCCGTGCCTCAGTGGAAGATGTCCAGTTTGAACTGATTCTCGCTGTTTTTCTGGTCACGCTCGTTATTTTCCTGTTTCTGGGATCTGCACGTGCAACGGTCATTGCCAGTGTCGCCGTACCACTTTCCCTGATCGGCGCCTTTACCACAATGTATTTTCTCGATTTTTCCGTCAATAATCTGACGCTGATGGCGCTCACGATTGCTTCCGGTTTCGTGGTGGATGATGCCATCGTCGTGCTGGAGAATATCGCGCGCCATATCGAAAACGGGATGCGACCATTTGAGGCCGCGTTAAAGGGAGCCGGCGAAATCGGTTTTACCATCATTTCGCTGACCATCAGCCTGGTAGCCGTGTTGATCCCGTTGCTTTTCATGGAAGATGTCGTCGGTCGCCTGTTTCGTGAATTTGCCATCACACTGGCAGTAACCATCCTGCTGTCAGCAGTGATTGCACTGACACTGGTGCCTATGCTGTCTGCCCGCTGGCTGCATTCACACGAGGAAGAACGCGGACACTATATCGTGGAGTTGACACATCGGTGGTTCGATTGGCTATCAAAGCATTACATCACAGCGCTCGATCGGGTCATGGCGCACCGTACGCTGACGTTACTGGTGTTTGCCGCCACGCTGATCATTACCATATTGTTGTACCTGTTCGTTCCTAAAAACCTGTTCCCGGAACAGGATACAGGGCAAATCGCCGTCACCACTTCTGCCAGACAGGATATTGGTTTTCAGCGCATGGCGGAACTGCAACAACAGGTGGCTCGCGCGTTATTAACCGAACCCGCCGTCGCCAGCCTCAGTTCCTCGATTGGTGTGGATGGACAAAATCCCGCGCTTTCCCAGGGGCGCATGCTCGTCAATCTCAAACCACATGGGGAGCGTGCCGGCCTGCCATCGGTACTGCTCAATCTTGAACGGGCAACCGCCAATATCGCTGGCGTGCAGGTCCATTTCCGCCCCGTACAGGATTTGACCATCGACACCTCTACCGGGATAAATGCCTATCGGTTTTCCCTGCAGGGCGCGGATGAAAATCAGGTAACACAGTGGGGAGAAAAACTGGTGACAGCGCTCAACAAAGATCCGCTCGTGCGTAATATTACTTCCAGCCTGTTTTCAGGCGGTCGTTCCGTCACTGTTGATATCAATCGTGATACTGCCAGCCGCTTGGGTCTCAGTGTGCTTACCATCGATAATGCACTGTATGATGCGTTCGGACAGCGAATCATTTCCACCATCTATACCCAGTCGAGTCAGAATCGTGTCATATTGGAAGCAATGTCCGGATTCATTACCGATCCGCAAGCGCTGGGCAGGCTGCAGATTCCACTGCCTGACGGAACCAATATCCCTTTGTCCACACTCGCAACGATTCACACCGGCGCAGTACCACTGGTCATCTCACGGGAAGACCAGTTTCCGGCAGCGACCATTGGTTTTGATCCGGCACCGGGTGTTTCACTGGAAGACGCAGTAAAGGCCATCGAGCGAACGGAACAAGCGATCGGCATACCCATCAGTCTGACTACCCGCTTCTCTGGAGCAGCCAGTGCATTCAAATCCTCGCTCGGTAATACATTGTGGCTGATTCTGGCGGCTATCGGTGTGGTCTATATCGTGCTGGGTGTCCTCTATGAGAGTTTTATTCACCCGATTACGATTTTGTCCACCCTGCCGCCGGCAGGAATCGGCGCGCTGTTGGGATTGTGGCTGACAGGATCGGGACTGGGCGTTATCGGCATCATCGGTATCGTATTGCTGATCGGGATTGTGAAAAAAAACGCAATCATGATGATCGATTTTGCACTCGATGCCATGCGCTACGACCAGGCCGACAGCCATCATGCCATCCGCCAGGCCGCATTGCTGCGTTTTCGTCCGATCATGATGACCACCTTTGCCGCCCTGTTTGCCGCATTGCCACTGATCTTCGGCGGTGGTACCGGGCATGAGCTACGCCAGCCATTGGGTATTGCAATTGGGGGAGGACTGCTGCTGAGCCAGATACTGACCTTATTCACTACCCCGGTTATTTTTCTCGTACTGGAAGACTGGAAAGAACGCAGACAACAGCTGAATCGCGTACCCATCCAGGATGATGCTTCGTGAATATCTCCGCGCCCTTTATTCGCCGCCCGGTAGGCACCATTCTGCTCACGATCGGTTTGATGCTGGCCGGAATCAGTACATTTTTCAAGCTGCCGGTAGCAGCGCTGCCACAGGTTGATTTTCCAACGATCATGGTAGAGGCCAATCTTCCCGGTGCCAGCCCCTCTACCATGGCATCGAGTGTGGCCTCTCCCCTGGAACGTCGTCTTGGTCTTATCGCCGGGGTAAGCGAAATGACTTCCAATTCCACTACCGGTTCGACCCGAATCACACTGCAGTTCGATCTGTCTCGCGATATTGACGGTGCGGCGCGCGATGTTCAGGCAGCAATCAATGCTTCGCGCGCTGATCTGCCCGCCACACTCAAAACCAACCCCAATTACCGTAAATTCAACCCGGCTGAATCACCGATCCTGATTCTTGTTCTTAGCTCTCCAACGCGCAACCCATCCGAAATCTATGATCAGGTTTCAACCATCGTTCAGCAAAGGTTGCTGCAGGTACAGGGGGTGGGTAATGTCGAACTGGGTGGCGCTGCCTTACCCTCAGTGCGGGTGGAAGTCAATCCGCTGGCGCTTTCCCGTTATGGTATTGCGCTGGAAGATGTGCGTACTGCCCTTCAGTCAGAAAGCGCCAATCGTCCGCGTGGAACGGTAGATTCCGGTAATCAGAGCTGGCAGATTTATTTGAATAAACCCGGGCTACAGGCTGCCGACTATCGCGATATCGTTATTGCCTGGCGCAATGGCGCTGCGGTACGTTTGTCCGATGTAGCTGAGGTTATCGATGGCCCGGAAGATATCTACACCATGGGTTTGTATAACGGCAGCAAGGCGATACCCGTTCTGATCAGACGTCAACCAGGTGCCAATATTGTTCAGGTGGTGGATGCACTCAAAGCTCAGATTCCCGCCCTGCGCGCCACTATGCCTCCCGATATCCATCTGGATATTGTCTCGGATCGCACCCTTACCATCCGCTCATCGCTGCATGAAGTGGAAATAACATTACTGATTGCCACGCTCCTCGTGATACTGGTAGTCAGCCTGTTCCTGAGAAGCTGGCGCGCCACGCTGATTCCGGCAGCAGCTGTGATCACTTCACTGCTTGGCACCTTTGCGGTGATGTACCTTGCCGGTTTCTCACTTGATAACCTGTCATTAATGGCACTCACGATCGCCACCGGTTTTGTCGTGGATGATGCGATTGTGGTAGTAGAAAACATCAGTCGTCATATCGAAAAGGGCGTGGCACCTTTCCAGGCTGCCCTGATAGGCGCACGTGAAGTTGGTTTCACCGTCCTTTCCATTTCACTCAGCCTGATTGCTGTATTTGTTCCACTCATTTTTATGGGAGGGCTGGTGGGACGGTTATTCAGGGAATTCTCGCTCACCATGACCGTGGCAGTCGTCATCAGCCTGATCATTTCGCTTACTACCACACCCATGTTGGCTGCACGCTGCCTTGGCAAAGAGGCCGATCAGGGAAAAATCATGCGCCTGGCACAACGCGGCTTCGATCGGATGCAAGCCTGGTATGAGCGTGTTCTCGACTGGGCGCTCGCACACCGCAAGACAGTGCTGATGCTGCTGGCAGGCGCAGTAGTACTCAACGTTTATCTCATTATCATCGCACCCAAGGGGTTTTTTCCGGGGCAGGATACGGGCGGTATTATGGGAGGCGTACGTGTTGATCAAAGTATCTCTTTCGACAAACTTCAGGACAAACTGACCCGGGTCGCTAATATTGTCAAAGATGATCCGGCGGTGTCGGCTGTCATTGCCGTCTCGGGAGGAGGACGCCCGGGTGGCGGTTTTCTTTATGTAACACTCAAGCCCAGATCGCAGCGCCCCCCGGCACCAATCGTCATTGCCCGTCTTCGCCCCAAACTGAGGCAGGTCGAGGGTATTAGTGTTTTCCTCAACCCGACCCAGGATTTACGGGTGGGGGGACGTCAGACTACCAGCACCTATCAGTATGTCCTGAAGGCAGGTGATTCCGAGATCCTGAGAACCGCCGGGCAGAAACTGGTGGATGCACTGAAACAGCATAGCGATACGCTGGTCGATGTCGATATCGACCAACTGGATGCGGGCGCTAATGTTTTCGTGGAAGTAAACCGGGATACCGCCACCCGCCTGGGGATTTCGATGCAAGCCGTTGATGCGGCTTTATACAATGCTTTTGGACAACGTCAGGTTGCCAGCATCTATTCGGGCCTTAACCAGTACTATATCGTCATGCAAGTTCCGAGCCAGTTCAGCAACTCCCCGGAAGCGCTTGACAATATCTACCTGCCGGTAACAGCAACCGGTGAAGAGGCAACCTTCGCCAGTACAGGCGGCACGGCCAGTGGTGGCTCGGCTACTGCCCTCGGCAGTGCAGTCAGTACAACGGCCAAAACCATGATTCCGCTTTCTGCTTTTGCCCGCTGGTCGACCGGTTCGGCCAGTACATCCGTCAGCCATTCTGATGGCGAACCCTCAGCCACGCTTTCTTTCAATCTCCCCCCCGGAAAATCACTGGGATTAGCAGCCAGTAAGATCGAAGAAGTCCGGGCCAGCCTGGCCCTGCCCACCACCGTACATGGAGAATTCAGCGGAACCGCCAGGGTTTTTGAGGAAACGACGGCCAGTATGCCGCTCCTGATTCTGGCCGCATTAGTGACGATTTATATCGTGTTGGGCATATTGTACGAAAGCCTGATCCACCCGCTTACTACCCTCTCCACGCTACCCTCAGCCGGGGTTGGCGCCATGATTGCGCTGATGGTAACGGGTGGGCAGTTCGACATCATTGCCCTCATCGGGATTATTTTGCTTATCGGAATTGTAAAAAAGAATGCAATCCTGATTATCGACTTTGCACTGGAGGCGGAACGCAGCGGGCTGAGCCCACTGGCGGCTGTGCGAGAAGCCTCTCTGCTGCGGTTCCGCCCGATTCTGATGACTACGCTGGCAGCGGCGCTGGGTGCATTGCCACTCGCTCTTGGTTTCGGCGATGGTTCAGAACTGCGCCGACCACTGGGTATCGCCATTTTTGGCGGGCTTGTTGCCAGCCAGATTCTGACATTGCTGACTACCCCGGTCGTCTATCTGGCACTTGATCGCTTTCGTCGGCGCGGGACGTACGAGCGACATCTCACACGACACAGTGATACGTCCGCACCTTTTTAAATGATGAGTATCTTCATGAAACCCGTTCTGTTGTTATTTGTTCTGTTTCTGGCCGGTTGTAACCTGGCACCGAAATATCACACACCCGCCATTACCCTCCCGATGAACTATAAGGAAGCACCCGGGTGGGCGGCGGCAGAACCGTCCGATGCAGTCGCGCGCGGGGAATGGTGGATACTTTTCAATGATCCCATCCTCAATGAGCTGGAATCCAAAGTAATTATCACGAATCAGAATGTTGCCTCCTTTCGTGCTGCTTATCAGGCCGCGCGCGCGCTCGTCATCACGCAACGGGCTGCACTTTTCCCCCTGATCAGCCTGACTGGCAGCCGCTCCCGCTCCATTCCTTTTACCGGCCAATCCGACAGCTCATTCGTTTCAGGCGCGGGTGGTGCACTCTCCGCTTCATCCAATTATATGTTTGGCATTGGCGCAAGCTGGGAACCGGATCTCTGGGGAAAACTGAGCAATGCCGTATCGCAGGCAGAAGCGGGTGAAGCAGCCAGTGAAGGGGATCTGATCAACGCTGCCCTGTCTGCACAGGGAGAACTGGCCGCCAATTATATTCAGCTGCGCGGGATTGATGCTCAGCGAGTATTGCTTGACCGGATTATTGAGGATTATCAACGCGCGCTGGTTATTGCTTCCAATAAATATGAGGTCGGCACGGTAGCACGTTCAGATGTCTTTCAGGCACAAACCTCACTGAGCAACGCACTTGCCTTACGACAGGATCTTGATCGCCAGCGCGCAGTGCTGGAACATGCGATCGCTGTATTGACTGGAGAAAATCCCTCAACCTTTACTTTGGCCCCTGAAACCTGGCAGCCAGTTGTACCGGATGTACCGGTAACACTACCGGCAACACTTCTGCAACGCCGCCCTGACATCGCTGCCGCCGAGCGCCGAGTAGCTGCCGCCAATGCCAGTATAGGCATTCAACGTGCAGCCTATTTTCCGCAAATCACACTCACAGCAGGCGTGAGAACAACCACCAGCGTAATGGATCAGCTTTTCAAGGCTTCCACCAGCCTTTGGTCTTTTGGTTTAAGTGGTGTTGAAACCTTATTGGATTTTGGTGCACGCCGGGGGCAAGTGCTTCAGGCAAAAGCGCTTTTTGATCAAGCCGTTGCCCTTTACCGACAGACCGTACTCAGCGCTTTCCAACAGGTTGAGGATAATCTGGCTGCAACACGCGTGCTTGCTGATGTCACACACAGCCAGACTGAAGCAGCGAATGCTGCTGCCCATGCCCAGACCATCATCAACAACCAGTACCTGAGCGGAATGGTTGATTATTCGCAGGTAATTATTGCGCAGACCACGGCATTAAACGCTCAGCAAGCGCAAATCCAGGCGGTAATCAATCAACAGGCAGCGGCCGTTGCGCTGATTCAAGCCATAGGGGGGCATTGGTCACCTATATTGGATATTGATAAGAAACCGCTACATAACAACCTGGGCGACCTGTTTTAGCAGTAAGAACTTCCAGCCAGGCTCAGAGGATTCATTCATTGAGATTTGCCAGTGTATCCTGAAATTAATAGATCCTGAGCCTGGAAATTTTTACACCCGGCGCATTAACAAAATCAGTCTTGCAAATCGGGTACCTTACCCTATAAAATAAGAATAGTTCTCATTTTTATTTTGTGTCCGCATATGTGCCTGACCAATGACGAGGAGAGCGCTGTGCCGGCCACGGATCTTGCAGTGCAAAGGGCTCATGTTTTATATACCGATCATCACGGCTGGCTATATAACTGGTTACGCCACAAACTGGGCAATGCCTGCGATGCGGCAGATATTGCGCAAGATACCTTCATGCGTATACTTACCCGACAGCAACCTGTGCATCTGAATGAGCCGCGTGCTTATCTCTCTACTATTGCGCATGGTCTGGTCATCGATCACTGGCGCCGGCGTGAGCTGGAGCGGGCCTGGCTGGAAACGCTGGCATCATTGCCGGAGCCTGAAGCACCTGCACCCGAGACGCGGCTGATCTTTCTGGAGGCACTGATCGAGATCGACAGATTGCTCGATTCGCTCAAGCCGCGCGTGCGTACTGCCTTCCTGCTGGCCCAGCTCGATGGGTTGACCTGCCCGCAAATTGCCGAGCACCTGGGGGTATCGCTCTCCACAGTGGAACGCTACATCACCAAAGCGCTGCACAGTTGCTACACGCTGCGTTTCGAACCATGACCGACGGGGTTTCTCCACAGGAAGGTACTGCGCAAGCAACGGAAGCATCGCATCACGGCGCGGATCGGCTTCCCGAATCTGTCGTTGATGCTGCCATCTCCTGGGCAGTCCGGCTCGACTACAACACGCCTACTGTTGCACAGCAACAGGCATTCGAATGCTGGTTGCAGGCTGATCCTTTGCATGGTCTTGCCTGGCAGCGTGTGCATTCCCTGAAAGGATTCCAGTCTGATCTGGGCGAGCTGCCACCCGGGTTGGCGCATGACACATTACAAACCGCACAACGTCATCGTGAACATAGCGGTCTGAGCCGCCGCAACGTCATCAAGCTGCTGTCACTGGCCGGCGTCGCTCTGAGTACGGGCTGGGTGATACGTGAAAATACGCCGTGGCAGCGCCTGCTGGCCGATGCCAGCACGGCTACCGGTGAGCAGAAAACACTGCAGCTGGACGATGGCAGCGTCATCGTACTCAACACCGACAGTGCCGTCAGTACTGATCTGGCCGGGCTACGCCGTCTCATCGTGCTGTGGCGCGGGGAAATTCTCGTTACGACCGGGGCCGATACCGGTACTGCAACGAAACGTCCATTCTGGGTGCATACCCCCTTCGGCCGGATACAGGCGCTGGGTACGCGTTTCGTGGTTCGCCTGGAAGCGGATCGCACCCGTATCAGTGTGCAGGAAGGCGCCGTGGAACTGCATCCGGTGAATGGGGGGGGTCCTGTCATCGTGCAGCCCGGCGAGAGTCGCTGGCTGGCTGAGGAAGGTACCCTGCCGGCGGATCTGCAAGGCTTTGAAGCGGACAGCTGGCAAAAAGGCGTCATCGCCGGCAGAAACATCCGTCTGCAGGACTTGCTGAGCGAGCTGTCACGTTACCGGCCCGGTTACATCACCTGCGACCCAGATGTAGCCGATCTGCATCTGTCCGGCCTTTTTCATGTGAAGGAAACCGACCGGACATTGCAATTCCTCACGCAGATCCAGCCGATAAGTATTACCTACCGTACCCGATTCTGGGTTTCAGTAGGGCCGCGGCATTCTCATTAACAGGAAGAAAAACAGGAAACGAAACACGGGAAAAGAAGCTAAGGACCGCTGAGTCATTTCGTCATCACGAGGAACGCGGTGACGTGGTGATCCAGAACTTATTGATTTTAAATAACCTGGATTGCTTCCTGCTTCATTACATTCGCAGTCGCAATGACATTTATTGATTTAATCTGCGTTTCCCTAAGAAAAAATTTTCAGAAAAAATGAAGGGTTTTTGATCCTTGTTCGGCTTAACAGGTAGGAAGACCATTAATAACTTATCTTGCCGAGACTGAAAATGACCCTGAGCCGTTTACCTTTCCCTGGTGTGGAGCACCGGGACCGATTCATCCAACTGTTTTCCTGTTTACAGTACAAGTTGCTGACTATTGCGCTGCAGGGCATACTGTTGAGCTTGTTTGTCGGCACAACAGTACCGCTGTTACACGCTGCTGCGGTAGAGATGGCCGCGGCACGCCCGGCTGCTGATGAGATCCACACCTTTAATGTGCCTGCCGGCCTGCTAGATGCAGCGCTGGATCATTTCGCGCATACCGCTGGCGTCAATCTTTACTATGATGTTGCGCTGCTTGATGGCCGGCAATCCAAAGGATTATCCGGTAACTATAGTATTGGTGTGGCATTGAGCTTGCTGCTGGCCGGCAGCGGTGTCGAAGCTGCTCCCCAGCCAGGTGGCGGCTATTCACTGCGCAAAGTATCTACTGCCGGGAATTCATCCAGCGAGGCGGTGGTGCTGCCGTTGATGACGGTGAGTGCTACGGTTGCTTCGGTAGATAACAGTGCTGATCAAGGTTATCGCAGCGATCACGTGCCGGTGCTGGGGCCGTGGGAAGGTCGCGCACTGAAGGATACGCCCTATTCAGTTAGTTTCATCCCGAAGCAGCTGATTGAAACCGTCATTGCGGGAGACATGGATCAGATCTACAAGATGAACCCGATCGTCCAAAATTCAGCTCCTTCAACCGTTTATGGAACGCCCTATGCTGCTATTCGTGGCTTCCACTCGCAAAGCGGCGTCATGGACGGCCTCAGATTGTCTTCTACCTCAACCGGTATTGCGATGGAGGAGCTAGAGCGAGTCGAAATCATGAACGGCTTGTCGGGCTTCATGTACGGCGTTGGTAATCCAGGTGGCGTAACAAATTATATTCTCAAGCGACCGACCTACGAACGCACTATCGCACTCAGAGCAGGTAACTACGGTAACAAACAGTGGTTCGGTCATATCGATCTCGGCAACAGGATCGATAGCGACGGTATATTCGCCTATCGTCTGAATATATCGCACCAAAATGGCGAGACATCAAAGAAAGATCAGAACGTTCAGAGAACACTAGTTAGTGGCGCATTGGACTGGAACATCAATCCCAACTTTCTAGTTCAGGTTGAGGCAGCGCGCACCTACTATCGAGTTGATGGCATCGATTCGCGCTTCTATGCTTATTCGGACAGCTCCTTCGGCGCACTCGACTATTGGATCGCACCTCTTAAAAATAACAAAACCTATACGCCATCCTGGACTTTCCTGGAGACAAAGACCAACCGCATTGGCACGAATGTGAAGTTTGCCATCAACGATATCTTCAGCTTCCGAGGCGCCTATCTATACAAGCGAGATGTCCAGGAATCAATCAATCTTTATCCTGCATTTTTCGCCGATTCCGGCTTCGCGAACGGCTGGCCGTCGCGAAGTGCGCCCTCCTATAACATCGCTCAAGGTGCCTATGCCTATCTTGACAGCGTGTTCAGTACCATCGGTATCGGGCATAAGCTGACAGTGGGTTTTTCCGGTGACACCCTGCGTGTCAGGAGGCACGTCACAAACTTCATCAGCGCCACGAATTCCCCTTCCTATACTGATCCATACGACCTTATGACTTGGGCCATGCCGTCGGCGTTTAACGATCAGGATTGGGGCAGAACCCATAAGTCGAGCGATTCCAGGAACTACAACATTATTGTTGGTGACGATATCCAGTTCACAGATAGCTTGAGTGCATTGATCGGTTTTAATCGCAGCCAGATTGTGACGAAGAACTACGACAGTGCCGGTGAAGTTACGGCCAGCTATGACAAAGCGGTTATCACACCAACAGTATCTTTACTTTTCAAGCCGATCGAAACAGTGACAACCTATGCGAGCTATATAGAGGGGCTGGAAAAGGGATCAATTATTCCAAATGATCCGCTGTTGTACAACGAGCCTGGAAAGATTCTGAAACCATTCATATCAAAGCAATATGAAGTGGGTACGAAATATGCTCCTACGGATAACTTTCTGATCACCGGTGCCCTCTATCGGATCGAAAAGGCAAATTCCTATGAGGAAATCGGATCCGATGGGAAACGCACCATCAACCAGGATGGCCTCGAAATCCACCAGGGTATCGAATTGACTGCCACCGGACAGGTTACGAAAAACCTGACCTTGATCGTCGGCGGCACGTTGATGGATCTGAGCACAGAAAAGATCACGAATGCCGCGTTCCAGGGCAAGAAACCAACAGGCGTTGCCAGCACGCTGGCCAAGATCTATGCTCAATATGCGCTGCCTGGTGTGTCTGGCCTGTCACTGAGCGGGGGCGCGTTCTATTCGGGCAGTATGTACAAGGATGCGGCCAATTTACAGAAAATTGACGGATACGTCGTTTTCGATATCGGTTTGCACTATCGGACCAGAATCGCGCGGCACCCTGTGAGTTTCAATCTTAATGTCGCCAATTTGACTGACAAGAGCTATTGGGCAACATCCTATTCCCTCGGTATTCCCCGCAATATCGCGTTCTCGGTGCGGACTGAGTTATGAAGTCATTGGAAATAAAGTGGCGAGACAATCAAGAAGTAATACTTCCAGCAGTCAATGGTACAGCTACACGCCTGAGTCAGATTGCTGCTGGGCAGCTGCTTTTTATCGTCTGTTTGTAGTGGGGTAGCATAAATGGTTGGAAGGTGATAATCAGCCTAAAAGTTTTTGCGATGGACTTATTGTATGCCCCATACAAGCAGCTATCTGTAATTTCATTACCCATTCTCAAAATCAGCCGGCTGTCTGAAACATCAGGCCGGCATGTTCCCGCATTTTATGGAAGCGGATGCCCGGCCAGTTTTCTTCAGCTACACTGATTTCAGCAGAGAATGAAGCCAGAAAAGTAGGTGCATCCACCGCATCGTAGGCGATACGGTGGGCATTGGCATCGATGAAACGCTGAAGTTCCTGCGGCGTTTCGGCAGTCACCCATCGTGCCAGTTGATATTTAGCCGGAGCAATGCGTGCCTCGACGCCGTATTCATGTTTGAGACGGTGGGTGACGACTTCAAACTGCAATACACCGACCGCACCCAGCAGCAGCATGTTGCCGATGTGCGGACGGAATACCTGGATGGCACCTTCCTCACCTAACTGTGCCAACCCCAGTTTGAGCTGCTTGCTGCGTAACGGGTCAGCGATTTCGACCGTTTGAAAAATCTCCGGTGCAAAAAAGGGCAGTCCGGTAAATTGCAGATGATCTCCTTCGGTCAGGGTATCGGCCAATTGCAGTGTTCCGTGGTTGGGGATGCCGATGATATCGCCCGCGTAGGCTGTTTCCAGCAGTTCACGCCGTTGTGAAAGGAAGGAAACGACCGTACTGGTACGTACATCCTTACCACTGCGAACTACCTTGAGATTCATTCCTCGCTTGAATTCACCTGAGCAAATCCGCACGAAAGCAATGCGATCCCGGTGGGCGGGGTTCATGTTGGCCTGAATCTTGAAAACCACACCGGAAAATTTCTTTTCGGCGGGCTGAATTTCGCGCTGGATGGCTTTGCGTGATCCTGGCGGTGGCGCCAGTTCAACCAGTGTATCGAGCACTTCCTGTACGCCGAAATTATTGATGGCAGAGCCGAAAAATACCGGTGTCTGCTGCCCGGCAAGAAATGCTGTCTGATCGAATGCCGGTGCTGCGCCGGTAATCAGCTCGATTTCCTGGCGGGCCTGTTCGAGATTTGCGCCGAAACGTTCTGAAATTGCCGGATCTTCCAAGTTGGTAATGATGGCTGTCTCTTCCTGTTCGACACGATCCATGCCGGCGCGAAAGACACGCATCAGTTTGTGGCGCAGATCATATACGCCATGAAAACGCTTGCCTGAACCCACCGGCCAGGTGAACGGAATTACGTCCATGCCGAGTGTATGTTCGATTTCGTCGATCAGATCGAGTGGCTCGCGTACTTCCCGATCCAGTTTATTGACGAAGGTAATGATCGGGGTATTGCGGGCACGGCATACCTGCAGCAGGCGCAAGGTTTGTGATTCCACACCGTTGGCTGCATCGATGACCATGAGTGCGGCATCGACGGCGGTCAGTACCCGGTAAGTATCTTCGGAAAAATCCTGGTGGCCGGGGGTATCCAGCAAATTGATCACACAATCGCGGTACTCCATCTGCATGACCGAGCTGGCAACGGAAATGCCGCGCTGCTTTTCGATTTCCATCCAGTCGGAAGTGGCATGACGGCTGGCTTTACGTGCTTTGACACTTCCTGCGATATGAATGGCACCGGCAAACAGCAGTAGTTTTTCCGTGAGTGTGGTTTTACCGGCATCCGGGTGAGAAATAATGGCAAACGTCCGACGACGCTTCACTTCATGGTCGATCGTCATTGAAGATCCTGAGGCTCCTGAGAAACTGAATGATAAAGATGACAATAAGTAGTGTGGCTGGCGCTGAACCGGCTGACAGCCGGATAAACTTCCCGACAGATTGGCATGACGTGCGGGCAGCGCGGATGAAAATGACAACCTGGCGGCACATTGGCGGGTGAAGGAGGTTCTCCGTGTAACCGGATGATCTCACGCTGACTTCCGGGTTCATAGGTCGGTACTGCGGACAACAATGCCTGAGTGTACGGATGTTTAGGATCATCCAGCACTTCTTCAGTACGCCCGCTTTCCACGATCCTCCCCAGATACATGACCGCGACTTCATCCGCCAGATAATCCACGACGGCTATATTATGGGTGATCAGCAAATAGGCAAGTCTGCGCTCCTGTTGCAGTGTTTTCAGCAGATTGAGTATCTGTGCCTGTACCGAAACATCCAGTGCACTGGTTGGTTCATCGCAGATCAACAGTTGTGGATCAACTGCCAGTGCGCGTGCGATAGCAATCCGCTGGCGCTGGCCGCCGGAAAACTCATGCGGGTAGCGCCATTTGGCTTCTGCCGGTAAACCTACCTGCATCAGCAAAGTATCGACATCGTGCTGATTTTTTTCACTGGCGGCGATTTTATCCGAATTCCGGCCAAGCGCCCGTATTCCTTCTTCGATGATTTCGACGATACGCATGCGCGGATTGAGCGACGAATAAGGATCCTGAAAAATGATCTGGAATGCAGAGCGTTTTTGCAGCAGTTGTTTACGATCCAGATCGCGTAATTCCTTATCTTGCAGGCGAACACTGCCCGATGTCACCGGGATGAGCTGCATGATTCCTTTACCTACTGTGGTTTTGCCACAACCGGATTCTCCCACCAGTGCCAGCGTTCTGCCGCCGTCAATTTGCAGTGATACGCCGTCTACCGCTTTGACATGGCCTGCTACCCGTTTGAATAATCCTTTATGCACCGGGAAATGTATTTTCAGATCATCCACACGTAAAAGTGGTTTGCTCTGAGTCGAATCAGAGGTAGGGCTGCTGAGCAGAACATCATCCGGTGCGGATCGGGCTGTCCCGGATAACGATTGAAGCCGGGATTGAGGCGACCGTTCCGTGGAATCGTCCGAATAAAGATGGCAGCGGACATGATGCTGTGGTGCGGTTTCCACCCACGGTGGAATGATCTGATGACATTTTTCCCATGCCCGGTCACAACGATCAGCAAAACGGCAGCCGATAAATACTTTTGAAAGAGCCGGAACATTTCCCGGGATGACAATCAGTCCCTGATCGCGTTTCTTTCTTGTCGGCAGTGCCGCAAACAGCTTGTGTGAATAAGGATGTGCCGGTGACTGGAAAAAATGTTCTTGATCTGCCATTTCAACGATTTGGCCTGCGTACATCACAGCAACGCGATGTGCCATTTCTGCTACTACACCCAGATCATGGGTGATCAGAAGAACAGCCATGTTCTCCTGCTGCTGCAAGTCACGCATGAGGTCGAGCACCTGGGCCTGAATCGTCACATCCAGTGCAGTCGTGGGTTCATCTGCGATGAGGAGTTCCGGTTTGCCTGCCAGTGCCATCGCGATCATGACACGTTGTTTCATGCCGCCTGAGAACTGGAACGGATACTCTGCCATACGTCGGGCGGGATCAGGAATGCCTACTTGACGCATAAGTTCCAGAATGCGTGTCTGTAACGCCGCGCCACGTAAACCGGAGTGTTGCAGTAAAACTTCTCCGATCTGTGCACCGGTGGTCATCACCGGATTCAGGCTGAGCATCGGTTCCTGAAAAATCATGCCGATACGATTACCGCGTACTTTACGCATGGCGGATTCCGGCAAGCTCAGCAGTTCATCTCCATTCAACCGGACACTGCCGTGCACGATTTCTCCAGCATCAGGCAGCAGGCGCATGATCGAGAGGGCTGTAATGGATTTTCCGCTGCCGGATTCTCCCAGCAGCGCGAATGTTTCACCCGGGTGGATGGCAAGTGACAGCCCGTCCACAGCACGCACCGGTTGCCGGCCGGTATGCAGCAGCACCCGGAGATCCGTTACTTCGAGTAGCGCTGTCATGTACGGGAGGTGTTCCTGTCTGCAGGCAATGTTCCGGTCGATTCTGCCATGACCTTTTCTTCAGTCTGATTGTTGAGCAATCTGCTTGGATCACTGACTAATGTCCGGCTGCGCGGGTCAAATGCGTTCTGTACCGCATCGGAAAAAAGATTGGCGCTCAGTACCAGGGCAAACATGAAGGTGAAGGCTGCAAACAATGTCCACCAGATCATGGGTTCACGTGCCATTTCCAATCTGGAAGCATTGATCATCGTTCCAAAACTGATGGTTGAGGGATCCACCCCTACGCCCACATAGGAAAGTACTGCCTCGGCCAGCACCAGGCTGCTGAAATCCATGACGGTGGTAATCAGGACGATATGGACGACGTTCGGTAAAATATGGCGGCTAAGAATACGCCAATGGGACACACCGAACGCGTGTGCTGCCTGGATATATTCCATCTCGCGCAGTTTCAGGGTTTCTCCGCGCAGCAGTCTGCACAATCCTGTCCAGCTGGTAATGCCGAGGATAATGCAAAGAAACAGCAGGCGCAGGTCGGCACGCGCGGCAGCGGTATCGAGCATATCAGCATGTGTTTCGATATAGACCTGCATCATCAGCACCGCTGCGGCAATCAGCAATACACTGGGGATGGAGCTGAGCGTGGTGTAAATATACTGGATGACATCATCAATCCAGCCGCGAAAATATCCAGCAGCAATTCCTAACAGCAAGGCAAACGGCAGCATAATCAGCGTCGTTATCGTTCCGATGACAAGGCCGGTTCGAATGCTTTTGAGAGACAGATACAATACATCTTGGCCAACCTTGTCTGTTCCCAACACGTGATAGTGCATCGCCAGCGCCACGATCGCGCCACAAGCAGCCAGAATAATCGCCAGCGTCACCAGGATGGCGCGCCAGGGAATTTCAGTGGCACCGCGCCATATCTCTGTTTGCATACGAAAAAACGAAATCCGGTATTGCCGTGCTTTTATACCGCCCAAACCGGCGACCATTCCGATCCAGATTAGTAATCCCACGCCGGCACCGGAAGCGGATCGCCATAAGATATCCCCGACCAGCTCTGTTTCCGGGTGATGCAAATGTGCGCCACCATACACCAGACGGGCAAAGTCCCTTACCTGATTTCCATCAGGCGTTGTGATCGTTTCTTTCGCATAAAGATGGGCCGACAGCGGCGCAGAATAGGTTTTTTCCGTTTGCAAACGCAGCGGCGCGGCCAGCAGATCAAGCAGACTCAATACTTCTGCACTGTATAGCTGTTTTCCATCACTACTACGCACGGATTGTTCTAGAACCGGGCGAAAATGAACCGTATCGAGCAATCCGATCAGAATGAAACACAGCAGGATGGTCAGTGCCGACATTCCACTGGCGCTATGTGTAACCTTGCGCCACGATGCCAGCACATGCACATGTCGTCTGGCAAAAATACCGAAAGTGATACTGGCTGCCAGCAGCAGATAAATCAGCGCATCTGTCCAGAGTATGACGGGATCGAAAGACATCATGGTGAGAGTGAAATTCAAACGATAACAGGCGCTATTGTAGTGCAATAACAACCGGTGACATCAATCAGGATGGAAGGACGGAGTGATATACCGTGGTTTTCCAGAAACCCAGGTAACAGCAGCGACAGGTTTTTCAATGTTAAAGTCGATGATGGCCTAGCCGTTTACTTGTGAACCTGTCGCCCGATTGAACACGATGTCAGCAGAAATACTGGAACATATTCCGGTGCTAATTAAAGTTTTGTGATCAGAGGTCGTTAGACGAGCATAATATACACGGATGTTCATTTTAGAAGGAATTCGATCGTGAAAATAAATCAGATACCTCCAGGACGCACAGAGACCGTTGCTGGCGGTGCACAAAAAAAAATGGACAGAGCAAATAGTGCTAAGCCGGGTGCGGTCGGCGAAAGCGATAATGTCCATATCAGTTCACTTTCGATGAGTATCCAGTCGTCGGATGCGAGTAGTGAGACAATAAATACCGCAAAGGTGGCTGAAATCAAGCAGGCAATCAGTGAGGGGCATTTCAAGGTCAATCCGGAAGTGGTTGCAGATCGCCTGCTGGAAACCGTGAAAGAATTGATTCAGAACAAACGATAGAGCCAAAATGAACAGCATACAGACGAACACCCCGGATCAGGATTCACTGGAACATATTCTCCAGCTTGAACTGGATAACATTCGTTTGTTTCTGGAGCTTCTCGAACATGAGCGAGATCTGCTCGCTGCAGGAAATCTGGATGATCTGGCTTTGCTGATTGCTGACAAGGATCGGCTGATCGATCAGTTCTCAAGGCTGGATATGCGCCGTAACCGTTTTCTGCATGCTGCCGGCTTGCCTGAAGGTACACAAGGTATGAATGCCTGGATGTCTGTCAGCAATGAAACATCAGCAGTTGCTCACGACTGGGAAGAGTTGCTCGGTCTCGCTGATCTGGCAAAACAGCTCAATCAAACCAATGCAGTCATTACTTCCAGCTGGCTGCAATATACACGCCGGACATTGAATGCCTTGCACAGCGCTGCAGGGCATCCTCCACTTTATAACACCAAAGGCCAAACGATCTGACGATCCATTCGTTTCCGCTTGAAAGATGTTTCACGTGAAACATTTTTCAGTGGAGGCTGTGTTCTGATAATGCCATGATCTTGTAAAAGGATCACAGTTAGACAGGATTTATGGCGTTTCTGTATTTGTTCAATGGTGTATTTGTGCCAGTCTGATCAAATTCATATAAAATACTTTCGGTTTTTAGAGCAAATCTTCTTCAACCTGATCGCCTGTGTTTGTCCAGGTAGCGCTGGTAAATCAGCAGTCTGATATTTATGTATTTCTCGAAAGATTTTGACATCATCGTCGTGGGTGGCGGGCATGCCGGAACAGAAGCTGCGCTTGCTGCTGCACGTATGGGCCAAAAAACACTGCTTCTGACACAAAATCTGGACACATTGGGGCAGATGTCGTGCAACCCATCGATCGGAGGAATTGGCAAAGGCCACCTGGTCAAAGAAATCGATGCGCTGGGTGGTGCCATGGCTGCAGCAACTGATGAAGCTGGTATTCAGTTCCGAATACTCAATTCAAGCAAAGGTCCGGCCGTGCGCGCAACCCGTGCACAGGCGGATCGAGTGCTTTATCGTCAGGCCATTCGCAAGCGATTGGAAGCCCAATCCAATTTACTGATATTGCAGTCAACGGTCGATGATCTGCTGCTGGATGGTGACAAAATTACGGGTGTTGTCACGCATCTCGGCATTACTTTTTCTGCGCGCGCTGTGGTATTGACGGTGGGTACATTTCTGGGTGGCGTGGCGCATGTTGGTCATCAGAATTTTCAGGCCGGGCGAGCAGGTGATCCCGCATCGATCAGGCTTGCTCATCGTCTGCGCGAAATGAATCTGTCGGTCGGAAGGCTTAAAACCGGTACACCGCCACGTATTGATGCACGCACCATCGATTTCCAGAGGGTGCGCGAACAGCCGGGAGATGAGCCGGTGCCGGTCTTTTCGTTTCTGGGTAATATCGGGCAACATCCCCGGCAGATATCATGCTGGATGACTCGTACCAATGAGAGGACACACGAAATCATTCGAGCAGGCCTGGATCGTTCTCCGTTGTATACCGGAAAAATAGAAGGTATCGGACCGCGTTACTGTCCGTCGATCGAAGATAAGGTAGTGCGTTTCTCTGAGAGAGAGGCGCATACGATTTTCCTGGAACCGGAAGGATTGGAAACCAGCGAAATTTATCCGAATGGAATTTCGACCAGTCTTCCTTTCGATGTGCAGGTCGAGCTGGTTCGCTCCATCGCAGGGCTGGAAAATGCACATATCACCCGACCAGGTTATGCAATCGAATATGATTATTTCGATCCGCGTGCGCTCAAAAAATCTCTCGAAACCAAAGTGATCGACGGGTTGTTTTTTGCAGGCCAGATCAATGGCACCACCGGTTATGAGGAAGCCGCTGCTCAGGGTTTGCTTGCCGGGCTGAATGCCAGCCTCAAAATAAAGGAACAGGAACCCTGGTGTCCGAGTCGTGACGAGGCTTATATTGGTGTGTTGGTCGATGATCTGGTTACCCGTGGCGTTACGGAGCCTTACCGGATGTTTACCAGTCGAGCGGAATTTCGTTTGCAATTACGAGAAGATAATGCTGACATGCGGTTGACCGAAACCGGCCATCGGCTGGGTCTTGTAAGCGAAGAACGCTGGCAGGCTTTTGCTGCCAAGCGTGAAGCCATAGAAACGGAGAAAACGAGACTGCGTAATACCTGGATTTCTCCTGGCACTTTGAGTAAATTGCAGACGTCTGATCAGCCAGCCGACGATCGTTCATATTCGCTGTATGATCTGTTGCGGCGTCCCGAAATTCGTTATGTAGATCTGGTGTCGCTATCCGATAGAGGGCAGTCTGTGATTGATAGACAGGTTGCTCAGCAGGTGGAAATCGATGTCAAATACGAAGGTTACATAGAACGACAGAGACAGGAAGTCATCCGCCATGCGCAGCACGAAGCCATGATTCTGCCAAAAGATATGGATTACCGTACTGTACGGGGACTTTCCAACGAAGTGACACAGAAACTTAATGAGCATCAGCCGGAAACGATAGGCCAGGCAGCGCGTATTTCCGGTATTACACCGGCAGCTATATCTTTACTGCTGGTACATTTGAAGCGTGGTATGGCGCGGCAGGCAGTCAAACGGGAAGAAATGCATGAATCTGGAAAAACAGTTGCTTGACGGTCTGGAAGCAATTCCAGAATTATCTGCGGACATAGGGCCCTTGAGCAGCCGGTTATTGCGCTACATCGAACTCATCGCGAAATGGAACAGCACCCATAATCTGACTTCGGTCAGAAATCCTGAATCGATGATTACTCGCCACATGCTGGACAGTCTGGTGATTTTGCCGCATGTCAGTGGACCAGCTATCGTCGATGTCGGCAGCGGTGCTGGCTTTCCTGGTATTCCGGTGGCGCTGGCACGTCCCGAATGGCAGGTAACCCTGGTGGAAAGTAATCAGAAAAAAGCCGCTTTTCTGCTGCAAGCCGTGCTCGAACTGGGTTTGCCAAATATCTCGGTCAAACAGGGACGAGTGGAGAAAATAAAGCTGGAAAGCAAAGTGGATACCGTCGTTTCACGTGCATTTTCCAGTCTCGAACGTTTCATGAGCCTGTCGAAACATCTGTGTGAAAATAATGCCGATCACTGTCGCTTCATTGCTATGAAGGGGGAATTCCCGGACATGGAGCTGATGCAGTTATCTCCGGAATTTGTCGTTGAGAAGATTGTTGCAGTTACCGTGCACGGGCTGAAAGCTAAGCGACATCTGGTTATGATCCGATACCAGCCCGGATAATGATTGTCGTATAGCATATCTCGTAAGCCTGCCGAAAATACAAAAACATAATCTGATGACCAGAATATTTGCCATAGCCAATCAGAAAGGAGGTGTAGGCAAAACGACTACCAGCATCAATCTGGCATCCAGCCTGGCCAGTATTGATAAACGAGTACTGCTCGTCGACCTGGATCCGCAGGGTAATACGACAATGGGAAGTGGCGTGGACAAACGCCTGCTGGATCGTACCGTTTATCAGGTTTTACTGGGCGAACAAATGGCGGCCGAAGTTCGTTTATCAACGAAACCGGGAAAATACGCTCTGCTTCCGGCTAACCAGGAACTGGCTGGTGCAGAAGTGGAAATGGTGGCGCTGGAGCAGCGTGAATCTCGCCTGAAAAAGGCTCTACAAGCGGTTCAGGCAGACTATGATTTCATTCTGATCGACTGCCCTCCCGCACTGAATTTGCTGACACTGAACGGGTTGTGTGCGGCGCATGCCGTTATCATCCCTATGCAATGTGAGTATTATGCGCTGGAGGGGTTGAGTGATCTGGTCAACACCATCAAAAGAGTGCGAACGGGTTTCAATCCTGCGATCAGAATAGAAGGTCTGCTGCGAACCATGTTTGATCCGCGCAACCTGCTGGCACAGCAGGTCTCCGATCAATTGAAGCAGCACTTTGGCGACAAAGTATACCGGACCGTCATTCCTCGCAATATCCGACTGGCCGAGGCGCCTGGTTTTGGTTTGCCAGTGCTCTATCATGACAGGCAATCCCGGGGAGCTCAGGCTTATCTCGAACTGGCCAACGAAATTCTGGCAACCGCTAACTGATCGATGATCCGATCGGAATCCATCGATATTAATGATTTGGTATGGTGACATGGTGAAACCAAAAGGACTGGGAAGAGGATTGGATGCATTGTTAGCAGGCAATCCTCCGGAAATGGATTCCCTGCAGAATCTTGATGTGGGCTTGTTGCAATCCGGTAAATATCAGCCTCGGACCAGGATGGATGAAGCCTCCTTGCATGATCTGGCTGAATCGATCAAGACGCAGGGAATCATGCAGCCGATCCTGGTGCGTCCCCTTATGATGGGCGGCTATGAAATCATTGCCGGGGAACGCCGCTGGCGTGCCGCACAAATTGCAGGATTGGAACAGATTCCGGCAATCGTGCGCGAGGTGCCGGATGAATCCGCGCTGGCTCTGTCTCTGATCGAGAATATCCAGCGCGAAGATCTCAACCCGCTGGAAGCTGCACTGGGAATACAACGGTTGATCGAGGAATTCGGCATGACTCATCAGATTGCCGGACAGGCGCTGGGATATTCCCGCAGTGCAATTTCAAATCTGCTGCGCTTGCTCAATCTGGCAGCGCCCGTGCAGGATCTGATCATGCAGGGAGAAATCGATATGGGGCACGGACGTGCCCTGCTTGTGCTGGATGCCGGCAAGCAGCTGGAAGTCGCGCACCTGATCATACAAAAGCAGTTATCCGTACGTGAAACTGAAAACCTGCTCAAGCGAATGAATGAGATGCCTTCCGTAAAAAAACGGTCATTCCCGGATCGGGATCTGTTACGTCTTCAGGAAGATATCTCTGCCCGGCTGGGTGCCAATGTCATTATCAAACCCGGGAAAAAAGGTACTGGCAATGTCGTTATTCATTATGCCAGCCTGGAGCAGCTTGACGGCATACTGGCAAAATTCTAGGGAACCTCTGAAAAACTACCTGTGTTGCCTTTCTGTGTTTTCTCGCCGATTTTTGTCTTGAACTAACTGCCTCGCTGACGTTTTTCAGAGGTTCCCAAGGGGATTGGCAATCATCAGGTTTCTGAATTATTCAATATTCTGGATCTGCTCGCGCAATTGCTCGATCAGCACTTTCATTTCTACTGCTATTCGCGTGACTTCTCGCGCTACCGACTTTGAGGCCAGCGTATTGGCTTCCCGATTGAGTTCCTGTGTCAGGAAATCGAGCCGTTTGCCGACGACACCTCCGGCAAGCAGAATATGTTCGAATTCGTTCAGGTGTCCTTGCAGGCGTGACAACTCCTCGTCTACATCGACTCTGTTGGCAAACAAGGTGAATTCCTGCCGGATACGTTCGTCCTTTTCATCGAGCCCTGCTGCTTTCAGGCTGTTCAGTAATCTTTCCTGAAAACCGGCCAGAATAGCAGGCAGACCAGGTAGCAGGTCCAATACCAGTTGACGCATTCGCTGTACACGTTCAAGCAGCAGGTTCTGCAGTTTTTCTCCTTCGCGCTTCCGGGCGGAGGCAAGTTCCTGTAAAGCAGTTTGTAACAGTGCCATACACGGGGTACGCAGGTCATCGACCGAAACATGACCACTATCGAGTACGCCAGGCCAGCGCAGAATTTCAGCAACGGAAAGATTACCTGCAGCAGGAAAAATTGATTTGATCTCATCGCTCATGATCTGCAAGTCTTGCAACAGATCACGATTCAGTCGTTGTTGATGGGAATTGTCCGAATAGGCTGAAAAAATCAGGCGACAATCAACTTTTCCCCGTGTCAGTCCGGTACCGAGAAAATCACGCATTTCGGATTCAAGTACACGGAGCTCATCAGGTAGTCTAAATTGCAGGTCAAGATAGCGATTATTGACTGAACGCAGTTCCAAAGCCAGTGATCCTTGCGGAATTTCCCGGGAGACTGCTGCATAACCCGTCATGCTTGCAATCATGAACTTTTCCATCCGGTGGATTGTCCAGTGCCATTCGGGTTGATGCTATACTCGGCCCTTAAATTGTGTTTTTGATTCTTGGAGGTAGTCATAATGCGGATATTAACATTTCTGGCCATAGCCCTGTTTGCCTTTGGTCTGACAGCACTTGATGTCGAAGCTCGGCGTATGGGAGGTGGCGGCAGTGTCGGAAAACAGCGCCAGTCAATCAATCTCAACCGGCAGCAGCAGGCTGCTCCCCAAGCTCCGCAATCTGGAAAGGCGGCATCACCCGCTTCACAGGCTGTTCCTGCTGCGGGTGGCAGCAAGTGGCTCGGCCCTCTGGCCGGACTGGCTGCAGGAGGATTGCTGGCATCTCTGTTCATGGGCGGTGCTTTTGACGGGATCAACATGATGGATATTCTGGTACTGGTTGGCATAGCCGCTGCTATATTCTTCATCATGCGCATGATGCGTGGATCTGCCGGTGGCAGGCAAACCCAGCGGCCAATGCAGTATTCCGGTGCAGGAGCAGGAGGGATGGGAGGTGTTCCATTTCCGAATCGGGATACATCGGCACCAGCAGGTGGGGCAGGTTCCAGCAGTTATGGCAGGCAATCCACCGGCACCACGGATGCACCGGATATTCCTGCTGATTTCGATGTTGAATCGTTCCTCAAGCAGGCCAAACGTTCATTCATCGCTTTGCAGTTAGCTCATGATGCCGGGGATCTGGAAGAAATTCGCGCCTATACTACACCTGATCTGTTTGCCGAAATCAGTAAACAGGTTGCTGAGCGTGGAAACATGGCGCAGCAGACCGATGTGATTTTTGTTGATGCGGCCTTGCTGGATGTGATAAATGAGGGTAATCATGCTATTGCCAGTGTTCGGTTTACCGGTGAGTTGAGGGATGCTCCCAATGCGCAGCCGGAACCCTTCGATGAAATCTGGCACGTTGAAAAAGATCTGGCAGCATCTGATTCCGGCTGGTTGCTGGCTGGTATTCAGCAGGCAGCTGACCTGAAGCACTGAGGGTAACGGGCGTGTAATGATGATCAGTCTCCGGGTGCATGGCAGGTTTGCGATTTGCATCCACCCGTTCACCACGATTGATGACTTGATCGATCAGCACGCCCGGACCAATCTCTAATTCGAATCGTGTTTTATCCGCCTGCAATCGGGAATGGCAACTAGGTTGCAGACACACCACCCGGACATCTGTAAATGGATTTCGACGTACTGGAAAAGGTTATTTGTTTTCAGGGTTTTTTTCGCCTGGAACGATACCATTTGCGCCATCGTAAATTCAATGGTGAATGGGGACGACCGATCACACGCGAGTTGTTTGAACGGGGACATGCGGCGGCGGTATTGCCTTATGATCCACAAACGGATGAAGTATTGCTGATCGAACAGTTTCGTGCCGGCGCAATGTCTGCACCCGGTGGCCCCTGGCTGCTGGAAATCGTGGCGGGGGTGATCGAGGCCAATGAAACACCCGAACAGGTGGTTGCAAGAGAATCAATAGAGGAAGCAAATTGCCAAATCGGTAGTCTGATCCCGCTGTACGATTATCTGGTCAGCCCTGGTGGCACTACTGAGCGAATCGTTCTGTTCTGCGGTCGGGTCGATATGCAAACGATTGAAGCCGGTGCCGTTTATGGTAATCATGGAGAAGATGAAGATATCAAGGTGCATGTCATGCCTCTGGATGAGGCCATCAGGCTGTTGAATATTGGCCGGATCAACTCTGCCAGTGCCATCATTGCGCTGCAGTGGCTTGCCCTGAACCGCGATTCCGTTCGGCGGCGCTGGCTGCCAGAATAAGGATATGCGTATGCGTGTCAGTAAATCCGCCAGGTTTTACCAGACACAATACGGTTTACTACTAGTATGCCTGCTATGGGTTGGCATACTGTTCGCACAATCTCCCGATACTGCCGGTACTGCGAAGAGTGATACCGGCAACGTTGCTATCTGGTTGGATGTCAATGGAACAATCGGCCCGGCCATGCACGATTACATTCAGCGTGGGCTGTCCAGAGCAGCCAAGCGGCGAGCGCAAGTCATTATTCTTCAGATCGATACACCGGGTGGTCTGGATGTATCGATGCGCAAAATCATTCAGGAAATCATTGCTTCTCCGGTACCGGTGGTAAGCTTCGTTGCGCCTGGTGGTGCACGTGCTGCCAGTGCCGGAACCTATATTCTGTATGCCAGCCATATCGCAGCAATGGCACCTGCTACCAATCTGGGTGCCGCTACACCGGTAAAGATGAGTACTTTGGCATCCGATTCGGAAATACCTGACAGTCAGCCGAAGGGTGAGCGGCCCGATAAATCCGGCGGACAGGATGCCATGACAGTAAAAGTGATCAATGATGCCGTCGCTTATATCCGCGGGCTTGCTCAAATGCGCGGACGTAATGCGGATTGGGCGGAGCAAGCCGTGCGTGAGGGGGTGAGTCTGACAGCTGTCGAAGCACTCGATAAAAATGTCATCGATCTGGTAGCAGATGATGTAAATGATCTGCTGACCAGGATAGACGGACGTACAGTTGATTTGTCCGGAGAAAAAGTCAAATTATCTACCCGGTCTCTGACACTAGAGCGCATTGAGCCGGACTGGCGCACTCGCCTGTTGGCAGTGGTTGCCGACCCTAATATCGCCTACATTCTGATGTTGATTGGTTTCTATGGTCTGATTCTGGAATTTACCACGCCCGGAACGATTGTGGCCGGTGTGGTTGGAGCGATCAGTCTGTTACTGGCCTTGTTTGCTTTTCAGGTTTTGCCGATCAACTATGCCGGTCTGGCACTGATTCTGCTCGGGATTACCTTTATGCTGGCAGAAGCGCTGCTACCGGGTGTGGGCGCACTGGGTATCGGTGGCATTGCAGCTTTTGTCATTGGATCGATCATGCTGATCGATACAGACATGCCCGATTACGGTATTTCGATTCCGTTGATCGCCACGTTTACGCTGATGTCGGCCGGATTTTTCATGCTGGTGTTCAGGATGGTGCTCAAATCCAGAAAAAATCCAGTGGTCTCGGGTAGTGAAGAACTCATTCACAGTACGGGTGAAGTACTGGAAAATTTCGATCAGGAAGGCTGGGTGCGGATTCATGGGGAACGGTGGCGTGCTCATACCAATACACCATTGTCACTTGGGCAGCGGATCAAAGTTACAGCCATGCGGGGATTGCTGCTGGAAGTGGAGCCTTGCCAACCCGATCACGCAATGAATACAACGGAGAATGGATATGTACACTGATACCGTATCTGTCATTACGCTTATACTGACTTTTTCCATCTTTTTCCTCGTCAGTTCGCTTAAGGTGCTGAAAGAATATGAACGGGGTGTCATATTCATGCTGGGACGTTTCTGGCGGGTCAAAGGGCCGGGTCTGATTATTGTGATCCCCGCCATCCAAACCATGGTGCGGGTTGATCTGCGCACTATCGTGATGGATGTGCCCGCTCAGGATGTTATCTCGCGTGATAATGTTTCAGTCAAGGTGAATGCCGTGCTGTATTTTCGTGTGGTTGATCCGCAAAAAGCCATTATTCAGGTTGAAGACTACAACATGGCGACCAGCCAGTTGGCACAAACGACGTTACGTTCCGTGCTGGGGCAGCACGAGCTGGATGAAATGCTGGCCAGCCGGGATAAGCTCAATTCCGATATTCAGTTGATTCTGGATGAGCAAACTGAGGCGTGGGGAATCAAGGTATCGAATGTCGAGCTCAAACACGTCGATCTTAATGACACGATGGTAAGAGCAATTGCCAGGCAAGCTGAAGCTGAACGTGAGCGCCGTGCCAAAATTATTCATGCAGAAGGAGAATTACAGGCATCACGTCATTTACTCGAAGCCTCACAAATCCTTGCAAATCAGCCTCAGGCACTGCAATTGCGCTATCTGCAAACACTCACCGAAATTGCAGGTGAAAAAAGTTCTACAATCGTTTTTCCATTGCCGATCGAGCTTCTGACAATCCTGCAGAAAATGACTGAAAAACAACCCGACGACTCGATCAGCAAGTGAAGAGCAGAAGGATAGCGATTAATGAGTCACCATCGGGTGCATACCAGCTTTGAGCGCGCGAACAGCTTCTTTGGGAGAGCCTACGACTAGTCCGCGCGGGCAGAAGTAGTATTTTGCCAGTTCCCGCTGAGCATTTAACTGAGCAACTGCTTCCAGTAGCTGCCATTCGGAAATATTGGCACGTACCCAACTGCGGGTCTCATTGTTACCGGTTGCATAGCGTTTTCTCTCACGCGTTTCACAACGCAGCCCTTCATATGAGACATTGTTTGCGCCTTGCTGTGATTGGATCACCATGCTGTACCGGATCACACGTTTTTCATCGACACTGATGGATTTAGCGTCGATGAAATAGCGCAGACTGGTGGCAGGGCCAGCATCGAACTCCAGCAGGTCTTCCGGTTGGGGATAAGCGGGAAGGTTGGATTGAATCGTTTCCCAGTCTTTATTGTAATCGAGCGTATCAAAAAATTTGTTCTGGCTGGCACAGGCAGTAATGCTCAAGACCAGAATCAGATGTAGGACAGCGTTTACTGGCTTGTTAAATTTCTGATACATGGCTTCGCACAATGAATAGGAAAAAAGCAAACCAACGATTGTCGATCACAATGTGAGTGCCTGACAAAATAAAATCGGCCGGGATATTTCCCATAAAAAGAAATACCACCGGCCAATATCGGCAGACAGAAATGGCGGGAATCTTAAATTTTGCCGACCAAGTCGATTGACGGTTTCAGTGTAGCAGCACCTTCTGTCCATTTGGCGGGACAAACTTCACCCTCATGCATTGAGACGTATTGTGCAGCCTTGACTTTACGCAACAGTTCGGCAGCATTACGGCCAATGTTATTGTCCTGAACTTCAAATGCCTTGATCTCGCCTTCCGGGTTGATAATGAAACTTCCACGCAGCGCCAGACCTGCATCTTCAATGAGCACATCAAAGTTGCGGGACAGTTCTCTGGTGGGATCACCTACCAGCGGATAGCGAACCTTACGAACCACGCTGGAAGTATCATGCCAGGCTTTGTGCGTGAAATGTGTATCTGTTGAAACACCGTAGACTTCAACCCCGATCTTCTGGAATTCATCGTAGTTGTCCGCCAGATCTTCAAGCTCAGTCGGGCAGACAAAGGTGAAATCAGCCGGGTAGAAAACGATGACCGACCATTTGCCCTTCAAGGTTTTATCCGTGATTTCGACAAAATCGCCATTGTGATATGCAGTTGTTTTGAACGGTTTAACAGTAGTGTTAATCAGTGACATTGCCGTTTCCTTTTATGTAGTTGACTCAGAATGATAAGCTTCGACAGAAGTTTAAGGCGCTGCGCTCGATTAGTCCAGTCCAATGAATACAAGCAGCAATCTTCAGGATTTCAGGACAAGTGATGAGATTATGTATTCAATCCCGATTGATTCGCGCAGAAAACAGGCTGGCGGAGGCAATCATAAGCCCGCCAGCCCAGTCTCTTTCTGTCAGGTACTCATCCGTCAGAAAATGGGCGGCGATGGCTGCGGCCACCAGTTCGAACAACATGATCACAATAGCTTGGTTGGCCGGTATGTGAGTTATTCCATATTGCAGCAATATGCAAAGAAAAAATACCAGTCCACCCATGCCTGCCAGTATCAGCCATGCGTGGATATGCAGATGAGATATATTGGAGGCACTTTCCATCAGCAATGTTGCGGCAAATCCGGTCAGAGCAGTGCCGAAGAGCACTGCCAACTGCTTTAGTTGGATGGTGTGTTGCTGATCCTTGCGAATCAGGACATTGGCCAGGGCAAAGGCGAATCCACCGGATAACCCCATCCAGTCGCCATAGGAAGTCAGCAGGGGTAGCTTGCCTCCCGGTTGCCAGAGCAGGAGCAGCGCACCTGCCAGGGATAGCAGAATGATCATGTAACCCTGTCTACTCAGACGTTCCTGAAGCAGGATACGTGAAAACAGGATGGTCCACAGCGGTGCCAGATAGAACAGGAGCAGTACCCGCATGACTTCTCCGTGGATGATTCCGAGTACATAGGCAATACCGGTCCAGCCCGCACTGAGACTGATCCAGAACAAAATACTGGCTGCAGGATTAAGTATTTCAGAAATCCGGAGTTGTCTTCGAAACAGAATCAGGCCGATCAGTAGCGCAATGGAATAAGCCAGTGTGGTAGACAATTCACCACGCATACCCGCCTGTTCCAGTAAGCGATAGGGATACCAGGCTACTCCCCAGATGGCGGCACCCAACAGCAGGCTGGTTACCGGCAATAATTTTTTTTGTTTGGTCAAGGTTACCTGTGCCCTTTATAATTGACGCTTATCATTTTTGCTGCCTTCCTGAAAGCATATCTGACCTGACTCGCAAGTACTGTATTGTTGCTTGCGGGCAATCTTGAGAAAGTATGAATCCTTCACTGGAAAATCTTCAGTTATATCCGTTTCAGAAGCTCACCCGATTATTTGAGGATCTCGTGCCAAGGACTCCCCTGCCGACTCCTATCGGTCTGCATATTGGTGAGCCAAGGCACAGCACTCCCGAATTTATCAGGCAGGAGCTGATCAACAGCCTCGAAGGGCTGGCACATTATCCCACAGTACTCGGGACTGGCGAGTTGAGAGCCAGTATCGCAAGCTGGCTCGCGCAGCGCTATCACCTGTCTGCCATCGATCCTGATACCGAGGTCATTCCGGTCAATGGCAGCCGGGAAGCATTGTTCTCATTTGCCCAGGCAGTGATTGATACAGGCATGGTTTCCCGGCCGGCAATCATTTGCCAGAATCCCTTTTATCAAATCTATGAAGGGGCTGCACTGCTAGCTGGAGCAGTGCCCTATTTTCTCAACCAGCTGCCGGAAAACAATTTTTCTGCGGATACTGCACAGTTACCCGATGCAGTGTGGGAGCATGTACAACTGGTGTACATTTGTTCTCCCAATAACCCTACCGGCAGAGTGTTGACTCTGGATGAATGGAAGCATTTGTTCGATTTGTCCGATCGTTATGGATTTGTGATTGCTGCAGACGAATGTTATTCAGAAATTTATTTCGATGAGGGCCATCCCCCACTGGGTGCACTGGAAGCAGCTGAAAAACTCGGGCATAGCGGATTTCCCCGTCTGGTCGTGTTCAGCAGTTTATCCAAGCGTTCGAATGTACCGGGAATGCGTTCCGGTTTTGTAGCGGGAGATGCAACCATTCTCAGGAAATTTCTGCTTTACCGCACCTATCATGGTAGTGCCATGAATCCGGCTGTGCAGGCAGCAAGTACTGTTGCCTGGAGTGATGAGCAACATGTGGTTGAAAACCGCAGGTTGTACCGTGAAAAATTTACGGGTGCTATGCGCATACTGGAGGACACGCTGCCTGTTAGCATGCCGGACGCGGGATTTTACTTATGGCTGAGAACGCCTGTCAGCGGTATCGAATTTTCCAGGCGTTTGTATCGTGAGGGAAATGTGACCGTGTTGCCCGGCAGCTATCTGGCACGAGAGGCGCACGGGATCGATCCTGGTGAAGATTTCGTACGGATTGCACTGGTTGCACCCGTGATGGAATGCATGGAAGCAATGGAACGAATCAGGGACATTGCCAGAAAATTCTGATCTGATTATTTTTTAGGAGTTACATGGAGCAATTACAGGCTGTCATCGAAAATGCCTTTGAAAGGCGCGCTGAAATCACCCCCCGGAATGTCGAAGCCAACCTGAAGGAATCGGTTGCCCAGGTTATCAATATGCTTGATACCGGCAGATTGCGGGTGGCTGAAAAAATCAATGGTGAATGGGTGGTTCATCAGTGGATCAAAAAAGCCGTTCTGCTGTCTTTTCGCATGGAAGACAACAGTTTCATCAAGGGGGGATTTTCCAACTATTTCGACAAAATTCCGTCCAAGTTCGCGGATTACAGCTCGCGCGACTTTCGCGATGGCGGGTTCCGCGTGGTTCCACCAGCTGCTGTTCGCAAGGGTGCGTTTATCGCGAGTAATGTGGTATTGATGCCCTCTTATGTGAACATTGGTGCTTATGTTGATGAAGGCACGATGGTGGATACCTGGGCAACTGTGGGTTCCTGCGCACAAGTCGGCAAGAACGTCCATCTGTCTGGAGGGGTGGGTATCGGAGGGGTGCTGGAGCCGGTACAGGCAAGCCCTACCATTATCGAAGATAACTGCTTTATCGGCGCTCGTTCCGAAATTGTCGAAGGTGTCGTCGTTGGCGAGAATTCGGTGATTTCAATGGGTGTTTATATTGGTCAGAGTACCAGGATTTATAACCGTGAAACTGGTGAAATCACCTATGGCCGGATTCCCCCGGGATCAGTCGTGGTTTCCGGAAACCTGCCGGCTGAAAATGGCCGCTACAGCCTGTATTGTGCGGTAATCGTGAAACAGGTCGATGCCAAAACCCGTTCCAAGACCGGTATCAATGAATTATTGAGAGGTATCTGATTATTTGCCACCAGAACGGCACTACCTGTTGGCAGTGATCTGTGATATAAAAACGATTGTGTGAATTCTGCACAGAGTTTGGCGGGGTTTTATCTATATCGGTTGGCTTTATCCCCCTCCTTATTCACCGTGTTGTTATAGGAATCATACATCTTGAGCAACTAATAAAGAGGAGAAGCTATTATGAAAACAACCCTGATAAAAGTAATTGCCGCTTCGGTTACCGCACTGTTTTTGAGCATGCAGGTGTATGCGGGTGGGCATGCCGCTCACGTGGACGAGGCAGTGAAACATGCCGAGGAAGCTGTGGCACACGGTAAGGAAGGCCATACTGACCAGCTGCTGGAACATGCAAAAGAGAGTCTGACACATGCCAAGGCTGCCAGTGAAGCAGGTGGCAATACACATGTAGGCCATGGAATCAAACATCTGGAAGATGCTATCAAGCATGGTGAGGAAGGCCATGTTGGTGTTGCTACCAAACACGCGCAGGAAGCTATCGAACACTTGCGTGCATCCGAACATAAATCACACTAAATTATCAAATGGATGTGCCTTTGGTAAGTTTTATCAAAGGCACATCAGCCAGCCAAAAGCGGAGTTATCCGCTTTTTTTGTTATAGGGCATACCAAGCCGGAGATAAGCAGGATTGCTGGAGCTGGATAAATCAGAAGTACCCATGAATCCAACCGGAAATTCGATATGAGGCAGCTTACGTTTGCCATCCTGAGAATGCTGAGTGATGGCAATTATCACTCCGGTACGGCCTTGGGCCAGGCCCTGAAAGTTTCTCGTGCCAGCATCTCCAACACGCTGCGGGATCTGGAAAGTTACGGCCTGACCATACATAAAATTCCTGGCCGCGGATATCGCTGGTTGAATCCGGTTCAATGGCTGGACAGCGAACAGATACACCAACATCTTGCTGAATACGCCGATTCCATACAAATAGAGATTGTGGAAGCTGTCGAATCGACCAATTCGTTACTGCTGCAGCGTGCGGTTGAGCAAGGTATTTCCGCTAACAGAATCAAGCAGGTGCTGGTCACGGAATTACAGACACAAGGACGCGGACGCCGTGGACGTTCATGGTCATCGGGTCTGGGAGACAGCCTGACTTTCTCTGTTTTGTGGCCGTCACAATGTCCGGTAAACACCCTTTCCGGGTTGAGTCTGGCAGTGGGTGTAGCAATCGTCCGTGCACTGACATCGCTCGGTATTCGTGATATTGCGCTGAAATGGCCGAATGACGTGTTGTCCGGTTCCCATGCCAAGCTGGCAGGTGTGCTGATCGAATTGCACGGAGATATGCTGAGTCTGGGTACCGTGGTTATTGGTATTGGATTGAATCTCAGGCTTTCCGGCGCTACAAAAGCCCGGATCGATCAGAAGGTAGCCGATGTCGCCAGTATCACGGGGCAAATGCCGGACAGGAATCAGTTACTGGCGGTTTTATTGAAAGAGCTGGTCAGGGTGCTCGATACATTTGAACGACATGGCTTTGAGCCTTTCATAGAGGAATGGACACGTTACCATGCCTATCAGGACAAAATGGTGCAGGTCAGCTTCGCGGATGATTCTGTCGGAAATGGGGTTGCAATCGGTGTTGCAGCGGATGGTGCTT
Source organism: Nitrosomonas sp. (assembly GCF_040256045.1). Taxonomy (GTDB): domain Bacteria; phylum Pseudomonadota; class Gammaproteobacteria; order Burkholderiales; family Nitrosomonadaceae; genus Nitrosomonas. Next base: position 42,851 of record NZ_JBDZWD010000015.1, read on the forward strand.
TGCTGGTCGATACTTCGACGGGTGTCATACAGTTGAGAAGCGGGGAAATCTCTCTGCGCAGTCTGGCAGAACATTCAGAACATTCCAGCCCGTTCAATTGAGGTTTTCAGGTTGAATACATCTTCTTTGCTGCTGGCGATCGATTCGGGTAATACCGCCATCAAATGGGGGTTACATGACGGTCGACAGTGGCTGGCGCATGGCAAGACATTACAAAGCGAACGCAGGATGCTGAAACAAAACTGGGCTGTGTTGCCAGCGCCTGCATCCATTTGGATTGCTAATGTGGCAGGATTACAGGCGGCAAATGATTTAACGGCATTGCTGGAACCATGGCATGTACAACCGGAATGGGTCACAGCCAGTGCCAGTCAGTGTGGTGTCATCAGCCGTTACAGCAACCCGGCGCAATTGGGCTGCGACCGCTGGGTAGCACTGATCGCTGCGTGGCACCGGTTGCAACAGGCATGTCTGGTTGTGGATGTGGGCACTGCCATGACAGTCGATGCTTTGTCTGCCTCGGGTGAATTTCTGGGGGGGATCATCGTACCAGGTCCGGATACCATGAAACAGGCATTGGCTGGGCGCACCGGAACATTTTCCCCGCTGCTATCCAGCAGTTTCCAGAATTTTCCGATCAATACCGGGAATGCTTTGTATAGCGGGATGATTCAGGCACTGACCGGCGCACTGGAGCGAATGTATGACCAGCTTTCCGAATATACGGGAAAACAAATGGCTGTAGAAACCATCATGACGGGCGGTGGCGCAGCGCTGCTGGCTCCTCATATACATATCCCTCACCAGATTGTCGATGATCTGGTACTGGAGGGACTGGTCATTATTGCCGGGGCACAAGCAGAGATACCGGCAATCCGTTAAACATCAGGATGATGCATCATGACGCACCCGCTTTTCAGACATGCTGAATTTTATACGACAGTCAACCATTTGCAGGATTTGCCGCAAACGGCTGGGATCGAAGTTGCTTTTGCCGGACGTTCCAATGCCGGAAAATCGAGCGCAATCAATACACTGGTGGGAAGAGAACGATTTGCCTTCGTCAGTAAAACACCGGGCCGAACACAGCACATCAATTTCTTTCAGTTGGGCGCGGAACGCTTCATGGTCGATCTGCCAGGATACGGTTACGCACAAGTACCGCTGGCCATCCGACAGCATTGGTCGCATTTGCTGAGTTCCTATCTGCAAACCCGGCAATCGTTGTACGGTATGATACTCATCATGGATATACGCCATCCGCTGACAAAGCTCGATCTGCAGATGCTGGACTGGTTCAGGCAGACGAAAAAACCGGTTCATGTACTGCTGACCAAGGCAGACAAACTGAGCAGAAGCAGAGCACTGGTGGCATTGAACGAAGTCAGGCAGTTTCTGACTGCCAATTACCCTCACTGTACCGTCCAGACTTTTTCTAGCCTGAAAGCCGCGGGCGTGGAAGAAGCTTCGCAGTTGTTGCAAAACTGGTTCGATGCTGGCCATGCCAGCGTACAGCAGGAGAATGGTGAAATCAGCGAGCAAAAAAAAACCCCGGCTAAAGGGGATTGAGCCGGGGAGAATCGCCTTGCTTGTAAGGCCTCGCCTCAGGGAGGGAAGGCGAGAGGTGGTAATTACCAACCACCTATCTATAAGAATGGACTAAATGAATTTAGTTCCACGATGTATCAATTTTTTATTTTGATAATAAAACATGACCTTTTTCAGCCAGTTTCCACAAAAAAGAATGCGCCGTAACCGTCGGGATGATTTCTCCCGCCGTCTGGTCCGGGAAAACCATCTGCGGCCAGATGATCTGATTTATCCGGTATTCGTACTGGATGGCAGTAATCGTGAAGAGAAAGTGGCGTCGATGCCCGGGGTTGTCCGGCAAAGTATTGATCTGCTCCTGCTCCAAGCCGAAAAATGTTTGAGTCTGGGAATCCCCGCCCTGGCAATTTTCCCGGTGATCGATGCTTCCCTGAAAAATCTGACTGCCGATGAAGCCTATAACCCCGATGGCCTGGTGCCACGCGCGGTGAAGGAATTGAAGAAACGTTTTCCCGAACTGGGGGTGATCACCGATGTGGCACTCGATCCCTATACCAGCCACGGTCAGGATGGTCTAATCGACGCAAACGGCTATGTGCTGAATGATGAAACTGTCAGTGTACTGGAACGGCAGGCATTGTCACATGCCCAGGCGGGTGCAGATGTCGTGGCACCTTCCGATATGATGGACGGTCGGGTAGCTGCCATTCGTGCTGTACTGGATCGTGACCAGTTTATCCATACTCGGATACTGGCTTACTCAGCCAAATATGCTTCCAGTTTTTACGGCCCGTTCCGGGATGCAGTCGGCTCGTCTGCTACGCTGGGGGCTGGTAATAAATACACGTACCAGATGGACCCGGCCAATTCGGATGAAGCTCTCTGGGAAGCGGGGCTGGATATTCAGGAAGGCGCGGATATGATCATGGTCAAACCCGGCATGCCTTACCTCGATATCGTGCGCAGAGTCAAGGATGAGCTGGGTGTGCCCACCTTCGTCTACCAGGTGAGTGGCGAATATGCCATGCTGAAAGCGGCTGCCATGAATGGGTGGCTGGATGAAAAAGCCTGTGTTACCGAGGCATTGCTGGCGTGCAAACGTGCCGGTGCAGATGCCATCCTGACGTATTTCGCAGTGGAAGTGGCCGGCTGGCTGCAGGAACGAGCCTGAAACCGGACTGCTTGCATCACACTATCAGGATCGCCCGATAATCATTTACATTGGTATAGGTCGGGCCGGTGACAACCAAATCGCCCAGCTTCTCAAAAAAAGTATAGGCATCGTTGTTATCGAGTAAAGCCGTTGGATCGATGTCGGCTTGCCGTGCCCGGCCCAGGGTATCGGGTGCCATCACTGCACCGGCATTGGTTTCACTGCCGTCTATACCATCCGTATCGCAGGCCAGTGCGTATACATTTTCTAATCCATCGAGTGCAATGGCGAGTGATAATAGAAATTCAGCATTACGTCCCCCTTTGCCAGTGCCTTTTACCGTAACAGTTGTTTCTCCGCCGGAAATCAGTGCAACGGGCGGCCGGTACGGATTGTTGTAATGACGTATTTCGCGTGCAATGGCGGCATGCATTTTGGCTGCTTCCCGTGCTTCACCGGTCACGGTATCACCCAGAATGAGCGGGGTGATACCCTGCGCCTGGAAAAACTGTGCCGCAGCGGCGAGTGATTGCCGGGCGGTGGCAATGATCCGGTTTTTCACATTTCTGAATACTGAATCGCCCGGCTTGGGTGTTTCCCCCTCTCCTCCATTGCTGCTTTTGCGGCCGTTTTCCCGTAACACTTCGCTAACCTGTGGAGAAACGGTGATTGCATAACGTTCGATCAGCATCAGTACATCCTGCCAGGTAGAAGGATCTGGCGCGCAGGGTCCGGAGGCGATAGAGCTCGGGTTATTGTCCGTGACATCCGAAATGATCAGGCAGCGCACCGGTGCCCGGCTGGCTGCCGCCAGTTTCCCTCCCAGCACCGTGGACAAATGCTTGCGCACGATGTTGATTTCCTGGATCGAGGCGCCACACAGCAAGAGTTGGTGAGTGATGGATTTCAGTTGCTCCAGCGTCACCCCCGGAACGGGTGCGGACAACAGGCTTGATCCGCCGCCGCTGAACAGCCCCAGTAGCAGATCATCCGGTTTGAGCATGCGTACCGATTCCAGAATGGCGCGGGCAGCCATCTCACCCTGGGTATCGGGTACGGGGTGGCTGGCTTCGATCACCATGATGCTGTTGGTCGCAAGTCCATGGCGATAAGGTGTGACCACGATACCCTCCAGATGATTGCCCGGCGGCCAGTGTGTTTCTACGGCACGAGCCATGGCTGCCGCTGCTTTGCCTGCACCGATGACCAGCGTGTTCCCCGAAGGTGGTTCAGGCAGATGAGCGGGGACGATCTTTTGCGGATCAGCTGCATCGATGGCAGCACGAAAACTGTCGAGCAGCAGTTCACGCGGATTCATACAATTTACCCCGTCAGTGTGGTGGAAAGTAATGGCTGGAGAAAGTATCCGGTGAAACTGCCGGGGATCGACGCTACCGTTTCCGGCGTCCCTTCGGCAATGATTCTGCCCCCCCCTGCTCCTCCTTCCGGACCCAGATCGATGATCCAGTCGGCGGTTTTGATCACATCCAGATTATGTTCGATGATGACCACAGTATTACCGTTATCGCGCAGGCGATGCAGGACTTTGAGCAACAGGTCGATATCCTGGAAATGCAGGCCTGTAGTGGGTTCATCGAGAATATAGAGCGTGCGGCCGGTATCGCGTTTGGATAACTCCAGAGACAGTTTGACGCGCTGAGCCTCGCCACCGGACAGGGTCGTGGCGGACTGTCCCAGTGTGATATACCCCAGCCCTACATCCAGCAAGGTTTGCAGTTTGCGCGCGATGGTCGGCACAGCTTCAAAAAATGCATGGGCATTTTCGACGGTCATCTGCAGGATTTCGTGAATGTTTTTGCCCTTGTACTGGATTTCCAGCGTCTCCCGGTTGTAACGCTGCCCGTGGCAAACATCGCAGGCAACATAAATATCCGGCAGAAAATGCATTTCCACCTTGATGACACCATCTC
>NZ_JBDZWD010000056.1:0-12665 GCF_040256045.1 Nitrosomonas sp.
ACGAGTTTTCTTTTCTAGTGCAAGAACTTAGAGCGAAATGTCAACAGACCCTAGTCATCTACGATAATTCGGGGCGTTTTCCGATATTTCCCTGTTAAAATACGCCACGATTTCAATAGAATGAAACATTATGAGTTGTCTGTTCGTAATCAGTGCACCTTCCGGTGCCGGTAAAACCAGTGTGGTCCGTACTCTGCTGCAGACGGATATCAATCTGACTCTCTCGATTTCCTATACCACGCGTCCGCCCAGGCGAGATGAAAAAAATGGTCATGATTATTTTTTCGTTGATCATGTAACGTTCAAGGATATGCAGACACGAGGTGAGTTTCTGGAAAGCGCCGAGGTGCACGGCAATCTCTATGGCACATCACGTAAATGGATAGAAGAAACCATGGCAGCAGAGCAGGATGTTTTGCTGGAAATAGACTGTCAAGGCGCACAGCAGGTACGCACGCTCTATCCGCAAGCAACTTCCATATTTATTCTGCCTCCCTCCATGGAAGCATTGAAACAACGTCTGGAACAACGCGGTCAGGATGAAAACAAAGTCATCGAACGCCGGTTGGCTGCTGCCCACAGTGAAGTCAGCCATGTGAACAGATTTGATTATGTGGTGGTCAATCACGACTTGGAAGCAGCAGCACGAGATGTTACCTGCATCGTTCAGGCTGAGCGATTGAAAACGATACGTCAGCTCGTCAGGCAGCGTTCCCTGATTGCTGAACTCTCCTGATTTTTTACAGATTTTTATTACAAATTCTTACTGGAGTTACCCTGTATGGCACGTATTACGGTAGAAGATTGTCTGGAAGTAATCCCAAATCGTTTCGACATGACACTGGCAGCCACTGTGCGGGCGAGGCAGGTCTCAGTCGGTTCCACACCGATGATCGATTCCGAGCGCGATAAACCGATCGTCATTGCCTTGCGTGAACTGGCACAAAAAAAATACGGCGAAGAAATACTCAATACGCTCCGCTGACCAGACAATACTCCATCCTGATGCGGGTATCACTCTACCCGCATCACCATTCCAGCCATCATACCCAAACCGGTAAAACCGGTTTTTTCAGTTTTCTACATCCGTTTACAAATGTTTCTTGCATCGTAATTTGCAATCGAAGCCGCACAGCTTCTTGTATTAGCTCAATATAACAACAGATTTATGTCGCGTTGCGCATCGATACTACCGACATCGGCCGCTCGGGTATACGAAAACCTCTGTCAAGAAAGAACTCCTCTGTGCCCTGAAATGAGGTGGCATACACCGGCACACCGCGACACCTCTCAACCACCGTAGCTAACAAAGCAGAGCCTATTCCCCGACGTTGATAGGTCGGCCGAACGACAAGCTCTCCAACAAAGGTTGAAAATGCACCATCTGTGAACGCACTGATATATCCGACAAGCAGTCCGTCAGAATCCCGGCAATAGGCAATAATCGGATAGGCTGACAGCGACTTTTCAATAGCTGTAGCATCATAATCCCCTTCCGTACCCCAGCCTGCAGAGACCATTAGGTTTGCAAGCTCCCCGGCTGCAATATTTTTATCAGAAAACATTTCGAAACTGGACATATCAATTCCCCGTGTGAATCTATCAGATTTTTTCTGCGACAATTGCGTATCGACCTTTATCTCTCCCTCCATCCGGCAAATTCATATATTCGCCAATTATCATGCGACAAGATAATCGATGGAGGAACACCTCTGTTTCCTGTGGTGTATTGGAATCATAATAAAACTCCTCTCCATACATGAAATCTATAAATTCCGGGTGAGCAGATCCACCAACAGTCAACATAAACCTGCCTCCTGACGAAAGTCCGCGTACCACCTTACTTACGATGAGTTCATGTTCTGTACGCCGAATATGGAAAAGCGAATCCCAGAGCAGAGCGCCGTGATACCCTTCTACTGGCTCATACGACTCTATTGAAGACAGAACCCATTGCTCGTGCGGAAGCTTCTGCCGGGCAAGCCGCAGCATCTCCTCTGACTGATCCACTCCGAGAACACAACGCCCTTGGGAAACGATATATTCAGCCATCGGACAGCCGGTGCCACACCCCAGATCCAGAATCGTCGAGCCTGTTGGCGCAACCGAAAGAATCGCATCGAGATATTCGCGCTCGCGTCCAAAGAACCCGCTACGAGCGACATTCCATAAATGCGCAATTTTGTTATATGAATTACGATTCATCAAAATAAGAAACCTGGCAATTGGGTCAGACGACTATCCATCAGAATCATTCTCCGGGATAAATGTTATGCGGGTGACTTACCGTCTCTGTCAGCAATCCGCTGGAGTATGTGTTTTTCATATTCCTTCACAAAGGCGCGTATTTGGCGCGTGCATGTACATACCACGAACATCATCATGGTGAGAATATTGACGGCTGGAAAGATTAGGGTCATGTCTACTTACAGCGTGCATACATAAAACATGGCCTGGGAGCTGGACTGATGTTGGGATGCACGGTGTACCGCTGCAGCACGGCCTCACGAATGAAACCTGCCTTTTCCAAAGTACGCGCTGATGCATTATTTTCTATGTCACAGGTAGCCTGAACTCGGAAGCAGGCTGGCTGAGCCAGTGACAATTCGGTGAATGTTGCAACAGCTTCTGGCATGAGGCCAATACCCCAATTTTTACGCGCAAGAACGTAGCCAATATCTACTATATGCGAATGGATACGCGCTTCCAGCATTCCGATCGGAATATCTGACCCACCCTGCAAAGTAAGAATGTATGGTCGAGCTTCCCCACTGACCCACGCCTGACAACAGTATGAGACGAAGCCCTCTGTTTCGCTGATAGATTGGTGAGGCTGCCAAACCATATAATGAGCAACTTCCAAGTCTTGCGTATAAGCACAAAAAATAGCTGCAGCATCATCCGGATGAGGCTGGCGCAAGATAAGGCGCGTCGTTCTTATTTCATCAGGTAATGCAATTATCATTGAGCGTCAGTCTAAACGAATGATTAATTCCATCCCATTGAGCCAGATGTAGCAGAACACCCGATGGATCCCAGACATAAGTGACCAATGCACCATAAGATTCCTGTTTCGGCGGAGCCACACGGGCAGAAGGAAAATGGCCAGATTCTATGAGCTTCGTGATATCAGCAAAACAATTAGCCGCGTCCTGTACGGATATGTGAAGCATGCTGTTCTCAGCCCACTCTTTTATATAGTAGCGCTGCAGGTAGAACCTCGATCCTGCAAGGTTGAGCAATGCCAGATTGTCATCTGACCATTCCAATTCACAGCCCAATGCCAAGTAAAAATCCTTGGATAACGCAAAATCCTGAGATGGAATAAAGGGACGAAGATCACTTGCGTGAAGGTTGATCACTGAATTCTCCTAGAAGCCTGTATTGTGCACAAATTCTGATGGTGTTCGATATCCCACTAACAACAGTAAGATTGACTCAGTCAATCCGCCAGCTGAATCCCATTGCAAAACGGCGCTATAATCAGGGTTTTCGTTGTAAACACAAAATATGACCACGATAGTATCAGTCCGACGCGGACAACGGGTAGCATTGGGTGGTGATGGCCAGGTAACACTCGGCGCTGTCGTCGCCAAGGCCAGTGCACGCAAAGTACGCAGACTTTATCACGACAAAGTGCTAGCCGGATTTGCGGGCGGTACGGCAGATGCCTTCACACTGTTTGAGCGCTTCGAAGCCAAATTGGAAAAACATCAGGGACATCTCATGCGATCCGCAGTCGAACTTGCCAAGGACTGGCGCACCGACCGTATCCTGCGCCGTCTGGAAGCAATGCTGGTGGTAGCCGATCATGAAGCCACCCTGATCATCACAGGTGCAGGAGACGTAATTGAGCCGGAACAGGGAATTGCAGCCATCGGCAGCGGAGGCGCCTACGCTCAGGCGGCGGCACGTGCCCTACTGGAAAATACCGATCTGAACCCAAAGGAGATCGTTACCAAAGCACTCACGATCGCCGGGGATATCTGCATCTATACCAATCAGGTGCATGTCATCGAACAGCTCGACTAAACAGAAATCATTCCATATCAGGAAATCCCATCATGTCGCATATGACTCCGCAGGAAATTGTTCACGAACTGGACAAACACATCATCGGACAGGACACAGCCAAACGTGCTGTCGCAATCGCACTGAGAAACCGCTGGCGCCGGCAGCAAGTGGATGAACCCCTGCGCCATGAAATCACCCCAAAGAATATTCTGATGATCGGTCCGACCGGCGTGGGCAAGACTGAAATTGCCAGGCGACTGGCCAGACTGGCCGATGCGCCCTTCATCAAAATCGAGGCGACCAAATTTACCGAAGTGGGCTATGTCGGACGAGATGTCGATTCCATTATCCGTGATCTAGTGGAATCGGCCATCAAGCAGGCACGTGAGCGCGAAATCCGAAAGAACCAGCCACTGGCTGAAGATCGTGCAGAAGAACGAATACTCGATGCATTGCTACCACCTGTCCGCGACCTGGGCTTTGAAGCCAGCTCCAGCGAAGAAAATAACGCAACACGTCAGAAATTCCGCAAAAAATTACGTGAAGGTGAACTGGACGACAAAGAAATCGAAATCGAAGTCACCATGGCACAAACCAGCATGGAAATTTTCGCCCCGCCGGGAATGGAAGAGCTGACTTCTCAGATTCAAGGTATGTTCCAGAACATGGGTGCTGGCAAAAGAAAAATGCGCAAGCTGCGTATCCGGGAAGCCAGAAAGCTGCTGACCGAAGAAGAAGCTGCCCGCCTGGTCAACGATGAAGAATTGAAGCTGGGTGCGGTACAGAATGTCGAACAAAATGGCATCGTGTTTCTCGATGAAATCGACAAAATAACCAGCCGTTCGGAAGTCTCTGGCTCCGATGTTTCACGCCAGGGTGTTCAGCGAGATTTGCTGCCACTAGTGGAAGGAACAACTATTTCCACAAAATACGGCATGATTCGCACCGATCACATTCTCTTCATCGCCAGCGGGGCTTTTCACCTGGCCAAACCGTCAGATCTGATTCCCGAACTGCAGGGTCGCTTTCCAATTCGAGTGGAGTTGGAAAATCTCAGTGCCGAGGATTTCAAACAGATACTCACCAACACCGATGCCTGTCTCATCCGTCAATATCAGGCGTTACTGAAAACCGAGGGTATCGAACTGAATTTTTCAGAAGATGCCATCGGGCGACTGGCCGAAATTGCTTTCTCGGTCAATGAAAGAACCGAGAACATTGGTGCCAGAAGGCTGCACACCGTGATGGAAAAATTGCTGGAAGATATTTCATTCAACGCCACCCGTCACAGTGAAAGCACACATGTCATCGACGCCGCGTATGTCGATGAACGTCTTGGCAAGCTTTCACAAAGTGAAGATCTGGCCCGCTACGTGCTGTAATCACATCTTAATGAGAAATGTCGTCGTTCTCAGTGGGGCAAGAACCGCGATCGGTGATTACGGTGGCGCACTGAAGGATCTGGCACCTGCCACACTGGCAACCATAACAGTCAGGGAAGCAATCACCCGCGCCAGCGCCGATCCTGACAAAATCGGACACCTCGTCGCTGGGCATGTCATCCCCACTGAAGCGCAAGATATGTATCTGGCGCGCGTAGCGGCGCTGGATGCTGGCTTACCGCAGAGTGTGGCGGCACTGACTCTAAATCGTGTTTGCGGCAGTGGATTGCAGGCCATCATCTCCGCTGCTCAGGCAGTTCAACTGGGGGATACAGAAGTGGCTATCGCTGCTGGAGCCGAGTCGATGAGCCGGGGAGGATACCTGCTCCCCGCGCTGCGCTGGGGACAACGTATGCAAGACAGTACCGCAATCGACATGATGGTGGGAGCTCTGACCGACCCGTTTGACCAGGTACACATGGGAATCACCGCAGAAAATATCGCTGAAAAATGGGATATTACCCGCGAGCAACAGGATCAATTCGCACTGGAAAGTCATCGCCGTGCCATTCACGCTATTCATAACGGTTATTTCCACGAGCAAATCGTACCGGTTGAAATTTCTACCCGCAAAGATGTAATGATATTCGATACGGACCAGCACCCGCGCGACAATATCAGTATGGAAACACTGGGTAAACTACGCCCTGTTTTCCGGGAAGATGGCACAGTCACGGCCGGTAATGCATCCGGCATCAATGATGGCGCTGCCGCGCTGGTGCTCATGGAGGAACGCGCTGCCGAACGAAATCACCATCAGCCGGTGGCCCGTCTGGTCGCTTACGGCCACGCCGGAGTAGACCCGCGCTACATGGGGATCGGCCCCGTGCCCGCAGTCAGACAGGCGCTGAATCGCGCCGGACTCAGTCTGGCTGACATAGATGTCATCGAATCTAACGAGGCGTTTGCTGTGCAGGCATGTGCGGTAGCCCGGGAACTGGATTTCGACCCGAATAAAGTCAATCCAAACGGGGGGGCTGTGGCACTGGGGCATCCAATTGGTGCATCCGGTTGTATACTGGCAATCAAAGCTATTTATGAGCTACGACGCATAAATGGCCGCTACGCACTGGTCACCCTGTGCATCGGTGGCGGACAGGGGATCGCCGCAATTTTTGAGAAACTCTGATTCGACTGCCTATCCTATGGAGAACAGATATGTCCACACTGACCCGATCCTCTGCCTGGCTGGCTCTGAGCGCACATCAGACAAAAATCGCCAACCGCCCTTTGCGCACACTGTTTAACAAAGATCCGCAACGATTCGACAAATTCTCGCTGCAATTCAAAGATCTGCTGCTTGACTACAGCAAGCAACCCGTCGATGCAACCACTATTCGTCTCCTGCTGGCACTGGCGGAACAGCAAAAGCTGGCGGACTGGCTCAGACGCATGGCTAACGGTGAAAAAATCAATTTCACCGAGAACCGAGCGGCACTGCACATTGCCTTGCGTGCCAATTCACCAGTTTTCATGGATGGCGCGGATGTTACACAGGAGGTCAGGCGGGTATTGCAGCAAATTGAACGGTTCGTCCAGAAAATACACAGCCAGTCACACCGGGGTTACTCCGGTCTGCCGATCACCGATGTCGTCAATATCGGAATAGGAGGCTCTGATCTGGGACCGGTAATGGTGACTGAAGCACTCAGACCTTACCACTTACCGCAGCTTCGGGTTCATTTCGTCTCCAATCTCGATGGCGCTCATCTTTCTGATACGTTGCAGTACCTCAACCCTGCTACCACTCTGTTCATCATCGCATCCAAAACGTTTACTACTCAGGAAACCCTGACCAATGCCCACTCAGCCCGAAAATGGTTTCTGGCAGGAGGAGGCAGTAAACAGGATATCGCAGCACACTTTGTCGCCGTTTCTACTAACCGCGAGGCAGTCAGCCAGTTCGGGATCGATCCGGACAATATGTTTGAATTCTGGGATTGGGTAGGCGGGCGCTATTCGTTATGGTCAGCCATCGGTCTGCCGATTGCGCTGGCAGTGGGAATGGAAAATTTCCGTTCACTGCTGGCTGGTGCGCAGAAAATGGATGATCATTTTCTGACTACTCCCTTCGAGCAGAATCTGCCGGTCATGTTGGGTTTGATCGGTATCTGGCAGATCAATTTCTTTCACATCACCAGCCAGGCCATTCTGCCCTACGATCAATCCATGCACCGTTTTCCGGCTTATCTGCAGCAACTGGAAATGGAGAGTAATGGCAAACGTGTCACCCGGAACGGAGAAGCTGTCGATTACAGTACGGGCGTGGTTATCTGGGGTGAGCCCGGTACCAATGGTCAGCATGCCTTTTATCAACTGCTGCATCAGGGCACACAAAACTTCACTGCTGATTTTCTGGCGCCGTGCCGCTGCCATCACCCGTTATCCGACCATCATCCCATGCTACTGGCCAATTTTTTTGCACAAACCGAGGCACTTATGCGCGGAAAAACCGAGCAGGAAGTTCGATCTGAGCTGACAAAACAGAATTTATCTGCTGATCTTATAGAATATTTACTTCCTCACCGTGTTTTTCCGGGTAACCATGCCACAACCTCAATCCTATTCAAAAAACTTGATCCGACAACGCTGGGCATGCTGATCGTACTGTATGAACATAAAGTGTTTGTACAAAGTGTCATCTGGGAAATCAATCCGTTCGACCAGTGGGGAGTAGAGCTCGGCAAACAGCTGGCCGGCAAGATTCTGGCTGAACTGGCCCTGGATAGACCGGTAACCGGACACGATGCATCCACCAATGGCCTGATCAATTTTTACAGAGCACAGCAATAAAAAATGGGATCAATCTGAAAGCCATGTCTTTATCTTCTTCCCGCAAAAACTCACGAGTGTTGTTTGTCACTTCCGAAGTATTTCCATTATGCAAAACCGGAGGATTAGGTGATGTCAGTGCCGCATTACCTACCGCACTGCGTGAATTGAAGGTAGATATACGCTTACTCGTACCCGGTTACCCGTCAGTACTATCCGGGCTCAAATACAAACGCAAGCTGGCAGAATTCGATCTCTTGCCGCACTTCCCTCCAACCACCCTGTTCTCTTCCCGATTACAGATCAATGAATCTATCAGTGTGCCTGTATATGTAATCCATTGCCCGGAACTCTATCAGCGGTCAGGAAGCAGCATCTATCTGGATGATAACGGGCAGGACTGGCCAGATAACGCCCGACGCTTCGGCCTGCTGTCAAAAATGGGTGCACTCCTTGCCAGTGACGTCAGCCCGCTTTCCTGGGTACCGGATATTGTCCACTGCAACGACTGGCAAAGCGGGCTCACCCCTGCTTATCTCCACTACCACCCTGGAAAGAAGGCAGCCAGCCTGATGACACTGCACAACCTTGCTTTTCAGGGTTGCTTCTCACCCGCTGAGGTCACCAGGCTGGGATTGCCACCCGAAAGCTTCAACGTGCATGGCGTCGAATACTACGGTGATATGTCGTTCCTCAAAGCGGGAATCTATTATGCGACCCGGATTACCACGGTCAGCCCCACTTACGCCCAAGAAATTCAGCATGAACCACTGGGATTCGGTTTACAGGGATTACTGGCTGAACGCAGCAATACTATCACCGGGATCATTAATGGTATCGATACCACCGTCTGGAACCCGGCAACCGATCCGCACATCGTAAAAAAATATTCAAGTCGCAACCTGGCAGCAAAAAAAACTAATAAGCTTGCTCTACAACGAGAAATGGGGCTGGAAGAAAATGAGGAGATTCCGCTGTTTGCCGGAATCAGCCGTCTCAGTTACCAAAAAGGCTACGATATTCTGCTGCAGGCCGCACCCATACTGGTCGATCTTCCTGCTCAACTAGTGTTACTGGGAAAAGGAGATCAATCGTTAGAGAAACAGCTCGTTACGCTTGCACAAACCAACCCCGCCAGAATTGCCGTCCGCATCGACTACGACGAAGCCCTCTCGCACCGGATCAATGCCAGTGCAGATTGCTTCCTGATGCCTTCCCGCTTTGAACCGTGCGGGTTGAACCAGATGTACAGCCAGCGCTACGGCACCCCACCCATCGTCCATGCAACCGGCGGCCTGATCGATACGGTGGCCAATCTGGCTCCTGATACTCTGCTCGACGAACTCGCAAGCGGATTTCATTTTCGCAAAATGAACGCAGATGCATTCATGAACGAAATCAAACGGGCAGTTGATACCTATTATGACGTCAAACTATGGAGAACTCTGCAGCGCAATGGCATGCGTAAAGATTTCAGCTGGCGGGCCAGTGCCTTGGCATATCTGTCCATTTATTCGCTGTTGACGCAACAGTAAATGCTTTAGGTCCTTGGGACACTTTCTACAACATACTTCTTTTAATGATGCTCCCCCACGAGGGAATGAGCGCCTCCCAACGCTCCAGACAGCCACTACAGTAATTTTTTCAATAGCCTACCGAAATTCAGATTCATTCAGCATGCACTGCAACCAGATAAACCAGCCAGGTATCTGAAAAAACAGTATATTAATCAGACTCATTCTATGATATAAAGAACAGTCATATATCATATTCTTAATTTCTTCAACGTGATAAAAGACTGTTTGCAGTTTTTTATCAGCATCATCAATTAACTCACTCCTAAGGAAGTTACAAAATATGAACCTTAAATCGGGAATCAAATATGGCACTATCATGGCTGGAATCATTCTAGGCCTGTCGATGAGTTCTGCTCATGCTGGTATAGCTGGCTCGATGGTACTGGACATAACCGGTGGTTGTTTTTCCTATGGTGCCAGCGGTGCGACAGGCTGTAACATAAGCGATGGCTCAATAGGTGCTGCTGGGGCCAAAGAATATGCCACCGGGTCATTTACATTCAACAATACCCTTTCCGGGATCAGTAATCCGGCGACCTATGCCTATCAGGCCTCTGTTTCCCTACATGCAGAAGCTCTTGGTAATCCAGCCATTTCGTTTGATGACACTCGATCAAAAACATTTGCCACGCTAGCTGATCTGACATCTCACCCTTTGTGGGGAACAGCCAGGGATTTTGTATTATCCGTATTTAACAGCCCATCCGGCTCATTTACAGCGACTATCCCGGCTATGCCACCAGCACCTGCAATGGGACCATTCACAGTTTTCTGGAATTACATGCTTGATCCTGAATCGACACCAACTAATGCTACCGGCTCATTCGAAGCCTGGTCTACAGATGATCTAAATGGACTTTCACTTGCTTTACTGGGCCAACAACTTCCAAACAACCCAGTCGATTTCATAATGAACATAAGACTTGACGCAATTTCAGTCCCGGAGCCTGCCATGATCGCACTGATCGGTTTGGGGATTTTAGGAATGGGAGCAGCACAAAAGCGCAAAACCTCTACACCTCAGCCTAGCTGAATATAGGCTGAATAAACATAAGCAAAAAGAAATTTATCGTAGTGGCTTTTCAGTGCAGAGTAATTCAGCCTGAAGAGCCATCTAGCTTTCAGTACCTGAACACAAATCAGGATTGCCCTGATGGTAACGATTCCGGACAGTTCAGTATTGCCTCAATCGCTCCCAGATATTTATCAATTACGATTCGCTCATCAAATTCTCGCTCCATCTTTTCTCTGCCGCGCAACCCCATGGCCGTACGTTCAGAGTGCAATAGTGCAACTACTTTGGAGATTTTGTCGGCAAGATCAACGGCATCTCGTGGCTTGCATAAATAGCCATTAACTCCGTCATCAACAACATCACGGCATCCAACCGAGTCTGTTGTCACAATCGGGCGCGCCATCGCTGCTGCTTCCAGCAGAGTACGGGGAATACCTTCTCGATAGGAGGGCAAGACAATGCAGTCAGCCGATGCAATTTCCTCCGCCACGTTATCACTCACGCCCAGATAGCGAATGATTCCCTCTTCCACCCATTCATCCATCTGCTGACGTGAAATAGCCGTCAGGTTTTGTACGTCCAGAAAACCCAGCAGGCAAAATTCGGCATCCACTCCCTGTTTTTTCAGAATACGCGCTGCTTCGACAAATTCGCCCACCCCCTTATCCCACAACATGCGCGCAATCAGTAGAAAACGTAAAGGGATTTTACCGGGCAAAGGTACAGGTATAAAACGACCGAGATCAATACCCGAACCCGGCAAGCGGCCAGTAATGGTATCCGATACCAGTTTCCCTGAAACAAACAGTCCCCTGTCTTCGTTATTCTGGAAAAATACCTTTACCGAACGTGACAAGGCCAGACGGTATAACCCTCGCACCAATCGAGTCAGCCAGCCTTCCTGGATAAATACCGTCCCCAGACCAGCGATATTATTGATTACTGGAACACCCGACAAATGTGCAGCCAGTGAACCGTAAATATTCGGTTTGACCGTATAACCCAGGTAGATAGATGGTTTTTCCTTACGCATCAGCTGCAAGAAACGCCAGAAAAGCAATAAATCCCGCCCCGGATGAGTTCCTTTGTTATCCATGAGCAGAGGTATGTAACGACAACCCAATTTTGCCAAATGAGGTGCATAACTATCCGGTGGTGCAACCGCCACCACTTCGTAACCTGCAGCAACGAGAGCGCGAATCAGACCCGCACGAAAATTTACCAGATTCCATGCTGCATTGAGTGCAATAACAATTTTATTATCCACTCTGCTCACATCTTTTCATAATTTATCTAAAATTCATAAAATTCTTATTCTGTAACCAGATTCCATGCAAGATGATAATTCTCGATCATACGCTCCAGGCTGAAATGAGTTTCCACTCGCTGCCGTACAGCAGTACAGCGTGCCTGCCAGGCTGATCTGTCGAACATAGCCGAACGTGACTGCAACAAAGCATCAGCAAGTGCTTTCGGATCTTTTGGTGGCACCACCCAGCCCATCTCACCAACAATCAGAGCAGCATCACCTACATTCGTCGTTACTACCGGTGTCCCGCAGGCCATGGCTTCAGCTACTACATTAGGAAATGCTTCACTGGAGCTGGATAGCACATGCACATCCAGAGCATTCATCACATCGGGTATATCTGTGCGCTGCCCCAGCAATCTCACTTCACTGGTCAGATTGTGTTCTGCCAGCCATACCATCAACTGCGTATTATTCTGATCCAGGCCACGACCAGCCAGCACACAGCAAAAATCCACACCATTGCTTTTGATAATTGCCAATGCATTCAGCAAATTCTCGTGATCCTTGAGTGGATCAAACCGTCCTACCATACC
>NZ_JBDZWD010000057.1:0-12649 GCF_040256045.1 Nitrosomonas sp.
TTTTGCTGGATTTTGCCTGTAAACATGATATTCCAATCAAAGCCCGGCCGGATACAATCATCCCGGTTCACAGTGAGACTTTTGTCACAGCTGCCAAGCGCCCTTTGAACTCACGCCTGAATACAGAGAAATTCCGTAATACGTTCCAGCTTTATCTTCCTCACTGGCAAACCGCGGTCACTCGAATGCTTGAGGAAATTTATCTATGATAATGCGCGCTGACAAGCGTTATCGCATAAGCCATGTGTATCTTGTTTCAGACAGAAAATCTGTTGCCACCCGGCCAATCCGCCTGGCAAAACGCTCCGCAATCCCCTGCTGGACAGTAAAGTCGACAATACGCTCAGCCTGGATGATTTCACGAGCAACATATTCTATATTACCCAATGCGTCCGCCAAACCAAGCTCCACACTTTTAGCTCCCGTCCACACCATACCACTGAAAATTTCAGGATTATCTTTCAGGCGATCACCCCTGCCATTCTGAACCACCTGAATAAACTGCTGATGAATTTCAGCCAGTATTTTCTTTGCATGCTCTCTTTGTATCGGATCGGAAGGTGAAAAAGGGTCGAGAAATCCCTTGTTTTCCCCTGCTGTCAAGAGGCGGCGCTCCATACCCAATTTTTCAAGCGTACCGGTAAATCCAAATCCATCCATCAGCACACCGATCGATCCCATGAGGCTAGCCTTATCTACAAAAATTCTATCTGCTGCAGCAGCAACATAATAGCCCCCTGAAGCACAGATATCCTCAACTACGGCGTATAAGGGAATATCTGGATACTGGATACGCAACCGACGAATTTCATCATTGATAGAGCCTGCCTGAACCGGGCTCCCTCCAGGACTGTTAATCCGTAATATCACTCCGGCTGTGTTTCGGTCTTCAAATGCTTTTTTCAGCCCGTTATTAATATTTTCTGCATTATTCAAACTATCCGGAGTGATCTCGCCACGTAAATCAACCAGTGCAGTATGCTTCCCAGCCCCACCTGCCACTTCGGTATCCAGCCAGCCCAACCCCCAGAAAAGCAGCGCGAATAAGTAGGAGAACGTCAGTAAACGAAAGAAAATACCCCAATTGCGAGCTTTTCTCTGTTCTTTCAGGGAAGCGAACATCAGTTCCCGGAGCGTTTCATGCTCCCATTTTTCTTTATTGATATTTTCTGTATCAGTCATAAATATCGATCATCCTTTTCCTGTTAACTCATTGGGTTACTTCATTGCGGGTTTCTGAAACATAGATCTCCACCCTGCGATTTTTTGCACGGCCTGTAGCACTATCATTTGAAGCAACGGGTTGATACGAGCCGCGTCCGTCGATCTGGATTCGCTGGAAAGGCACACCGCGACTGGCCAGATATTCACGCGTGCTGGCTGCACGATTAACCGATAACGGATTATTGACGGCATCACTGCCAGTATTATCGGTATGTCCGACAATTGTTACTTGAGTACCTGAATTACTTAACAGACTGGTTGCAAAGCTATCGAGAATCGGACGAAAATTAGGTTTGATTTGTGCACTTCCCGTGTCAAAAGAAATATCACTGGGGATATTCAGCATCAACTGATTATCGGGTGTTTTCGACACCACTACACCGGTACCGGCAGTGGCATTCTCCATCTGCACCTTTTGTTCCTCCATTTTTTTCGACCACAGATAACCGGCACCGGCTCCTAATGCAGCACCAGCACCAGCACCAATTGCAGCTCCTTTACCGCCCCCGGCCAGTGCACCGATTGCTGCACCCGTTCCTGCACCAAGCAACGCACCTGTACCAGTACCCTTCTGGGTACCGCTCATATCAGCACATCCGGAAATAACGAATCCGGTCAGCAATATTGATATAACTCTGGTTTTATACATAAATCCACCTTTATATTGACAAAATATCAGGGAATACTGTAGCAGAAGAAACTAAAAAAAAACCAATAATCATCTTTTCTCCCCATCAGACTCAATACTCGATTGCAAAAGCTACCAGCCAACAAGAACTTTGCTGGCCATCATCCATCGCAAACACCGCATTCCCGAAATGTGATTATTGATTATTTTTGAAAATTCTGGTCATCAATCCGAACATCTACCGACTGACTTTGAATCCAGCCAGACAAACCATCTCTGATCTGTACACGCAGCCAATTACCGTTGTAAGCAGTAGCGATCAGAGGAGTATCTTTTTTCAGTAAACTAATCACCCTGGAACGATCGTTTGGATCTGCCCGCAGACTGATGGTTCGGGTAGCAAGTAATGGAATCGAAATACGAAAAACCAGCGTGGCATCCTGAGACTCCAGCATTTTTCTGGCCGAGTTGGCTATCGCATCGATCAGCTCGCCGGATTGCGCAGCATAATTCATTGCACCACTATAATCCTTTTGTTTGTAAGCGACCATCGCCGCATCCAGTAAACGCTGCGCCAGAAATTGGAAAGCAGCATCCGATTCACTAAGTGCTGCCTGCCTAGTTGCATTAATGGCGATCTCCACTTCGGCTATTTTCGAAGCAGCTTCCGGTTGTGTGGCTAAACGGTGCAATTTGTTCTTGGTACGACTGATCTCGCTTGCGGTTTCCTGCAAAACCTGTGCCCGATCCTGTTCACGAGCATTCAAGTCTCGAATGAGCTCATCCTTTTCTGCAAGTTTCTGTTTCAGAACTATAATTTCATCCCGGCACACTCTTTGGCACGGCAATTTTTCCGGAATCGGGATAACCTCAATATTTCTCGCTTTTTTTGCACCCGCTAATTTAGGACCAGCAGATTGCCTCAATACAAGTGGTTTGGGCTGTTGGGCTGTACACCCTATCAGACTTACTCCCGAGAATATCAGAACTAATATAATCAGAGACTGT
Organism: Nitrosomonas sp.; assembly: GCF_040256045.1. Lineage (GTDB taxonomy): Bacteria > Pseudomonadota > Gammaproteobacteria > Burkholderiales > Nitrosomonadaceae > Nitrosomonas. The sequence continues at coordinate 2,861 of NZ_JBDZWD010000057.1, forward strand.
TTATCCGAGAGATGACAAAATCCTGACATCTTTACTTGATCTCTTAAAAAATGGGTATTCTGCGAAAAACACGAGCGAGCTCAGGCTCCTCGAACCGACTTGCAATTAAACTTTATTTAGCGCAAAAGTGGGAAATATTTCCAACACCCGCTGTTATCATCCTTCTGTCTCCTGACAATTCAATTACAACTTGAAATGTATAACCGGGCAATTCGCTGGATATTGCTTCAGCTTGTTATAACGTTACTGATTATCAGTACTGTAACGATCATACTGGGTGAAATCGTAACAGGATCAGCCCCCACTGCTGTAGAAACTTTACAGCCGGATTTCCCAGTGGAAACAGTTCAGATCCCCGTCAACGATGATTACGCCGTACATGGCTGGCTGGCACATGGAATAAGCGGGCATGGCGCAGTTCTGCTCGTACACTCCATGCGCAGCAATCGCCTTGAAATGCTTGGCCGTGCAAGATTTCTCAATAACCAGGGTTACCATGTGCTGATGATCGATTTACAAGCGCATGGAGAAACACCTGGAGATCGCATTACCTTTGGTGCGCGTGAATCAGCCGATGTCGTAGCCGCAGTCGACTATCTCCGGAATACTTTTCCACATGATCGCATTGCTGCCATTGGCGCAACGCTTGGTGCGGCTGCAATAGTACTGACCAATCCTCCGCTTAAACTCGATGCCATGATACTTGAATCGCTGCATCCCACTTTCTCTGAAGCGGTTGTAAACCGGCTCAAATTGCATTTGGGAGATACAGGAGAATATCTCCAGTTTCTACTGCTCCCCTATTTCTCCTTCCTTCTCGATTTACCAGTCGATCAACTGAATCCTGTCGATCGGATCGGCAATATTGCCGTTCCCGTCCTGTTTATCGCAGGCACGCTCGACAGGCATACAACTCAATCTGAAGTAAAACGGTTGTATGATGCAGCGTTACCTCCCAAGGAGCTCTGGATTGTCAAAGGTGCCGGTCACTACAATATGCATACCTTTGCAGGTAAAAGTTACGAAATGCGGATTGCAGATTTTCTCTCGGCCTACCTGCAAAGACGATAATCATCGATTCCGTTTCACCAACCTATGAGGAAAAGCCATGTCTGTTTATCGCCATATTCTGCTTGCCGTGGATTTCTCGTCTCAAGACAGCCAAATAGTACAGAAAGCCAGAAATCTGTCATTACAAATCGGAGCAAGGCTCAGCCTCATCCATGTGCTGGACAATATCCCCATGCCTGATACACCTTACGGTACGGCCATTCCCCTGAATACGGAAACAACCTATGATGCTATGCTGAATGTAGAAAAACAGAAATTGAGCCAGATAGGTAACACATTAGGCATTGAGCCTGCTCACCGCTGGCTGGTGTGGGGAGAACCCAGAGAAGAAATTATCCGTATTGCCGAACAGGAAAATGTTGATTTAATCGTGGTCGGATCACATGGCAGGCACGGGCTCGCACTGCTGCTGGGCTCCACAGCCAACAGCATATTGCATTACGCAAAATGTGACGTCCTTGCAGTACGTTTACAGGATGATTAAGCAGGCTCATTATCCGGCGATTTGTATTTTGCCTTGACGAAAATCATGATTGATAACTATTTTTGTTGAAGTCATACGATCGCTGTCAGTTCTGGTCAGGCAATGTTTCAACACAAAATAGCAATTCCTGAATTTTCCCTCATTTTCATTGGCAGAATATCGAACATCTCTTATTCAACTCCGGAGTTAAAAACTATGCACCGTTCTTTCATTTTTTCCAGTCATTTTGGCCGCTGGTGCAGCAGTTTTCTGCTCATCGGTTTTTTGTTTGCAGCCCCGATATCATCACAGGCAGAAGAAATTGTCGTTTACTCGTCAAGAATCGAGCAGCTGATCAAACCTTTGTTTGACGCCTTCACCAAAGAAACCGGCATCACTGTCAAATTCACCACCGACAAGGAAGGTGCATTACTCACCCGCCTGATCGCAGAAGGTAAAAGGACTCCAGCAGATATACTCATTACAGTAGATGCGGGAAATTTATGGGAGGCTGCACGTAACGGGCTACTGAAACCAGTAACCTCCCCTGTTCTGGAAGCCAACATCCCTGAAAATTTACGGGATCCGCAAGGGCAGTGGTTCGGATTGACCGTTCGCGCCCGTACTATTGTCTATAATACCCAAAAGGTAAAACCTGAAGAATTGTCCACCTACGCAGATCTGGCTGATCCAAAATGGAAACACCGTTTATGTCTGCGCACTTCCAAAAAAGTGTATAACCAGTCATTGGTCGCAATGATGATTGCAGAATTAGGTGAGACCGAAACCGAACGTATTGTCAAAGGATGGGTAAATAATCTTGCAACCGACCCCATTGCAGATGATTCACTTGCACTGGAGTTTGTCGCTGCAGGGCGTTGTGATGTAACTTTGGTTAATACCTATTATTACGGCCGGCTGATGCATGAGAATCCGACTCTCCCCTTAGCAATTTTCTGGCCAAACCAGGCCACCACTGGTGTGCACGTCAATGTTTCCGGTGCAGGGGTTACCCGCTATAGCAAGCATGAAGCTGCTGCCGTGCGGTTACTGGAATTTCTTTCTTCTGAGCAGGCACAGAAATTATTTGTTGAACTCAATATGGAATACCCCGCCAATCCACAAATTAAATATGGTGAACCTCTCAGTAACTGGGGAAGTTTCAAAGGAGATCCAAGAAGTATTGTGAAAGCAGGAGAACTGCAAACCAGTGCCGTTAGGCTGATGGATCGTGCAGAGTACCGCTAGAGTGCGATTCATTTGAAAAACGATTTTTCTTCCGTAAATCCGGCTGCAATACCTGATATTCAGCAGCACTCCAGTTACAAAGCCGGATATGGAATTCGACGCGCCTGGCGCGTCTTTCCATTTCTGGTAGCCGCTGTGGTACTTGTACCGGTATGCGTGGTATTTGCCTCGTTTCTGTCGCTGGATGATGAGATCTGGCAACACCTGATCGCTACCACGCTACCGAATCTGCTGACGAACACCCTATGGCTTTCCCTGGGAGTCATAGCGGGAACCGCTCTCCTGGGAATCAGCCTTGCCTGGTTTACTTCGGTTTACAGGTTTCCCGGGTATCGTTTCTTTTCCTGGGCATTATTCCTGCCACTGGCCATTCCTGCCTATGTAATCGCCTTTGTGGCGCTGGGTACGTTTGACTATACCGGGCCGGTGCAAACCAGTCTGCGTCATTGGTTCAACTCCGATCTGCTCTGGTTTCCCGATATACGCAGCGGGCCAGGTGTGGCAATCGTAATGACACTCGCTTTTTACCCCTATGTCTATTTGCTCTCACGCGATGCCTTTCTGACACAAGGAAAACGTTTGCTGGAAGTCGCTCAATCTCTGGGTTTCACTCGTCGGCAAGGTTTTTTCAGAGTAGTACTACCAATGGCGCGTCCCTGGATCGTTGCCGGCATCATGCTGGCTCTGATGGAGACACTGGCCGATTTTGGTACAGTCTCCATTTTCAATTACGATACATTCACCACCGCGATTTATAAAACCTGGTTCGGCATGTTTTCTCTGTCAACTGCTTCGCAGCTTGCTTCACTGCTTATCCTGATCGTACTTGTCATTATCGTGACGGAACAACGGTTTCGCCTGCGGATGCGTTTTTCCGAAAACAGGAAAAGTGCACGGGTTGAACGTGTTCCGCTTACCGGCTGGCAAGCAGCGGCAGTAACCGGTTTTGCCAGTACAGTATTGTTTTTTGCTTTTGTGCTACCTGTCGTGCAGTTGAGTATATGGGCCATGGACGCACTAACCGTTGGCCTGGATCAGCGTTATCTCGAGTTCACCTGGCATTCTGTCCTGCTTTCGATACTGGCTGCCCTGATAACCTGTCTGGTAGCAGCCATGCTAGCGTATGCCGCACGCATTCATTCAGATGGCTATACGCGTTTTGCCATCCGTCTTTCCACAGTCGGCTATGCCTTACCGGGTGCTGTGCTGGCAGTGGGAATATTCATCCCGATGGCATGGCTGGATAATCTGCTGAGTGACTGGATCGAAATCATTTCCGGGGCTGAAACCGGATTACTGATCCAGGGAACGCTCACGGTCATGCTGGTTGCGTATATGACCCGTTTCCTCGCAGTCAGTTATTTCCCACTGGAAAGTGCGCTGCAGCGCGTGACACGCAGCATTGACGAAGCTGCCGCCGGTTTCGGTATTACCGGCTGGTCAATGTTGAGAACGATCTATCTTCCGATGTTGAAGAGCAGCTTGTTTACGGCAGCAACACTGGTATTCGTAGATGTCATGAAGGAAATGCCCATTACGCTGATGACCCGACCTTTCGACTGGGATACCCTGGCAGTGCGCATTTTTTCACTAACCTCTGAAGGACAATGGGAACAGGCGGCATTGCCTGCATTGACACTGATTCTGACCGGGCTGATTCCGATCATTCTGTTGGTACGCCATTCCGAAACCTGACTTAAAAATGAGTACATTGCTGAAACTTGACAGAATCAGCCATGCCTATGGCGCACAGGCTATCGTGAATGAACTGTCATTAGAACTGAAAAAAGGCGAGATCGGCTGCCTGCTTGGTCCAAGTGGTTGCGGCAAAACGACCGTTTTACGCTGTATTGCCGGATTCGAGCCAATTATATCCGGTGAAATATGGTTGAATGAAAATTCTGTCAGCCGTGCCGGATTCGTTCTGCCACCCGAGCAACGGCGAATAGGGATGGTATTTCAGGAATATGCGCTGTTCCCGCACCTGACTGTAACCGCCAATGTCGGGTTTGGTCTGCACCGCAGCACCAAGGCAGAGCGGGCTCATCGGGTTGCAGAATTGCTGCAGATCACCGGTTTGACGGAAGTAGCCAATCGTTACCCGCATGAATTATCTGGCGGTCAGCAGCAGCGTGTGGCACTGGTGCGGGCACTGGCCCCCTATCCTGACCTGATATTGCTGGATGAACCGTTCTCCAATCTCGATGTAAGTTTGCGTGAATACCTGGGCCAGGAAATACGCGAGCTGCTCAAGAAATTGAACATTACCGCGATTCTGGTTACGCACGACCAGGCGGAAGCTTTTGCCGTTGCAGACAAAATAGGTGTGATGCACGCTGGAAAAATGATGCAATGGGGCGGCGCACATGAGCTCTACCATCATCCTGCAAATCGTTTCATCGCGGATTTCATCGGGCAGGGCATACTGATTCCTGGAAAAGTCATGCACCCCGATAAAGTAGAAACCGAGTTGGGTACCCTGACCGGAAATATCTACCATCCGGATCACTCATCCCGTGAAATTGCGGGCAGCCAGGTAGATGTACTGATACGCCCTGACGATATTATTCATGATAACGACAGTTCGCTGCGGGCTGTCGTAATACACAAAGCATTCCGTGGTGCACAATATCTTTATACATTACGTCTTACCAGCGGACAGAATGTACTGTCACTGATTTCCAGTTACCACGATCATGCCATTGGTGAGAAAATTGGTATCAGGCCACAAACTGATCATATTGTGGTATTTGACCGGCTTAACAGTCAGTAACGAATATTTCAGTGAGGGAAACATGCTGCTTACCACGACCTCTATCATAGATGGCAGACGCATCACACATTATTATGGCATTGTCGCCGGCGAAGCTGTCCTGGGTGCGAATGTCTTGAAAGATCTTTTTGCTGGCATCCGTGATTTTATCGGTGGACGTTCAGCAACTTATGAAAAAGAACTGCAGCGCGCCCGTGAAATTGCCCTGGAAGAGCTACAGGAGAATGCTCACAAGCTGGGTGCCAACGCAGTGATCGGAATCGACATCGATTATGAAGTGCTTGGCAAGGAAAACGGCATGCTGATGGTGTCAGTAAGTGGAACAGCTGTTTTTGTCGAGTAATCGATTTTTTGCAGATATACCCATACCATTATCGATCAGCCGCATAGGATGATCTGGCAGTATGGATCGCTCTAGCCAGCTCAAAAACAGACATAGCATAAAAAGTGCTGCGGTTATAGCGCGTGATCACATAAAAATTTTTGAATCCCAGCCATAACTGACGCTTGCCCTGGCTGTTCAATTCCAGCAAGGCAGAAAGGGTGTCATCTGCAACAGAATCAAGTGGAGTAATACCGGCCTGGCGCAGTTTCCAGACGGAATGTAACGGTTCGATATCTGTGTCCAGGAATTCCTGCAGATTCTGTGATCCGGCTTGTGCGCGAATAGCAACCGGTTTGCCCGCCTCCCATCCGTATTCCTTCAGATAATTGCCTATACTGCCTATTGCATCGACGGCACTCCAGGAAAGATTGATCTTTCCATCATTGTTGAAGTCGACTGCGTAGCGCCGGTAGCTTCCGGGCATAAACTGAGGGACACCAATTGCGCCGGCGTAAGAGCCTTTGATGTCCAGCAAACCAAATTTCTGTTCCCTGGCCAGCAATAAATAGTTTTCCAGCTCTTCCCGAAAATAATCTGCTCTTCTGGGAAAATCAAAGGCGAGTGTCGTCAGTGCATCCATGACGCGATAATTGCCGATTGATGAGCCATAGGAAGTCTCAATACCGATAATCGCCACGATGATTTCTTCAGGTACGCCGTAAATTTTCCTTGCACGCTTCAGATCAGCAGCATATTTGTTCCAGAAATCGATTCCGCCTTTGATGCGCTGCATGTTAACGAACCGCTTCCGATATTCGTCCCAGGTGATTGCTGAAGCCGGGGCAGAAATCAGTTTGAGAATCTCTGGCCGAAAGTTTGTTTGAATAAAAGCATCTTCCAGTTCATGCGCATCATATCCATGACGGTTTACCATATCCGTTACAAAATTTATGACTTCCGGACGCAAGCTGGAGACAGATTGTTCCGCCATGCATGAAGTGTGATGTATGATCAACGATGTCAAAATAAATAAAGTGAGGCTGTTACGTGAATGGCTGAAAGTGTTTTGCTTGAGAAGATTCGTTACAACAGGTTGCAAAAACATCAAATAAACCCGGCAAAAACCATCCTTAATCCATAGAACAAACCTGTGCAGATGTTCTAAGATATCAAGGCATTTACTTTGATAGGACAAAAAAAAGTATTTCATTTATGGAAGCCTAAAATTAGATAGTTGTATTAATTCAAGTACACGATTAAAAATAAAGCAGTAATCTACTGTATTACTATGCTAGTTTCAAAATCGACTTTTACTGATACTCTGGGACATTCTTGATAAATATCCGTAGAATCCTAAAAAAATGTTGCCGGATTAATTGATTCAAACGTTATTGTAAGTATAATAAATAAAATAAGCCTTCTCGTTTTATCTCATGGTCGTGGTAAAGGCAGTATTGTTAGAGATAAAGACAACAGTGTTGCGTAGTTTATTATCACCCGCCCGATCTTTCAGTAGTATACAAGCATAGAATCATTCCCATGTTTAGGTTGTCTCAATAGCTTATCTAAACAGGTGATTCGAGCTCTGTTAATGCCCCAGGTGCACCAGGCTTTAGCGGTCACCAGGTGCTCATTTTGCTCCAACAAACATTAAAAGAGGATTTCATGAGCCAACACATTCATTATGTTACGGATGCAAGTTTTGAATCAGAGGTGCTGCAATGTCCTGTTCCGGTACTTGTCGATTACTGGGCGGAGTGGTGCGGACCATGTAAAATGATTGCACCTCTTCTGGATGAGATCGCCAGTGAATATGGCGACCGCCTCAAGATAGCCAAACTCAACATAGATGAAAACCAGTCGACTCCCCAGAAATATGGTATTCGCGGAATTCCCACTCTGATGATATTCAAGAATGGAAATATCGAGGCGACCAAGGTGGGGGCTTTATCAAAATCACAGTTGACAGCGTTTGTCGACAGTCATTTATAAAAAATTCTCTGGATCTAAACACTGATATAAGCCGAATGAATCACAAACAATCTTCGTTCAGCTCATTCTGTTTCGTCAGGGCGTGTTATATGTATTACGAGTTGCGGTTTTCGTTATCACGAATCGCATAGATCAGCAGCAGTTTTACAAATCATCTAACACGTCCTGAAGCACCCTCTTCACTTATTTACCCGCACTTTATTTGATCTTCAAGAGTCACTTTCATGCGTTTATCTGATTTAAAAAGCATTCATGTTTCCGAATTGGTAAAAATGGCCACCACTAACGATATCGAGGGCGCCAACCGAATGCGCAAGCAGGACCTGGTTTTTGCACTCCTGAAGAATCAGGCGCGTAAAGGCGAAAGTATATTCGGAGAAGGCACACTGGAAATTCTGCAGGATGGCTTCGGATTCTTACGTTCCCCCGATACCTCCTATCTTGCCGGGCCGGATGATATCTATATCTCTCCCAGCCAGATCCGACGTTTCAATCTGCATACGGGTGATTCAGTAGACGGTGAAATACGTCCTCCAAAAGAAGGAGAGCGTTATTTTGCCCTGGTCAAGATAGACAAAGTCAATAATGAACCGCCCGAAAATTCCAAGCGCAAGATACTGTTTGAGAATCTGACACCTCTTTTCCCGACCGAACGCCTGACACTGGAACGAGACATCAAATCTGAAGAAAATATTACCAGCCGGATCATCGATTTGATCGCACCCATTGGCAAAGGCCAGCGCGGGCTTCTGGTAGCCAGCCCCAAATCCGGAAAAACGGTGATGCTCCAGCATATTGCACATTCCATTGCAGCCAACCACCCGGATGTCATACTGATGGTACTGCTGATCGACGAGCGCCCGGAAGAAGTAACGGAAATGATACGTTCCGTGAAGGGAGAAGTCATATCATCCACTTTTGACGAATCGGCTGCTCGTCATGTTCAGGTGGCAGACATGGTAATTGAAAAGGCAAAACGACTAGTGGAACACAAAAAAGATGTCGTCATTCTGCTCGATTCAATTACCCGCCTTGCACGTGCTTATAACACGATTGTGCCCGCATCAGGCAAGGTACTGACCGGTGGCGTGGATGCCAATGCCTTGCAACGCCCCAAACGCTTCTTTGGCGCCGCTCGTAATATTGAGGAGGGAGGATCACTTACCATCATAGCCACCGCCCTGGTAGATACCGGTTCGCGCATGGATGATGTGATCTACGAAGAATTCAAGGGAACCGGCAACATGGAAATACATCTCGATCGTCGCATGGCAGAAAAACGTATTTATCCTGCCATCAATGTGAATCGCTCGGGAACCCGTCGTGAGGAACTGTTGATCCCCTCCGAAATTCTGCAAAAAATATGGATTCTCCGTAAATTGCTTTACCCGATGGATGAAATGGATGCAATGTCGTTTCTACTGGATAAAATCAGGGCCACAAAAAATAATGCTGATTTCTTTGATTCCATGCGGCGCGTGTAATGATGAAAAGCATATCGTAGCCTCGGATCAAACCGTTTGATTTGGTTATAAAAGTCAGGTTGCAGCCACACCTATATTAAGTGATAATAGCTGGCTTTTTATTTAGATTTGACAAGAGATAAGGATATCAAATGAAAGAAGGTATTCATCCGGAGTATCGCGAGATCACCGTAACATGCAGTTGCGGCAATGAGTTCAACACCCGCTCCGTTTTGAGCAAGCCCCTGCATATCGAAGTATGCTCATCCTGCCACCCGTTTTATACAGGCAAACAGAAAATTGTGGATACCGCAGGAAGGGTGGAAAAATTCAACCAGAAATATGGCAGGCATCTCCAGAAACAAGCCCAGACTTGATTCTGCTACAGCAGGCACAGCACTTATTCCATTCCCAAATCAGAAAGTTGATGGTTCCTACGCTCCAGCGTAGGAAC
>NZ_JBDZWD010000058.1:0-12354 GCF_040256045.1 Nitrosomonas sp.
AGCCAGATCGTTTTATCGTTAACCCATCCCAGCACATCGTGGGACTAAACAGCTACGCCTTCTGCCGTACTTTACCGCCACGCGCACCGGATCGGCAGGGAATTTCAGATAATTCATCAATCTTTTGCAAGATGGGTTTTACTGCACCCCGATTTTGCTGGAGAATTCGGGTTTTATTCACGAGATTTCGTGTCAGATGTCGAAACTGTTATTCAAGCTGCGAAACGTGCCGGATGATGAGGCGGAAGAAGTACGGGCGCTGCTGAGCGAGCATCAGATCGATTTTTATGAGACCTCTGCCGGTAACTGGGGGATTTCCCTGCCGGCCCTGTGGGTACGCGATGAAGCGCAATATTCGCAGGCAAGGGAACTGCTGGATGTCTACCAGGCGGAGCGCAGTGCGCGTGTTCGTGAGGAATATGCCCGACTCAAGCAGCAGGGGAAACACAAAACGGTACTCGACAGTTTTCGTGAAAATCCCTTCGCTTTCATTGCCTACCTGTTTATCGTGTACGCCTTGCTGTATCTTCCTTATAAGATTATTACCGGGCTGAGCAGCTAGTAAAGCTCATTTTCCTGGCTGCAACAGGCTATTTTCTGCTCCGATTTTTTCCTGATCTGATAGAAGTGTGAATAAATTGAACGGTTATTTCAGACTGATTGCTGCATTTGCGCTGGGTGTGGGGACGGTTTCCGGTTTTGCGCCTTTTTATCTTTATCCGATTCCGGTGGTTACGCTGGCGCTGCTTGCTCTGCTCTGGCGCAAGAGCAGGACACCTGGCCAGGCTGCGCTGACCGGATTTACCTTCGGTATGGGCCTGTTTGGTGAGGGAGTAACCTGGCTTTATGTCAGTCTGCATGATTTTGGTCATATGGAGCCTGCACTGGCGGTACTGGCGTTGATAGTGCTATGCGCTTATCTTGCATTGTTTCCTGCGTTGACCGGGTGGATCACCGCTTTCCGGCATTTTCGTGCATCCTGGGTGTGGCCGGGGATGGTAGCGGCACTCTGGGCACTGACGGAATGGTTGCGCGGTACCTTGTTTACCGGTTTTCCATGGCTGACAGTCGGTTATTCGCAGGCACCGGCCAGTCCTTTGGCGGGGTTTGCCCCGGTGATCGGGGTGTATGGCTTGTCGTTGCTGCTGATGCTGAGTGCAGCCTGGCTCGCCTGCTGGCTGGAGAACAGACAGAATCGCCGTTTCTGGCTATGGCTGGGAAGTGTCTGGTTCATTGGTTTTGGTTTGCAGCAGATTCACTGGACGCAGCCGGAAGGAGAACCGGTGACAGTCAGTTTGCTGCAGGGAAATATTCCGCAGAATATGAAATGGCAGCCGGAACATCTTGCAGCCACCATGCAGATTTATGCTGAACTGGTGCAGGAAAGCCCGAGCAGATTGATCGTTACCCCGGAAATTTCATTTCCCCTGTTTTACGAACAGGCGCCACAGGACTATCTGGCTTTACTGGCTGAACATGCCCGCTCCCGCCAGGGTGATTTGCTGATCGGCATGGCGGAACGTTCCTCATCCGATAATGGCTATTACAACACCATGTTCAGTTTTGGTATCTCGCCGGAGCAAAGTTATCGCAAATATCATCTGGTTCCGTTCGGGGAATATATCCCGCTGAAGCCGGTATTTGGCTGGATCATCGACGTGCTGCACATTCCGCTATCAGATTTTTCGCGTGGCGGACTGGACCAGCAGCCGCTGAATCTGGCCGGGCAGCGGGTGGCCGTCAATATCTGCTATGAAGATGTGTTTGGTGAGGAAATCATCATGCAGCTGCCGCAGGCCAGCCTGCTGGTCAATGTCAGTAATGATGCCTGGTTTGGCCGCTCGATCGGCCCGCGGCAGCATCTGCAGATTTCGCAGATGCGTGCGCTGGAAACGGGTCGTTACATGCTGCGGGCGACCAATACCGGCGTGACTGCCATTATCGATGAGCGAGGCAGAGTGCTGGAGCAGCTGGATATGTTTACCACTGCTGGTTTGCACAGCACTGCACAGGGTTTTGGCGGTGCTACCCCCTATGTTCGATTCGGAAACAGTCTCGTATTCGCGTTGATTGGCCTGCTGTTGCTGGCTGGCAGCCTGGCGGCATTTTCCGGGAGACGCAAAACTCTGTAGAATGAGCGCGGTTCATCATCAGACCGCTATCAACCCATCGCTAAACCGCCGTAACATGTCTACTCCCACTTTTCAGGAAATCATTCTTACCCTTCAGCAATACTGGGGGCAGCAGGGTTGTGCGTTGCTGCAACCTTACGATATGGAAGTCGGCGCTGGTACCAGCCATACCGCAACCTTTCTGCGTGCACTCGGGCCGGAACCATGGCGTGCCGCCTACGTGCAACCTTCCCGCCGTCCCAAGGATGGCCGCTATGGCGATAATCCCAACCGCCTGCAGCATTACTACCAGTTTCAGGTTGTACTGAAACCCGCACCGCACGATATTCTGGATCTGTATTTCCGTTCGTTGCAGATACTGGGGCTGGATTTGCAGCAGAATGATGTGCGCCTGGTCGAGGATGATTGGGAAAATCCCACACTCGGTGCCTGGGGGCTGGGTTGGGAAGTCTGGCTGAATGGTATGGAAGTGACCCAGTTCACCTATTTTCAGCAAGTGGGCGGGATCAACTGCCGGCCGATCACGGGGGAAATCACCTACGGGCTGGAACGTCTCGCCATGTATCTGCAGGGAGTGGAAAACGTGTTCGATCTGACTTGGACGGATGGGCTGACCTATGGTGATGTCTATCACCAGAATGAAGTGGAACAGTCCACCTACAATTTTGAATACAGCGATACTGGGTTTCTGCTGCTTTCTTTCGACAAACTGGAAGCACAGGCCAACCAGCTGATCGATGCTCAACTGGCGTTACCTGCCTATGAGCAGGTACTGAAGGCTGCGCATACCTTCAATCTGCTGGATGCGCGCGGTGCGATTTCAGTAACCGAACGTGCAGCCTACATTGGTCGTATCCGCAATCTGTCGCGTCGCGTGGCACAAGCCTATTACGACAGCCGCCTGCGTCTGCAGCCACCGTTTCCACTGGCACCACGTGAGTGGGTCGCGCAGATTCTGAATCAGGCGGAGTCGGCATGATGATCGAAAATTTACTGATCGAACTGCTGACCGAAGAACTCCCGCCCAAATCGCTTGATAAGCTGGGCAATACTTTTGCTGCCGCCATTGCCGCCAGCCTGAAAAGCCAGAATCTGACTACACCGGATATGGCCCTGACCGCCTTTGCTTCCCCCCGCCGGCTGGCGGTGCATCTGACCGCCATTCCTGCTCAGGCGCCGGATCAGGTCGTAGCGCTCAAACTGATGCCGGTTGCCGTCGGGCTGGATGCACAAGGGCAGCCAACCCCGGCGTTACATAAAAAGCTGGCTACACTGGGTATGGAAAATGTCGACGCCTCTGCGCTCAAACGAGTGCAGGAAGGCAAGGCAGAAATGCTGTTCCTGGAACAGAACGTCACCGGGATTCTGCTGGCAGCGGGTTTGCAGAAAGCGATGGAGGATACCATTCGACAACTGCCCGTCTCCAAGGTCATGACTTATCAGTTCGATGACGGTTGGGAGAACGTGCATTTCGTGCGGCCGGTACACGGACTGATTGCATTGCACGGGCAGAAAATCGTACCCGTCAGTGCGTTTGGATTTACTGCCGGGAATACTACCCGCGGGCATCGTTTTGAAGCAAAACAAGCCGAGCTGATCATCGATCATGCAGATCGCTATGCTTCCCTGCTGGAAACGGAAGGGGCTGTGATTCCGGGGTTTGACCAGCGTCGCAGCCGGATCCGGGAAGGACTGGAGACCGCCGCGAGTGCAGTGCAATTGCACTGTATCGATGATGAGGCATTGCTCGATGAGGTAACTGCACTGGTGGAATATCCCAATATCCTGATGGGAACATTTCCGGCAGATTTTCTGGAAGTGCCGCAGGAATGCCTGATCTCGACCATGAAAATCAACCAGAAATACTTTCCTCTGCTGGATACCGATGGAAAACTGACCAACCGATTTCTGATCGTTGCCAATATCACGCCGGCTGATCCGGGGCAAATCATTGCAGGTAACGAGCGGGTGATCCGCTCACGACTGGCGGATGCAAAATTCTTTTTCGATCATGATCGCAAGCGGACGCTGGCTTCACGCCTGCCCGATCTGGACAAGGTGATCTACCATCACCAGTTGGGTTCACAAGGGGAACGGACCCGCTATGTGCAGACACTGGCACGAATCATCGGGCGGCTGCTGGGCGACGATAACCTGGCCGGTCAGGCGGATCAGGCTGCAATGTTGGCCAAGGCCGATCTGCTGACCGATATGGTCGGAGAATTTCCTGAACTGCAGGGCATCATGGGACGTTATTACGCCCGATTCGAAGGAATAGATGAAACGATCGCATTTGCCATCGAGGATCACTACAAACCCCGCTTTGCCGGGGATGTGCTACCGCGCAGCATGGCAGGAATCTGCGTGGCACTGGCCGATAAACTGGAAACTCTGATCAGCCTGTTCAGTATTGGTCAGCTTCCGACGGGTGACAAGGATCCTTATGCACTGCGGCGGCATGCGCTGGGTGTCATCCGTATCCTCATCGAAAAAGATCTGCCGGTCGGGCTGGATGTACTGATTTCGCGCGCAGCCGATGTATTGCAGGATGGAACGATCGGAAAACAGGATTCGGAGTCGGGCCATGCGCGCCCGATAACGTCGCAACTGACAGGGCAGTTGCAGGATTTCTTTTACGATCGTCTTGCCGCCAGCCTGCGTGATCAGGGTTACACAGCTCAGGAAGTGGACGCCGTTTTGAACCTGCGGCCTGCGCTGTTGTGTGAAATTCCCCGGCGACTGGCGGCGGTACGTGCATTTGCCACCTTGCCCGAGGCAGCCAGTCTGGCAGCAGCCAATAAACGGGTAGGTAATATCCTCAAAAAATCGGAATTTGATGCGACTGCCGCTATCGATGAAGCTTGTCTGCAGGCTCCGGCTGAAATCGCCCTGTATCGTGCTTTGTCCGAAATCGAATCCGATGCCATACAAGCTTTCCAGAATGGTGATTATGTGACTGCCCTGCAAATTCTTGCTGCCTTGAAAACACCAGTCGATGCCTTTTTCGATCAGGTGATGGTGAACGATGAGAATGAGGTACTGCGGCGCAATCGCCTGGCCTTGCTGACAGCATTGCAGGCGACGATGAACCGCGTCGCGGATATTTCCAGGCTGGCTGCCTGAGCACTTCGAAAATGAAACTGATCATTCTCGACCAGAACGGCGTTATCAATTATGGCAGTGAGACCTACATCAGAGCTCCCGGTGAGTGGAAGCCTATTCCGGGCAGTCTGCAGGCGATTGCACGGCTGACTCATGCCGGTTATCGAGTGGTTACTGCTACCAATCAGTCCGGCATCGGGCGCGGTTTGCTCGACATGACGACTTTCAATTTGATCAATGACAGGATGCTTCGTACCGTGCAGCAGGAAGGAGGGCGGATCGATTCTCTGTTTTTCTGCCCGCACACGCAACATGACAAATGCAGTTGTCGCAAACCGGGTATCGGTATGTTCAAGGAGATTCGGCAACGCTACGGCATTGAACTCAGCTATGTCCCTGCTGTGGGCGATTCTTTGCGCGATCTGCAGGCAGCTGCCAAAGCAGGTGCCATCCCTATACTGGTACTCACTGGCAAAGGCCAGGCTACACTGGCGGAGGGTAACCTGCCTGCCGGTACGCAAATCTACCCGGATTTGTCAGCAGTAGCAGACAGCCTTGAAGTAGAGGCAGTGTAATGGCCGGCTTGCGTTCTCTGATCTATATGCTGCTGCAGGCAATCATTACACCGCCGTACGCACTGTTTACATTGATGTGTTTCCCGCTGCCTCCCCATCGCCGCTATCAGGTCACCTATGGCTGGACCCGGTTGATGCTGTTCATGCTGCGCACCATTTGCGGCCTGCGTTATGAAGTGCTGGGACGGGAAAATATCCCGGATCAGCCATCGATCATCCTTTCCAAGCACCAGTCCGCCTGGGAAACACTGGCCTTGCAACAGATTTTTCCACCGCAGGTATGGGTGTTGAAGAAAGAATTACTGCGTATTCCATTTTTCGGCTGGGGACTCGCCATGACCAGTCCGATTGCGATCGATCGCAGTGCCGGCAAAGCAGCACTGGAGCAGATCGTGGAGCAGGGGAGAGAACGGTTGCAACAGAATTTCTGGATCGTCGTTTTTCCCGAAGGTACGCGCATCCCTCCCGGCAAGAAAGGCAAATACCGTATCGGTGGTGCCTGGCTGGCGGTGCATACCGGTGCACTGGTCGTGCCGGTAGCGCACAATGCCGGGGAATTCTGGGGTAGAAACTCTTTCATCAAATATCCTGGCACTATTACACTGAGTATCGGCCGGCCGATTCATCCGGAGGGAATCGAAGCAGGTGAACTGATGGCCCAGGCGGAAGCATGGATCGAAGCTGAAACTGCGCGCATCAGCCGCCTGGCACACCAGCCGATCGAATGACCGTGACATTGACAATCACCCGAGCTGTTTTGGCGGCTCCCTGAGCCTCCATTTTTTTTCTTGTACGAACTGAAATAATCTGTTTTCTGCAACAGGTAGAGCGTATTATTTGATTGGCATAGCCGGATCAGATGCAATCAAACCGATCTGACAGAAAACGGGGCAATTCAGTGAAGGAGAAAAGACATGGCCACAGAAAAACGGAATTCCCGTTCCAGCAGCAGCAAAACAACTGGCAGTAAATCATCCGGCAGCAAGTCGGCCGATACCAGAAAGACCAGGCAGCCCGGCGTCGAACACATCAATCCCTTCGTTGAATTTTCCCGTTCTGCAGCCAGTGCTGAATCAGCTGAATTTCCATCGATCTTGAACAAGGAAGGCAGTTCACCGGAAATTGGCACTATCGTGTATATCCATGGGATTGGTAATAAACCCGTGGCATCGGTCCTGAAATGCCAGTGGGATACGGCGCTGTTTGGCGCGCCGATGGGAGATCGTACCCGCATGGCGTATTGGGTGGATCGTAGTCGTTACCCTAAGCCAGAAAAAGCCAGTTGCGCCGACAAGGATACGCTGCCGGAGGATGCAGGTGGAATAGGGGTACAAACCCTGCAGGAAAATGAGCTGGAGCCGGAAATCAAGCTGAATGCTGCCGAACGCAAAATTATGGCTGCGCTGGAAGATCGTCTGCGTGCAGGAGAAAAGCGACCTGGTAGTGTCAATGTCAAGGCGCTGCCACTGCCAGAGAGTGTGCGATTGTGGGTTACCCGCCGCATTACCAAACTGTTCCTCAAGGATGTGCAGGGGTTCTTTTTTGATGAACATAAGCGCAACCTGATGGAACAGTCGCTGCGTGATCGTCTGGATGTGGGCGGTGGTCCCTTCATCGTGGTTGCTCACAGCCAGGGTTCGATGATTGCTTATCAAGTACTGCGCCAGTTGGAGAAGGTTGACTGTGATGTACGCCTGTTCATCACCATCGGTTCACCTCTCGGCATTCAGGAAGCGCAGGATGTGCTTGGCAAGATCGGCTCCGGCAAGTCCCTTGCTGTGCCGGAATGTGTCGATCGCTGGCTGAATGTAGCCGAAAGCCTCGATCCCGTCGCACTCGATTCACACCTGAGTAATGATTACCAGCCTAACAGTCGCGGTGTGAAGATCGAGGATCACGCTGGTTTGATGATAAACCCCGAGTGGGCATCCAATCCTCATTCGGGTACAGGTTATCTTTCGCTCGACATCGTACGCCAGGCGGTACGTGAGACAGCAGGCCCCACCTTCAGCAACCCGGTTGGTCGCAATATCCTGATGAAAGATCTGGTTGATAATATCGAGGATGGCCACCGTGAGCAGAAGCACCCGACGCTGATTCAACTGGTTTCGGATAGCGATAATGCCACCTCACTGGACGAGGTGCGTGATCACCTCCATAAACTGATAGAGAATGTCCTGATTTTCAACAACACTAAACCTGAGGAAGGACGCATCCAACTCATGCGCCGTTTTATCTCGGCGGATCTGACTCGGAGTGAAATCGAGGAATTACGTTCGCACTGCAGCACATTGAAAATCGATCGTGTGTGGCGTAATGCAGTCAAGCGTACGCTGCTGCACCAATCGGCACACACGATCCAGGTGCGCCCGGCCAATCTGGGCTATAGCGCCTGTGGCCAGAATATCGCCTGGGCTGTGCTCGATACCGGAATCGCTGCTGATCACCCGCATTTCAAAAAACACAACAATGTAGCCGCACAATGGGATTGCACCGGCAGCGATGACCCCAGGGAATTAAAACCGGGTGACAGCGGTTTTGGTACGTTGGATGACAATGGCCACGGTACCCACGTTGCTGCCATCATTGCAGGGACACTAGCCTTACCGCATGATGAAAAAGATAAATCTGAAATCTTGCTGCGGGGAATGGCACCCGAGGCGAGACTTTATGGTTTCAAGGTGCTCAAAGACAACGGCAACGGGGAAGATGCTTTCATCATCAAAGCCCTTGATACTATTGCAGAACTGAATGAACGTGCCGGTAAACTGATCATCCATGGTGTGAATCTCAGCCTGGGTGGCAATTTTGATCCCAGTGTCCTTGGTTGTGGCCATACCCCACTGTGCCAGGAACTGCGGCGTTTGTGGTGCCAGGGGGTATTGGTATGCCTCGCGACCGGCAATGAAGGGTACGCGCTGCTCGATTCTGCTACTGGTGTGATACCAGCCAATATGGATCTTTCCATTGGGGATCCGGCCAATCTGGAGGAAGCCATTTCTGTCGGCTCGGTGCATAAAACCAATCCGCATACCTATGGCATTTCCTATTTCTCCTCACGCGGGCCGACTGCCGATGGACGCATGAAACCGGATCTTGTCGCCCCGGGTGAAAATATTCTCTCGGCACGCCATCAGTGGCCGAAAAGCAAGCTCACCATGCGTAATGCGTATGTCGAGATGAGTGGTACCAGTATGGCTACCCCGCATGTTTCAGGATTGCTGGCAGCCTTTCTTTCTGCCAGACGGGAATTCATCGGTTATCCGGATCGCGTCAAGACACTGTTGTTGCAGCACTGTACCGACCTGGCCCGTGATCCCTATATTCAGGGTAAAGGAATGCCCAATCTGGTAAGAATGATTATGAACACCTGAGAAAAAGCCGGCTGGATCGCCCGCGGGTTGTCAGATTATTAAAAAACAGAGCCATAACTAAAATTTTTGGTCCGATTATGACTCTCATCTATAAGGCAGTCAAAATAGTAATCGTATTTATCAAAAGTGCTTCCACCAGAAGAGTAGGCCACTACTCTTTCATTCTTGAGTAAGTAGTTCTAAATGGAGGGCATCATGAGACGCATATACTTTTTGGTTCCAGAGATAGTTACTACCAGGAAAATTGTTGATGATTTGCTTCTGGCAAAAATTGAAGAGAGGCATATTCATGTGATCGCGAAACGCGGTACACCACTGGAGGATTTACCAGAAGCTAACCTGTTACAGAAATCTGATTTTGTTCCTGCCGTTCAGCAGGGAATTGCATTGGGTGGTGCAACAGGGCTGCTTGCCGGGCTGGTGGCTGTTGCGTTGCCACCCGCATCGGCGGTCATTGCCGGTGGTATTTTACTGGCGACCACACTGGCAGGTGCCGGGGTGGGATCGTGGGTGAGCGGCATGATCGGCGTAAGCCTTGGCAATCGGCGTATTAAAGAATTTGAGGAGGAAATCGAGGCGGGAAAACTGCTGGTACTGGCGGATGTTCCTAGCGATCGGGTCGATGAAATTGAAGATCGTATAAGGCAACATTTACCTCAAATCGAGGTGATGCGAACAGAACCCAAGATTCCGGCATTTCCTTAAAGTAATATTCCGGGCTCTACTGAGCCCGGAATATTTAAGCAAAAACGTTAAAATATCGTACTGACGGAAAATGCAACAGTTCTCGGTACACCTAAATAATTAGCATTTTGCCAGTAATCTTTACCTGTCAAATTAATGATGTTCAAGCGTACAGTCAGTGCTTTATTCAGTACACGGGTATATAGCGTGCACCGATATCGTACAGGGTATAACTGGGAATTTTATCGGTATTAGCGGCATCAGCATATTTTTCACTGGTGTAGTAAATACCCCCAGTTAGGCTCAATCCTGTAATCCATGGCAGCGCATATTCCGCATAAATCTTGCCCATCCTTGATGCGGCATTGGTTGGTTTTTTGCCTTCCAGAGTGGGATTGTTGGCTTTTTCCACACTGAGATCCATCAACGTACCACCGCCCATGATAGTCAGATTGTCCGTGATTTTCCCGGTCAGCATCAGTTCCACGCCGTTATGGACCTGCAGCCGTCCCGAACAAAAGTGGGAATGGGCCTAGCTAAATTTGAGAACTGGTTGGCTTTTTCAATCCGGAATAATGCAGTACTCAACAACAGATTGGGGTTGATGTCGTATTTCAGACCGACTTCATATTGTTTACTGACGAGTGGCGGGAATACTTCTCCACGATTGGTATAAGTATTACCTACTATCGTCCCTTTCTGAAGTGCTTCCATATAAGAGATATAGGTGGTTACCACTTCAATCGGTTTGTACAGCAGTGAAACAGTGGGCGACAGCGCAGATTTTTCATATGTACTACCATCGCCATACCAACCAGTTCCCCGATTAATCGTAGTAGCGTAATTGAGTCCGACCATTGCAGACCATTGGTCGTTGAAGGTAATATCATCTCCTATCAGGACATTATTATATCGGTCAAAATAGATATCCCCTCCTGCGGAAGGTTCTTCCCAATCCGGCTCAGATATATTTTTAAGTTCGCTAAGTGGAAGGCTTGGACCAGACCAGTAAGAACCACCGGTAGGCGAAACTTGATCAATAACAGTAGAGGAATAGCCCAAGGTCAGCTTATGGTCGACGGCAAAAGTTGAAAAACGGGTATCCAGGTAGATATATCCCCCATAATTTTCAAACTTTTGCCAGGTATTGCCACTTGTCACTCCAGGAATAAAAGTTCCATCTACCTGATCATCTAAAGTCATCTGATTGGTACTCCCGCCGGTATTCTGGTAGAAGAAGGCACTTCTGAGGGTAAAATGCTTACTCGGATCCCAACGCAGGCTGGTGTAGGCTTTATGGCTTTCCACATCATTTGATGTCCATTTGGGAGAGTAACGTTTGCTGGTATCGATAGAAGTTCTTTCCATCATATAAAATTCAGGTTGTGTTGCCTCTTTTCTGTAGTCGTTATAGGTATATTTGAGATCCGCATAAAGGGTATCAGTGAGATGGCCATCCAACACGATGTTGGCGACTTTCTGGTTGACCGGTTCGCCGATGGCAGTATCTCCCCCTTGATAGAGCAGATTGACTCGGTAGCCGAATCGACCCTGGTCATCGAATTTTCCGCCGATATCGGCATGGCCATAAAACTGGGTGCCACCGTAATTGCCAAATGTCAGTGTTCTGAGTGGCACGTTAGTGGGGCTTTTGGTGACATAATTTATCGCTCCACCCACTCTTCCTCCACCATAGAGAAACCCGGAGGTTCCGCTGAGAATTTCCACTCGGTCGATCTCGATCACTGACACGGCAGAACCATTTCCTAAAGCCAGAGGGATACCGTCATAAATCGGGTTAAATGATGTAAACCCGCGTATAGTGACCATAGGTATAGCATTGTTATTGTGGATAGCTGGTTCCTGAGTCAGGGGATTCATTTTAAAGATCTGCCCCATATTCTGGGCATTGACGTTTTCGATCAGATCAGATGGGACGACACTCATCGAGTACGGTGTATCCCGTAAACTACGTTCTCCCCAAAGACCAATCCCGCTGACATTACTTACCCGATAGCCTTCTTCTGCTGTACCTTGTTTCAGGGAAGCTGTACTGACTGTTAGAGATGGCAAAGTGACTGCACTGATACGCTTTAAGGTTACTATGTTGCCTTGCCGCTCGTATTCGATGCCGGTGCCTTTCAATAACTGGCGCAGAGCATTTTCCGGAGTGTAATTTCCCCGGAGGCCGGAGGTGTTCAACTCTCTTACCAGATCAGGTGTGTAAAGAATCTGCAGCGAGGTTTGCTGGCCCAACTGCAGCAGGGAATCCCCCAGTGGCTGGGGTGAAATGTCGATCGGCATGGTATTTTGGGCCTGAACAGGCATTGGCGTGACAAGCATCAAAACACATGCGAAAAAAATAATCGCAACAGATGGTATTGCTGTAAACAAGGTAACGATACGGGCGGATTGCGCCCGTTTGAATGGAGGTATCACGAAATTTCCCCTGATTGAAATAGTGGCGTACGCTGTGCTGGCTTCTTA
>NZ_JBDZWD010000094.1:0-3128 GCF_040256045.1 Nitrosomonas sp.
GCCTATGCAGGCATTCATCGCCGCACTGATCTTCGCTACGGTCAATCTCCAACCCACTCGCGACTGAAAACAGAATTATTCAGAGCGGACTATTTAAGCTTTGTTTCTTTGTAGGTTACATGTTTTCTTGCTACCGGATCAAATTTCTTGATTTCCAGTTTCTCCGGGTTGGCACGTTTATTTTTGGTCGTAGTATAAAAATGACCTGTTCCTGCTGAGGATTCCAGCTTTATTTTCTCACGCATAAATATACCTTTCTCTGTTCGTTTTGCAGAGCGCTAATCAGACACGCTCTCCACGTGCGCGCATGTCGGCAATTACTGAATCAATACCATTTTTATCAACGGTACGCAACGCAGCATTGGTCAGACGCAAACGTATCCAGCGACTTTCGCTTTCCAGCCAGAAGCGGCGTGATTGAAGGTTTGGCAGAAAGCGGCGTTTGGTTTTATTGTTGGCATGAGAGACATTATGGCCACTCATGGGACGCTTCCCCGTGACTTGACATACACGCGCCATGTTACATAACTCCTGTGATTAAAATACCGAAGCCCAACATAATAGCTTGTATGGATATGTTTTTCAATTCAAATCAGGCCACGTTCCGCAAATGATACGACTTCGCTGCTGCCGATGACAAAATGATCGAGTACCTTCACGTCCACCAGTGCCAGCGCCTGTTTGAGAGATTGAGTCAATATCTCATCTGCTCTGCTGGGCTCGGCGATGCCGGAAGGATGGTTGTGCGCAAAAATCATAGCCGCTGCGTTGTGATAGAGGGCACGTTTGACAACTTCACGCGGATAAACGCTGGCTTGTGTCAATGTGCCACTAAATAATTCTTCAGTAACGATCGTCCGATGTCTGGCATCCAGGAAAATACCGACAAAAACTTCGCATGGTTTTCCTTTCAGGCTCAGGCAAAGATAGTTACGTACGGATTGTGGGGAATCCATGATGTCGCCATTCTTGAGCTCTTCCGCTAATGCACGTCTTGCCATTTCTATGACTGCCTGCAGTTGCGCAAATTTTGCTGGCCCCATTCCAGGCTGTTCGCTGAATTCATGTAAACCCGCAGCACATAATCTTGTCAGACTGCCGAAATGAGTCAGCAGCTTGCGAGCCAGCTCGACGGCACTGACTCCGGTAATACCGGTACGCAGAAAAATAGCCAGTAATTCCGCATCTGAAAGGGCAGCGGCACCTTTCTCGATCAGTTTCTCCCGTGGGCGTTCAGCTGCTGGCCAGTCAGAAATTGCCATGTTTGCATGAATCCTGTAAAAGTGAATACGTTTAACTTCGGTAATGTGTGTGGAACGGTCATTTCAGCTAAAAATGAATGGCTATTTTATTTTTTTCACTGCTATACGTATTTAAATTATTGAATATAAATAATTTTTATTGTTTGATATGATTCAGGTTAATTCACTTACGGGAAAACGCCTGTTGCTGGGTATAACAGGTGGTATTGCCGCCTACAAGGCAGCGGAACTGGTCCGACTTCTTATGCAGGAAGGGGCTGAAGTACAGGTTGTGATGACTGAATCTGCCTGCCGGTTCATCGGTACAGCAACGTTGCAGGGGCTTACGGGCAGGCAGGTATTTACTGAACTTTGGGATACCGGTGTGTTGAACGGTATGGCGCATATCAATCTTTCCCGGGAGGCAGATGCGCTTCTGATCGCACCTGCAAGCGCTGATTTTATTGCCAAGATCGCGCATGGCCTGGCAGATGATTTACTGTCTACGCTTTGCCTGGCACGAAATTGTCCTCTGCTGATAGCACCTGCCATGAATGTACAGATGTGGAAAAATGTTGCTACCCAGCGTAATGTTGCTACTTTACGGCAGGATGGTATGACAGTGCTTGGACCTGGTAGTGGCTATCAGGCCTGTGGAGAAACCGGGGCGGGACGTATGCTCGAACCGGAAGATTTACTGGACAGGGTCCGCAGTTTTTTTCAGCCAAAATATCTTGAAGATAAACAGATACTGATTACGGCAGGCCCGACTTTTGAAGCATTGGATGCAGTCAGAGGGCTCACCAACCCGAGTTCCGGGAAAACAGGTATGGCAATTGCGCAGGCAGCACTTGAAGCCGGTGCGCGGGTGACTCTGGTATGCGGGCCGGTTTGCCCGCCTTTTCCGGCAGTCGACAAACTGATCCGTATCATCAGTGCCAGTGAAATGTTTACTGCCGTAAAATCAGAAGTGGAGAGTCATGATATTTTTATCAGCGTTGCAGCCGTTGCGGATTATCGTCCGGCTGAATGCCACTCTTCCAAGCTCAAAAAAACAGCAGCAGAGATAACACTGACCCTGGTACCCAACCCGGACATTCTGCAATATGTCGCCAATCTGCCTAATCCTCCGTTTTGTGTGGGGTTTGCAGCGGAAACGGAGGCAGTCGAACAATATGCAGCAGAGAAAAGGAAAAGGAAGAAATTGCCGCTGATCGTTGCTAACGATGCTGTTGAAACCATCGGTTCAAACGAGAGTTCCCTGATTTTGCTGGATGACGAAGGGGCACACTATTTGCCAAAGGCTGACAAGAATATACAAGCCCGGCTGGTCATGGTGCATATTGCCCGTCTCTATAATAAACATAAGGGATGTACTCATCATAATGAAACAAGTTGATATCAAACTGCTCGATCCGCGCCTGCAAGATGTTTTTCCAGGCTATGCCACACCGGGCTCGGCCGGCCTCGATTTGCGTGCCTGCATCGATAAAAGAATGGAAATCCATCCGGGGGAAACGCTTTTGATCCCATCGGGCATTGCCATTCATCTGGCTGATCCCGGTTTTGCCGCAATCGTTCTACCCCGTTCCGGCTTGGGGCATAAGCATGGAATCGTGCTGGGTAATCTCGTGGGGCTGATCGATTCAGATTATCAGGGGCAAATCCTAGTTTCGTGCTGGAATCGAGGTCAGGCTGAATTTACGCTCGATCCGATGGAGCGGATTGCACAACTGGTTATTGTTCCGGTGGTACAAGCCAGTTTCAATGTGGTGGACAGTTTTCAGCAGAGCCAGCGAGGAGAGCAGGGATTCGGAAGTACCGGTAAATGTTGAGACTCTGTTTTGCCGTATTGGTAATGGCCAGCAGTTTGTCGAATACAGTTAA
>NZ_JBDZWD010000059.1:0-2305 GCF_040256045.1 Nitrosomonas sp.
GTGATCAAACGCTATGCACAGATGAAATTACTGCGCATCAAAAGTGATCGGGCAGATGCGGCGCTGATCATGCAATATGCCCAACATGAAACACCTGCCCTGTGGGGCTTGCCAGCGAGAAAGCGCAGAAGCTGCAACAGGCCCATTGCTGGCTCAATGACTTGATTACTGAACGAATGCGTTTGCTCAATCGCCAGCAGGCTCATGCCCACCGTACCAAACCAAGTGCTTTTGTTATTAAACAAATGAACTTGCAACAGCGGCAACGTATCGAAGCACGTGAACAGCATCTGGAAACGCTGGTAAAAAGTCTTTTGCCGAACTGCGTGAACGCTTGCTGACGATTCCCTCAATAGGGAACAGGGACGTATTCGGCAGCTCTCTACGCGTGTACCTGGACGGCCAGAACATATAACCCGACTTGTAAAAAACTCTATCAGCAACTGCAAACCGCAGGTAAACCACCCAAAGTAATCGGTATCGCAATTGCCCATACATTATGCGACAGGCTTTCGCAGTCGCTACAAAAAACCTGCGCGACAGCAGACTGACAGCAGTTCCGCCGGGTAGATCCAGCTCTCCGAGGGAGAGGCCAGTTCAGTTCCATCCCTGTGCCGATGTCAGAGCACGCACTGTTAGTGTGGACGGCTACCTCGTCGAAACCCATCATGGAGCGTGGCTACTACCACTCCAAATAGAAGTATGATGCGGACTGGCCGGCAAAGTGATCGTGACTCCTATGGGCCTAAACCGCCAATGGCAGGTTCGTCGAAGGCCGCTTGTGGCCGGAGATAAAGCACGATCGCGCGTGAGCGACTGCCCCGAAGTATATTCTGCGCAGTTGCCGCTCAGGCACCTAGATGCAATGCACCCAAGATGCCTCTTCATGCTGAAGGTAGCAGTTCAATCGGCGGCCATGAAGTCAAATGGTTCCCCAGAGACGAACTGGTCTGACACCTCACCGACAAGCACGCGATTCATGTCCACCCCGAGATCCAGCTTGCGTATCTGTGCGCTTTCGGAGAAGTCGAGCTTCTTCATATCCACCCAGAAAATATTGGGCGAGGTCGCCGATTCCCCATAGAAAAGCATGGCCTTCTGATCCGCCACCACGCGCCAGCGGGTCGTGGACAGGTTCGGCGCATCGGGGAGGCTCACGCCATAGGGCACGGAAGCGTTGCGGATCACACTGAACACCGCTGCTGCGGCGATGCGGGCATCGTCGCTCTGGGTCACTGCGTTGACGTAAAAGCCGGCGCGCACGAAACGATCCTCCGAGCGGCCGCTACCGGGAAGGAAGTTGAGGGAGTCGACCGCGCTCCAGTATTTCTGATTAGCGAGCTGCATGTCATAGGGCGGGTCGTTCGTCACCACCTGATACGAGCGGTCATGATGAATGCTGAGCTTTCCATCAATCCACTCGAGAACGGCGTTGTCGCCGGTTGCATCGGAGAGTGTCAGATGGAGTGGCGCGAGGCTGCCGGGACGACCCGGCACCTCGCCGCTCACGACCTGCACGGGATGATTGCGCGTGTATTCAACCGCTTCCGAGACTGTTGCAAACTGATCGAGATAGAATTGCGCCCAGATTGCGAGCGACATGCGCGGCGTTGTCTTGTCGTCCTCAGGGAATTTGGTGGCGTTGAGCCATAGCAGGCTGGCGTTGAGACCGGCTTCGTTCAGGCCGTCGACCGTCGAGATGTCATAGCCGGAGACGGCCAGACTGCCATATTTCGACGTCCATTCCACCGAACGCGAACCGGCCGCCCCGTTGCGCTTCACGCCGCGGGGAAAGACCCAGAAATTGCTGACCATCGGATCCTTGAAATCCATATTGCGGCCCGTGAGCGTCCGCCCGGCGGGCCCATGATAGACGATCCGCGTGCAGGCCTGAGCTTCGGCTGAAAGCAGCGCCACGGCGGTGGTCAGCGTAGCGAGCATACGTGTAAAACGAGACATATCGACCCCCAATCCATAACAAGACTACGAAACCTTTGGCGATCAAAACCGATAGGTCATGCCGAAAACCGGGCTGCTGAGGCGTATGTCATAGACGTGACCCTTGTGATCGTAACCGACGTCAAGCACCTTGTAGCCCACGGAGAGGGAAAGGCGATCGCCGAGGACATAATTAACAGTCACCAGCGCCGACCATATGAGATCGGAATCTGCGCCGAAACCGCCAATGTCAACTTGTCCCTGCACCCCCGGCCGAAGTCCTCACCATGGCTGGCTCTACGGGTTCCGATAACGGAGTGGCTCGCCATGACCCTCACATCGTTCGAGATATACCAGAAGCGCACGC
>NZ_JBDZWD010000059.1:2405-12183 GCF_040256045.1 Nitrosomonas sp.
CGAAAAGACGAAGCGGTCATAACGTCCCCAAAAGTTGATGAGCCCTCCGAAGTTGAGGTCGTCCACCACATCGGAAAATGATTTCTCGACGCTGATCGTCGAGGCGCGGCGAAACGCTGAGATGTTCCCCTTGAGCCCGGCCGCCCAAATATAGGATGTGACCTGCAACACCCAAGTCGAATTTTCCGCTGCAATTGAGAGGCGTTCTTTCAGCTGATCTACGCTGACGTCCGCTCCGTAAGCGGCATGCGCGCCACAGAGAGAAAGGACAATGGAAACGGCATACCAAGGCGAAAGCACCTCGCCGATACGGGTGAAGATTGGTTGTTCTTGGTGACTGCGACAGGCATAGTCCCAAGCTCTGGTCGAATGTTTATGCCTTTCGCTGAAACGCAATAACCCTATGCGCCTCACTAGTTGAATCGGTCTTAACAGCGCCGACAATATCCATCATTCGCTCAGACATATCAAGCGCTGATCGTATTAGAATACCCACGAATAATCCCAAAAGAATCAATACTTTCCGACCAGATTGCGATCAGGTTCCTTGACGGCCGGGTCCGATTATAGAAGCGATGGAAGCCCGACAGGGGCGAGATGCCGCAGGCAACTCGTGCAACGTACGACAGCGCAACCCGGGCATACCGGAGGACGCACATTCCACAGTGAAGATGCTGCGTGGATCTTCGGTGCCGAACAATGAACCGTGACGACCGCGATGCGACTGAACCGGCATCGTCGCTTCAGCGGGCTTTGCCGGCACACCAGATTGGAGCAGCAAAAGGGGAGCCGAGGCCCCCAGCCATAGTAAATAGTAGGCCACGCTCTGCAAATGACGTGGCAGCGGCACCTGCGACGATGATGTGATCCAGCGTGCACGCCGTCCATCAGCGCCAGCGCATGTCCTTGTCGGCGCAGAGGATTCTCTCCTCCCAAGTAAAAATATATACGACTGTAGTACTAATTTCCTCCCAACAATAGCGTAAAAGTAGTGCAGTACCCTCCCACCATCTTTGCGTGCCTGAAATAATGAATTGCCATGTCGGCCTGCAGCCTCCCCGCAACAACAGAACAAGTCTGGCGCAACTTGCAAAAACAGAATCTGGGAGTCAGAACACGATAGTCAACTACAGGATAGAGGGAAACGGTCAATCGACCAGATGGTGCATGATGGCGTAGCGAATCAGTTCACTGTTATTGGTCAGCTTGAGTTTTTCCAGTAGCCGGGCACGATATACACTGACAGTTTTCGGGCTCAGGCACATTTCTTCCGAGATCTCGGTCAATCCCTTGCCAGCAGCAATCAGGCATAACGTCTGGTATTCCCGATCGGATAAAGAAGTATGCAGCGGCTGATCCGTACCCGTAGTAATCGCATTCGCCAGCTCCATTGCCAACGCAGGTGTAATATATTTCTGGCCGGATGCAACCTGGCGGATCGCAATAACCAGTTGTGCCGGTGCGCTCTGCTTGTTCAGATAACCAGCTGCACCCGCCTTGAGCGACCGGATCGCAAACTCGTTTTCATTGTGCATGCTCAACATCAGCACCGCCATATCCGGACACTCCTTCCTGACCTGCTTGAGCACCTCGATCCCATTCCGGTCGGGTAGAGAAATATCCAGCAACATCACATCAAATGCCTGCTGACGTATGATCTTGATGGCCTGAATACCGTTTTCCGCTTCCCCGGTCACGCTGATATCACCAGTCTCACTCAAAATCTGCTTGAGCCCCTGGCGCACAATCGCATGATCATCAGTGATCATCACCTTTATCATAACCTTACTCCCATGCGCCTCAGTTCAACCTGGATTCCCCACCGATTATCGACTGACCATTGACCGGAATCCAGATCAACACCTCGGTGCCCACCAAAGGTCCGCCCTGGATATGAAATTGCCCGCCAAGCTGCTGGCAGCGCTCGCGCATACTGCGTATGCCAAACGAGTTTACTTTCGCCATGTCCAGGTGCGTAATGCCGCGCCCATTATCCGCCACCTCCAGATACACCTGGCTACCTGTTTCAGCCAGCTTCACCCGCACTTCCGACGCATTCGCATGCTTGGAGATATTAGTCAGCGCTTCCTGGAAAATCCGGAAAATTGCCACGGCCAGGTCTCCATCCAGCGAAATATCCTCACAATCGCACATTACAGTGCAGGAAACGCCAGTACGCTTGTTGAACTCACGTGCCTGCCATTGCACTGCGGCCACGATCCCGCAATCGAGTACACCTGGCCGAAGATCAAGTGCAATCCGGCGTGTGCTGTCGATTACCATATCAACCAGTGACTCCACTGCCTCAGCCTTATTGCGATAAAACTCGGAAGTACGACTGGAATTATCCAGGCACGGTACCAACTCACACTTGATCGCCGTCAAGGTCCCGCCGATATCATCGTGAATCTCGCGGGCAATTCGTGTCCGTTCCTGTTCCTTCGCCTTTTGTGAATAAGCCGACAGCTCCTCAAGTTGCGCACGTGAACGGGCGATTTCCAGTTCTATCTGCTTATTACGCGTGATATTCAGCATAATCCCATCCCACAGCACCGCTCCGCGTGGTGTCCGGCGTGGCGTAGCCCGCAGGCTGATCCACTTGACATCCACATCCCCCTCTGCCTGAATACGCCCTTCCCAGTTCCATGCCGAGAGATGTTCACGCGAATCCAGCAATGATTGATCGTAACTCGCGGCATCCTTTGCCACGATCAACCTTGCAAATGAATCCGGCTTTTCCTGCAAATAGTCGGGAGAAAGCCCGAGCAACGATCTGGAACCCTCGCTAACATACGGAAAAAAAACGCTGCCCTCCGATTCCAGTACAAATTGGAACACCAGCCCTGGCAGATTGGAAGCAATCGCACGAAAACGAGCCTCACTTCTCTCCAATGCCAATTGTGCCTCGCGCAAATCCCGCAAATGCCCGATATACCGCTGGCACCCTCGGATCGCTGCCATCAGCCGCACTGGATCAGACTTCAGCAACACATCCTGTACTCCCGCAGCAATCAAACGTGCTGCTGCCTGCTCATCCTGCTGGGAAACCAGGGCAATTACCGGAACACTCAGTCCCAGCCCTGCCAGCAAGCCTGATACTTGTGCCGCGCACAGATCCGGCCGATCATCTGTCAGCACCAGATCCCATTTCTGCTGCTGCAGCACCTCCGACAACCCGTCTGTCTTCGCACAATCTACTTCGGCCGACACCCCCCCCTGCTCCAGCAAATTGTGCAGCCACCCGGCCTCCACGGCTGAATATCCGATCATCAGAATTGCAAGTGCCCCAACCATACCTTATTCAACCCCTTACCCACCGGCCTGGCCGGAAACCACCCTCCACCATCTCTTCCATTACCGGATTGCTTTATATTTATTGGCATTCACAATAGCGGCCGTTTTAGTCACATCCTTCGCACGAGGAGACTCAAGCCAACGCGGCAATCTAGTACTTCTGCCAGCATTTTTTCCCCTTTCCAGCAGTTTGTCATATTCCGGCCAAAATACCAAACAGCGGGGAATTTTCCCTTCAATTCAAAGCATCACACTCACAAAAAAAGAATACCGCTTTAAATGTAACGATAACAATCAAATGCAATATGGAGGGCGTGGCAGGGGGCAACCAAGATATACCAATGAGAGAGGCGAAGCGGTAAACCATGTGCAGCGAATAGGAGCAAAGCATAATTCAATTAATCTGTAATCGTGCTCTACTCCTGGTTCTTCTTACAAATGCTTGAGATCGCGGTAGAAATTTTTGTATGGCCCGATCGCTTTGAGGTACACCAGATGCACAACCTCATCGATACTGCAACCAAGTAGATATAACTGATTCTGGCTGTGGAATTTACAGACCAGGAGCTTCTTATGAGCCCAGCACTGAGACCGAAATCCGAGCAATTCTTGAGGAACTACCCGGCTCCAGAGCGAATCAAGCTTAGATCCTTGCTGACTTCCATCGCCCGCGAGGCAAGCAGCTTGACTGATACCGAAGCCAAGAACTTCGACTGAACCTGCGACAAGATACCAAGCCCTTTCGAAGCTGCCGGTCTCGAAGTTATCAACTCGTGGGAACTATTTATATGATACCGACACCCACATTCCACTGAGAAAAAGAAAACCAAGGTAGTATCAGTGTTTCGCAGCCATTGGGCTGAATAGACATGCGGGAGAAGCAAATGAACGAACGATCATTGTCAGTGAAGAAAAACCACAATTCCATTCTGACTTCTTCGGTAAGGATGATTGCGGCTACTATGCTTCTGTTTTACGAGATCGGGTTTGCACAGGCGCAAGACTTTAATGCTCCCCCGCCAAATGCACTAGATCAGCGACCAGCTTTCGAGGGCCAGACGCGAGCCCCGGTCATAAAAGAAAATATACAACTGAATGTACAGATTATCGCTGAGGGCTTGGTCCACCCCTGGGGTATGGATCAACTCCCGGATGGCAGTTGGCTTGTAACTGAGCGTCCGGGACGGATGCGCCTGATCTCTGCGGACGGAAAGGTATCTGATCCGATTGCCGGCCTGCCAAACGTTGATGCCCGAGGCCAGGGCGGATTACTCGATGTGGTGGTCCGTGATGATTTTGCGCAGACACGCCAAATCTGGTGGAGCTATGCTGAACCTCGTGGAGAAAAACGTAATGCGACTGCGGTGGCAACGGGCATTCTATCCAAAGACGATAGCAAGCTCACGGATGTTCGTGTGATCTTTCGGCAGAATCCTGCCTGGAACTCCACGGCTCATTTCGGCTCACGATTGATTTTCGACCGTGACGGTATGCTGTTCGTGACGACTGGCGATCGTTCTCTGCCACAACCACGCATTCTGGCGCAGGATGTCAGTACCCATCTTGGCAAAGTACTGCGAATCAACCCGGAAGGTGGTGCCGCCAAAGGCAATCCACAAATCGAGGGGGGTCAGCCTGAAATCTGGTCATACGGACATCGCAATCTGCAATCGGCAGCGCTGGACCCGGACGGTAATCTCTGGACAGTTGAACACGGACCGCGTGGTGGGGATGAGTTGAACCAGCCGCAGGCTGGATTGAACTACGGCTGGCCGATCATTACTTATGGTCTTGACTACAACGGTCGCGCGATCGGGGAAGGTCTGACAGCTCAGGATGGCATGGAGCAGCCCGTCTACTACTGGGATCCGGTGATCGCGCCTAGCGGTATGACCTTCTATCAGGGCAAGTTGTTTTCCGAATGGCAGGGTGATCTTCTGATAGGGGGCCTTGCCAGTCAGGCGCTGGTACGGCTGATTCTCGTCGATGGGCATGTGACAGGTGAAGCTCGATATCTTCAGGGACAAGGCCGCATCCGTGATGTCGATATCGCCAAAGACGGCGCGATCATGATTCTGACCGATGCCGAGGATGGTGCCCTGATGCGCGTGACACCTGCACAATGAATCATGTGTATCTGGAGAGAAATCATAAAAATTCGTAACCTTGCTCACCCTGCTATACCTCATGCGGATATTCATCAGCAGACATATAAGGTGAAGAATGAGCAGTCGGCAGATGGATACGATCTACCCCATTATCGTCCCCAAGCCCGCCGGGGGAACAATGCACTTGCCAACCATATATTGCAGTTGTGATGAACTGTGTTATAGCATAACTATCTGCGCATGCATGATGGGTGAGGCCTATATTTTTTTGATGGCACTCACAAAAGAGCATCAATTGAGGATTTGTCGCAAGCACGATTTTCAAGCTCGCATTTCCTTGTTTTTACCTGATCGTACCGGAGCAGGTCACGCTACAGTTGACCTTTGAAAGATCGCATAACTCTGATAATTTCTTGTTCTGATCATGGAGTCGCCGATGTTCAAACTTTCTCTCATCCCTATGGGCACTATCATGCGTGCGATAGCAGTAACCATCGGTTCCCTGACCGCAACCCTACCTGCTACTGCACAACAGCATGCACATACTCATGGTCGTATGACTCTTGATGTCGCTGTAGATGTGCAATCCATTGCGCTGGCGATCGAGTCTCCACTGGAGAGCTTCCTGGGTTTCGAGCGTGCGCCGCGTACCGACACCGAGCATAAGGGCTTCGCGGACATGGTGGCGCACTTGAATGCAGCTGATCAACTGTTTCAGCCTGATCCCGCCGCAGCATGCAAGCTCTCGAAGGTAGATCTCACATCCTCCGCATTGGGTCTCGGCACAAAAAAGGAAGAGGTGCACCCTCATAGTCATGGCGATGACAATGAAAAGAGGCACGACCATACTGACGATGAGCATGCCAACATCAATGTGGATATCGTTTTCACCTGCGCCAGAGCCACAGAAACTCGTTTCATAGACGTCAAGCTGTTTGATACCTATCCTCACATCCGCACTATCGATGTGCAAGTGGCTGCACCCCAAGGGCAGTTCAAGCGTGTCCTGCAACCAGGCACATCGCGATTGAGCTTGATGAACTGAACGCAACCATGTCGGGCAACTTACTGGAACTTAAAGATCTGCGTTTCGCGTGGCCAGGTAGTACTGAAGACTGCCTGAACATTGCTGAACTGCATGTGACGCCAGGTGAAACTATCTTTCTCCATGGCCCCAGTGGTTGTGGCAAAAGTACATTGCTATCACTCTTAGCCGGTGTGATAGTGCCGCAAACAGGCTACGTAGCCTTGCTCGACACTCACTGGGGTGACCTTCGCCCAGCCGCACGGGATCGCCATCGTGTCGATCATGTCGGTTACATATTCCAGCAATTCAATCTGCTGCCCTATCTCACCGCACTGGATAACGTGCTGTTACCTTGCCGATTCTCGGCAAAGCGGCGTGATGCTGCAGTGCGCCACGCCGGAAACCTGCGTGCAGCGGCAGAACACTGGCTGACAGGGATGGGGTTGAGCGCTCAAATCTGGAATCGACCCGCACACACCCTATCAGTTGGGCAGCAGCAACGTATCGCTGCAGCGAGCGCTCTCATAGGCGAGCCTGACTTGATCATTGCCGATGAACCGACCTCGGCGCTCGACGAGGATCGGCGCGAAGCATTCCTTGATCTGCTCCTGCCTGCCTGCACCGCGACCGAAAGTGCTCTGGTGCTGGTAAGCCACGATCGCCGCATTGCCAAACGTTTCAGCCGCCAAGTTTCGCTGCCTGCGATCAACCGGGTGACATTTGACGGGGAAGTTATCGTATGAATCGCAGCTACCTCATCAATCTGGCCTGGCGCAGTGCCTGGAACCGGCGTTTTACCCTGGCGCTAACGGTCTGTTCGATCGCCTTGTCGACCTTCATGCTGCTGGGGGTCGAGCGCATGCGCACGGATCTGCGCAGCAGTTTCACCTCAGCAGTATCCGGAACCGATCTGATTGTCGGTGCACGCACCGGCTCCACCCAGCTGCTCCTGTACACAGTCTTCCACGTCGGCGCAGCCACCAACAACATTCGCTGGAGCAGTGTCCAGGCGCTTGAGCAATTGCGCGGCGTCGCGTGGGTAGTACCGCTGTCATTGGGCGATTCACACCAGGGTTTTCCTGTGCTGGGCACCACGCGAGCTTATTTCGAGCACTTCCGCTACGGTGAGCAGCAGCCTTTGCAGTTGCGTGAGGGGCAGCGCTTTCGCGATCTCTATGATGCAGTGATCGGCGCCGAGGTTGCCGACCGCCTGGGTTATCGGATCAATCAGCGCATTACCCTGGCGCATGGCACTGGCAAAGTGAATTTTGGAGCCGATCATGCGGACAAACCCTTTACGATCACCGGCATCCTTGCACGCACGGGAACGCCGGTCGACCGCACAGTTCATATCAGTCTGGAGGCCATGGAGGCGATCCATGTGGACTGGATCACGGGAGTACCTCTGCCTGGCCTGCATATCGGCCCGGAAGAAACACGCAAAATGGATCTGCGGCCCAAAAGCGTCACCGCTGCATTGATGGGTCTGCAAAACCGCGCTGCAGTGTTCTCTGTACAGCGCCAGGTAAACAACTTCGCCGCCGAGCCGCTGATGTCCATTCTTCCTGGCGTCGCCTTGGATGAACTCTGGGATATAGTGGGCGCGGGTGAGCGAGCCCTGCTGCTGATGTCCGGTCTGGTTGCCCTGGTCAGCATGGCAGGCCTGGTTTCCGTAGTACTCGCGGGTCTGAACGAAAGGCGCCGCGAACTCGCCGTCCTGCGCGCCGCAGGAGCCAGCCTGTACCACGTGCTTGCGCTGTTGGCTCTGGAAGGCATTCTGCTGACCATGGCCGGTATCATTACAGGTATCGCCGCCTTGGCCACATGCATCCTGACTTTAGGCCCCTGGTTGCAATCGACCTTTGGTTTGTCGCTGCAACTGGGGCAACCCACTCCGATGCAATGGCTGTTGCTGGCGGGACTGCTGCTAGCCGGCTGGGCCGCGAGCCTTTTACCAGGTTGGCGAGCGTACCGCCTGTCGCTAGCCGATGGCCTGTCTCCCAGGATTTGATACTATGTATACACTACCCTCCAATACTTCGCTTTCGAGACGCCGCCTGTTGCAAGGATTGATCGCCGCATTCTGCTGGGGAGCTACGTCCTGGTTACAGGCAGCCCGGTTTTCTGAAATTACCTGGGACGAACTGATTCCTCCTGACTGGGATCCGATGGAATCCTTTCAGGATCTGCCAGAACTGGCAACACTGCCAGATTCCGATCCGCGGGTGCAAGCATTGTATGATCAGCTGCGCAAGATCTGGGATGAAGCACCTACCATTCCTTCCTTAGAAGGCCGCGCGGTAAAAATTCCGGGGTTCATCGTACCCCTGGAAAGCGGAAAAGAAGGGCTGCGAGAGTTCCTTTTGGTTCCGTATTTCGGCGCATGCATTCACACTCCCCCACCGCCCGCGAATCAGATCATCCACGTAAAATCCAATCCTCCCGTCCAGGGATTTCAATCGATGAGCTCGGTATGGGTCAGCGGTACTATAAGTCTGGTACGCGCAAACTCGAAGCTGGGAGTGAGCGGCTACAGCATGCAAGCAGAGCAGGTGGAAGAGTATTACTGGGAATAGTAGCTTCCCGATTGAGGCTGGCATTACCGAATGATGCCTTATCGAACAGCGCTAGCCAGATATGGCATCCAGCAAAGCATGTCACGAAAGGGAAATTGCTACGATAACGCGGCAATGGAGAGTTTCTTCGCTACACTGAAGATCGAATTCTTTCATCGTTCTGAGTTCAAAAGCCTTGAAGATCTGGACGCTGGCCTTAAAGGCTACATTGATTACTACAACAAGAATCGCATCAAATTAAAACTCGGTGGCAAAAGCCCAGTGGAATATCGGTTACAGGCCGCCTGTCCTTGAGAATTAACAGTCCAACTTCTGGGGGTCAGTTCATTCCCCGGGGTGATTCACAGGAGAAAGATTAATGGACGAGCCAATCATTCGACTTTATCCGCAACCAGGGGGTGAGCAATCTCTCAAAGGTACTTATCTGGCGCACAATCTTCGCCAACACGCTTCTGAAGACCAGGCATTTGTCTACACAAACTTTGTCGTAAGCTTGGATGGCCGAATAGCCCTTCCTCGTGGCGAAACGCAAGGCATGAACGTACCTCGATCGATTGCTAATAACCGTGACTGGAGGTTATTTCAGGAATTGGCTGCTCAGGCCGACTTGATCATCATCAGCAGCGATTATATACATAATTGGGCACAAGGAAAGGCACCAGAAATTTTACAAGTAGATGAACCTCAGTTTGCCGACTTGGGCGACTGGCGACGAGCGTGTGGTCTCTCACCACAAGCTGATGTTGCTATCATCAGCAAGAATCTACGCTTTT
>NZ_JBDZWD010000095.1:0-3024 GCF_040256045.1 Nitrosomonas sp.
GCACCAGTGCCGGATAACCAGAATGTCATGACGGCCGGCCCGCGCGGTCCGATGTTATTACAGGATATCTGGTTTCTTGAGAAGCTTGCGCATTTCGACCGTGAAGTGATCCCGGAACGCCGGATGCATGCCAAGGGATCCGGGGCCTACGGTACCTTTACGGTGACGCACGATATCACTCGTTACACGCGGGCAAAGATTTTTTCTCAGATTGGGAAGAAAACTGATCTGTTCGTTCGTTTTTCTACGGTAGCGGGAGAACGGGGCGCTGCCGACGCAGAGCGTGACATTCGCGGTTTTGCCATCAAGTTTTATACCGAAGAAGGTAACTGGGATTTGGTTGGCAACAACACGCCAGTATTTTTTCTGCGTGATCCCTTGAAGTTTCCGGATCTCAACCATGCCGTCAAGCGCGATCCACGAACCAATTTGCGCAGTGCACGCAACAATTGGGATTTCTGGACGCTACTTCCTGAAGCCCTACATCAGGTCACGATTGTTATGAGTGATCGCGGTTTGCCTGCGACATATCGGCATATGCACGGTTTCGGCAGCCATACTTTCAGTTTTATCAATGCTCAGCAGGAACGTTACTGGGTGAAATTTCATTTCAGAACACAGCAGGGTATCAAAAACCTGACCGATGCCGAGGCGGAAGCGCTGGTCGGCAAGGATCGGGAAAGTCATCAGCGTGACTTGTACGAAAGCATTGAAAATGGTGGATTCCCGCGCTGGACATTATTTGTGCAGATCATGCCGGAAACCGATGCAGCCAGTCTTCCTTATAATCCGTTCGATTTGACCAAGGTCTGGCCGCACGGTGATTATCCGCTGATCGAAGTCGGCGTGATGGAGCTGAATCGTAATCCGGATAATTATTTTGCCGAAGTCGAACAGGCCGCGTTCAACCCGGCCAATGTCATTCCGGGAATCGGTTTTTCACCGGACAAAATGCTGCAGGGACGGCTGTTTTCCTATGGTGATGCACAGCGTTACCGTTTGGGTGTCAATCACTATCAGATTCCAGTCAATGCATCTCGCTGTCCTTTCCATCATTATCACCGTGACGGTGCCATGCGCGTCGATGGCAATCATGGCAGTACCATGGGATATGAGCCGAACGGTTATCAGGAGTGGGAGCAGCAGCCTGAATATGCAGAACCGGCTTTGGCACTGGAGGGCGCCGCTGCTCACTGGAATCATCGTGAGGATGAAGACTACTATACCCAGCCGGGTAATCTGTTCCGGCTCATGAATCCCGCGCAGCAGCAGATACTGTTCGACAATACTGCACGTTCGATTGGTGAAGCACCGCGGGAAATTCAGGCTCGGCATATTGCTAATTGTCTGAAAGCGGATCGGGCTTATGGTGAAGGGGTTGCCAGGGCACTGGGAATCCCGTTGAGCGAAGCAGGGTAGCTCAGCTCTGGCGCGATGGCACTGTAAAGATGGATAAAGCCGACATGCTTCATCGATACTACTGAGAGGCTGTTCACGATTAATTGCATGTCGTAGACTGGGGGTATAAGAAAGATCTACTCCAGTGACGTCGGCAAGGAGGCATTTGAAGAGATCAGACCTGTGCTGGAAAATGTGCGCAAGCAAACGAAGCCGCGGACGGTTGATTTATACGAAGTATTCTGCGGTGTGCTGTATCTGCTGAAAAGCGGTTGCCAGTAGCGGATGCTGCCGAGTGAGTTTCCGAAATGGCGAACGATACACGCCTGCTTCGCCAAGCGGAGCGAGCCTGCTCCAGACGGGATGAATGTTCTGGAGCGGGCTTTAAAAAAATGTGGTTGGCGAGGCCCGCACAAAACAGGGGCGCAGATCCTCGACGAGCTTTTTGATCGTCGACGCGCAGAGTGTCAAGAATACCGATAGTGCGAGGGAGAAAGGTTACGATGCCGGTAAGAAGGTATCGGGAATCAAGCGCCATATTGCGCCGTCGATACTCAAGGTTTTCCTCATACTATTGCTGTTATGACTGCTGATGTGACTGACCGCAAGGGAGCATTGCTGGCTTTGGGCCGCTGTACGGCTAATTTACAAACCGTCCAGAGCATCCTGGTTGAAGGTGGATATAGCGGTCAACCATTTGCCCAGGCCGTTAAAGAATTGCTTGGGGCCAAGCTTCAAATTGCCAAGCGCAGTGAGTTGCACCCTTTTGCAGTGATGCCTCAGCGCTGGGCCGTTGAGCGATCATTCGCATGGATTGAGAAATGCCGCAGACTCTGAAAAACTGCGAACGAAAACTCAACACCAGTCTGCAATTCATCCACCTCGCATTCCTGGCACTCTTGCTTAAAAGATCGTGAACAGGCTCTCAGTTTATACAGTCCATTATCATAAAGCAGTGGTACCTTGTGTAACAAAGATTCTGACCGGCATACCATGCGAATCCACGGTCAGATGTATTTGGGTGTTGAGCCCCCTTTTGTCCGGCTCATATCCGAATTGCCACCTCTGGCCCCGCTGGCATGTGGGTGAACCTTGCGGTGGCTGGCATCGATCATCAGCCATTCATAATCCGGGTCATCAATCAGAATTTCCAGCAATTTTTCCCAGATACCCTTGTCACGCCAGCGAATAAAGCGGCGGTGGGTATTGCTCCAACCCCCGTAGTCCGGCGGTAAATCCCTCCATGGGGCTCCTGTTCGTATAATCCAGAAAACAGCATTGATAAACTGACGATTATCTGTGGCTATCCCTCCCCAAGCTCCTTCGCGATCCGGCAGATGCTCCTCAAGCAACGCCCATATCTTATCCGAGATATCATACCTGCGATGTGATTGTGTCATTTGAAATCCTTTTGTTTCTTAAAAGAATCTCATACTCTTAATCTCATGACTACACTATCTGAGCAAAACATAATTTATTATTATGTTACGAATAAGAATTTCAAATTTTTATTATCTTTTGACTGCCTTTAGGATGGCACTGCCGATGCGATTGGATGGATAGAATTCGTCTCGGTTTAAAAACGGGCGTCCAGTG
This sequence comes from Nitrosomonas sp., assembly GCF_040256045.1. GTDB lineage: Bacteria > Pseudomonadota > Gammaproteobacteria > Burkholderiales > Nitrosomonadaceae > Nitrosomonas. Next base: position 2,995 of record NZ_JBDZWD010000095.1, read on the forward strand.
TAATCCCAAGGAGCGGGTCCACATCTTGAC
>NZ_JBDZWD010000060.1:0-11646 GCF_040256045.1 Nitrosomonas sp.
GACCAGAGTCAATAGCTTGGCTCAACCCTGAGGGCTTATCCCGAACTCAGGTTACAAGTAGTAAATGAGCATTTTGAACCTGCTTCCAACGCAGCGATAACAATTCAGATCATTCTTCAGAGATTCTCTGGATATCGTCTATCTCATGAATCGCTTGACGGTATCCAGCAGCAACTCATTTTCGGGATGTTCTTCCAGTGCCGATTGCCAGATCTTTTTGGCATCTTCCTTTGCACCGTTCATCCAGAGTAACTCACCGTAGTGTGCTGCAATTTCAGGATCGGAACGAATGTCGAAAGCAAGCTTTAGGTAATTGATCCCTTTTTTCAGATCACCCATGCGGTAATAAACCCAGCCAAGGCTATCCATGATATAGGGATCATCGGGAGAAAGTTCGACAGCTTTTTGGATCAATGCCAATGCTTCCGGCAGCTGCACGCCACGCTCAGCCAAGCTGTAGCCCAATGCATTATAGGCATGCGCATTATCCGGCCTCAATTCGATCAGTTTGCGCAAATCCTGTTCCAGCACATCCAGCCTGCCGATCTTATCAGCCATTAACGCCCGGTCATACAATAATTCGATCTGATCCGGATGTTTTCTGAGATGGTCGTCCAGCAGATCATATGCGCCATGAAAATCGCCATTATCCCGCAGCAGTTGTGCTTCTGAGATCAGCAACTGCATACGTTGCTGTTCATTTTCAACCTGGACGGTTTTCAGATACTTTCTGGCAGAAGCTATCCCATCGCGCTTTGCCAATAAGAAAGCATAGCGCACCTGAGCAGAAATATAGCGTTCCCCCCCTGTTACTCTGAGGTAGGCATCCATTGCTTCAGCATCGTGTTGTGCAACTTCATGGACACGCCCCAGATTAAAATGAATCGTGTTGGTATCCTCAAACCCGAGTTGCAGGGCTCGTTTGAAATACTTTTCCGCACTCCCCAAGTCATCCAGCTCGGCAGATAAAAGACCAATCGCCAGCGCAATATCAGGGTTGGAGGGGTTGAACTGCTCCAGCTTTTGGAACTGATCGCGCCCCCGATCAAATTCTCTTTCTTCCATGAGCATGCGGATATAGGCAATCCGTATATCATTGGCTCTGGGAAACCGGTCGAGATACTGATCGTAAAAAGACAATGCCTTGTCTTTATCAATTTTCTGCAGAATCTGCCCCTGATGCACGGCAGCCATCTCCCATTCCGGCCGTAATTTGAGCGCCTGATCCATGGCTTTTGCTGCAAGTTTGAATTCATTGGCAGACCATGCCGCCTGGGATACGGCAAAATGTGCTTCCGGTAAATCAGGGTAGGATGCCGCAAGCTGCTGCACCAGTTTCAGCACGGCTTTTCTGTCAGAATGGTTGGACAGGAGCTTGTTGATCTGCATGAATGCTTTATCAACGGTTTCCGGCTCCATCCTCAGCAATTGCTCAACGTGGGGACGTACATCATCAAGCTGGCCGTTCGCAACGAACAGCGCTACTGCTGCCTGACGCGCATGCATGGAATCAGGTTCCAATACTACCCATAAATCGATGGCTTCTTCTGCTTCCCTAAAATAACGCGTCCGCAGTGCGATATCAGTCGCATGTTCTGCGATCCTCGGATCGCGAGTTTCCTTTGCCAATCGGATGAAACTTTTCACTGCAACATCTGGCATATTTCGCTGCAAAGCCGTTTCTCCCATCAAAAAATCAAAGAGAGAATCGGCAGTCAGTTCCGTGGAAGGAGCTGCACCAGCGGAGACCGCGGAACCATGAGCAACAGCATCCCCTGTTTTGGGAAGCTGGGTACATCCCGCCATGCTTAGCAACAATGCTAACTGTATCGTCAAAATAACTTTCATTCTGTATTGGCCTTCGGCAACCTTTATCTGTACTCAGACTTTCAAACAACAAAGCCGGTTCGTGCATTCATTACTAATTACGGCATATCCGCTGATTTCAATATCTTTCACCCGAGAAACCCGGAAAAATACCCTCCTTATTTACTACTTTTTCTTCTTTCCAGACCTACCTAGAACGCATCACTACTCGCTGGTGGAGAGAGATTCGAGGCAGGCTGATTCTGTGGAAACGGATTAAATCCAGTACCCGGCATTGTCGTGCCACCTGGCATATTTCCCTGATCTTCCGACTGCTGTTTTTCCAGCCCTTCTGCAGTACTGGCAGCATGGACAAATTTCCAGCCCTGGTAATTCCCGGCTTTTTCAAACGCAGCGTAATCTGCTGGAAAATTGGCCCGCTTGATCGGTACACCAGTTGAAAGACTGTAGACGCCGGTAATTCCTCCGTCCTGCTGCCTGACCAGCCCCCAGTCATAGCTGTTCGTCATCGGGTCGGGGTAAATTCTTCTGAGATGCCGTTTCACAACCAGAGAACGCTCGTCCTTGAGCAACTGTTCAAGAGATGCCGGGTAGCGGCTGATGCCCGTCTCTCCCGCTGCTCCTGTTACCCGGGAATCATTATAGTAGGACTCGATCGCCCGCCGGAACTGATCACCAATGAACAGCAACTCCAGCTCCTTTTCCCGTTTGGCTTCCGTCTGCCAGATCAACCCGGCGGCAGCCAGCATCACGCCCGCAAGCATAACAGCAAACAGTGTCCAGATATAAATATATCCCTGTTCTTTCCGGCATGACATCGTCACCATTTCTCATAAAACGTCCCGTCCAGCGCCTGCCGGTCGGAAGTCGTATGCACATCGAACACACCTTCCATTTCGGGATCAGGGGGTGGAACTTCCACCCAGACGTTTTCCCCGGTAACCGGATCGACAGGTATTTCACGAATATAACGATCCTCGACCAGCTGATGCAGATCAGTCGGATATTTACCGGTATCGGAAAAATATTTATCGATCACGTCGCGCAGGATGCTGAGATTCTGCTTGAGTACCGCTTCCTTCGCCCGATCGACCGAATTGAAGTAACGTGGTGTCACGATCGTGAGGAGAATGGCAATAATAGCCATTACTACCAGCAGCTCAATCAACGTGAAGCCTCGTTCACCCCGATAGCTACCGGGCTGTTTCAACCGGTTTAATACCGGTTTGATAATAATCTGATCAACGAGTTTTACCATTGATTGTAAGGAATCCCGTTTAATCCTGCTTTTTCGGACAGGGAGTAGACATCGTAAATATCATCACCTTCTTCCGGACTGTCAGGTGGACTGGCATAACTGCGTTTTCCCCAGGTTTCGGCAGCAGGTACCTCAGTATCCGGAAACATCGGATCGCGCGGCAAACGACGCATGAAAAAAATTTTCTTCTTGTCCGGGTCTTTTACGTCGTCCATGCCCGTATCCAGATCTTCCAGCCGGTGGGGATAGCCGGTTTCATCAGCCTTTTTTTCAATTTGTCCATCATCCGTCGCCTGCTTATAGGCATCGATCGCTGTGCGGATCTGGCGCAGTACTATACGCAACTCTCGCTCCTTTTCACGTTTGACGACCATTTCACCTAAGGGCATCGCTGCGGAAGCCAGAATTCCCATGATTGCCACTACGATCATCAGTTCGATTAAAGTGAATCCGCGGCAGGATGCTGTCTGCAACATATCCACTCAGAAGAAACGAAGAAATGTCATCATTGAATCCTGATACTCGCTGCTGGCGGCAGATCCGTTTCAACCGGCTGTCCGGTTTCATCCCGCACCTGCAGATTCTGCAAAGTAATTTCAGTTGAGGCCGAATTTGTACCGATCGCCTTGAAACGCAACACTGCTGTCATTCCAGTAGATTGATCTCGTCCGAGCTTCAGGCTGCGTATTCCGGATTTTTCCCCGCCATCCATCAACTCCAGAGCTTCCGGATCATAAGCCAGATTCAATTCGCCGGACAGCATGGGATCCTGGGTCACCAGCCTGACAGTAGCGGTAAATTCCCGCCCTTCCATCACACTTTCCGGTGCGCGCAACGTAACTGAAGGAGCAGCTTCTCTTGCTTGTGCGATCGCTTCCTCAAACAAATCGGGCGCAGCCCCCGATAGCCCGACAGGCTGCGCAGTCCGGCCAAAAGGTGTATAGCCTCTGACTGCTGTACTGTTCGAGGATTCCATCGCCAGGGATTGTGGTGCCGTTTTGCGGATGGTTACAGGCAGTTTCCCGGCCGCACTGGCCGTACCGGAATAAAACTCGCTTTCAAAATGGTTGGGCTGGATGACGTTACGAATAATATGCGGCGTAATGAGCAGAATTATTTCGGTTTTGTTATGTTTTCTGACCTGCTTGGAGAAAATATCACCCAGCACCGGTATATCGGTCAATCCGGCAATACCCGATCTTACTCTGCTCAGGTCATCCTGAATCAGCCCGGCCAGTACCTGTGTTTCCCCATTCTTCAATTCCAGAACCGTTTCCGCTGTACGGGTACCGATGACGATGGCCGTAGCTGCATTTTCTCCGCTCCCGGATCTTTTTTCACCGAGATTACTGCTGACTTCCAGCAGCGCTTTCAAGGTGACCTCGTTGTTGGTTCTGACCACCGGTTCGACTTCGAATTTCAACCCGACATCAATATAAGTTGCTGAAGCAGCTGATCCAACATTGGCTGTATTCGTAACCGTGAATACTGGCTCCTTGTTACCGATATGGATTTTTGCCTTCTCTCGGCTTTTAACACGGATGCGAGGGTTGGCCAGTACATCCGCATTGGTCAGGGTTCTACCAAAATCGATTCTGGCCTGATTGTTGATGGTAAAACTCCGCAAGCCTTCGAACCCCGTATTTTTGATCATACTCATCTTGACCACGGAATCCGCCGCCGCCTGGGCAGGTGTACCTATACCCGGAACGGCGCTGAACGTCACCGAATTAGGCATAGTCGGCCCCAGATCGAGCGTGCTGTCGCGCTTCACCTCCAGCACCACCACATCCAGCATTACTTCCGGATCGGGAAAATCATTGATGGCAACCAGACGTTCCACCAATCGGATCATCTCCAGCGTATCCCGTATCACGAACAGGTTGAGTTTCTCGTTGACGTAAATATCACGTGCCTTGACCAGTCCACGAATCATAGCCACCATCTGTTTGACATCAGTATTGGCAACGTGAAAGCTGCGCACGACCAGCTCCTGGTAATCCTTTTGCTTGGCCGGTGTATCCGGGTAGATCAGCAGCGTGTTACTGTTGAGCACTTTGTACGCGAGCTGATTGGTCAGGAGCATCAGTTTCAGCACATCTTCAATCGAATTGTCACGGACGAAAATCGAAGCCGTTGCTTCTTGCTGAACATTACGATCGAATACGAAATTGATGCCAGCCGTGCGCGAGATCAACTCAAACATGGTTTTCAGCGATGTATCGCGAAATTCCATGGTAATGGGCTTGCTGAATTCGGTTATCAGGGATAATTCAGACATCTCGGCCCGCGCAATCCGTTCACTGAGCGCCTTGATCAGCTGTCTCGCTTCAGATTGCATCGGATTATCGGCCAATACACCCCTTATGATTTTTTCCGCTTCATCCACATCGCTGTGTGCAAGCGCCTCTTTTGCTCGATTGACCAGAACAATATGACGACGCTCCAGATCGACCGCATCCAATCCTTCCCGGGCACGTTCACTACTGGCCCTGATATCCAGTACACGCTGATAATTCTGCTCGGCCTGATCCAGATTGCCAGCCAGCCGGGCGTTATCCGCCTCGAACAGAATCTGACCAATGATGGTGTCACGCTCCCTAGCCAGGGTCGCACCTATTTCCCTGTCATCCGGTTCCTCACGGGCAGCCTGTTCCAGCTTGCTCAGGCCCTCCTCCAGCCGCCCCTCTGCAATTAATCGTTTCCCTTCCAGAAAAGATGGATTTCGCGTCGTGTGCATCGCACAACTGGTAATCAATGCGAGCAACAGCAGTATCAATATTCTTTTTGTTGTATTCATCCCCACTTTTCCAGCTATTTTTAATCGATAGACAATGTCTGTCTGATGCCCAGCGGAAGATAAGTCAGTTCGATCGCATCTTCCCGGATCCGGTCGATCCGGTATTCGGCACTAATTCGCTCTCCTGCACCAGCAACATAATTCTGATCTTCCTGAGCAAGAAATACCCGAATCTTTCCCTCGGAAACGACTCGGCCCAGATATTCGAACTGTAATGGTGGTGCGGCTGGCCGTCTTACCACCTCCGCCTTCCGGGGCTGGAAGGTCTGCGGGCTGAAATTGGTGGATGCAGTACGTTTGGGCTCCCAGGACGTTACAGCAAATATATCGTCTGCCTTGGCGCTGAATTTCCGCTTTCCTAGCTGATCGACCGGCAATGTTTCGTGTGCTTGCCGGGCTTGTCCGGCAGTACGTCTGCCAGTAGAAATATTTGCTGCCGGCTGTACCACCTCATCCATGGATAACTCGGCACCGTCATCGACCAGCAACGCAGCCAGTACAGTAGCCGCCAGAGCCACCCAGAGAACTAGTTTCCGGTAGAGTAGTGTGCCAGCCATATCAGATTCCGCCGAGAATCCGACGATGAAGCAAGCCGAAGAACACGGCTGCCAGGAGTGATTTGTATGATGAGATCTGAAACAAGAATAAACGCTTTGAGAACTTCTGAGAAACTACCTGCGTTGCCATTTCTGCCTCAAAAATCGGCCTAAAATGCTCATTTATCACGTATAAACTCCGCTTTTTTGCCGGTTTTTGCCTTGAATTGACTGCCTCATCGACATTCTGCAAAGATTCCTTAGTAGTCATTCAGATAAAGGTGCATGTTCAGGCGCGCATCCACTCTGCCAGTCTGTATGGTTTCGCGTTTCATGATGATATCAGCCAGTGCCAGTGTGGGCACGGCCTGCAATGCACCCGCAATGAATGCACGAATCTGAGGATAAGTTCCGCGCAATGGCAACTGAATTTCATAACGTACCAGTTTCGATTCTTTTTCCATCATCAGCCGATAATCACTGCCATTCAGCTCCACACCACTGTTCCTGGCGATCCTGTCGAGTTCACTAATCCAGTAAGGAGAAGAATCACTGCGTGGAAGGAAATCATAAAAAACCTGCAACGCCTGATTATTGTTCAGCTTTGTCTGCCCGACAGAGTCGGGTTGTACCTGCTGCATTGCTTCCACCTTGTCTTTCAGCTCTTCCAGTATCTGTTTCTGAGGCATGACTGCCGCTATAAAAAACACCAGCGTCAGTACGAGCAATCCCGCTCCTGCCCGGCCGGCAGCTCCCAGACGAGTCACCTGCCAGCGCGCCCTGACCAGCCAGTTCCCTAAGACGATTCGTGCCATGTTGCAATGATTGAAAAAACAATGGGACGGCGTGGATGATCCTGACGGGTTTTATAACTGGCCAGATGCGCATTTTTCAGAACCGGCTCCAGTTCGAGCGCCTGGACGTACTCCACCAAAGCAGCAAGATCTCGCGCCTCACCCGTAATACGGATGGTTTGACCGGAAACACTGGGCTGCAGCGACAGCAGCGCAATCTTCTCGCTGGCGGCCAGTTCCAGCGCATCGAACACTGCCTCCCAGGGTAGATTGAGCTGGCGCAGAATATCATTCACTTGTTTGAGCTCCTGTTGGGTGGCTTTATTGATTCGCGCCATCGGAGTTCGGGGTTGCCTGGTGTGTTTCTGCTGCTGAACGATGCGTGCCTCGCGGGCTTCCCAGTACGTGATTTTCGACATGGTCTGCTTGAGCAGATACATCACTGCAAGCAGCAGCACCATTCCCAGAAACAACAGCAGATAATCCACCACTGGCATCTGCTGTCTTCGGTAGGGGAAATTCAGTTTCAGACTAGGCATGATCCTGGCTGTTATCCATTCCTGCTACCCAGGGAAAATACGAAGGTACGGGATGTTTCTCATCCGGCAGGTGCACGAACTGCCAGCGGAGGTCATGCACTGGCAACTTCCCGGTCCATTCGGGAGCATATACATACACCCGTCCCAGCGACTGATCCGAACTGAAAATAATCGACTCCTGTTCCAGTGCTGCCAATAGTTCTTCCTGCAGATTCCCCACTACTCTCTGGTTGCGTACACAACGCCAGACCCCATCGGACAGCGAAACCAGGCAGAATCGCCCTGCTTCCACCAGAACGAACCACACTTGTTTTTCAATCAGCCGCTTCGACCAGTGATCCAGTGCCGCAGTAAGATAAGGTTCTATGCCTGCAAGCCGGATCTCATATTGCCGGGCAAGTGCTGCCAGTTCCAACTGCAAATCGCGTGCGATGGCCGCACACAATGCTCCACCATAAGGATCCCAGGTACTCAGGCTGAACTCCCAGTCATCGATGCGTTCACCATAAATTTCTCGCATCTGGAAACTTGCATAGGCCATCAATTCATCCGGATTTGCCAGGGAGGGCTGTGGTGCAATGACACCATAACGGACGAAGTGGTTGGATAACGTGACATACAACGCACCACTTCGCCTGAAACTGTCATCCATCTGTCCGATCATCTGTTCCAGCAACTGTAGAGGTGCTCTCCACTGTCTTGGATCATTTCCCTGAACACACACGCCTGATTGCCTGAACTGCTGCACAGGCCGGATGCCGCGTACAACTCCTGTCAGACTAACCTGATCCGGCGCCAGAAAAACCTGAATCCGATTACGCCACAACAGTGACACGATTGGCCTCCTGTAAGCTGGTTTGTCCAGTTTTAACCAGATCCAGCGCGGCTTCACGCAGAAAACGGGTACCATTGAGCCAAGCTGCCTCCTTGATACGACGAATCGGCGCTTGTGCAATGATCAACTCACGAATTTCATCGTTCAGCAACAATATCTCGGCAATTGCATTACGTCCCCGATAACCACTGCCCCGGCAATGGCCACAACCTTTGGCAGAGCGAAAATCAAACAGCTCTGCCTGTTCCGGAGTAATCCCCGAATCCACGATCATTTGATGATCCGGTCGTTCCGCAACCATGCAATTCGGGCACAGCAGGCGCACCAGCCGCTGTGCCACGATACCGTTCAGTGCCGAAACAAAACTGTAAGGATCAACGCCCATATGTGCAAACCGGCCAATCACGTCAAACACATTGTTGGCATGAACCGTGGTAAAGACCAGATGGCCCGTAAGTGCAGCCTGAATGGCAATCTGGGCCGTTTCAGCATCGCGAATTTCACCTACCATGATCTTGTCGGGATCATGCCGCAGAATTGAACGCAATCCGCGAGCGAAAGTCAGCCCTTTCTTCTCGTTGACCGGTATCTGCAATACACCAGGCAACTGATATTCGATCGGATCTTCGATCGTAATGATTTTGTCATGGCCGTGATTGACTTCCGAAATAGCAGCGTAAAGCGAAGTCGTCTTGCCGCTGCCGGTCGGGCCGGTTACCAGCAACATGCCATACGGCTCAGCACTGAGTCGGCGCACACTGGCAATGGATGGGGCATTAAATCCCAGCTGGTTCAGTGTCAATCCTTCGACATGGTCAGTCAGCGCCTGACGATCCAGTATCCGCAACACCGCATCTTCACCAAAAATGCTCGGCATGACCGATACCCGGAAATCGATTTCCCTTCCCTGGATGGAAACCTTGAAACGGCCATCCTGCGGAATGCGACGCTCGGCGATATCCAGATCCGACATAACCTTGATCCGAGAAATCACCTGTTCGGCCAGATTTGCCCCCTGCATGGTGCCTATGCTGGTCAGCACGCCATCGATCCGATATTTGATGGACAGTACGCCTGGTGCAGTCTCCAGATGAATGTCGCTTGCCTGCGATTTATGTGCATCGTACAGGGTTGAATGAACCAAGCGCACTACCTGACTGGTACCTTCATGAATCGTTTTGAGTGATAACTCCTCGATACCACTCTGAATCAGATTTTCCTGAGCAGAAGACAGCACATTGTCCATCGCACGCATGGTCTGCTCCTGTTGCACGAAAAAGGCAGCCAGGTCAGCCGGATGCACCAGATGCCACAATGCACCTACCGGCACATATTCCTCTACCCAGTCGCGCAGGCCCGGCCGGAAAGGATCACTCACCGCCAGCAGATACGATTGATCCTGTTTCTGCAGCAACATGCATTCACGTTTGGCAGCCAGTGCAAAAGGCAGTCTGTCAAAAGCCGGATACAACGCATGCAAATCATCCATGGCCAGTACCGGCATGCGCAGCACTTCCCCCAGTACGGTCACCAGTTCAGCCGGTGTGCCCTGATAAATTTCTTCCAATACTCTGATCAATGAGGTGCTGCGAGCGATGGCCTGTTCACATGCCTGGCTGAGCATAGCTGGATCGATTGTCGGTTTATCAGGCAGGGCAATGCTGATCTGCATCAGTTGATACTCCCCGCCAGTTCGAAAATCGGCAGATACATGAGAATGATGATGCCGCCGATGACGGTCCCGATCACAGCCATCAACAATGGCTCAATCAGCTTGGTCATCCATTCGACCCAGCGTCCGATTTCCTCATCATGGAAATTACCGATGCGCTCCATCATGTCGCCCATCATTCCAGTACGCTCTCCTACGCGCAGCATGCGGCTTCCCACTGCAGTGGTCAGCTCTGCGCTCTGCATTGCACTGGAAATTGCCTTACCTTCACGAATGAGTGCAGCAGCTGTTTTCACTCGTGGACGAAAATGCGGCTGCAACAGGTCACTGACCATTTCCAGCGCTTGTGTCACGGGAATCCCGCCACGCAGCAGCATTCCCAGTGTTTTATAGAAACGGGCCAGCTGATAGACTCGCATCCTCTCGCCGATTGTCGGAATGCGCCATATCGCACGCAACAAATGAGCCCGGATCTGCGGCCGGGAAAATGTATAGAATGCTGCTGCCAGAAAAAGCGTTGCCATTCCGGCCAACATCCAGCCACTCTTCTGTACCAAATGTCCCCATTCGATCAACAGCATGGACATCCAGGGCAAATCTGTCCCCATATCTTCATAAATGGCGCTGAATTTAGGAACGACGAAAACCAACAGGAAGACCGCCACCAATCCCCCCAACACCAGCAGCAGAACCGGATAGATGGACGCCCCCATCAGCTTTTTACGCACCAGATCCATTTGCGACTGATAGACGAGATAACGTGCCAGCGCCTCGCCCAGATCCCCCGTCTGTTCACTTGCACGAATGGTGGCGACATACAGTGGCGGAAATATCTGCGGATAGAATTCCAATGCACGCGAGAATGTCATACCTTCACGCAAGTGCGCCAGTATCTGTTGAAGCAACTCGCGTATTCCACTGTCCTCTTCTTTCTCGACCAATGTTTCGATACCCTCTACCAGACTCAGGCCGGCTGTCAGCAAAGCAAGTAGTTCCTGGGAAAAGTTGGATAGCGGAAATTTGTGGCCTGATCTGAGCAGCAAGCCTGAAAAATTCCGCCGTATACTGAGGATCACTCCTCCCTGAGCACTGATCCGGTTGCGTATCTCGGCTTCACTGGCCGCTTCGAGTTCGAGCAGCACAGTACCTTTTCCGGCCAGCAAGGCTCTTACCGTGTAACGCATCAACGGTGTTGAATACTGTTACCAGTTGGTAATATCCGCATCCTCGCCACTCCCCCCGAGCTGGCCATCCTTGCCGAACGAGAATAAATCGAAATCACTTTGTGTACCCGGATATTTGTACTGATAGGGTCTGCCCCACGGATCGGCCGGCAAACGCTTGCTTAAATAAGGTCCCTGCCACCTCAGCTCATTGGCAGGAGC
>NZ_JBDZWD010000001.1:0-110254 GCF_040256045.1 Nitrosomonas sp.
CCAAGAAAATTATTGGATTTGCAGCTTGGTAAATGTATGGTTATCGACAGATTCTGCACCGTTTGCACCTCAGGAAACATAGCTATAAACAGGCGAAAAACTCCGCCCTCCAACAAGGTTTTCTAAACCAATCAAACCTTGCATTCTCATCAAACGACACTTCGCTTTTTGCATTTAGGCAAATCTAAAAAATTCCGGGTCATTTGGATGGTTGACGCTGGCTGAAGGCAGTTACCTTATCCAAGCTGAGCAGCAGATAAAGCAAGCACATGTGTGAGTGTAATGTGGCAGGTAGTAGTCCAGTACCGGCCAGTGATAAAAATTGCCATCTTTGCGAGGAAGCGCAGCTGACGAAGCAATCCAGTGCCTTCGTTATCATTGCTGCTGGATTACCGCGTCGGCCTGCGGCCTCCTCGTAATGACGGGGAGGTGGATACTAGATTGCTTCACGCTGCGCGTTCGCAATGCCGCCTTTTAGTCAAACACCCAAATAGCCGCTGATTTTCCCTTCAATTCCAGCCTTCACTGGTTAAAAAATAAAACTGTTTTTTCTGTTTATTCCGCTAAACCTTTCCGCAGGCTGTCCGTTTACTGCTCTCAACGGCGGTTGAAAACTCTGCAAACATTGAACGCGGATCAAGGCCGGGAAACGATGGTGGGCCTTATGGAAAAGGCGCCACAATACTTTAAAAAGTAACCCCCTTTACAAGGAAGGAGAAATACAAATGGCACAGGTCATTAATACCAATATCGCATCGCTGAACGCGCAACGTAACCTCAATACCTCGCAAAGTGCACTGAGTACCGCACTGGAACGCTTATCCAGCGGGCTGCGCATCAACAGCGCCAAGGACGATGCCGCCGGGCTCGCAATTTCCGAACGGATGACCGCACAAATCCGTGGTCTGAATCAGGCTGCGCGCAATGCCAACGACGGTATCTCACTGGCACAGACGGCTGAAGGTGCACTCGGTGAAATTGGTAACAATCTGCAGCGTATCCGCGAGCTGGCCGTACAGTCGCGCAATGCCACAAATTCCATTGATGACCGTGAAGCATTGCAGAAGGAAGTAGCCCAACTGAAGTCTGAAATCGATCGCGTCGCCACCCAGACCAGCTTCAATGGCACCAAACTGCTTGATGGCAGCTTTTCCAACAAGGCTTTCCAGGTCGGCGCCAACGTTGGTGAAACGATCAGTATTGCCAGCATTACAAGTGCCACAAGCGCCACGCTCGGTACCTCCAGCATCGCTCAGGTAACAGGAGCCGCCGCTAGCGCATTCACTGCAATCACCGCCGGCCACTTGACTATTAATGGAGTAAGCGTCGGCGCCATCGCTGCTGATACCAATGCCGCAAACCGTGCCTCAAGTATCATGAGCGCTATTAACTCTTACTCCTCTCAAACGGGAGTTTATGCAACAATTTTATCCTCTGCTCCGGAACAGGTGGTGTTAACCAACTCTGGTTCTGTGCCTGCCACACCGAATATCGTAATCGCCTTCGCCGGAGCTAGCGCAGATGCCACGACAACTGGTCTGACTGCTGCAACTACCAATCCTACAACCAGCACAGGGTTTGCTGCTTTAGACGTTTCCAGTATTGCCGGAGCCGATACAGCGATCACAGCGATGGATGCTGCGCTCAAAGCCGTTAACTCAGCCCGTGCTGATCTCGGTGCGATCCAAAATCGCTTCAGCTCAGTCATCACTAATCTGCAAACAACCAGCGAGAACCTGTCTGCTTCCCGCAGCCGGATTCAGGATACCGACTTCGCCGCTGAAACCGCTTCTCTGACCCGTGCGCAGATTCTGCAACAGGCTGGTGTCGCGATGCTGGCACAGGCCAATGCATTACCGAACAATGTGTTGTCCCTGTTGAGATAAGCCCCACGTCATCGCGAGGAACAACGTGACGTGGCGATCCAGTGACGCAGGTTGATTACTGGATTGCCGCGTCGGCCTGCGGCCTCCTCGCAATGACGGCAAAAGGGGAAGTGGCTGGATTGCCACGGCGGTTTACAACCGCCTCGCAAAGACTGGTAAGTAGATTAAAAGGAGATTGACATGAATATCAACGCAGTCGCTACTGAACTATTCCAGACGGTAGCACCTGTTCAGCCGGCAGTATCGGCCACCCGGACAGGAGAGCACGAAACGGCTGCTGCTCGCAGAGCGCCGGCTGAAACCGGCGATATCAAACCGGAGCAGGTGGAAGAGGCGGTACAGCAAATCGAGCAGTTCACTCAGACGCTATCACAGAACCTGAAATTCTCGATCGATGAAGATACCGGTAAAACGGTGGTCAAAATCGTGGATATACAAACTCAGGAAGTGATTCGCCAGATTCCTTCGGAAGAAGCGATCACGATTGCCCGCACGCTGGGAAAAATTCAGGGATTGCTGTTCAACGGCCAGGCGTAGTGGACACCCAGGCAGCGAACATGCTGCCACCCCTCTCCTTTCTCACCTCTCCCCGTGCAACGAACCGTTTTCTTGCTTTGTTCAAGGTAAAAACCGGATGCGGGAAACCACTCCCTCATTTTGTTCACAGGTTAATAAACAACATCGTGGCTTCCAATATTGATCGGGATAATTCGCTTATCCTCGATCAGGAATTCCAGTGTAATCCGATAAGAAAGATTAATTGAAATGGCATATATTCCCTGCAGTTTGCCGCTCAATGCATGCAACCGCAGAGAAGGATGATAGGGATTCGCTTCGAGGATTTGCAGCGTTTTCAAATATTGTGCACGCAAATCAGGATGATGCTTTAACCAGCGTGCCGCCCGCTGGTTATAAGCATCCGTAAAGATCAGGGAATAACCCACTGTTTACTTCAGTGCATCCAGCCGTGTAAGATGCACTTCCGGCGATGCCTGCTCATAACGTCCGGCAGCCAGATCCGCTCGTGTTTCTACCAGCGCGGCAGTCAATTCACACTCTCGTAAATAATAGTAATGTTCCAGCTGCATGACGACATAGCGATCTTTGCCTCGCACAGCAATCATCGCTTCCGGTTGCTCCTCCAGTTGCACTTCGATCGCCGCAATGCCTCTGGTTTTGAGATCATTTGCATTAATAGCATTCATTTTTCAACCCTTTAATCGTACGTTACAAACTTCCATTATACGCATTATTAATAGATCTATATAAAGTACTGTTAACCGAATGGATGCAGCAAGGCCAGCGACAGTAAATGTTAGGGGACCATCTTGCGAACGCCTCGAGCGTGAAGCAATCCAGTACGATATTGACAGAAAATGTGTAAAGTCGCTTTCGCCGCTGCCGTTATGATTCTCTGGATTGCTACTCAGCCTGCGGCTTCCTCGTAAGGATGGATGGAGGTTGGTGGAGCTTGTAAAAGCAGGCAGTGACGGAATAAAACAGATCAGATCGAGGATATAAATCATGCTTTCATCACCAGGAATCGGCTCAGGGCTGGATGTCAGCGGAATCATCAGCAAGCTGATGGAGGTCGAGCAGCGCCCGCTGACGCAGCTCAATACCAAGGAAGCGAAACAGCAGGCTCAGCTCTCTGCCTTTGGCAGCCTGAAAAGTGCATTGTCGTCGTTTCAGGATAGTGTCAAGGCGCTGGCGAAACCTTCACTGTTCAACAGCTTCAAGGCCACACTGGCGGATACGACGTTAGCCACGGTAAGCACTTCTTCGAGTGCAGCAGCGGGTACGCACCAGATCGAAGTGCGGTCGCTGGCGCAGGCACAAAAAATCAAGTCGGAAACATTTACCACCACGGATACAGTAATCGGCAGTGGCTCACTGACGATCGAATTCGGAACGTATAGCGGAGGCATTTTTACCGCTAATGCGGAGAAAACGGCCAAAACGATTACGATCGATCCGGCCAAATCGACGCTGGCAGATATTCGAAACACTATCAACGAAGCGAATGCGGGAGTGACAGCCAGTATCGTCAATGATGGCAATGGCAACCGGCTGGTGATTTCTTCCAAGGACAGCGGGCTGGCCAATGCGCTGAAGATCAGCGTGAACGATACAGATGGCAACCACACCGATAATGCCGGATTATCGAAACTTGCCTTTGATACCTCGGCCGATGGCGTCAGAAACATGACCGAGACAGTAGCGGCCCAGAACGCCGTTATGGTGATCGATGGCATCACGGTGGAAAAATCGTCCAACACCATCAGCGATGCACTGGAGGGGGTGACGTTCAATCTGCTCAAGGCCAACCCCGACACCAGTACAACACTGACGATAGAAAAGGATAAAAGTAGCACTGAGGCGGCGGTGAAGGCGCTTGTCACCACTTACAATGAGCTGGAAAAAACCATTGGCAATCTTTCCCGTTACGATGCGGCCAATAAGCAGGCAGCAGTGCTGACCGGGGATTCCACCGTGCGCATGATCCAGAGCCGGGTACGCGCCATGTTGAATGGCAATCAATCCGCTGCCGGCGGAATCAACTCGCTGTCCGAACTGGGTATCAGCTTTCAGAAGGATGGCACACTGGCGCTGGATAACAACAAACTGAGCGCCGTGCTGAATGATCCGGACAAGAATATTGCGGCGTTTTTCACCACACAGGCGGGAGATGGAGTAACCTCTGTTGAAGGTTTCGCTTCCCGATTGAGTGAGTTGATCGATGGCATGACTCGCAGCGATGGCCTGATCAATAGCCGCATGGATGGCATCAACAGTATGATCAAGGGAATCGGCAAGCAGCGTGATGCATTGGGGCACCGGCTGGAAGAAGTCGAAAAACGCCTGCGGACACAGTTCACGGCGCTGGATACAATGATTGCCAGCATGACTCAGACCAGCAACTATCTGCAGCAGCAACTGGCCAATCTGCCTAAAATCGGTGATAAATAACCAGGGCATCAACCCCTATTCTCATTTTCAAGTAGGAGAAACTGATCATGTTCATTGACTCCCCCAGCCGTGCAATCAGCAGTTATCAGCGCGTGGGTGTCGAATCCGGCGTGGTATCTGCCGATCCGCACAAGCTGATCCTGATGCTGTTCGAGGGTGCGCGCCAGGCATTGGATTGCAGCCGGCTGTATATCCAGCAGAACAAGATCGCGGCCAAAGGAGAGATGATTTCCAAGGCAATCATGATCATCGACCATGGCCTCAAAGCCAGTCTCGATAAAACAGCCGGTGGAGAACTGGCCAACCAGCTGGAACAGTTATACGACTACATGACCGCACGACTGCTTACCGCCAATCTGCAAAACGATACGGCGATCATCGTGGAAATCAGCCACCTGCTGGGCGAACTGCAGGAAGCGTGGACATCGATTGGCAATCAACCTGCCGGAAAAACAGATGCACAAACGGCTACCCAACATACAATCGGAGATACGACCAGTACAGGTGCAATGGCATGAAATTCGATACCCCATCCGGACATCCGTCAGAGGACAACAGAAACGGTATGCAGATAATCGCCACCTATGAAGCCATACTGACGATCACCGACCAGATGCTGCAAGCAGCGAAAAACAGCGACTGGGACAGGCTGGTAGCATTGGAACAGGATTGCAAACACCTGACCACCTGGCTGATAGAGCAGCATACCTACGAGCAGTTGAGTGATGAACAAAAGAAAAAAAAAGTTAGCCTCATTCACGAAATATTGGAACGTGATGCCGAAATCCGCAACATTACCGAACCGTGGATGACACAACTGCAAAATAAACTGACCAGCTATGGCCAAAAACGGAAACTGGGACAAACCTACCAGACCGATTCGTAATCGAGCTGCCAGATCCCTACACCTCGCCACCCGCTACCTGCTTCATTGCATTCGCAGTCGCGGCTAAAGACGCGTGACTCACGAAGACGGAGATGCTATGCACCACAGTGAACATTTATCCACCGCCGTCTTTGCGAATGCCCTCAGGGCATGAAGCAATCCAGAGAGTCGATTGCAAATGCACTGGATTGCCGCGTCGGCCTGCGGCCTCCTCGCAACGACGGCGTGGGCATAGTACAGTTCACATCAACTTCTACCGTCTTTGCGGAGCGACTTGTCATTGCAAGGAAGCGTAGCCTTTAGCCACGACTGCAAATGCAATGAAGCAGGTGGCGGAAACGTAGCAACCCAGTAGTTGAGAAGCAATCCAGAATGACAGCAATAAGCAGACAATGAAGGCGCCGTGCGTTTATATCATGGCCAGCAGGCGCAACGGCACGTTATATACAGGAGTCACTTCTGATCTCGTACAACGTGTCTGGCAACATAAAGAAAGTGTTATCGAAGGATTTACCCGACGATATCACTGTAAGCTGCTGGTCTGGTATGAGCAGGACGAATCGATGGAAAGTGCGATTCTGCGTGAAAAGCAGATCAAAAGCGGTAGCCGTGCAAAAAAACTTATCCTGATCGAAGTACAAAACCCAGGCTGGCGAGATTTATATCCAGCGATACTTTAAGGGAACTTCTATCGAATCCTCCATGAGCTGCAACCTTTGAAACACTGGATTGCCGCGTCAGCCGGTTGCAGAGGTAAAAGGAAAATACCTTTCCTTTATCGATTCTGGATCGCCACGTCACCATGTGACTCGCGAAGACGGAGATGCTATGCACCACAGTGGTCATTTATCCACCGCCGTCTTTGCGAATGCCGTCAGGCATGAAGCAATCCAGAGAATCGATTGCAAAAGCACTGGATTGCAGTGTCGGCTTTCAGCCTCATCACATGACGAGGTGAGTATGACCTAACTTGCGCTGTCCTTATGAACGGGAGAAAGACGGAATAAAACGCAGGGTACAAAAGAAAAGCGCCGGAAACCGGCGCTCAAGTCTATGCTTCACTTATGGTTATTTATTATCCGTTTCCGATCAGGCCTGCTTACGACGACGGATCAAGCCCAATCCCAGCAGCCCGGCACCGAACAGTAACATGCTGCTGGTCGGTTCAGGAATTTCGATTTCACCTGGTATCTTAAAGCTTTGTATCCCAACACATAGTGGCTCAAGCCTTCAATATTATAACTGTGTAGACAGCACAAAACATGCCACAACGTTATATTGTTGTTTATAAGGTCTTTAATACTCTACACGCTTAGCTCTGATATAAAATTGTCAATTTCTCCGACAAAAAACACCCTGTTTCAACAGGATCTTCTCCTTTCATAGCTGATAAAGAAAAATACTAATTTCTTACCGTGACTGTTCTGCTGGTGATATCTCCTTTGGCATTGAACGCTTCTGTCGTGACAGTAATATTACTGCCGCGCGGCATCGTTTCCCAGGTATTCCAGCGATAACTCAATGAGTTACCGTTAGCAATAGCGATGACTCCACCATTGGCTTTCAGGTTGATTTTGCGGGTATTCTTATCGGCCGTTACCCTGATATTCTGGTAACGGCTGACTTTCTGCCCGTCTCTGAGATTGAAGGAGGCAATCTGCGACAGCGGTTCGGTGTTTGCAGTTGTGTCGATATTTTTTACACTGACTGTCACTGCAGAGGAAGCACTCTGGTTGCCGGCAGCATCAAAGGCATACGCTACCAGCGTATAGTTGCCGTCCGCCAGTGATTTTGCGTCCCAGATAAAACCAGAGCCCGACTGGGGATTCTCCGCCACTTTTTTACCGTTGACGTGCAGCTCCGTACGCACCACTCCAATATTGTCGGAAGAATTGATATTGACCGGCACACTGCCTGAAACGACGGCTCCACCGGCAGGAGAGGCAATGCTGATCGTCGGTGGCGCGGTATCTGCAACGATATTTTTTACCGTAACCTTCACAGAGGAAGAAGTGCCCTGGTTGCCGGCAGCATCAAAGGCGTATGCCACCAGTGTGTAGCTGCCATCCGCCAGTGTGGTGGTATCCCAGGCGAAGGCGAAAGGTGGCTGGGTATCTTCGATTGCTTTGCGGCCATTGACGTACAGATCCACCCGCACCACGCCCTTGTTGTCGGAATAATTTACATCTACCGGCACGCTGCCGGAGACTGTTCCGCCAGTGGGAGAGGCAATGCTGATAGCCGGTGCCGTTCTATCTACGCTGATGCGTGCATAGGCAGCATTAACAGCATTGGCGGCATTGATGCGGCCATGGCCGTAGTACTGGTCATAACCGGCACTGCCAATGTCTTGCGCAGTAGCGGTCAACATCTGGTCGATGTCCGCCGGGGCAAGATCCGGGTTGATGGAAAACAGCAATGCTGCTGCTGCCGCCACGATCGGGCTGGAGAACGAAGTACCGGAAACATAGCCGTAACCGCCACCACGTAACGTGGTATAGATACTCACCCCGGGAGCAGCCACATCGACATAAGGCCCGTAACTGGACCAACTGGCGCGAGCGTCTTTGCTGTCCGTGGCTGAAGCAACGATGATGGCGTTACTGGCGGGGAAATTATTCGATCCACCGGAGTTACCCGCGGACATGACCACTACCCCGCCCTTGCTGCGCATGTAATTGGCAGCCGACTGGACAGTCAGGCTTTCCGCCCCACCGTAGCTGATATTGGCTATTCTGGCGCCATTGTCTGCCGCCCAGCGGATACCCCTGGCCATGTCGCTCAAGTATGCACGGCCATCCAGCGTGGAAATACGTACCGGCAGAATGCGTGCATTCCAGGCTACACCGGAACTGCCGGCACCGTTATTGGCGACTGCGGCTGCCGTGCCGGCTACTTTAGTACCGTGACCGTAGACATCGCTGGTATCTGTATTGTTGTCATACGCATTCCAGCCGGGGAGCATGTTAGCGGCCAGATCAGGGTGAGTACTATCTACACCGGTATCCAGAATCGCGATGGTCACACCGTCACCAGTAGCAATATCCCAGGCGGCAAGTGCCTGAATTTTAGGCAGTGCCCAACTGTTGCCAAAAGCGGGGTCCGTGACGACTTGAGCAGGTTCAACCAGCCTGTCCAGTTCAACTGCCTTGAAGCGCCGGTCTTTTTTGAGTTTATCCAATACTTTGACTTCATCCACGCCATCGGGCAGTTCGTAGATGAGCGCATTCAGCCTGTTGAGCTTGCGCCTGGATTTCACGCCATACGGTTTAGTAGCCTTATCGAATTCCTTCGCAGTCAAACCGGCACGCGGAACGACCAGCAGGCGGCCTTTCGCCCAGCGGGATGGAGAAACAGTTTTGCTGGCAGCTTTCAATTTGGCAGCTGCCCGAGCTTCCTTGCCGGAATTGGCATAGCCGCTGCCGGAAAAAGCGATCAGTAGAATCAGAAGAATCGGGAAACTGAAAGAATGATGAAAAATACCGGTAATACCATTACGAACAGTAGAATGAAAAAGTGAGTAAACTGGTTTTGCATTTGCCATGCACGGATCCTTGAAAAGTAGGTTATACGAGGCCGACTTACCAGCACGCACATCCGAATGAAAAATCGGATGCAACCCTCGGCAGTGCCGCTTTCCTGACAACAGATCAGGATCGGAAACTTTGCACCCCTGTCTCACGACAGGTTAGCCTTCATCGGTTACAGCATGATGCTGGTATGAATACGGCAGGATTGTTTTGAATCTTTACGGCGTCGATTCTGAGTTAACTCATCATCTTGTGATTCGATAGCTCAGAAAATTCTGATGCAGGTTTCCCCTTTGGCTGATACAAAGCGGCTCTGATATAGCGGCTGCTTGCTGTCACTCTCAAAATAGTGTGGAATATGGCGTATGGAAAACGGACAAAAATATAGCATCAAGGTGGAAGTACGCACAATTTATTTACCAGATCAGTCTGATGCTGAGACGGAACGGTATGTATTTGCCTACACCATTACCCTCAACAATACCGGCAGCGTAGCTTCGCAACTGGTAAGCCGTCACTGGATCATCGCCAGCGGGGATGGCGTCACGCGCGAAGTGCGCGGGCTGGGCGTAGTCGGCGAGCAACCCTTGCTCAAACCCGGTGAAACCTTCGAATACACCAGCGGAACCGCAATTTCATCGATTGCCGGTTCGATGAAGGGTTCCTATCAGATGGTGGCCGAAGACGGTTTTCATTTTTCAGTGGAAATCCCTGAATTCATCCTGAGCGTGCCGCGCGTGCTGCACTGATCTGGCAGACCTCATGCCCGCAGATGTCATGCTTCATGGCACCCTGTACCTGATCCCGACCCCCCTGGGTGAAGGCGATCTCGGCTGGATACTGCCGGCTGAAGTCCGGCAGCGAATCAGCCGGCTGGAGCGGTTTATCGTCGAACATCCCAAAACAGCTCGCCATTTCCTCAAGCAGGTAAACCCACTGCGGGCGGTACAAACTCTCAAGCTGGAAGTGCTGGATGAACATACCCCTGCAGGTGAAATAGAAGCATTGCTGGCACCCCTGCTCGCCGGCGAGAATGTCGGCCTGCTTTCCGAAGCAGGTTGTCCGGCAATCGCCGATCCCGGGGGAGCACTCGTCCGGCTGGCACACCGCAAGAAAATCCGGGTGGTGCCGTTCGTCGGCCCTTCTTCGATTCTGCTGGCATTGATGGCTTCCGGGCTGAACGGTCAGCGTTTTCGTTTCCATGGGTATCTGCCGGTTGCACTGGATATACGAAATAAAGAAATTGCCCGATTGGAACAAACATCCATCACGGCAGATGAAACCCAGATTTTCATCGAAACCCCCTACCGCAACCAGAAATTGCTGGAAGCACTGGTACAGCAATGCCATACGAAAACGGATTTATGTGTAGCCTGCAACCTGACCCGAGCAGATGAATATGTATCAACAAAATCGATTGGCGAGTGGCGTACAGGCAACTGGCCTGATCTGCAAAAAAAACCGACCGTTTTTCTGCTGCATGGACAGAAGCAATCGAAAAAATTCTGAACCAGAATAGCGAAGAGATTGCAGGCAGACGCGGCAATCCAGTGCCTTTTCAATCGAATGACTGGATTGCTTCATGCCTGAGGGCATTCGCAAAGACGTTGGTTGATAAAGGACCACTGTAGTGCATAACACCTCCGTCTTCGCGAGTCACATCGTGACGTGGCGATCCAGGAAGCCGATATAGGTAAAGTATCTCCCTTTATCTCTGCAATCGAATAACTGAGTTGCTTCGTGTCCCAGGGCATTCGAAAAGATGGTTGGGGGGTATTTCTGTCTGACTGGCAGCTATTTCCCACGCATGAACATTTTGTCCAGTTCAGCCAGACCGATTTCAAACCACGTCGGCCGTCCGTGGTTGCACTGATCCGAACGTTCAGTCACTTCCATTTTGCGCAGCAGTTCATTCATTTCAACCAGTGTCAGTGGACGATTGGCGCGAACGGCGCCATGGCAGGCCATGGTTGCCAGCAATTCATTGCGGCGAGCTGCAAGTAACTGGCCGGGATCTCCGTTTCTGATTTCATCCAGCACATCACATACCAGCTTTTCCGTATCAGCATCCTGCAGAATAGCCGGCACCGCACGCACCGCCAGTGTAGTAGCAGTCAGCACAGTTACTTCAAAGCCCAGCTGCTGCAAAAGCGGCTGGTTTTCCTCGACCGTGGCAATATCGAGACTATCTGCGTGAAATGTCACCGGAATCAGCAACCGTTGTGCGGACAGCGTCTGCTCGTCCATCTGCAACTTCAATTGCTCGTAGACGATACGCTCATGGGCCGCGTGCATGTCCACGATTAGCAGCCCTTTCCGGTTCTGCGCCAGGATATAGACGCCATGAAGTTGCCCCAGTGCAAAACCCAGCGGAGGCATGGCCGGATGCTCACTGCTTTCCCCTGTTCCGGTTTGATGAAATGGGTTCTGGGGGGCAGTGGAATCAAATTCGCTACCGGATAACACCTGATAAAAATTGAAAGGCTGCGCAATCATTTCCGATGGAAGCCCTGTTTGTCTGGGGTAGTTCAGCATCGGCGCGGCAGGTACATGCTTTTCATCAGGCGGCATGACGGCAGCCATCGTAAACTGCGAGGATGATTGCGATGATTCCATGCCGGAACGAGGTGAGGACAGCGCCTTGCTGACACCGTGGTAGATAAACTGGTGTATTGCCCGTGCTTCACGGAAACGGATCTCGGTTTTGGTCGGGTGTACGTTGACGTCCACCTGTTCGGGATCGATGTCCAGATACAGCACGAAAGCAGCATGACGATCCAGGTGCAGCACATCACGATAGGCCTCGCGCAGGGCATGGGTAATCAGCTTGTCGCGCACGAAGCGCCCGTTGACAAAGAAATACTGCATGTCACGTGCAGCGCGTGAATACGCGGGTAATGCCAGCATACCCTGCAGCCCGATGCCAGCTGATTGCTCGTCGATCCATGCCGCCGACCGGGTGAATTCCTCACCAAGCACAGTTTTTATGCGAACAGCAGCTTCTGCCGATTGCCAGTGGCTGCGCAGATTTCCGTTGTGCCGCAATGTGAAGGCAATACCGGCATGGGACAGCGCCATCCTGCGAATGATTTCCTCACAGTGGGCAAATTCCGTGGCTTCGGTTTTGAGAAATTTGCGGCGGGCAGGAAGATTGAAAAACAGATCCCGAATTTCAACTGTAGTACCTGCTGCGTGTGATGAGGGTTCCGGTTGCATGACCCGTATGCCTTCGCTGCGTATCTGCCAGGCATGCTTTCCGCCCGGCTGGTGGCTGATGAGCAATAAATTTGAAACCGATGCAATGCTGGCCAGCCCTTCTCCCCGAAATCCCAGGCTGGTGATTCTGTACAGATCCTCCTGACTGGTAATTTTGCTGGTCGCATGGCGTGTAAGGGCGAGAGACAGCTCTTCTCCCGGAATACCTCCACCGTTGTCGGTCACGCGAATCAGTTTCAGCCCGCCCTGCGCGATATTGACCGATATATCCGACGCACCGGCATCGATGGCATTTTCCAGCAACTCTTTCAATACTGAAGCCGGACGTTCGATGACTTCTCCCGCGGCTATCTGACTGATCAATCCATCGGGAAGTAATCTGATTGTACTCATTTGGGAACCGGAAGCGGGATAATGGAAACCTACAAAGGAACTAATCGAATCAGCATTATACCGGCTTCAAGTTATGGTACGCTTGAGGCTGAGCAGGTGGGATAGTATGCGATATTTGCCCGATAACAGCGGGTTATCGCAAAAAACGATGCTATCCCGGAAATTTGGCTCGATTGCAGCAATAATGAATTTCAGGAACCAAATATTTAAAACCATCATGACACAAGACGAGCAGAAACGGGCAGTGGCACAAGCAGCCCTGCAGCATGTGCCGACAGGTGAAGTCATCGGCATCGGAACAGGGTCGACCGCCAATCTTTTTATCGATGAGCTGGCCAGGATCAAACACAGGATCGAGGGTGCCGTAGCAAGCTCCGAAGTTACTGCAAACCGTCTGAAGCAGCACGGCATCGAGGTCCTGGATCTCAATTCCGTCAGTGAACTCCCGGTGTATATCGATGGTGCGGATGAAATCACTCGGAATATGCATATGATCAAAGGGGGCGGTGGTGCACTGACACGTGAAAAAATAGTAGCGGCGGTTGCACGTAAATTCATCTGTATTGCTGACCAGAGCAAACTGGTCAAGGTACTGGGAAAATTTCCGCTACCGG
Source organism: Nitrosomonas sp. (assembly GCF_040256045.1). Lineage (GTDB taxonomy): Bacteria > Pseudomonadota > Gammaproteobacteria > Burkholderiales > Nitrosomonadaceae > Nitrosomonas. The sequence continues at coordinate 13,496 of NZ_JBDZWD010000001.1, forward strand.
TGGAAGTCATTCCGATGGCACGCAGCTATGTCGCCCGGGAGATCACACTGCTGGGCGGACAACCGGCCTGGCGTCAGGGATTCACTACCGACAACGGCAATATCATTCTCGATATCCATAACCTGAATATCATGAATCCGGTTGAGCTGGAAACTGCCCTCAACCAGATTGCAGGTGTGGTAACGAACGGTCTGTTTGCCAGACGGGGAGCCAACGTACTGCTGATGGGTACCGACCAGGGAGTGGAGACCATTACAGTATAGACACAGAGCTGATTACCCTGCCGGAACGAGGCAGGGTAATCAGTCTGTCCACTGCAGCATCCCTGGCACGGCGCTCTGGCTGTCATCAGATCATCATCATCAACGTATAAAATTACATGATTATCTCTCCAGGATGCATAACATGGTCAATAAAGAACATTTCTCAAAAAAATTCGATGCTGATCTCGAAGAAATCCGCACGCGTGTCCTGCAAATGGGCGGATTGGTCGAAGAGCAGATCAAGAATGCAATCGAGGCACTGACTGAAGGCAACGAGCATATGATCGAGCTGGTGATCGACAATGATCATCGTGTCAATGCCATGGAAATCAAGATCGATGAGCTCTGCTCCCAGGTTATCGTGCGCAGACAACCAACTGCCATCGATCTGCGTATGATTATGACCGTCATCAACACCATCACTGATCTGGAAAGGATCGGGGATGAAGCAGCCAAAATTGCCCGTATGGCAAAACTGATCTATGCCGCAGACCGCATGTATACACCACGTTTTGTCGAAATACGGCATATTGCGGCCATTGCCATGGATATGTTGCGCAAGGCACTGGACGCCTTTGCCCGGGTGGATCCGAACGCATCAGCAGAAATCGTTCGCCAGGACGAACAGGTGGACGAGGAATTTCGCTCGATCATCCGGCATCTGATAACGTTCATGATGGAAGATCCGCGCAAAATTTCGACTGCGATCGAGATATTGTTTGCAGCCAAGGCAGTCGAGCGTATCGGCGATCATGCCAAAAACATGTCAGAATATGTTGTCTACATGGTCAAGGGCAAGGACGTTCGCCACGTCTCAGCCGATGAAATCGAGCGCGAAGTAGGAAAATAAACAGTCTGGGGAAAAACCGGAAATCATGCACGAATACTCTACGCTTGCTGCGGTTGATCTGGGTTCCAACAGTTTTCATCTGCAGGTTGCCAGAATAGCGGAAAAACAGCTTTATCTGCTCGACAACCTGAAGGAAATGGTACAGCTCGCGGCGGGACTGTCTGATGACCAGATTCTGGATGAAGCATCACAGGATCGTGCATTAGCCTGCCTGGAACGATTCGGTCAGCGCTTGCGCGGATTCCCGCGTCATGCAGTCAGAGTAGTGGGAACGAACTCACTGCGTGTTGCCAGGAATGCAACGGATTTTCTCCGCAAGGCTGAGAATGCCCTGGGCTTCCCGATCGAGATCATTGCTGGACATGAAGAAGCACGGCTGATTTATCTTGGCGTCGTACACAGTCTGCCGATCTCTGATAATCATCTGCTCGTAGTCGATATCGGCGGTGGATCGACCGAGCTGATCATCGGTAACCGGTTGAAATCCAACAAACTGGAAAGCCTTCCCGTAGGCTGTATCAACCACAGTCTGCACTTTTTTCCTGATGGAAAAATTACTAAAGGATCACTGAAACACGCCGAGCTGGCAGCACGCACTGAAATACAGTCCATTGCGGCTGAGTTTTCCTCATCCCACTGGCAGAAAGCCTACGGCTCTTCCGGAACCGCACGTGCACTGGCTCATATCCTCACGCTGAACGGCTATAACGATGGCAATAGCGAGGAAATCATCACGCTTGCAGGACTGGAAAAATTGCGTGAATTCCTGCTTAAAACCGGTGATATCAAGAAACTGGAAATCGCCGGACTGAATCCGGCCCGTAAAGCGATCATCGCGGGGGGATTTGCCATCATGTCGGCTATCTTCACGGAACTGAACATCGATTGCATGGCAATCGCCACCGGCGCGCTGCGTGAAGGCGTACTCTACGACATGCTGGGGCGCTTCCACAAGGAAGATACCCGTGAAATATCCGTACAGGAGTTCATGCAGCGCTACCGGGTGGACCCGGTACAGGCGGCCCGTATCGAGTCACTTGCAATTATGCTCAGCAAACAGCTGCTGGCCGATCATCCTGATAAGGAAAAAGTGGAAGATGCACTCAAGCTGCTTTCCTGGGCAGCACGTTTACATGAAATCGGCATTTCGGTGGCCCATACCAGCTACCATAAACACTCTGCATATATTCTCGATAATGCCGATATCCCCGGCTTTTCCAGAATGGAACAATCTCAGTTGAGCCAGTTGGTACTTTCACATCATGGTTCACTTGCCAAAACCCGGGATTTCCTCAGCCAGCCCGTCAATCTTGCCCGCTCGATCGCTTTACGTATCGCTGCGATTTTTTACCGCAGCCGCACGCATATCAATCTCCCGGACATGGTACTTTCCATGAGCGGAAAACATTGCATGCTGCTTATCCCGCAAGCGTGGCTCGAACGCAACCCGCTGACCGGTACACTGCTGGATAATGAAACCGGAGCGTGGGCAAAAGTGGATGTCGATTTCCGTATTGAGAACCGGGTAAAGGGCCGTCATACTCGATCCAGCGTAGCCTGAAAGCTCGATTCAGATCAACTACGCCCCTTCGTCATTGAGTAGACGCAGGCTGACGTGGCAATCCAGTGCTTCTGTAACCGACTGACAAGATGATGAAAAATTCATGCCGGATCTCATGGTTTGCAGCCTGATCAAAATCCTGACTTACCGCTGCCAGCATTCGGCAACAACCCCATCTGCACCCCTGGCACCCGTTTGGGTCAGCGTCAGCGTCCCGCAAGCATCCCCTGCCATGGAACCTTCCGGCACGGCCTCCAGCGTATAAGTGTTACGGGTAGGTGTATCTGCAGAAAACTGAATGGTGTACTTTGCTGTTCCTGTTCGTGGTGATTGCGTAACCGGCAGTGCAAAACTTTCGTAACTGTTGGTTTCGGTATAGTTCCGTTCGAGTAGTTGCGCCATTTCCAGCAGGATACCTCTGGCTTCAGCGCGATTGGTGCGGTGTACATGTTCCTGATAAGACGGATAGGCAACTGCTGCCAGAATGCCGATGATCGCCACCACAACCATCGTCTCGATCAGGGTAAGTCCACGATTCTTTGTATACATCCGAGTCATATCCATATAACCCATCCTTTTGTTCACTGTAGCTGTTTCCAGGATCGGCGCGGCGGTGGTGCACCATTGCTGATTGTTACCTTCTCAACTGCCCCAGTCGTCGTAGCTGCAATCAGGTGCGTCAGACTGCCGGCACTGATAGCTACCGATTCACTGCGAATCCCATCAGAACTTACCCCGGCAATCACACGATCACCACTATCCAATTTACCATCATGATTGGTATCAAACTGTGGCGGGGACATCATTCCACCATTTTCAGCATTCAGCAACATCAGCCAGTTGCGTCCACCCGCTTCACACGGATCGATGGAAGGAATCAATGTAGTAAAAATGACTCGCCCGAAATTCAGCATGGGCATGATGACTGAGCGCTCGCCCTGCTTTGTTTCTTCCGGCGGCTGCAGCAGATCGATATACCAGCCGCGTTTGGTTTCCCAATCGACCGAATGACTGGAAACAGTACGCTCAAAAGGCGGGATGACTGTTTCAGCCGTAATCGTCTGTTGCTGCAGCACACTGCGATTGGTTTCCGTAATTGCGCTACCTTTGTCCCAGATCCCGTACAGGCTTTGTATCTTCTTGTCGGTTTTATCACTGTCAGCGACAAATTGACCAGTCCCAAAGAAAATAATATATCCCCCCTGTTTGTGGTAGCCCACTTCCAGCGGAGAAGTAACCGGTTGTACCTGATTACTCGCGTTTCTGGCAGTAAACAGAGGCTTATTGATATACGCTACACTCCATTGAGCAGAATCAGGTTGCGATAGATCAAACTTCCAGATATTTCCCCGCAAATCACCCGCATAAACAATATCGATAATCTTGTCACCATTGGTATCCACCAGCGCCGGAGTGGAGAGACCGTTGTTTGTACTGGTACTGGTCGGAATTTTTTTGATCAGCGCTCCCGTCTGCAGATCGACAATAAAGAGATAAGCCCGATCGCTGTTACCGTTATAACCATTACCAATGATCGCTGCCCAGGAACCATCATTCAGCCGTGCAATTTTTGCCTGGCCGTGGACGAATCCCAGATCGGCATCGGTAAATTCCCACAGCACATTAGATGCGGAAAAATTGACCGGATCAGTGATATCCAGCGCAAACACACTCTTACCGCCACCACCCAACGTCCCCAGCAAAACTGTTTTCCAGGCAGGTGTCGCACCAATATAGGCATCTCCGGCATAGGCGTTGCCATCGACGAAATAACGGTGTGCATAACCGGAAGCCGTCAGACGGTTCAACCCGGCATAAACAGCTGCCGGAACGTAAGCGAACAATTCCCTCCCGGTTTCAGCGTTGAAGGCATGCAGCATGCCGTCATTTGCCCCGGTATAAACCACCGGGGTACGACTGCTGTTCGATTGTCTGTAGCTATGGTAGGACGTCTGTCCCGGCGTTGCAGGCGGAAGGGAATCGTAACTGAAATCCAGTGATTTGATATACAGCAGATCCGAATTGACGATGTCACCCAGCACGCCGTTGTTACGGTTGCGGAAACTTCCTCCCTGACTGATTTCACCATTTTTATCGCCACGCAGCCATCCGATGCGGACCATCCCCTGCCCATCACTGACACCTGATAGATTCTTATCTAATGCGGCTTGTTGCTCCGTGGAAAGCGAGGAAAAATTAGCAGCGGTAAATGCCAGACCACTCGTTCCGTTATGCGTAAAAATCGACCGGTCGGCATGCGCCGGCAACTGTTCAGAAGCTTCCCACTGCAATACACCCAACGATCCGTCGGATTCGAGATTGAATGCCAGCAGTTGTCCGCTCCAGTCGGCACTGTTGAACTTTGCCTGATAAATCTGTGCACCGGTATTGAGCCGGCTGGTATTGGTGGTTACCGCAGCGGCAGAGCTGATTCTGGCAGTCATATTGTTGAGTGCACTGCTCAGCCCGCTGGCAAAGGCAACCGGGTCCTGCGCACTGAAAAACTCACCCCGGCTGTTGACCGCAGCATGCCAGAGATCATCGATCTTCGCGGGTTCACTTTTTGTCGGATCAGGCCAGCCTGTCGGTCCACCAGGGCTGCCAGGCAGACTGGTCAGTGTGCCTTCAACCCCCAGACCAACCGTAAAATTCACCATGTGCTGCCAGAAAGCCGGATCCCTGGCATTGGTCGGCACCTTGTTGTCCAGATCGGTACGCAGATCAGTTTTCCAGTAATGCATTGCCACGTCAGCGAGAGTATTTTTGTAACTATCCGAATACGGCAAAATGGGTTTGTACTGATAAGTTGCGGGAGTGGCATTGGGAAAATGGTTAATAATGTTGCTTCCGGCAGAATTATCAGAATTTTCTATCTTAGAATCAGAAAATGAATCGCTCCAATAGCCATCCGTCATCAGAATGTGATAATTCTGCCGACATATTGGTTGAACACCACCACTCTGTCCTGGTGTATCACTCCATGGCCCTTTTTCATCATCACGCATCAGGTATTTGCCGATACCATTCATGGCGGTACGCAGCGGAGTGCCTTGAGCGGGAATAGTATGTTTATACAGTTTGTCGAAAAAATTGGTTCGATCCGTTCCGGAAAACAAGCGAACGCCTGTGATGAGGGTACTGGTGGATTTGCCATCTATGGTAGAGCTCCCCTGGTTGATAGCGCCGAACGCAACCCGCATATTGCTACTCTGTGCTGCAAACGCACGACCGACCCCGGCGCGCGCCAGCAACACGCGAGAACGGTAATAGGTATACCAGTTGGCAAAATTCTGGATTTCCTCATCGTAGGTGCACGTCGGTGCGGCTGCACAATCGGTACGGCCAGGACTCCCGGTATAAGTCTTGCCGGATCTGATTTCAACTTGTGTATAACTGCTGGCTGAATCGATGCTACCGCTTCCCTTATAGTGGAAATACACCGCCGGAAAAAAAGATTCATATACTGTTTTTTTATTCTTGCCTGTACCCGTTGTCGTAACGGTTGCATCGGTCAATGTACCTCCACTGTTAAGCCATTTCACTCCCACCGTATCCGAGTTATCTTCCTGAAAATTACGGCAACCCGCAGCAGTATTGAACGGATTGTGTGGTGCACAAGTGATGTCTGCATTATCCATCAGTGACCCGTCGGCCTTGCTCCACGGCAGATAACGCACAGTCGGATCGTAGTAGATTTTATTGACATGGCTGGAACGCAACTTGGCGGTATAACCATTATTCAAATCGAAACCAGCTACATAATTGTTGTAACTCCCCTCTCCATACGTATTGCTTACTCTAGGGTAAACAAAGCGTACATCTTTTATAATCAACCCTTCCGGCATGATCTCGAACTGCATCGAACCGGAGTCATCCAGTGTGAAAATGATGTTGGGATCGACTGCAGTCGTCAGAAACAACGGTATATCAGATAACGACAAAGCTGCCTGAACAGGCAATGGCATCAGAACGAGTGGCAGTATTGCTCTTCGGATCGCCGCTATGATATGACCGGTTTTCATTTCAGACTCCTTTTTATCTCCGATAGGTGCTCTGCAACACCACCATCGTTACGTCATTCCCCCCCACCCCGCGGGCAATGACGCAAAACATGCTTGCATTGAGCAATGAGCCGGATTGCTGGGCACTCCCACCTTCACCCATCAGTGGAACACTGGGAAGTTGTTCGATAACGTAGCGAGGCTCGCTGGCCACACCATCCATGGTGACATCGATCGTTTTGCCGCTGGTTTCCCAATCCTGCCAATTGACAGGATCGGGTGCCGGAGAATCTGCGTGATGGTACAACCCGTCCGAGCCGTTGAATTCCGGAAGGGTGACTTGTTCGAGGAAGCGCTCACCCGATCGCAAAGCAGCTTCTGCCGCCTGGAAAGCAAGTGTCTCATCGCGCAGATTGCCGGCCATTCTTTCTTCCAGCAGCGTGCCCTGCATAGCTGTCGTCCCGAGCAGCATCAGGATGACCAGAAAGATCAGACCGGTCACCAGCACAGCCCCTCGCTGACTGGAAACGATGCCATCCCTGCCATTGCAAGCAAGGAAAGCAGGCTGTTTACTGTCACCGGAGTCTGATGGAAGAATCGGATCCATTTTTCTGCTCTTCAGAAAGAATAATCAGGAAGCACGGTTGCGCAGTGTAATTACGGTGGAAAATGTCTGGCGCAATCGGCGGTCGGCCGGTGTCACGCTTAAGCCATTAAAGATATAGGTTTGCGGCTGGCTGGCAATACCATCTTCCACGGATTGCACCAGCAGATCGATGCGCACACTGACTACTGCCTCCCAGTCTGCCACCTGGTCTGCTGTACGATAAATATCGGCTGCCCGGTCTCCATTGGCGTCTTCACCATACTGGATCTGTAGATTTTCTATGCCTTCGACCAGCTCTTCGGTATTTCCTCCTCTTCTCCAGTAAAGCGCTGGAATTCCGCGAGGATTCAGTCGAATGTAATAAATTCTTGTGCCGATACGCGCCATTTCTCCGCCGGTAAAAGTCCGCCCCAGTGCGGCCGTGGAATTGGGCTTACCGGTTCCACCATCATGTTCTATGGTGTCCTGGCCGCCTGAAGTACTGATACCGGTAACCTGGAAAATGGCAGCACCCTGGCAGTTACTCACCAGAACAGTATCGTTAATCTCTAATCCGCTACCGGACGGGATACTCAAACCAGCAGAATCCGACGGGTGTGAAAGTATATTGGTGCCAGTGCCCTCCACCCCTCGTACTGCAATAATGTCCCGGCCTCCCTGTTGAGACGAAATCACTCCGGCTGGTAAAGCAGGAGTCCAGCCATTTGCACCTGTTGCTTCAAATCCTTCCAGAGGCTGATCGAGCCGCCACAGAAATCCTGTAGCATCTTCCAGAACATTGGTTACCGCAACACCGTCACCTGCGCATCCCCGGTACCCTGCCATGCGAATGTCGCGGGACAAAAGTTGAAAGGCGTAACGGGCATTTTCCTGCAGCCTTGCCATCGCTTCATTGACGCGGTAAGTGCTCTGGCTGGAAGACAGTACAGTTATTATTCCACCCAGCAGCACCAGTCCAATGGTCATGGCGACCATCATTTCCACCAGGGTCAGGCCCTGCTGATTCCGGCTGAATGTGTGATTTCCCTGCATGCTGTCCATCATTATCACAGTCGGGTAGTCATGGCGAACTGCTGGGGCACCGTGGCACCTCGACTGTCATCCCACTGGATCAGAACAGTTACTTTGTTGTCTGCATCTACATCGATGCTTCCCAAACCTTCCGGCAGCCGCAAGGCAAGTTCATCGAGCCAGTTGCTCACATCCTGCCCGGAAATAGTATCCCCGGCGGGCGCCGCATCTTCCAGTAAATGGTTATAGCTGCCTGCACCCGCCTCGACCCGGTTGGCGCGCATACTGTCCAGAATACCGTACGCCATCACAGAGGCAGTCGAACGAAAACTGGCACTCTGGTTGTGCGCCAACCCGGCCGTCTGCAGCCCCGCCATTCCCAGCAACCCGATCGATAGAACAATGATTGCCACCAGTACCTCGATCATGCTGACACCTGTCTGGAAACGTGGATAAGAGCTCAGCATGACGATACTTTCTCCACTCTTGGCCGACCGGAATTATTCACAACGACATTACGCCCGCTGGCCTGGTTACACAGGCTGAAAACTCCATTAGAAAGATTACCGCTTCCCTGGCTGCGTCCATTGGGCAGATAGGAAACCCAGTTGGCGAAATTCCCTCCCCCACCCAATGTACTGCCATTTAATCCCGGAAAAACCCGTAATACTTCATCTCTGCTATCAACTGAACCAACCGTACTCGTATCGCTGAAAATCAGCCAACCATCCTGCCAGTTACTTCCATTGGTACAGGATGCACCATCCGAACTTTTACAGAGGGTTACCCTTATCCCTCGTTTCACGGCTTCGGAGCGGGCATAATGCAGCGAAGTCATCAGCTCATTTGCCTGCGTGGTCAGGTGTGATTCCCGCATCAGGGATTGATAGCTCGGCACGGCTACGGCGAGCAGAATGGAAGCAATACTGATGGTAAGCATCAGTTCGATCATGGTGAAACCCTTGCCGACAGCTTCAGTCATCGTATCGTTTCCATCACTGGAACTGTTTATTAAAAGTAATAGCAGAATAAAGAAATAATTCCGGCAATTGCACCTTTCCCGGACGTACTGGAAATCAACGGTTGTAGCCCGCAGGAACTTTAGTTTTTATGATGGCCAGCCAGTCATGAAAATACTCCCGATTACAGATCGGTAATCAGAGAGAAACAGCCTTCTCAGCGAGGAGATGTTCAGCCGTTTTACCAACGACCAGAATTGAAATTACCCGGGCGGGAGCAGAACAAGAAAAATAGGGATAAATATGGCCGATTGAAGAATTCCGAAAAAACGGGAACTTTCAACCGGCCATCAAGAGAATAAGAATAAAATTATGGTCAGAACACAAGTTACTGCCGGCAGTACACCTTATATCTGCCGGCTGTTGGATCAGATCAGTTCCCGGGTTCAATGATCATGATCTGATTTCACCTCTTTCAATTTCCCGATCTGCTCGGAAGTCAGCATACTGCGGACGGCTTTGCGTTCGTCGATATGGTACTTGATCATTTCATTGAGGCTGTCAACAGGCGCCTGCCCCAGTTTACGCAATGTTTCATCATCGACGGCAGGGTCGGTAATCGCTTCACGGAAAGCCTGTATGCTTTCCTTCATTTTCTGTTTGATACGCTCATGCGCCTGCTTGTCCTCTTTCAGATGAAAGCGCACGATTTTGCCAAGCTGTTCATCGGAAAGACCCAATACTTCGGCCTGCATGGCAACACTGTGGGCGTAGCTGGGTGGATGCCCATGGTGCTCCATATTCCCCTTGTCTCCCTTCCCGTATCCACCATGCCCCGAGTAGCCATCCCCTCCACCGTGCCTGCTTTTTCCTCCTCCCTGTCCATGCCCGGCATGGCCTGAGCCACCTGAATGTCCCTGCCCTGCACTTCCACCCTGATGGCTCTGATGCTGATGCGCATCAGCCAGGATAAGGTAATTGGCTGTTCCTTGCCGCATCGATGTATCCACGACTGAAGAAACGGCTGTTGCCGTGGTAGCGGGAATTGCAAACAAGGCACCGATGAGGATGGATAGTCCGGTTGATCTGATATTCATGTCATTTCTCCTGTTGTAGAAATCCTGCAAAGCACACTGACAACCTGTTTTATACAAAATTATGAAACCGGGGGAATTCCTCGGCATAATCTGTTTTCCATTATCCTGGGACAAGCATTGTTCTGTTCTGTCCTGTCCCTATCTGCGAGATAATGCTGACATGATATCCGAAAACACGATCGAAGAACGCCTGCAAGCATTGCGTGCAGCCATTGCGTTACATAACTTCCATTACTATGCTCAGGATACACCGATCATTCCGGATGCAGAATACGACGCACTTTTCCGCACGCTGCAACAGCTGGAACAGCAATACCCGCACCTGGTCACGCCAGATTCCCCGACGCAGCGGATAGGTGCTCCACCGTTAAAAGTATTTGCACAACTCGTCCACCAGACCCCCATGTTATCGCTGGCCAATGCCTTCTCTGAAGAAGAAGTAATTGCCTTTGACCGGCGTATCCGTGAAGCACTGAACATAGACAGAGTCGATTATGCTGTCGAACCCAAATTCGATGGCCTGGCTATCAGCCTGATTTACACGCACGGAATCCTGACAAAAGGTGCCACTCGGGGAGACGGTTATACCGGAGAAGATATCACGCTGAATTTACGCACGATTCCGTCGATCCCCCTGCGTCTGCAAACGCCATTCCCGACTGGCCAGTTCGAGGTACGCGGCGAAGTAGTCATGCTGAAAGCGGATTTTGAGCGCCTCAATGAACAACAGCGAAAGAACGGTGAAAAAAACTTCGTCAATCCACGTAATGCTGCTGCCGGTTCCCTGCGCCAGCTCGATTCCCGCATCACCGCTGCGCGCAGACTGACTTTTTTCGCCTATGGCATCGGTGTTTATCATGAAGATCAGCCGATTTTCTCGACACACAGCGAAATTCTGACCTATCTTGCTGCACAGCAATTTCTGGTAGCACGACAAAGCAGCACAGTAACGGGTGTAGTCGAATTATTGACCTATTACCGTGAAATGAATGCTTTGCGCTTATCTCTGCCCTATGAAATCGATGGGGTAGTGTACAAAGTCAACGATCTGGCACAACAGGAAAAGCTGGGATATGTCTCGCGCGCCCCCCGCTTTGCCATCGCACATAAATTTCCGGCGCAGGAAGTCAGTACTGAACTGCTGGCGATCGAAATCCAGGTGGGGAGAACCGGTGCCCTGACTCCGGTGGCACGCCTCGCCCCGGTATTCGTGGGTGGGGTAACGGTTACCAACGCCACCCTGCATAACGAAGACGAGGTGCAGCGCAAACAAATCATGATCGGCGATACCATCATCGTGCGGCGGGCGGGCGATGTCATCCCGGAAGTAGTTGCCGTGATAGCGGAACGGCGGCCCGCCCACGCTCGAGCATTCGTCATGCCGGACCATTGTCCGGTCTGCGGATCGAAAGCTGTCCGCCTGCCGGATGAAGCAGTTACCCGCTGCAGCGGGGGGTTATATTGTCCAGCTCAGCGCAAGCAGGCAATTCTGCATTTTGCTTCCCGCCGCGCCATCGATATCGACGGGTTAGGAGAAAAGCTGGTTGATCAATTGATCGATCGCGGACTGGTTCACACGCCCGCTGATCTGTACAGACTGGATGTCGATACCCTGGCCGGCCTGGAACGCATGGCCGGGAAATCTGCCCGTAATCTGGTTACAGCCATCGAAGACAGTAAAAAAACCACGCTGCCGCGTTTTATCTATGCACTGGGTATCCGGCATGTTGGGGAAGCAACGGCGAAAGCACTTGCCAGCCACACGGGCGATCTCGATCGTCTGATGAATATGAATGCCGAACAACTGCAACAGATTCCGGATATTGGCCCGGTCGTCGCACAGAGCATCGCGGACTTCTTCTCAGAAATACATAACCGGGAAGTAATCGGACAACTGCTGAGCCACGGACTGCAATGGAAGAAACCCATCCCTGCTGCGCAGCCATCATTGCGCACGAACCCGGCTGTTTCCGGTAAAACTTTCGTTCTGACCGGAACTTTACCGACCATGACACGCGATCAGGCCAAAAACAGAATCGAACAACAGGGCGGCAAAGTAACCGGCAGTGTTTCATCTACTACCAGTTACGTTATCGCCGGATCAGACCCCGGCAGCAAATATGCCAGAGCCATTGGACTGGGTATCCCGGTTCTCGATGAAGATCAGCTGCTGCTGTTGCTGCTGCAGGATACTTCTTCCGGTAAATGATGGCAGAGCGGATATCGGCGCCTGTGGCTGATGAATTTCATCTGTACGTCGATTACGTGCATATTATTCCCGTTCTATATAATGAAGCGTGCAGAAGCGTCCGGTTCAATGGCATTCTGCAGTAAACGAATAATTTCTAATATAAACCAATATGCTTGCAATCATCGGTGGCAGAAGTATGAATAAACTTGCCGGCCTGGAAGTCACCCACCGCCAGGTCATGCGAACCCCTTACGGAGAACCTTCCGGTGCATTGATTTTTGGCACGATCGGCACACGGGAAATCGTTTTCCTGTCCAGACATGGGCACGGCCTTACCATTCCCCCTCATGCGGTCAACTATCGAGCCAACATCTGGGTCTTGAATACACTGAAAATCAGAACGATCATTGCTGTCGCTTCAGTGGGCGGTATTCGCAAAGACATGGGACCCGGAAAAATTGTCGTTCCTGATCAGATCATCGATTACACCCACAGTCGAGAAGCCACTTTCCATGGTCGCTCTAATGACACGATCACCCATACTGATTTCACACAGCCCTACTGTCCTCAGACGCGGGCAAGCCTGCTGCAGGCTGCCCGGAATGCAGGTGAACCAGTCATCGATGGCGGTGTCTACGCCGCTACTCAGGGACCCCGATTCGAGACTGCTGCCGAAATCAATCGCCTGGAGCGTGATGGTGCAGATTTAGTAGGAATGACAGGCATGCCGGAAGCCATCCTTGCCAGAGAGTTGGGTATTTCCTATGCGACCATCGCTGCCGTCGCAAATCATGCAGCCGGGCGCGGGGAAAGCCTGCAAGCCATCCCGCTGCAGGCTGCCCATCTGGCGCTGGAGAATGTGATGGTAAGCGTCCGGAATATACTGGAACACCTGGTGAGGAACTACGATGATTAAACCTGTACTGAAAATGGGCGATCCGTGCCTGCTGCAACCTGCACACCGTGTTGATCAGTTTGGCACACCGGAGCTCGAAGCATTGCTGCAGGATATGCAGGATACAATGGCTGCACTCAACGGTGCCGGCCTGGCTGCTCCGCAGATCGGAGTAAGCCTGCAAGTGGTCATATTCGGGGTTGAGCACTCTCCGCGCTATCCGGATGCTGAAAGTGTACCGTTTACCGTGCTGATCAACCCCGTACTCACACCGCTGACCGAACAGATGGAAGAAGACTGGGAAGGTTGCTTGAGCATCCCGGGAATGCGCGGGCTGGTCCCTCGCTACACTCACCTGCGTTATCAGGGCGTGGATGCAGCCGGTGCTTCCATCGACAGAACCGTCACAGGATTTCATGCGCGTGTGGTACAACACGAATGCGACCATCTGAACGGAATACTTTATCCCATGCGCATCGATGATTTACGCAAATTCGGCTATACCGATACGCTGTTCCCGGGCCAGACAATCGTGGATGACTGAGTCATCCTCCACGCTTTGCTCTGTCAATAGGGCTTGACCACGACCAGTATGACGATCGCAAACAATGCCAGCACCGGCAATTCGTTGAACCAGCGGTAGTACATGTGGCCATGCCGGTTGCGATCGTTTCTGAAATCGATCAGCAACTTTCCGCAATAGAGGTGGTAGGCAACCAGTAACGCGACCAGTGCCAGTTTGGTATGCAGCCACCCCCCGGAAAAACCGTAGCCCAGCCACAACCATGTACCAAAAATGATCGTCAGCAATCCACCGGGAGTCATGATGCCATAATAGAGCTTGCGCTCCATCACCTTGAATCGATCTATACCCGCCTGATCCGTACACATGGCATGATAGACAAACAGTCGGGGCAAATAAAATAACCCGGCAAACCAGGTCACCATGGAAACGATATGTAATGATTTTATCCAGAGCATAAGAAAAATTACGATAAAAATTTCAATCAGGCTGATAAGAAACTGCTGTAGTACATCTTGTATCAACCTTACGCATCAAAAAATCCCATGAGGAATATTCAACAGAACATAATCGTCCGCTTCAGTCATTATAGCCTTCGGTTGGAATTCTTAAGCTGTTCCAGTACCTGGATTTTAATTTTGCTGGCCGTATCCGTTGTTTCTGCTGGAAACATTTATACAGAAAATCCAGATACATATTTGGTCAAATTAAAAGTACTGCAGTCCTGTGAACATATGCTGCGCCTGCCGGGTAAATACAAGAGCGACCTACCCATCATTTCCTGCGTAGTGAAGCAAAAATTTCCAGATTGGAAAACAGTCCACATGCCCTATTTGTCGCCTACCTTAATGTACTCGTCGGGCATTGGCCGCTATCCGGTTCTGGACAGCATGATCAATACCGGATTTACGGAAACTTTTTATAGCAGAATGCACACTCCACAGAGTAAACAGCCATGATCATCAGAAATTTATCCCCCAATACAAAGATTCTGATTGTCCTTGTTCTGCTGATTACGTACGGATCGCTCTATCCCGGTAATTTTTCGCATGCTGACCCGGACTCGTTTGAACAGTTTTTTACCAATATGCTCTGGATAACATCGATTGGTGATCTGCTGGGAAATATCGCACTATTTTTGCCGCTGGGAATTAACGGTGGATGGGTCATTCATGCACGGTACAGAACGACTCATTTACTGCTATGGCTGACCGCCGGTTTTGTCTTTGCGCTGACTTTGCAAATCTTGCAAATATGGCTGCCTACCCGGTCTGCAACCCTGGCTGATGTGCTCTGGAATATGGTTGGATTGGTATCCGGAATCGGGATCGGTTTTCTGGCAAGACGATTTCTTTCTTCTCGTTCCCTTGGCAAATTGTCACCTCTTCAAACTGGAACCATCATTCCTTTCGTAATACTCCTTTTGTGGACAAGCAGCGAATTGTTACCGCTGGTTCCTTCCCTCGACTGGCAGAAATTCAAGGATGCGCTAAAGCCGCTGCAGGAAACCGATTTCAGTTTTCCATATTTCTGGTTGCATGCAACAAGTTTTATGGCTGCCGGCAGTATTCTTTCGCTGCAAATCCGCAAGCCGACAGTCTGGCTGACCTGCACCCTGCTATTTGTACTTGCCGGAAAAATTGTCGTTGTAGATCAGTCTCTTGATTCATCAACCTTAACAGGATTGCTGGCAGGCTATCTGGCAAGTATTTTGCTTCTGCAGACTAACCATCGTATCAGAGCTGCAGTTGCTTTCTGGTTGTTACTGTCCGCCTGGTCTCTTTCCGCCCTCACGCCTTTTTCTTTTATGTCCGGCGGCACATTCAATCTTATCCCTTTCACCACCATGCTGGAAGGATCAATGCTGGACAATACGACAGGACTGATCCGTTCACTTTATATTTATTCAGCTCTACTATGGCTTGGATGGCAAACAGGTGGAAATTTTCGTGGCATGGCTCTGGCACTGATCTTCTGGTCGATAGTCATCGAACTGATTCAGATGATCCTGTTAGGGCGTAATGCCGATATCACGGAACCGGTACTAATCGGACTGATTACATGGGGATTGTCTGAATCCAGGAAACTTGAACGCCATACTGAGATATCCCACTCTATCACCAGCCCCGTACCAGGCAAGCCTATTCCATCCCTATCTCATTCTTATCGGACTGGTTCCTCCGAAAATCAGCCTCTGTTCAGGGAGTGGATTCCCGTAATCTTTCTGTCGATAGGAACTGCAAGCCTGATTTGGCTAACTTTGCGCTTGCCCAAAATACCTTATAACTTAAAAGAGCTATTTCTATTTGATGGCAACATATTATTCATATTCATTTTTGTTCTGGCATTATTATGGATCGGAGCAGGAGCTGCATGGATCAGCTCCAGGATACTTTCCAGCAACAGGCCATTTATAAGCCTGCCGGGATGGGTGTTCACAGCCAGTCTTATCAGCCTGGGACTGCTCTCAATCAGCGTAACCCAGGAAAGTATTACCGATATCACCGGATCGAATAATCTTTACTGGTTTGTCGTTAACAAAGATCTCTGGGGTGAGGGCTGGCGACATATTTTTGAATGGCTTGGCCCGACATTGATTTCCATCCTGGAAAGACTGGTTCGCTATACGGCACTATATGCCCCCCTTGTTATTTTTCTGGCACTGATTATCAGCTTCTTCAGCCTGCGCAAGCAACATGAACAAGTCGCAAGAAAAACGCTTATTCTGATTATCAGCGCACTACCCTGGCTCTGGTTGGCCAAAACCATTGCTTTTAGCTGGTCCTCGACTGACAACCTGAATGAATTGATTGCTCGCAATGGTGCCTTGGGTATGGAAGGCGGCTTCTATCTTTACCTCCTGCTTTTCGCTCTCTGTGCCAACGCTATCATGCTCGCCAATATGTCTGGCCACATTAGGGAATGGATCGTGGGGATAATGCTATCCCTCGCAATGCTGCCACTAGGATGGTTGCTCCTCTCTCTGGGGCTGGAACCCGAAGTTCATAAATATGAACATATTTTCCCCGGAACCCAGTTTCTGCTTGGCCCTGATCGCAAGCAGATTCTGCCCGAAACAGAATTATTTGCCCGTTGGTGCCTGGTACAAGTCGGCTTCATCTCTATTATCAGCTCGGGCATACGCAGTTTTGGCAGAGTAACCCGGCACCCAGGTAGTCACTATTCTTCTAATAGCGATAAAGTGTTTCACAACAAGGAATGAGTTGGTATAATTGCCGCCTTCGGGTCGTTAGCTCAGCTGGTAGAGCAGCGGACTTTTAATCCGTTGGTCGCGCGTTCGAATCGCGCACGGCCTACCAGATACAGGCACTTGATCAGTATATGACCAGGTGCCTTTTTTATTGCTCAGATTTTTTAGGTTTAGACCTGATCCGAGCCATACCACATTGGTTGTGATGCGATCCGGCCCATCGTAGAGAAAACCATTTTTCCTCTTTCCTCCCTTCAATGTTTCTTATTGATTTCATCATTCATATAGATAGCCACCTGCAGGAGCTTGTCTCGGAATACGGGGCATGGGTGAATGGCATTCTTTTTCTGATCGTGTTTTGCGAGACCGGGCTGGTCGTATTTCCTTTTCTGCCTGGAGATTCCCTGCTGTTTGCCGCAGGTTCACTGGCATCACTGCAGGGGTCACAGCTCGACCCTCATCTCCTGTTTGCCGGACTGACGCTGGCGGGTATTCTGGGAGACAGTGTCAATTACTGGGTAGGTAAAAAATTCGGAATAACGATTTTTACTTCAGGAAAATTCCGTTTCCTGAAACAGGAACATTTGGACAAAACGCACGCCTTTTACCTCAAATATGGTGGCAAAACCATCATCATCGCCCGCTTTATCCCCATCATCCGTACATTTGCCCCGTTTGTCGCAGGTATTGGCACGATGCCTTATCGCAAATTCATTGCTTACAACATCATCGGTGCCGTTCTGTGGGTCGGCATATTCGTTTACGCCGGATTTTATTTCGGGCAACTGCCGCTGATACAAAAAAATTTCAAGCTTGTCATTCTTGCAATCATCATTTTATCGATCACCCCTCCACTCATCGAATATCTCAAACACCACTTCGGGAAAAATAAGCGGGATGTGAGTTGATCTGCTTTGTTCGGATACGTTAGATAACAAAAACCTTATGCCACTGCCTGCCGTCGGCCAGGGTTTCTCAGGAGGGAAGGCAGGATGATGAGTGTACAGATCAGGGTAAATGCCAACCCGACCGTAAGTAGGGCCCCCATGCTGGCCGTGCCTTTATGCGATGAGAACATGAGGCTGGCAAAATCAACCAGAGCGGTCAGAGCACTGTAAAAAATGGCCCGTGCCGTACTGGTATGGATCAGGATTTCGTTTTCGACCCTGTTATCCATACTGCGGTGGACCATGTGCAAACTGCTGTCGATACCCAGGCCCAGCAAGAGCGGCAACGCAATGATATTGGCAAAATTGAACGGTATATCCAGCAGAACGGTGAAAACCCCGGTGAATATGCAGGATAACAACAACGGGATCAGCACCAGTACAGTATATTTTATGCTGCGCAGCATGATCAGTAGTGCAACCACCACTCCCACCAGTGCCAATGAAAATGCCTGGATGAAAGCATCGATTACAGCATCGCCTGCTTCCAGACTGATCACCGGCATCCCTGTCGCCTGGGGAGCCACCTGCTGTACCGATCTGACGAAATGGCGCAGTGATCCGTTATCACCAATGTCTTCCGATGGATACACGGCGATACGATATTCTCCTGTATGGCTGTGCCAGCGGCCGGCGATCGATTCCGGTAATTCCTGTTCACTGAAAGGCACCGCCTCGATCAGATTGTATAAACGCTGAAGTGCGATCGATAACGTGGAAAGCAGATCTTCCTCCAGCGAATGCAGCAGTTTCCGCCTTTCTCCCGAATCTGCTTTATCCAATCGGTCGAGCAATGATGTGACTGAATCTCTGAGCCCCCGTGCAGAAGCCGATACGGCCGAATCAGGGTGCTGGACCAGGTATCGATCCAGTGTCTTATTCAGGGTGGCAAGCGCTTGTATTTGTTGAGATACGGTATGTTCATGTGTGGCTGATCTGGTAACGGACAACTCGGGGCCCATGATCAGTGACATTTCTTCGATGACTGCCAGTTTCGCTTCCTGTTCTGATGGCACGAGATCCAGAATCGAAACCACCTTGCTTACCTCGGGCAACTTGACCAGATTGTCCTGCAACTGCTGGATCTCCTTGTGATCCTCAGTTAGCACAACCGCGTACCACGGTGAATGGTCGGGTGATGCCAGCAACTCGCGGAAGGTTTGAACGGCCTCTCCTTTTGGATCCTGCATATTGAGCAGGTTGTAATCAAATCTGATCTGCGGCCACAGTACGATGGCAAGCAACAGTAACAAACCAACCGAAATATGCGTCAGTTTTCGCCACTTGAGCGAAAATTCGAGCGCCTTGCCCAGTGTTTTTCTATGGTTGGGCTCAACAACCGATTTCCCCGATAAATACCGCAATAATGCAGGCCCGATGATGAAGGTGACGATCAGGCTGATCAGCATACCTGTACCGGAAATGATGCCCAACTCTGCCACTCCGCTGTAACTGGTCGGTATGAATGCGTAGAAACCAAGCGCATTTGCAACGGTGCAGGCAGTCAAGGCAACACCGGCTTCGCCTCCGGCCTTGTATATCGCGTCGTTCACGGACAGCCCGCCCTCCAGCATTTCCCGGAAGCGAAGCAGGAAATGGATGGCAAAATCCGCACCCAGGCCGATATACAGCACCGCAAAAGCGATGGATATCACGTTCAACTGACCAATTGCAACCGTTGCAAAAGCGGCTGTCAGAATCAGACCCACTCCCAGGCAAATCAGCACGGCAAGAGTCATACCCACCGTATGCATGGCTGAGTAAAGTACCGCACCCACCAGGATGAATGTAACCACTCCGGCGACTTCCATACCATCCAGTGAACTCTTGAGCTCGTCATCCGCCAGTGCCACGTCTCCCGTAATACGCAGTTGGATCGGGCCATCATCCGTCAAACCGATCTGCTCTGCTGCCGCACGCACCGCCAGTATGGGCTGCTTGCCTGGAAGCAGCTCAGAATAATCCGGCCTGGGTTTGGCAATGATTATTTCCTGATAGCTGATTTTGACAGGCTCACCACGAAACAGCGTCTGCCACGACAATGGTCGTGATTTTCCGGCAAGCTGCGCATTCAGCGTTTCACTCACACCGCTGAAAACCGGCCCCAATTCCAGGTACTGGCCTTTATTCAATTCATCAACCGCCTGCGTGAGCAACCCAGTAAAGGAATACAATGTGGGATCACGGCTGATCTGTGCAATCAGTGGCTGTGCCTCAGCCAGATGATCTGCAATGTAATTGAGCTGTGGAATATCTTCATAGAGCAGTCCGTTACGCCCGAAAAAATCATCCGTACCGGGTGCATAAACATCGGAAAAATTTTTACTGTCTTTTTTCAAAGATGCTGCCAGACGACTCGCAGTGGAATAAGCCTGTTCAGGAGTGGGCGCACTCAGCACCAGCAGCAGAATGCCCGAATCCTGCGGAAATGCTTTGTCGTACTTTACGCTATTGATACGAAACGGCAAATTCTCGGAAAGCATATCCGTAGTATCGGTATTCATGCCCAGATTGCGTGCGGTATAAACCGCACTTGCCACGGTAAGAAGCAATGCAATCAGCAAAACCCAGGGAGCGTAGCGATAACTGAAGCTGGTACAAAACGCGAAAAGATTGTAGGTACGGTTATGTGAAAATTTCATTGTTCCCTGCCCTGGTTCCAGATCATATATTGCATTTCAGATTTCTTATTACGAACAGTATTTTAGAGCAGTTGGAGTGAAAATACCGTCAGATCTCTGTCATGATGGCTGCACAAAGCAAGTGCGGGTAATACCAATAAAGAATAATTGACGCGAGAATTGCTCGGGAGATGCAGAATGAATCAGATGTCCAGCCATGCTATGCACTGACCAGTAGTTCAGTGCAGGGAATCCATAAAAGATCCAGGATTCCCCATATTTTTAAAGGCTGATCAGCTCCGGAAAGCTGATCGTGAATCTATTTTTCTCAACCGCTTTTATAAATCCTGATTCAGCCTTTGTTGCTGTTGATAAGCAGGTTGGATAGAGGACCGATCGGCTCGAATGTTTTCAACAAGGGAATATCCTCTTTGCTTATCCAGCGGATATCCGTATCAAACGTGTTTTGTGGTCCCCAGCTGCCGGTAAATTTCTTACCATCAGGCGTGAAAGTCCAGCACATTTCCTCACCCGGAGTATTGATGACATCACCGAGATTGATCGGTTTTTGCCATTCTCCCCTGGCATCCTGATGTGAGATCCACATATCGTGCCCACCCCGGGAATCCGGATCGATCCGTGTGCTGGTGATGACCATACTTTTGCCATCTTTCGATACCCCGGTCCAGTGCATGTGGTCACGCTGCGGAGAATTGATTTTCGCCCCCAGGCTCACCGGTTTCTGCCATACACCATTCTTCTTCTCGACTTTCCAGATATCACTCTCCTGGGTGATCCCGGGTTGGCTGTAGTTGAAATAAATCAGGCTGTCAGAAACGATGATCGGACAATGCTCTTCGCCGGTCGGCGTATTGATACTGGGAAGTTCCGGAACATCGTTCCAGTTTCTGGCCGACTGCCATACACCATTCACTTTCTGAACGACATAAAGATCGCCCGACAGCAGGTTACCCGGTTCATATCTCGTGAAATAAATGACATTGCCATCATCCGAGAAACTCGGCTCCAGTTCCCAGGCTGCTGTATTGATATTCGGCCCTACCGTCGGATCGATGTCAGCACCGAGATGAACAGGTTCCTGCCACACACCATCCACATTACGCGCCATCCATATATCGAAATTGTAAGGAGTGCCAAGGGATTCGACACTGCCCGCGCGGGTCGAAACAAAAATAGCTGTTTTACCATCGGCACTGTAAGTAATCTCTATTTCCGAACCCGGCGAGTTGATGGGTGCGCCCATATCTTTCGATGCAGCCGGCGGCTCAGTCACTCCATTATCCTCGGCTCCATGCATGCCCGGCATGGCATATGACAGATTACTTGCCAGTATTAAAACTGGTAACGCAGCACAAAATTTCATAACAGAGCTGTCTTTCATTCTGTTTCTCCTCTTCTCCAGACAAAAGTAAACCAATCGTTCTCTTTTCGAGATTGAGAAGGTATACGATGAATTATCGGGATGTCAAGCTGGAGAAATAGAGCCACCTTTCACTCTATTTCTCCTCCTGAGATTAATGAGTTGAACTTATTACCAACACTCATCAAGTGAATTCACGGTAAATGGACGACACATCTCTGCTACTTCATTTTCCGCTCAAGACGTTTTGCAGTAGTAAATCATTCAGCCGTTTGACGAAACCGGCCGGATCTTCAAGCTGTCCTCCTTCGGCCAGTAAAGCCTGATCAAACAGAATGTGGCTCCAGTCAGCAAACTTGGCTTCTTCATATTTCAACCGCTGAATCATGGGATGATGCGGATTGATTTCCAGGAAGGGTTTGCTGTCCGGAACTTTCTGCCCGGCAGATTTCAACAAACGCCCAAGATTGCCACTCACATCATGAGTATCAGCCACCAGACAGGCGGGTGATTCTGTCAGGCGGTAGGTGATACGCACATCTTTGACCTGTTCGCCCAGCACTTCCTTCATTTTGTTTGTCAATTCCTGGAAATCCCCTGCCTCTTTTTCATGCTCTTTCTTTTCTTCTTCGTCTTCCAGTTTGCCCAGATCCAGATCACCCTTGGCAATGGATTGTAAAGACTTGCCCGCATATTCATTCAGATTAGCCACCAGCCATTCATCGATACGGTCACACAACAGCAGTACCTCAATTCCCTTCTTACGGAATATCTCCAGATGCGGGCTGCTTTGGGCAGCCTTCAGGCCGTCAGCAGTAATGTAATAGATTTTTTCCTGTTCCGGCTTCATCCGGGCAATGTAATCATCCAGCGAAACAGTCTGTTCTTCACGCTCATCATGTGTCGAAGTGAATCTCAACAGCTTGGCGATACGCTCGCGGTTGCTATAGTCTTCTGCAATTCCCTCCTTCAGCACCTGGCCGAATTCGCGCCAGAAGGTTTTGAATTTTTCCTGATCTTCACTCTTGTCACTCGTGGCAAGCTCTTCGATCAGTCCCAGCACCTTCTTGACCGAGCCTGCACGAATACTGTCGATATCTTTCGACTCCTGCAGAATCTCACGCGAAACATTCAGAGGCAGATCACTGGAATCAATGATACCGCGGACAAAACGCAAATATCCCGGCAACAGTTTCTCCGCGTCATCCATGATGAATACCCGCCTGACGTAAAGTTTGAGACCATGGCGATGTTCACGATCAAACAGATCAAACGGGGCATGAGCCGGGATATACAGCAACTGGATATATTCCTGCTTACCTTCGACTCGGGCATGCACATGAGCAAGTGGTGGTTCGAAATCATGAGCAACGTGCTTATAGAATTCGTCGTACTGCTCCTGCGTAATTTCATTCTTTGGCCGCGCCCAGATCGCGCTGGCCTGATTAATGGTCTCATCCTCGTCACTCAACCGGTACGATTTGCTCTCGTCATCCCACACTTCCTTTTTCATGATTATGGGAAGCGTAATGTGATCAGAATACTTGCGGATGATGGAACGCAGCTGAAAACTGCTCAGCAGTTCATCTTCTCCTTCCCGCAAATGCAGAACGATTTCAGTACCTCGACCCAACTTTTCTACAGTTTCCAGCGTGTACTCACCCTCCCCCCCGGATTCCCAGCGCACACCGTGTTCGGTTGTCAATCCGGCGCGACGCGTAGTCAGGGTTACTTTATCCGCAACAATGAATGCCGAATAAAAACCCACACCAAACTGTCCGATCAGGTTGGCATCCTTGGCCTGGTCACCCGTCAGTGAATCAAAAAATTCACGCGTACCGGATTTAGCAATAGTCCCGATATTGTTGATCACTTCCTGTCTGGACATACCGATACCGTTATCGGTAATCGTGATGGTGCGAGCCTCTTTATCGTAAGCAATACGGATCTTAAGATCAGGATCGGATTCGTACAGCGCCGCATCGGACAACCCCTCAAACCGCAGCTTGTCTGCCGCATCTGATGCATTCGAAATCAACTCTCGCAGAAATATTTCTTTATTGCTGTACAGGGAATGGATCATCAGCTTCAAAAGCTGGTTGGCTTCAGCCTGAAAGTTCAAATGTTCGATGTTTTCCGCAGTTTGCATGCTTTCCTCCTTTAAAAATACGCTAACATTGTGCGGTCAGATTTTCTGATTTCAAGCTGTTTCAACTTCGAAACCCTTATTCCGCAATTTTTCACTTTGTTAGATTTGTATGAAATTGTTATCTTTTATTTTTCTGGTGTCGCTGTGTGCTGTTACTTCTCAAATCAACGCTCAGGCGCCAGAACTGCCACTCGACAAAATCAAGTTACCGCCAGGTTTTTCCATCAGTGTCTGGGCGAATGTACCGGATGCACGCACTATGACACTGGGTGACAAAGGAACAGTATTTGTCGGCTCAAAATCAGCCGGTAACGTTTATGCCATCACGGAAAAGGCGGGAAAACGCCAGGTCCGAATCATTGCCAGCAAGCTTAAAATGCCAAATGGAGTCGCATTTCATGATGGGGCATTATATGTCTCCTCTGTCAACAGGATCCTGCGTTTCGATGATATCGAGAACACACTCGACCAGCCTTTACCGCCGCACATTATAACGACCGATTACCCCAAGGAAACCTACCATGGCTGGCGTTTCATCGCATTTGGCCCGGATGGTTGGCTGTATGTCCCGGTTGGTTCATCCTGCAATGTCTGTGAGACAGATCTGGAACATTATGCCCTGATATCACGTATCCGACCTGATGGTACAAATTATGAAGTATTCGCAAAAGGTATTCGTAATACCGAAGGATTTGATTGGCATCCCGTCACTAAAGAGCTATGGTTTACCGATATCAGCCGGGAGTGGATGGGAGACAATTTACCGCCCGATGAGCTGAATCATGCATCTGCTCAAGGCTTGAATTTCGGCTTTCCGTATTGTCATGGCAGGGAAGTTTCTGATCCCAAACTCGGAGCAAAGCATGATTGTAATAAATTCATCTCTCCTGTCACTGAACTTGATCCTCATGTTTCTCCCATGGGAATGCGATTTTACACCGGGACCCTGTTCCCTGCTGAATACCATGATGGCATTTTCATTGCAGAGCATGGTTCATGGAACCGCAGTACAAAAATCGGCTATCGCCTCGAATGGGTGCAACTCGAGGTAAATAAAGTCGCCAAAAAAGAAATTTTCGCTGAAGGCTGGCTGCAGGAAAACGAAGCCTGGGGCAGGCCGGTTGATGTTCTGGTAATGCCGGATGGCGCGTTGCTGGTCTCGGACGATATGGCGGGTGTGGTTTACCGTATCAGCTACGAGCAACCATAAGAACTGTCTTCACCTGCCAGTTCAAGCCCGAATCACATGGAATGCTGAATAGCGGATAGACTCAGTCCCATGAGCATCTGAGGGAACATGCCCAGCAATATGATGGCCAGACCATTCACGCTAACAAGCACTTTAACGTCTGGCTTGAATATAATCGGCTGGGTTTGTTCCGGCGCATCGAAATACATAAATTTGATGATGCGCAGGTAGTAAAACGCACCTATCAGGGAAAGCATGACTGCAACCACTACCAGCCAGACATACCCCGCTTCCAGCACGGCCTGTAACACAGAGAGTTTTGCGTAAAATCCGATCATGGGTGGAATACCAGCCATCGAAAACATTACCAATAACATCATGAAAGCAAGCCATGGACTGCGCTGGTTAAGCCCTTTGAAATCACTGATCTTATCCGCTTCAAATCCCTCTCGCGAAACCAGCATGATGATGCCAAACGCGCCTAAGGTCATCAGCACGTAAGCGATCACATAAAACATGGACGAGCTGTAGCCATTTTCTCCCGCTGCGATAAAACCGAGCAGAACGAAACCCATATGTGAAATAGTGGAATATGCCAGCATCCGTTTAATATTCTGCTGTGCGATCGCCACGATATTCCCCACAGCCATGGAAGCAACCGCCAGTAATACCAGCATCCCCTGCCAGTCAGTCACGAGATCCCCCAGCCCTTCCACCAGCAATCTCATGACAAAACCGAATGCGGCAAATTTGGGTGCTGATCCGATGAATAAAGTAACTGCCGTAGGCGCACCTTCGTAGATATCCGGTGCCCACATATGAAACGGTACCGCACTCAGCTTGAAACCGATGCCTGCAACAACGAAAACCAGTCCAATGATAAAAATTTCATGATCTGCCTGACCGGAACCAATGACTTTTGCCAACTCCGGCAAATGCAACGTACCGGTCGCACCATATAGCATGGACATACCGTACAACAGAAAACCGGAGGCCAGTGCACCCAAGACAAAGAATTTAATGGCAGCCTCGGTTGCAACGGCTGATTCACGCTGTAATGCCACCATGGCATACAGTGAAAGAGACAGAAGCTCAAGCCCCAGATAAAGGGTTATCAGGTGGTTTGCCGAAACCATGACCATCATGCCCAACGTTGCAAACAGTGCAAGGCTGAAAAACTCACCTTTCAACAATCCTCTGGTACTGATATAGGATCGGGAGTAGATCAATACCGCTGCAACCGTCACATAAATCAGCAACTTCAGCGTATCTGACATCGCATCACCGACGAACATGCCAGAGAATGTGTATCGAACTTCTGTGGAATAAATTCCACAAGTAACCAGTGCACATCCTGCAAGTGTCAGTAAAGATAAATAAAACGCCAGATAGCGATTTCTCTCACCAGCAAATAAATCGGCAAGCATCACCACACAAACCATGAACAGCAGGAAAATTTCAGGGTAGGCTGGTGTAAAGTCAGGTAACAGAAAATCCATGAAAAATCCTTAATTCCCGGTCAGGAAAAAACCTTCATCATCCAAAAATATTATTCAAATATCTCAAAGCTTGGTACGTGAGACATGTTCAAGTAGATTATCAACCGTGACATGCATGACCTCAGTCAGTGGTAACGGATAGATACCAAACCCCAGAACCATTACCGCCAAAATAGCCAGGATCAGAAACTCACGTGAGGAAATATCCTGCATCCCTTCTACATTACTGTTGGTAACTTCACCAAATATGACCTTTTTATACATCCATAAAGTATAGGATGCACCGAGTATCAAAGTGAGTGCCGCGAAGAAGCCATACCAGAAATTGACTTCGATGGATCCCATGATGACCATGAATTCCCCGACAAAACCACTGGTACCCGGCAATCCGGCATTGGCCATTGCAAACAGCATGAACAGTGCCGCAAATACCGGCATCCTGTTCACCACACCACCATAATCTGCAATCTGGCGAGAATGCAGGCGGTCATACAGGACGCCTACGCACAGAAACATTGCGCCTGAGATGAATCCGTGAGAAATCATCTGTACCATGGCTCCCTCGATTCCGTATGCATTAAACAGGAAAAAACCCAATGTCACGAACCCCATGTGGGAGACCGACGAATACGCAATCAGTTTTTTCATATCCTGCTGCATCAACGCAACGATACCAATATACACAATTGCAATCAGGGATAAAGCAATCAGGACTCCCGACAGCTCCTGGCTTGCATCCGGAGCCACGGGCAAAGAAAATCTGAGAAATCCATATCCACCCAGTTTCAGCAGGATGGCGGCCAGTACGACAGATCCTCCGGTAGGTGCTTCAACGTGTGCATCGGGCAACCAGGTATGTACCGGCCACATCGGCACCTTGACCGCAAATGCAAGCATGAATGCAATGAATATCAGAATCTGTGCCGTCATCGGTAAAGGCAGATGATGATAGTCCAGAATCGAGAAACTCCCCCCTGAAGTCTGATACAGATAAATCAGGGCAACGAGCATCAACAATGAGCCGAGCAAAGTATAAAGAAAAAACTTTATGGCAGCATAAATCCGGTTAGGTCCTCCCCATACACCGATGATAATGAACATCGGTATGAGTGAAGTTTCCCAGAACGAATAAAACAACACGGCATCCAGGGAGGAAAATACACCATTGACGACACCGGACATGATCAGAAATGCTCCCATGTATTGAGCAACACGCTCCTGAATCACCTCCCATCCGGCAATCACAATAATCGGGGTTATAAAGCAGTTCAGAATGATCAGCGGCATCGATATTCCGTCCACTCCCAGAGAGTAGAAAACATTGAGCCGCTCAAACCAGACGAGATGTTCCGTAAACTGCATTGCACTGGTCGACGGATCAAATCCGCTGTAGAGAGGAAGAGCTACCAGAAACCCGGCCACAGCCCCAATCAGGGAGAACCAGCGTACAGTCCGTATATTCCGATCGCCCATTATCAATACGATCAAACCGAAAATAATTGGCAGCCAGATAATCAGACTTAACAGCGGAAATCCAAACAACATGATCTTTTCGTCTCAAATTGCATATCAATGCGTATTATTTATCTCAGAGAGTCAGCAACAGTAAAAACTACTTCTTCCCTGAATCCTAGAAATGAAACAGCCACAGACTCATCAACACGAAAACACCTACAATCATGCTGAATGCGTAATGGTAGATATATCCTGACTGGAATCGACGAGCTACCGTAGAAAACCATGCAACAGCTTTTGCAGAACCATTCACCATCAAACCATCAATAACTTTGATATCTCCGTATTTCCAGAGAACACTACTCAGGGAACGCAAGCCACCCGCAAACAGCCATGAATAAAATTCATCGATGTAGTACTTGCGATCCAGAAGAGTATAAACAGGGCCGGCAATTTTCCGAATTTTCCCCGGCAGTTCGACCTTATACTGATACAGGAACCAGGCAGTAAAAATACCGGCCATCGCCAGCCAGAAGGGCAGTGTCATCAATGAATGGACCATCATGCCCACTATACCTGTGTAGTGTTCTTTCATGAGCGCCACCACATCATGCTGTTCCTGTATTTCAATAACCCCGGCAAAATAATCTCCAAAAAGCAGCATACCAATCAACCACCCTGATGCGACAGTTGGAACAGCCAGCACGACCAGCGGAATTGTTACTACCCAAGGTGATTCATGTAAATGCTCCCGCGTATGCTTATCCATTCGTGGCTCACCATAGAAAGTCATGAACATCAGCCTGAAGGTATACAATGCAGTAACAAAAACCGTTGTCAATACACAGAAATAGGCAAAGCCCGACCCGGGAAGCTGGGAAAAATGCACCGCTTCAATAATCGCATCTTTGGAAAAGAAACCTGAAAATCCGGGGACTCCGGCACTGGCCAAAGCAGCAATAAACATGGTCGCAAAAGTAATTGGCATATACCTTCTAAGCCCTCCCATCTTGCGCATATCCTGCTCGTGGTGCATCGCAATGATGACCGAGCCAGCCCCAAGGAAGAGTAAAGCCTTAAAAAAGGCATGCGTCATCAAATGAAAAATAGCTGCTGAGTATGCGGATGCACCCAGTGCGACTGTCATATAACCAAGCTGCGACAAAGTAGAAAAAGCGACAACCCGTTTAATATCATTCTGAACTACTGCAACCAACGCCATAAACAGCGTCGTAATACCTCCTATTACCAGAACGGTCGACAGTGCAGCTTCAGAATGCTCAAACAGTGGCGACATACGGGCCACCATAAATATACCGGCTGTCACCATAGTGGCAGCATGTATCAAAGCGGATATCGGCGTGGGCCCCTCCATTGAATCCGGCAGCCAGACATGCAAGGGAAACTGGGCAGATTTACCCATCGCCCCGACAAATAACAACAGGCAGATAACAGTCATCAACATCCAGGACTGGCCAGGCCATATTTCGACTGAACGGGATGCCATATGCGTTGTATGAGCAAACACAAGTTCGTAATCCAATGTACCGAAATACATCAGTACCAGACCAATCCCAAGCAAAAAACCAAAATCTCCGACTCTATTGACAAGAAAAGCTTTCAGATTCGCATAGATTGCCGTGGGACGGGTGTACCAGAATCCGATCAAGAGATAAGAAACCAATCCAACAGCTTCCCAGCCGAAAAACAACTGCAGGAAGTTATTGGACATCACCAGCATCAGCATCGAAAATGTAAATAACGAAATGTAGCTGAAAAAGCGCTGATACCCGGGATCTCCGTGCATATACCCGATCGTGTATATATGGACCATGAGCGATACACTGGTCACCACGACCATCATCGTGGCAGACAAGGTATCTATCAGAAAGCCGATTTCAAATATCGTCTCACCAGATGTCAACCAGGTATAGACACTGCCGTTATAAGTATTCCCCTGTAGTACATCGATAAAAATAATGATGGAGGAGATAAGTGACAGCGCCACTAAAATGATCGTTGCACGATGGCTCCATATCAAACCAACCCGTCGCCCGAAAAGGCCAGCAATAATGGCTCCCAACAAAGGGGCCATTGGAACCAGTAAATAAAGATTTTCCATGTAAGCCATCAATTACCAGAATTGGTTTAACAAATTGCTTTTTATCTCAAAGAAACAGGGAATGCTCAACCTTTTAATTCATCCAGATCATCTACGTTAATAGTGTGCAGATTTCTGAATAGAGCAACTAAAATAGCCAATCCGATGGCTGCTTCAGCTGCAGCGACAGTCAGAATAAAAAATACGAAAATCTGCCCTGCCGTATCCTGTAAAAAATGTGAAAAAGCGACAAAATTCATATTGACGGCCAATAGCATCAATTCAATCGACATCAGCAGAATAATGACATTTTTCCTATTGAGAAAAATACCAACGACCCCAATGGCAAACAGGAGAGCACCCAGCACAAGATAATGTGATAACGATACCAAGATGATTACCTTTTAGATGAAGAAAATAGGAAACAGATGGGGATCCTGAGCAAAAGTTATTCTTTTCTTTCTGCTGGTATAGATATAACTTTTAACCGTTTTTCACGACTAGCAGTTACTTGTTTTGAAACATTCGAAGATTTTTTATCTGTTCGATAACGCAATGTTATAGCAATGGCAGCAATCATTGCCACCAGAAGAATAACGGCTGACAATTCAAAAGCATATACGTAGTCGGTATAAAGCAATTGTCCCAATTCTTTCGTATTACTGTAGTCCGCTGATTTGGGAGCTGAAATTTGTATATTTTCAGGTCCGAATTGCTTGCTCATCAGTACCATCCCTATCTCACCTGTCATAATCAGGGCCAGTACGGCACCAAACGGGAACCACTTCCAGAATCCCTCCCGCATACGTTCCAAATTGATATCCAGCATCATTACCACGAACAGGAACAACACCATGACTGCACCGACATATACCAGAATCAGAACAATGGCCAGGAATTCTGCTTCAAGCAGTAACCATAACCCGGAAGATGTCACAAAAGCGAGCACCAGTAATAGCGCCGAGTGAACAGGATTGCGCAGTGTAATCACTCCCAGTGCAGCAATGACCACTACACTCGCCAGGCTATAAAAAACGAAATCCTGTAAATTCATAAACTTATATCTGTTTGTTAGCGATAAGGAGCATCTGCTGCCCTGTCTCTGGCTATCTGTTCTTCATAGCGGTCACCCACTGCCAGCAGCATCTCTTTCGTATAGGTCAGATCTCCACGAATTTCGCCATGGTATTCCAGGACACGAGTCTCAACAATCGCATCAACCGGACAGGCTTCCTCACAGAATCCACAAAAAATACATTTAATCATGTCGATATCGTAACGGGTAGTCCGGCGCGTACCATCGTCACGCTGTTCTGATTCGATAGTAATCGCCAGGGCAGGACATACAGCCTCACACAGCTTGCATGCAATACAACGTTCTTCTCCGTTAGGATAACGGCGCAACGCATGCAACCCCCGAAAACGAGGTGATTGAGGTGTTTTCTCTTCCGGGTAATGTACAGTGATTTTGGGTGCAAACAGGTAACGCCCTGTTACTTTCATTCCTTTCAGCATTTCAACCAGCAGAAAGGATTTAAAAAACTGTTTGATACGTTCCATTTCGCTATTACTCTCAGTTAAACCAGAGATTCAACGGGAAATTTTGCCGAACAGTCTCTGGCAATTGCATCACCATGCCCAGCAATACAATCCAGACAAGGGTGAGCGGGATAAATACCTTCCAGCCCAGTCGCATGATCTGGTCATAACGATACCGCGGAAAAGTAGCACGGAACCAGAGAAAAAAGAACAGCATGAAGGCTATTTTCAGGAGCAGCCACACCATTCCAGGAATCAGATTAAAAGGAGCAATATCCACAGGGGGCAGCCAGCCGCCCAAGAACATAATGCTGGCCAAAGTTGCAACCAGAATCATGTTGGCATACTCAGCAAGGAAAAATACCGTAAAGGCCATGCCTGAATAATCCACATGGAAGCCGGCGACGATCTCTGATTCCCCTTCCGCCACGTCAAAAGGTGCCCTATTCGTTTCAGCCACACCGGATATAAAATAAACCAGAAACATCGGGAATAACGGGATCAGGTACCAGTTCAGAAAACTGCTACCCTGCTGACCCGCCACAATATCTCCCAAGTTGAGGCTTGAAGACATCATCAATACACAGACCAGTGCAAACCCCATTGCCAGCTCATATGAAACGACTTGTGCAGCAGAGCGCATAGCTCCCAAGAAAGCATATTTTGAATTTGATGCCCAGCCAGCAATGATGACACCGTAAACTCCCAGCGATGTCATGGCCAGAATATAAAGCAGGCCTGCATTGATATCCGCCAGCACCAGTTCCGGCGAAAAGGGAACAACAGCCCAGGCGGCCAATGCAGGCCCTATGGCGAGAACCGGTGCAAGCAGAAACAGGAATTTATTAGCGCCTGTCGGGACAATGATCTCTTTCATGATCGCCTTGACGGCATCGGCTATAGGCTGTCCCCAACCACGCAACCAAGGGATATCAAAGAAAGTTACCCTGTTTGGCCCTACCCTGACTTGCATATAAGCGATAACTTTTCTTTCTGCAAACGTAAGGTAAGCAACTGCCAGAAGTAACGGAATGACAATCGCCAGGATCAGTAATAGATTCTTTATCAACAGAAAGAAAGGTTCTCCCCACTCACTGCCAAATAATTGCTCAAATAATGGTTGCAAGCTATCCATTGATCAAATCCCGATCTAGATTTCTATAATTTTTCAAGCTCGATTTCATCGAACATCCCGCCTAATCTAGATGTCTGTGAGTGAGCACATGCCAGTCGGATACAATTATCAGGCAGGTTAGTATCGGCAGAAATTTCCAGCTGAATCGTCTCATCCTGCTGTTTTATTTTGATTGTTTCACCTGCCTGTATTCCAGATTTATTAAGCAGGATGGGTGAAGCAAACGCAACGGGCAGTGCAGCATCATGTGTTTTCTGTAATGAGCCTGCCCGCCTTACGATTGGATCAGCCTGATAAATTGGTATCTCACCAATCCTTTCAATGCCACTATTTTTTTGATAGTTCCCCGAGACTGAAAACGCTTCCAATGCATTATTCAAGCCACACACAAATTCTTCTTCTGCAGATACTATTTCTGTACGAACCTGTTCTGATGAATCGTAATCAAACCCTTCCAGCTGTAACAGGTTTCCCAATACCCGCAAGACTTTCCAGGCAGGACGTGCTTCGCCGAGAGGAGGTACTACACCACTGAAACTTTGTATTCTTCCTTCAGTATTAACAAAAGTACCGGATGTTTCAGTAAAAGGAGCAACAGGTAAAATAACATCTGCATAATCAGGAATATTTCCTTCGTAACTGCTTAATGAAACTACAAATTCAGCTTGATTCATTACCTTAAGTGCCCGCCCCGTATCATAACAATCCAGTTCCGGCTCAAGGTTCAACAGTACGTAAGCACTACAGGCTGATTCACCATCGGGCACGCCTAACCCCAGCATCTGTCCCGCATTTAAACCAACGTTCTCGGATACAGTTTTATTTACAGAATTAGCCCCAGTACTCCATGGTAACGCACCCACAGAATAGGCTCCCACACTATTTGCAGCTTCACCCAGCAAACCAAACCGTGCCTCAGTTATTTTTGAAACAGCCAGTGCCGCACAATGTAAATCAGAAAAATGAGGGTGATGCTGAGCAAGATTACCCAGAAAAACAGCCACCGGAGCGTGGTTGATGAGACTATTCGCAATTCCCCGTGCAACTTCAGAAACTTCAACTGCATTTGCAGCAGATTTAATATGCCCCGGCACAGGAACATTCTTGATTTCTGCTGCTGCTTTAAGTACCTGTAATACCATGTCAAGCATGGCTGAAGGAGCAACAATCGCGCAATGGGTAACCGTAGTCAACTGATCATCACCTGATGGATTGATCAGATTTAACTGCCCCCCTTGTTTTACCGCTTGGCGCATCCGTTGGGCAAGTAGCGGATGGTCTTTGCGCAGTGTGCTGCCAATGACCAATATTGCTTTCAACTGTGAAATCTCGGCAATTTGCATTCCCAGCCATGGCGTTCCTCGCAATACGGCATCGGTACGAAAATCAGATTGGCGCACCCGATGATCGATATTGTGACTCCCTAATCCACGCATCAGTTTTTGCAGTAAGTAGAGCTCCTCCAACGTGCTATGGGCAGATCCTAATGCACCTACACTCTGAGGGCCCTGCTTTTTAATCACATTACTGATGCCCTCCGCAGCATAAGCCAAAGCCTCCTGCCAGCCACATACCTGCCATTGTCCGGATTTTCTGATCATTGGTACCGTCAAACGGTCTTCCGAATTCAGTCCTTCATAAGAGAACCGGTCTTTATCCGACAACCAGCATTCATTGACAGCCTCATTCTCACGCGGGAGTACTCGCATGACCCGATTTTTCTTCACTTGTACGATCAGATTACTACCCAATCCACAGTGTGGACTGATCGACTTTCTGCGCGATAACTCCCAGGTTCTTGCTGAATAGCGAAAAGGCTTACTGACCAGTGCACCAACCGGACATAAATCGATTACATTACCGGAAAGTTCAGAATCAACCGCTCTGCCGACGAACGTCAGAATCTCGGAGTGTTCTCCTCGGCCAGCCATTCCAAGCTCCATGATTCCGGCGATCTCCTGGCCGAAACGAACACACCTCGTGCAGTGGATACAGCGAGTCATGTCCGTTGCTATGAGCGGGCCAAGATTTTTGTTGGTCACGGCCCGTTTGGGTTCCTGATAACGGGAACCACTTGAACCATAGCCGACAGCCAGATCCTGCAGCTGGCACTCTCCTCCCTGATCACAAATCGGACAATCCAGTGGGTGATTGATCAATAGAAATTCCATCACCCCTTTTTGTGCTGTCACCGCCTGCTGAGAGTGTGTCGATACTTTCATCCCTTCGGCTACCGGTGTTGCACATGCAGGTAACGGCTTAGGCGCTTTTTCGACTTCTACCAGACACATCCGGCAATTAGCCGCTATTGACAACTTTTTGTGATAACAAAAATGGGGAATATAGACCCCGAGCTGCCTGGCAGCATCCATTACGGTACTACCCTGCGCAACGGTTACCTGTTTGCCATCAATTTCAATATTAATCATCAGCAATAAATCCCAGAATCAGTGGGAATCAGATAAACATGACATAAAAAACCACAGCCCACCTAGACCATGCACTTTTTATGTTCGATATGGAAAACAAATTCATCCCGGAAATGCTGCAGCATCGCTCTCACCGGCATTGCGGCAGCATCACCCAATGCACAGATAGTCCTACCCTGAATGTTATCTGCAAGATTATCAAGCAAATCCAGATCTTCAACTCGCCCCTTTCCATGCTCGATCCGGTTGATGATCCGGTAAAGCCAGCCAGTTCCTTCCCGGCACGGGGTACACTGGCCACAGGATTCCTCATAGTAAAAATAAGAAAGTCGCTCCAGTGCGCGCACCATACAGGTCGTGTCATCCATGATGATCACTGCACCCGAGCCCAGCATGGAACCCGCTTTTGCTATCGAGTCGTAGTCCATATCCGTTTCCATCATGATGTCACCAGGCAGAACCGGCATTGATGAGCCACCTGGAATACATCCTTTTAATTTTCTGCCATCACGCATCCCGCCAGCAAGTTCCAGCAGTTTTACAAAAGGTGTCCCCATGGGTACTTCATAGTTACCCGGCTTATTGACATGCCCGGAAACCGAAAATATTTTGGTACCGCCATTATTTGGTTTACCGAGCTGCAGGTAACGTTCTCCTCCGTTACGTATGATCCAAGGGACAGAAGCAAATGTTTCTGTATTGTTGATCGTCGTAGGTTTACCGTACAGACCAAAATTAGCAGGAAATGGCGGCTTAAAGCGCGGCTGACCTTTCTTACCTTCTATGGATTCCAGGAGGGCGGTCTCTTCCCCACAAATATAGGCACCGTATCCATGATGGTTATAAAGTCGGAAACTAAAACCGGAGCCCAGGATATTATCCCCCAGGAAACCTGCGACATTGGCCTCTTCGACGGCTTCCTCCATGCGCTCGTAAACATCCCATATTTCCCCGTGTACATAGTTATAACCAGTGCGGATACCCATCGCATAGGCTGCAATCAACATACCCTCAATTAAGATATGAGGATTGTAACGCATGATATCACGGTCCTTGAATGTACCCGGTTCGCCCTCATCAGAATTACAGACGAGATATTTCTCACCTGTATACTGTTTGGGCATGAAACTCCACTTCAGCCCCGTCGGAAAACCCGCTCCGCCGCGGCCGCGCAATGCAGACTTCTTGACTTCATCAATTACTGCTTCTGGAGAAATTTTCTGTAAAAGAATTTTTTTTAACGCAGCGTATCCATCACGCTTCAGATAACTCTTTAATCGCCAATTATCCCGATCTGCAATATCCACGCCTGCCATGATGACTTGAGTAGGTTGAGTCATCCCTTTAATTCCTCAAGCAGTTTATCTATCTGGTCGTCAGTCATAAAACTGCACATACGCTTGTTATTGACCAGAAGTACCGGTGCATCCCCGCAGGAACCCATACATTCACCTTCTTTGAGAACGAATAACCCGTCTGCCGTAGTTTCATTGAAACCAATACCCAGTTTCTGTTTAAGATAATCTGCTGCCTGGTTTCCACCTGACAATGCACAGGGCAGATTGGTACAGACCGTAAGCTTGTACTTCCCAGTTGGCTTCAGGTTATACATGTTGTAGAAAGTCGCAACCTCATAGACAGCAATTGCAGGCATCTCGAGATAATCCGCAATAAAATCCATCGTTTCAGTTGCCAGCCAACCTTTTTCATCCTGTGCAATCGCCAGTGCAGACATCACAGCCGATTGTTTCCGGTCGGCAGGATATTTAGCGATTTCCCGATCAATTTTTCTCAGAGCTTCAGTGCTTAACATCGACGAACTCATCTGTCTATCTCACCGAATACAATATCCTGAGTACCAATGATTGCTACAAGATCGGCAATCATATGTCCCCGGGTCATTTCATCCAGTGCTGCTAAATGTGCAAATCCAGGAGCACGAATTTTCAGGCGATAAGGCTTATTAGCACCATCTGAAATAATATAAATACCAAATTCACCCTTAGGATGCTCCACAGCGGCATAAGCTTCACCCCGCGGAACGTGCATACCTTCCGTGAACAATTTGAAGTGGTGGATCATTTCTTCCATGTTCTGCTTCATGGCCAGCCTGGATGGTGGGGCAACCTTATGATTGTCAGTAATCACAGGACCAGGATTCTTTCTCAACCATTCGATACACTGCTCTATTATACGATTTGATTGGCGCATTTCCTCAATACGCACCAGGTAGCGATCATAACAATCACCATTAACGCCAACGGGAATATCAAAATCTACCTGATCATAAACTTCATATGGCTGCTTCTTGCGCAAATCCCATTCCACTCCGGATCCACGCAACATTGGACCGGTAAAGCCCAGTGCTTTGGCACGATCAGGTGAAACCACCCCAATATCGACCAAACGCTGCTTCCAGATCCGATTATCTGTCAGTAATGCTTCATAATCATCAATGTAGCCTGGAAATCTGCGAGTAAAATCCTCAATGAAATCAAGCAGAGAACCTTGCCGATTTTCATTACGTGCGCGTGTTGCCTTCTCATTGTGTATTGCAGATGACTGGTACTGTGGCATACTGTCAGGCAGGTCACGATAAACTCCGCCCGGCCGGTAATAGGCGGCATGCAACCGGGCCCCTGACACTGCCTCATAACAATCCATCAGATCTTCCCGCTCACGGAAAGCATATAGAAAAACCGTCATTGCCCCGACATCCAGTGCATGAGCACCCAGCCACAACAAATGATTGAGGATACGTGTTATTTCATCAAACATTACACGAATATATTGTGCCCTGATAGGCACCTCAATCTGTAACAGCTTCTCGATCGCCATCACATACGCATGTTCGTTGACCATCATGGAGACATAATCCAGACGATCCATGTAAGGTACTGACTGTACGTAAGTCTTGTTTTCTGCCAGTTTCTCCGTAGCCCGGTGCAGTAATCCGATATGAGGATCAGCACGCCGGATCACTTCGCCGTCCAGTTCCATCACCAAGCGCAAAACACCATGAGCTGCAGGATGCTGCGGCCCAAAATTCATAGTGTAATTACGAATTTCAGCCATTTCCCAAACATCCTCTCATTTTTAAATCCCATACGCCTCGGCAATCAGTCATAGAGTGCTTCATATTTCATCTCTGCCATATTGTTCTTCACGGATGACATACGGTGTAATTTCACGAGGCTCAATTGTAACAGGCTGGTAAATAACCCGTTTCTGATCAGGGTCATAACGCATTTCCACATGTCCCGACAAAGGAAAATCCTTACGAAAGGGATTTCCAATAAATCCATAATCCGTAAGAATTCTTCTGAGATCAGGGTGATTATTGAAAACAATTCCAAACAGATCAAACGCCTCGCGCTCAAACCAATTAGCTGAAGGCCATACAGGCATCACCGAATCGACCATGGGAAATTCATTGTCTTCCGCGAAAACACGCACACGCAGCCGGTGATTATGTTTGACTGAAAGCAGGTGGTACACGACAGCGAACCGCCTATCCTCTCGTTTATATCCAGCATGTGTATCCGTCGAATATTCACTGTAATCCACGCCACACAGATCAACTAGCGTATCAAACCCCAGATCCTGATGATTTCTCAGTACTTCGGCAATATCTGGCAGATCTCGGGAATGTACCAGAAGCGTCAGTTCCCCAAGTGCACGGCTGATATCAAGCTGCCAATCACTCAATACCCTCTGTAAATTCGCCGCAAGTTTTTCAAGGCGACTTTCTGTCATTTCACCTCCCCTTAAACTAGCGCGCGATTGTATTGGTACGCCTGATTTTATTCTGTAACTGGATGATTCCGTAAAGCAGTGCCTCTGCAGTAGGCGGACAGCCCGGCACATAAATATCGACAGGTACTATCCGGTCACATCCACGCACGACTGAATAAGAATAATGATAATATCCGCCACCATTTGCACAGGATCCCATGGAGATTACCCAGCGAGGTTCAGCCATCTGGTCATAAACTTTACGTAATGCAGGTGCCATCTTATTACACAGCGTCCCGGCAACAATCATGACATCCGACTGACGGGGACTGGGGCGAAAAACAATACCGAACCGATCCAGATCATAACGTGATGCACCTGTTTGCATCATCTCGACCGCGCAACATGCCAATCCAAAGGTCATAGGCCACATCGAGCCAGTACGCCCCCAATTGATCAAGGAATCAAGGCTGGTCGTAACAAATCCTTTTTCTAATGCACCCTCAATACCCATTATTTAATCCCACTCCAAAGCACCTTTGACCCATTCGTAAATAAAACCTACTATGAGTAATCCAAGAAATACCAGCATCGCAACAAAACCAAACCACCCGATTTCTTTCAAAACAACCGCCCAAGGAAATAAGAACGCAATTTCCAAATCGAATAATATGAATAAAATTGCGATCAGATAATAGCGCACATCGAACTTCATACGCGCATCTTCAAATGCACCAAAACCGCATTCATAGGGTGACAATTTTTCGGTATCCGGTTTGTTTGGCGCAAGCAACCATCCCGCCAGCATTGCCAACACGCCAATCGCCAGCCCGACCAAAATAAATAACAAAATCGGGAAATAATTCCCGAGCATGGTGTTCAGCATCTTCAATATCCTTACTAAAATCACCAGACTCAGGTCACATAATGACCTGACATTTAAATATGTTTGCTTGGTGCCGACGGCGAGAATCGAACTCGCACAGCTTTCGCCACCGCCCCCTCAAGACGGCGTGTCTACCAATTCCACCACGTCGGCCAGAAATCTCAACCGCCCGCTTTCCAGTGAGCAAAAGTTATTCGGGAATCTCTCCAACTCTGGAAGCAGCATCCCCCTCTCCTTCCTTATCTGGGGTTCCAAGTTTATCTCCTCCTGCAGGAGCAGCTGCTTCACCCGATTTCATATCCAATTTTTGCATGACACTCTCTTCACCAGAATGACTGCCACTGGAAAAATATGTCAACGTTAAACTAGTGATAAAAAAAACCGTAGTGGCTAATGCAGTCATTCTGCTCAGGAAATTAGCCGACCCACTGGCACCGAATAAACTTCCGGATGCACCACTACCGAAGGCTGCCCCCATATCAGCACCTTTTCCTTGCTGTAACAGGATCAGAATGATAATTATGACTGCAGCGACGATATGCACTGACCAAATAAGTGTTTCCACAATACATTATCCCTAATTAATTCTGTGCTGCCAGGCAAATCGAAATAAATTCTTCGGCAACCAGCGAAGCTCCTCCGATCAGTCCGCCATCTATATCAGGCATTGCGAACAGTTCACGTGCATTATCCGCTTTTACACTTCCACCATAAAGTATCTGAATATCCCCGGCAATTCTGCTGTTATGAACAGCTATCCGACTTCTTATAAATTCATGGACATCCTGTGCCTGTTGAGGAGTAGCAGTTTTGCCCGTGCCGATTGCCCATACCGGCTCATAGGCTATGACTGAGTGCCGGAGTGTTTCGATACCCGCCAGATCGATCACGGCATCGAGTTGCGTGGCGATCACCTGTTCGGCCTCACCTGATTCACGCTGAGCCAGAGTCTCACCCACGCAGAGTATTGGTGTTATCGAACACTCTTGCGCAGCACGGAATTTTTCAGCCACGACCCGATTCTCTTCACCGAACAGTATTCGTCTCTCCGAATGGCCCACAATCACATACCGACATCCTAAGTCGGTCAGCATATCTGCCGATACTTCGCCGGTATAAGCTCCGTGGTGATATTGACTGACATTCTGCCCTCCCCATGCCACATGAGAACCTTCAAGTACCGACTGTGCCTGTACTATGTAAGGGTAAGGTACGCACACTGCACAGGATACATTCTGCAACGAACGGGTTCCTGAAACAACCGCTTCAAGTAACTCCTGATTCCGAGCCAGGCTGCCATGCATTTTCCAGTTCCCGGCTACAAATCCTGCACGCCCCATCACCCCTCCTGTTTATCCAGCTTCAGACTCGTAAAACCGGGGGATGCTACCCGCGAAACCGGGTTGCGTCAATGCCCGTATCACCTGATCTGATGTATCCACGACTGGAATTACTCTGATTTACTGCGTCCTTAAGCAAAATATAATAAAATACTGTACATAGTATTTTGCATAAATTTGCCCCCCCCCCCGTTTAACCAAGGTTGACATGAAAAAACTCGTTCTCCTGCGACACGGAGAAAGTATCTGGAATCAGGAAAATCGCTTTACCGGCTGGACTGATGTCGATTTAACGCAGACAGGGTTAAAAGAAGCCAA
Organism: Nitrosomonas sp.; assembly: GCF_040256045.1. Classification (GTDB taxonomy): domain Bacteria; phylum Pseudomonadota; class Gammaproteobacteria; order Burkholderiales; family Nitrosomonadaceae; genus Nitrosomonas. The sequence continues at coordinate 55,389 of NZ_JBDZWD010000001.1, forward strand.
AGATGCCGGCAGACTGCTTCGCGAAAACGGCTTTTCCTTTGACATTGCTTATACATCCTTACTCAAGCGGGCAATTCGCACACTCTGGATCGCACTGGACGAAATGGATCAGATGTGGACCCCGATCGAGCTCAGCTGGCGACTCAACGAACGGCATTACGGAGCGCTCCAAGGTCTGAATAAAGCAGAAACTGCTAGACAATATGGTGATGAGCAGGTGCTCGTCTGGAGGCGTAGTTACGATATCCGCCCGCCTTCCATCACAACCGACGATGAACGCTATCCTGGACTTGATCTTCGCTACAGAAACCTATCATCCAACGATATTCCAATTGCGGAAAGTCTCAAGGATACGGTCGCAAGATTTCTGCCCTACTGGAATCAGTCAATCGCTCCGCAAATCAAGGCAGAAAAAAAGGTAATCATTGCTGCACACGGAAATTCGCTGCGCGCCTTGATCAAACATCTCGATAATATCTCGGATCAGGATATCCTGAATTGCAACATACCTACAGGGATTCCCCTGGTCTATGAGCTGGATGATGACTTGAAACCGCTCAACAGTTACTATCTGGGAGATGCCGGCCGGATCGGAGAAGCCATTTCGACAGTCGCCAATCAGGGTAAAGCCGGAGCCTGATGTCTGCTGATTTAATTACGAGCTCAAAATCACCGCAACCTTGCCTTTCCCGGAAAGCAAATGGATTGCTTAAAGCTACCTTTCTGCTGCTTTCAGTCAATGTATTTTCACCTTCCTTGCTGTATGCACTCCCCCAAGCCAACCGGGATAATCAAAAACAGTTACAGGAACTACGTACCCGCATTGATACTCTGCAGAAGGATCTGGTCGATAAAAAATCTTCCAGAACCAAAGCTGCTGATGCATTGCGTGAATCTGAACAATCCATAAGCGATCTGTACGCTAAACTTTCCCGGCTCGCACAACAGCAGAAAGAGGCACAAGAAAAGCTGGATCAACTGCAAAACGAATCAGCACTGCTTCAAGACAATATCAGCAACAGGCAGAAACAGCTTGGAAAGCTGATCTATCATCAGCATCTGGCAAAATATGGAAATTACTTGCCATTGTTACTCAAGCAACAAAACCCGGCTCAAGCTACACGTAATTTTTATTATTACAGTTATATTGCACAGGCACGCTCAAAAAATATCGATAACTTACGCAACCAACTGACCGCTTTAGATGCACTGGCTCACAAAAGCCATATTCAGAATGAATCGCTTAAACGGATACATAACGAGCAAATCCATCATAAACGACAGCTTGAACTGGAAAAAAACCGGAAATCAGAAATTCTGGCAACACTCTCTGAAGAGGTTACCCGCCAGCAGAAAAAAATTGATGAACTAAAACAAGATGAGCAACGTCTTTCCAATCTCATTGAGAAACTTAACAGACAACTTGCCCGAAAAAAAAGTACTCCGGCCAAAGCAGACGGAAAACCGGTACTACGCAACGATAAATTACCTGATATCACTGGATATAGGGGTTCTTTTGCAGCGCTGAAAGGGAAGTTGAGACTGCCTGTCAAAGGGGAACTAGTCAATCGCTTTGGAAGTCCGCGCGAAAGCGGAAGTATCAAATGGCAAGGACTGTTCATTCGCTCTGCCGGAGGTAACGAGGTCAAAGCGATTGCGGGTGGAGAAGTAATATTTGCTGACCGGTTGAGAGGATTTGGAAATTTAATGATTCTGGATCATGGCAACCACTACATGAGCCTGTATGGTAATAATGCAGCAATCCACAAACGGGTAGGCAGCAAGGTTAAAAGTGGTGATACGATAGCAACCGTTGGTAACAGCGGTGGCAATGCTGAAACAGGTTTATATTTTGAACTCAGATATCAGGGGAAGCCGTTTGACCCGTTGAGCTGGGTAAAACTGGAGTAATCTGGATTAAACCGATCCCTCTAACAACTTAAATTTTAATTGGCATATACAGAATCTTCCGAAAACACAAAGCGCAGAGCAAACATACACTATGCATAATTTTATGAAGAAAATCAGTTTAGTTTTTGCTGGCCTCATTGCTGGAATCATGGTCAGCCTGAACTTCTCCGCCATCGCCGACAAAGAAATCAAAGAGGAATTGCAAACGCTCCCGATTGAGGAGCTGCGTACATTTTCCCAGGTTTTCGGTCGCATCAAAAGCGACTATGTCGAACCTGTAGAAGATAAAAAACTGATTACTGAAGCAATCAACGGGATGCTGGTCGGGCTGGATCCACATTCGGCTTTTCTGGACAGTGAAGAATACAAAGAACTGCAAATCGGTACACAGGGAGAATTTGGCGGACTGGGCATACAGGTAACAATGGAAGATGGCCTGGTCAAAGTTATCTCTCCGATCGAAGACACACCCGCTTTCCGTGCAGGCGTCAAAACCGGTGACCTGATCATAAAAATTGATGACACAGCCGTAAAAGGTATGACTCTCAACGATGCTATCAAACGGATGCGCGGAAAACCGGATACCTCGATTGCACTGACTGTCATCCGTGAAGGTGAGGCAGAACCCCTTACTTTCACACTCGTTCGTGCCATTATCAAGATTGACAGTGTCAAGTCCAAGCTTATTGAGCCCGGTTATGCTTATGTCCGCATTACCCAGTTCCAGGAACGTACTGGCGAAAATCTGGCGGAAGCTATTACTAAGCTTTACAGCGGAAGCAAAGTTCCTATGAAAGGTCTGGTACTGGATCTACGAAACGACCCGGGCGGATTGCTGAACAGTGCTGTCGCAGTCTCAGCTGCCTTCCTGCCGAGCAACGCATTGGTTGTATACACTGAAGGACGTACAAACGATGCCAAGATGCAACTTCGTGCCAATCCCGAGTATTATCTTCGCGGATCAGGGCGTGATTTCCTGGCGAATCTCCCTCAAAGCATCAAAACCATACCGATGGTAACATTGGTCAATGGCGGTTCAGCTTCTGCTTCAGAAATTGTGGCGGGTGCTCTGCAGGACCATAAACGATCCATCGTCATGGGTTCACAAACCTTTGGTAAAGGATCGGTACAAACTATCCTGCCGCTCAGCAATAACACCGCTATCAAACTAACGACAGCACGTTACTTCACGCCCAATGGCCAATCGATACAAGCAAAAGGTATCACGCCGGATATACTGGATGAAGAAACTGACAATGACTCGCGCCTGTTAAGAGAAGCCGATCTCAACCGTCATCTGAGCAATGGCCGAGAAGAAAAAACCGATAAAGCGTCAGTATCTGGCAAGAAAGACGCACAATCTTCCAAAAAGTCAAAAAACAAGGCAGATAAGAAACAGAAAAAGCATGAACCTATGGAATTTGGGTCTAGTGACGATCTACTGCTAGCCAAAGCAGTTAACCATCTGAAATCCATGGCTCAGAAATCCAAGCATAAAACAGCCAAATCAACTCAAAGCTGATTTTTTCTGAATAGATGGCGGAAGCAACGTGGATGATCAACAGCTTTTGCGTTACAGCCGCCATCTTTTATTACCGGAAATCGATATTTCCGGTCAGGAAAAGTTAACACAATCCAGTGTTTTCATTTTGGGAGCAGGCGGTTTAGGTTCTCCTGCCGCACTTTACCTCGCTGCTAGTGGAGTTGGAAAACTGATTGTTTGCGACCACGATCAGGTCGATCTGACAAACCTGCAACGTCAAATTCTGCACGAAACCGCTTCAATTGGTAAATTTAAGGCTGACTCCGCCAGAAACACGCTCCAACGTATCAATCCGGAAATAGAAATTATCTCTTTGCCAGAACATGCTACTGCCTCCCTGCTGAACCGAGAGATCGGAAATGTTGACGCCGTCATTGATGCCAGTGACAATTTTTCAACGCGCCATCTCATCAACCACGCTTGCATCGTCCATTGCAAACCTTTGATATCAGCAGCAGCTGTCAGGTTTACCGGGCAGATAACCGTATTTGATCTGCGCCATCCTGACAGTCCCTGTTACCACTGTCTGTTTCCTGATTCAGGTGACAGTGATGACCCCACGTGCGCAATTATGGGTGTATTTTCTCCACTAACAGGCATTATCGGTTGTATCCAGGCAGCCGAAACCCTCAAAGTATTGCTGGGAATTGGTGAAACACTCCATGGCCGGCTCCTTCTCCTGGACGGACTGACCATGCGCTGGCGCTCACTCAGGCTGGATAAAGATCCGCAGTGCACGATGTGTCACCCTGCCTCAGTACAAAGCATATCCGATTTTCAGTAAAACAAATCAGCCAGAGACGTGAAACTGCGCCATCGCCAGACGTGCATACAGTTCACTAGATTCCATCAATTCTGCGTGTGTACCCAATGCTTCCAGGCAGCCACGATGGATAAGAGCAATACGATCAGAAGTAACAACAGTACTCAGGCGATGTGCAATGATGATAGTTGTCCGACCGGTACTCAATCTGGCAATTGCCTGCTGCACCCAATGCTCACTCTGACTATCCAGTGCACTGGTAGCCTCATCCAATAGTAAAACCGGAGCATCTGCCAGAATGGCCCGGGCAATTGCCAATCGTTGTTTCTGACCACCCGACAACCCTAATCCAGTATCACCCAGGTTGGTCTGGTAACCCTGTGGCAGCGAAATAATGAAATCATGGATAAAAGCAGCCTTGGCTGCCATTTCGACTTCCACATCCGAAGCGCCCGGGCATGCATAACGCAGATTCTGCTCGATACTGCCGTGAAACAGTACAGGGTTCTGAGATACCAAGGCAAAACTACCCCTGAGATCAGATAAATTCAAATCGCGGAGATCCACATCTTCCAACCTGATACAACCAGACTGCACATCGTAAAAACGAAGCAACAAATCGAATAAAGTGGATTTACCCGCGCCCGAGAGACCGACCAGCGCCAACGTTTCACCCGGATGTACCGTCAACGAAAAATCATCGATCACTTGTATTTCAGGCCGTGATGGATAAGCAAAACATACTCGATGGAATACGATATTACCTGTCACTGCCGGTAACTGACGAGGATCGGCAGGTGAACTAATCTGACTGGGCTCCTCCAGCAGCTCCATGGTACGCTCTGCAGCGCCCGCAGCACGCTGCAATTCCCCCAACACCTCCGATATAGACCCCACCGCCGAGCCAATGATGATGCTGTAAAAAACGAATGCCGCCAGCTCTCCCCCGCTGATTTTACCTTCAATCACATCCATACCACCAACCCAGAGCATCATGCCGATCGCACCGAATACCAGAACAATCACCACCGCAGTCAACCAGGCGCGTTGCACCGTCCGCTGGCGGGCTATATGAAACGCATCTTCCACATATTGATCGAAATGTACTTTATCCACAGCCTGATGGTTATATGCCTGTACCATCTTGATTTGCCCGAGTATTTCTCCAACATAAGCACCGACAGCCGCCACCCGATCCTGGCTTTGTCGCGACAATACACGCACACGCCGGCCAAACAGCAGAATAGGGACTACAATCAATGGAGTGCTGAGCATAACGATCACTGTCAGCTTGACATTGGTAATAAATAACCAGATGACGCCACCCACTAGCATAATCAGGTTACGTAACGCTACCGAAACGGAAGAACCCACTACGGATTGCAACAAGGTCATATCTGCTGTCAGACGAGACTGGATTTCAAGGCTGCGGTTGGCTTCGAAAAATCCCGGATGTAACTCGATCAAATGTGCGAAAACTTTACGCCGTATATCTGCAATCACTCGCTCGCCCAGCCAGGTTACCCAGTAGTATCGCGTAAATGTACCTATCGCAAGCAATACCACCAGCAACAGAAAAATCAACACATACCGGGCCAGCAGATCGGGGGACTGTGTAGAGAATCCACGATCTACCATTAATCGTATCCCTTGCCCTAGCGATAAGGTAATCCCGGCAGTCAAGAATAACGCTGCCAGACTGAAACTTAACGATAACTTATAAGGCTTGAGGAAAGCAGCCGTTTTCAAAACAGCTTGCCAGCGATTGCTCGTCATGAATAAATCCCGGAGCTGAATCTCAGATCGGGCAGAAAAAGGAAACAGAGACGAAAATTCTGAATTTTGATGATCGACAGTATAATTACAGAGTTTTCGGTTTAATTATAACAGCAGGATAAATGAAACATTCAGAAGTAGAAAAAATCGGCGTGCTATTCGTTTGCATGGGAAACATCTGCCGATCACCCACCGCAAATGCGGTTTTCAACCATCACGTCAAATCCGCCGGACTGGAACACCTCTTTCATATAGATTCCGCTGGAACACACGCCTATCACATCAACGAACCTCCGGATCGACGCTCACAACAGGCCGCACTCAAACGGGGCTACAACATGCAGGGTTTACGTGCCAGAAGAGTTGTACCGGCAGATTTTTCACGTTTCCAATACATCCTGGCAATGGACCGTCGTAACCTGGAAGAATTACAGCAGAGCTGCCCGTCACAATATACCAACCGCCTGGCAATGTTCCTACAATACAGCAAACAATGGGATACCCACCAGGAAATACCTGATCCATACTACGGCGGCAACCACGGATTTGAAAGAGTGCTGGATCTAGTAGAAAATGCGAGCCAGGGACTACTAAGGCATATTCTTGGAAAAAATATATACTAGATGGGTAATCTGCCTATCAGATTAGATGTCCAATGTTTAATACAGATAGAGCCTAAATCAAACTTCATAGATTTTATTACTTGATAAAACTTAACCGGAAAACAAGAGTACATCTATATTCTGCCAATGAAAATGGACAAAAAAAGAAATTCACCAATAGAAGTACTGATTCAGTTATTTGTTATATTTTTATGTACATACATTGCATACAAATTTACTCAAACTCACGACATTATTCCTAAATCAGTTATTCGGCTCCCTGATGTTTATGTGAGCGAAAATGATGTATGGCACTTATCAATAATATTTACAACCATCTTCGCCATAATATTAATTCCGTCACAACTTATCCTTGGCCATGGAGTATTTTATAAACCCCAAAGGTTTGCCAGTGAATATTTGGTTTATCTTTGTGCTTATACAACTGCCTCGCTATATGTTTTCTTTGTCACCACCATCAACTATCATCCTCAGCTGATCGCCGCCATCGGCCTGTTCTCGACAGTTGCCTACATTTTGGTTTTTATAGGCTGGTACGCAGTCAAAGAAACAAAAAAAAGCAAGCTTAGCAGTTTGTATCTCCTTCCTTACAGTGTCCTGCGCAAACTTTTTTCGATCAAAGGCATTCTGGTACTAATCTATTTTCTATCTCCATTATTATTAGGAAAAGCTTTTGTTTCGGATAGAGATACCGCAAATCTGATCACTCAGATCAGAATTTGGTTTAACCCGGCTGAAGACTCCGGCTGGGGATTAAAACAAATTTACACCAACATCGATCTCTCCCAGCCCATGCTTGTCAGGCAAGCACCAGGCGATTCCGAAAATTTATATGTTCTGGAAAGAAATGGCCGGATCATCAAGCTGAACTATCCAGAATCAGGTCAAGTTGACTTGGTTCTTGATGCTACAACCTTACTCGGTGAAGTTGAAATTGAGAATGGGGCACTCGGATTCGATTTTCATCCTGAATTTAACCAACCAGACAGTCAAAACACTGGCTTTATTTACCTTTACTACACAGAATACCGTGGAGATACACAGGTAAATAAACTTTCAAGATTTGATATCTCTTTACCAGACATTGATGCCAGATTGCATTCTGAGACGACTATTCTTTCCTTACCCAGAAATCCTGATGGATTTCATAATGGCGGCTCCATAGAATTCGGTCCGGATGGATTGCTCTACATCGGATTGGGCGAAGGCGTACATCCGAAAGGAGCTTCCAGCTACTCGGAAACACTGAGATCAGGGATATTAAGAATCGACCTCGATACCAATAATACTCATTCAAGCTATTCTCCTCATGAACCATTTGCACATGGGATACGACAAAATTATCTTATTCCCAAAGATAACCCATTCGTAGGAAACCCTGAAGTAATGGACGAATATTGGGCAATTGGCCTCAGAAATCCATTTCGCTTCACTTTTGACCCTGAAACCAGAAAACTCTGGGTGGGAGATGTAGGATCAACTGTATGGGAAGAAGTCAATATCATCGAAAAGGGAAAACATTATCAATTTCCTTTTATTGAGGGAAGACATCCAACAGGTAAAGAAAAACCCGAAAAACTACCTGCCCCCGAACAGGCACCTTTTTATACCTATGAGCATACGGCCTATGATCGAGCTGTTATAGGAGGTACTGTTTATCGCGGCAATAAATTCCCGGAGTTATTTGGAAAATATATCTTTGCAGATAATTATTCAGCAAAAATATTCCTATCAGACACAGACAAAGAAGAAGTTACTGAAGTCAAACTGATTGCACAAGGGTCACAGTTTGCGCAACGTGGTATCAGCTCAGTAGTACAGTTAAAAAATGGAGATATCCTAGTTACGCTGCTTGGTGCCGCCTCACATCCAACAGGTGAAATTTTATCTCTGATTAAATCGGATCAGAAAACGATACAACAAGCAAACCATACCACTGATGATCAAGCAGCTGAATCTGAAACTAGCAGCGAATATGATGAAAATCTTACACGTCAGCTTTTCTCAATAAACTGTTCCAGATGTCACGGCAGAGAAGGCCGTGGTGATGGCCCTGATGCAGAATCACTTGACGTCAAGTTACCAGATTTCACCTCTGAAGAATTTCAGTCAACCAGAACTGATCATGAAATTCGGGACATTATCGAAAAAGGCGGAGCTCCGTTACAAAAAAGCCCGATGATGCCCCCCTGGGGAAGCTTTCTGAAAGAAAATGAGATTGATCATTTAACGATCTACACCCGTAACCTAGGGAAAACCAACAAACATCATACCCACTGAAGTATTCGGGTGGCTTGCAGTCTTTGAGCCACCCTTCTCCTCATTTACCTAAAAATACTGTAATGCGTAGAACTCTGGTTATAAATGTAGTTGGCCTGACCGAGCCGATAATTGGAGAAAATACACCTAATCTTCATAAGCTTAGAACAGCAGGACAGTTAAGTTATATAGAAACCATCACCCCCGCCGTCACCTGTTCTGTTCAGGCAACCTTTTTAACTGGAGAAATGCCGGATCAACACGGCATTGTAGCGAATGGATGGTTCGACCAGCAATATAATGAAATCTGGTTCTGGCGACAATCAAATAGATTAATTAAAGGAGAAAAAGTCTGGGAAACTGCAAAACAAATAAATGCTGAATTCAGCTGCGCCAATATGTTCTGGTGGTACAACATGGCAACAACTGCTGATTTTACCGTTACACCCAGACCGATGTATCCAGCTGATGGCAGAAAAATTCCAGACTGCCATACCAAACCAGCTGAATTACGTGATGTTCTTACTGAGAAATTTGGTTCCTTTCCCCTGTTTAATTTCTGGGGACCCAATACTTCTATTAATTCAAGCCGATGGATTACTGAAGCCTCAAAGTACGTCTGGCAAACCAATCATCCAACACTGATGTTGGTCTATCTTCCACACCTTGATTACAGCCTCCAGCGCTTGGGCCCCCAGCATCCTGAACTAATAAAAGACATAAAGCTCGTAGATAAGCTCTGTGGGGAGCTGATAGATATGGCTTTAAATGATGAAGCCCGAATAATTGTATTATCAGAATACGCCATCACTCCTGTAACCAAGCCTATTCATATTAATCGCTTACTCAGAGAAAATGGTTTTCTACAAACAAGAGATGAGCTAGGGTTAGAACAACTGGATTTATCCAACTCAAGAGCATTTGCTGTAAGTGACCACCAAATCGCTCACATATATGTCCACAACCACGCTGATATACCTGCTGTCAGAAGATTGGTTGAATCCATGGACGGAGTAGAAAGAATATTAAGCAGGGAAGACAGCGAACAATACTCCCTAAACAACTCAAGATCAGGCAATCTTATTGCGTTAGCAAAACCAGATGCATGGTTTACCTACTATTACTGGCTGGATGATAGACGGGCTCCGGATTACGCCAGAACGGTAGATATACATAGAAAACCAGGATTCGATCCTGCAGAACTATTCTTCGATCCGACTATTCGTATATTGCCGTTATCAATAATGTGGAAACTACTCAAGCGAAAACTGGGATTTCGTCAATTGCTAGATGTAATCCCTTTAATGCCCGAATTAGTAAAAGGCTCTCATGGTATTGTACATAACGACAAAAAATACAGCCCTATCGTTATTTCATCTGAAAGAAACCGGTTATTCAACCCGACAATCCACGCTACAGCCATAAAGAAACTTATACTTGATCATATCTTCGCCTGACCAGGCTATCTGCCTTCCTCAATTCTTGGTTGCTGCCCTCTTAGTACCGAATTATTTTCGTACATATTCCTTTGATCCACAGCCAATGTACCACTGGTTTCCATTTCGCCCAATAAATTGCTCAGTCCATAGGCTGTCAACGCATTTTTGCAACAGGATAAATAAATTTGCTCCTGTGAAATACCTATCTTCTGCATCTGTGCAGCCGTTTTGGGAACAGCCAGTGGATCCGAGTAGCCCCAATCGGCCGAAGAATCAACAATTACTCTATCAGCCCCGTACTCTGCCACAACACGAGCCATCCTTTCGCTATCCATTTTTGTTTCCGGATAAATAGTAAAAGCAGCCCAATACCCTCTTTCAAGAACGGCCTTAACTGTCTGTTCAGTATTGTGATCAATAACCACTTTATCAACATTAATGCCAAGCTCCTGGATTATATCCATTGTACGCAAAGTCCCTTTGAGCTTATTTCTATGAGGAGTATGGATCATTACAGGCAAATCAAATTCCTTGGCCAGAGCTAACTGCTCTTGTAAAAATCTTTCTTCCAGCTGCGTCTGCTCATCAAAACCGATTTCACCTACCGCCACAACACCTTCTTTTATCAGAAATTTTGGTAAAATTTCGATCACTTCTTCAGCCAGTCTCTGGTTATTCGATTCCTTGCTATTGAGCCCAATCGCACAAAAATGCCTGATCCCATATTGTGATGCCCGAAAACGCTCCCAACCCAGCAATGAAGAGTAATAGTCAATAAAAGTACCAGCACTGGTCCTCGGTTGCCCCAACCAGAATGCAGGTTCAATTATCACAGCGATACCTGCTTGTGCCATAGCAACATAGTCATCCGTTGTTCTGGATGACATATGAATATGAGGATCTACAAAAAAAGTCATCATAAAATTTTCTATTTTGGACTAACTAAATACGTTTTTAATATTCTCGATGTCGGTATTCTTAGTTAATGTGCTATTTCTGCCTGAATAAAAATTCCTGACACCAGATAACGTCAATTACAAGCTAACACGCATACGTAGAGATAAATAAAACCTCTCCCTACACTTTAGGAGTTATCGAATCCCGCTGGACATCAAAATCCGAAAACTTATTTTCATTAGTATACGCATCAATATATTTCCATAAATCATCAGATACCGGTCTTTTAGCTCCCATCTGCTCCTTAGCATATTCATAAAGCATTGCAGCCAAAGCTTTGTTATCTCTTGTAACTGCACTATAAATATCTCGCAATGGATAATTCCAGGAAACAGCCTTAAGAATCATATTGTTCCACTCATCTTCGGAAAAATTATCAGTAGGGAAGGGATTAAACAAAGCAATCGCAGCGAACAACGGACGAATATTGGAGCGAACAGCCTCTCTCGCACAGTTTAGAAAGAATTCAGTTCCCCCATATAGAAGCACTCCTTTCAGGAAAGCTACTTGTTCATTTAATTCAGGCAGTTGATATGCGTGTGACAAAACTTTTTCCGCATTATCTGTCTTGTATATAACAGCCAGATTAAACAATATCCTGACAGCTTCTATTAAAGACCATTTCTCAGGTTGCCATCCTCGATAAATACTATGCACCCTCTTTATATCATTTTCATTAAGAATCAATCTTCTATCAACACGTATCTGTTTAGGTACAGATGCAATATTTAAACTCAGTTTCACTGGATCTGAATACTCAAGCATACTCCCGGTGACTTGCTTGATCCAAATGCCTGCTGTCTCTCTATTCACCTGACGCAATATACTAGATTCTAAGATTGCATACGCTTCAAGACCCAATGTGGAATTCATGTTGCAGGAATAAACCTTTGTAAAACCAAAGTGTGGGGCATAACGCATACAGCCAGTAAAGCAGCTAATTCAAACCCGTTGGAAGCCAATAATAATCCATCCAATAATGAAATTGCCGCAATCAGAGTTGCTATGGTTACTCCATAGCTGCCCTTTCTAAAATGAAAGACAGCATACACAATCACAGTTAGCAGAAGAAACAGTATCATCAGCCATACACTCTCTCCAACTGATATCTTTGTCATACCGTAAACTATGGGAGCCATCAAAAATAATACAGGCCATAGTTGGGTGCGTTTTTGTGTTTCCTGTTTGGCTAAGAAAGTTATTCCGACGACCCATAAAAAACCTATCAACGCAGCTAGAATCAACTCGCTATTCAGAGTAGAAACATATACCAGACTCGCTGTCAGATAGACGCCTCCTCTGCACGCACCCATCAAGAAGGGACTCAATGGATTTTCCTTATGCTGCCAATCATAAAAAATAATCAGTGCACACAACGATAATACTGAAATAGTGCTGCCTAACCCTCCTAAATTTGCCTCTTCAGTAATCAAGCTAAGGAAAAAACACAGCAAACCAAAAAGCATTAACAATATTCCCCATGCAAACACTGTTGCCCGAGGCACCTGTCCACTTGGTATGGGCCTACAGGGACGTTCTTTTACGTCTATCAAATAATCAAAAGCATCATTGAGAAACATTCCGGAAACATACAGCAGAGACATCGATAACAGTAAAAGAAATATCCTGTAATCAAAAATAAAATTATTTGAAAGCCAAGCCCCGACCAGGCAATTTGTCCAAACTGTCGGAAGATTGGAAACGCGTCCCAAACACAAAGCCACCTTGATATTCATACCTAAAGCTGATTTTTTACCCAGGTCAGCTCACGTGTAATCAATTTGACTATATCTTCGTTACGGAACTGCTCAGGCAGAACACCCCAGGTATAAGTCTCTACTTCCAGATGTTGAGTCAAACTACTCTTGGAATGTTCAGCCAGAACAGATCCTAAAAATGCTTGGGAAGTGTGAAATAAAGACATGGAATCTAAAAAGACAGGCACATGAAAATGCACTCTCCATTCACGAGACTTGGGATTGTTCTTGTTAGAATCTGAATAGTAATGAGATACTGCTTCTTCAATATCTTCGTAGCGATTTAAATGCCGATCTACTCTTTCCACAACCTGGTGCAAATAAACACCATCATTAAATTTCAGCAACTGTTGAATTTTCTTCTCATTTACAGAAGGAATACATAATCCACTACTGATCTGTATCTTTGGAATCAGGATCCCTGATGAACGGATTTGCTTAACGGTATTCTCAGCATCTTCAAATTCAACTGCGGCATGACATAAATCAAGGCAGATTCCAATATGTTTGCGAATTTTAGAAACTGCACTCGCATCATCTATTTTCAAGCTCTCGCAGATTTTCTTGACACCTGTACCAGCAAATATATTTCGATTAAGAAAATCAACAGCTTCACTGATTGTTTCAAGGAAACAACAAGGTTCAGGTTCCAATGCTAACAAAACTCTTTTCCCTGTTTTGTACTCCAGATTAATTAAATGATCGACCACAAACATCAGATTGCTGACAGCATTCTCGATAGCATCATTCGATAAAATATGCTTTCTAAACCCAACAGGGACAGTCGAAATACTCCCGTAACCCACACTGTCTTCTGGAAGCAACTCAGCAAGTAGATCACTTAACAACAGCGTATAATCCACCCGCAGCTTGCTGCTCCAGTCTGGAAGATACACATTCTCCTTTACCTGCAAACCATGAAAGCTGTCATATGGAAAACCATTCATTGTGAAAACATAGCAGTCGTTCATAGCAAGCCAGGATTTAAATTCTCGTAATCTCCCCGGTCTCACAAGCTCCGCTGCTGCTTGCGCAGATAATCGCAACCCGATCCCGAACCGCTTATTATTCGCTACCGATGCTTTAACTGGCAGAACATACTGATCCAGATTCTGCCGAATTTCACTCCAACTCTCACCAGGGTGAATATTGGTGCAATAAGTCAGCTCTTCTCCGTGAGAAGTTTTTAATTTCACCCTTACCCTATCTCACGTAACAGGAGAATAATTGATTGCTCCATCATATCGCTACAAACATCATTAATCTCCGTACTAGATCCTATAGAGTTAAGTACCGTTATAGTAGATTCACCCCCAAGATGTTCACGAAATTCATCAATTCCATCCAATAAAACCAACGCACCATTCTCATGTCTTTGCTTCATTGCAGGGTGTACAAGCTTAAAACCCAGCTTTGCCATAAGTGATATGATTCTTTCGTAATCAGCTCTTGTTATCCTATGTGTATCAAGCGAATATCGTGTATCAATCGCCATGCCTATAGCTACGGCTTCCCCATGCTTTAACTCATATCCAGACATTGTTTCAAGCTTATGAGCCGCCCAATGACCAAAATCCAGTGGACGGCTTGACCCTGTCTCAAATGGATCTCCTCCTGTTGTTATTTGTAGCAAGTGTAGTTCGGCACACCTTTTAATCATATGCTTCACTGCATCTTCTTTAAAAGAAGTCAGATCCTCAACATTGGATTCGAGCCACTCAAAAAACACACTGTCACGAATAAGTGCCGCTTTGATTGCCTCTGCCATACCAGATCTTTTATCGCGATCAGACAGAGAGTTTAAAAAAAATGTATCGTTAATCACTGCGCTTGGAATAACAAAAGAGCCGATAAAATTCTTTATTCCAAATCGATTTACTCCTGCCTTGACACCAATCCCAGCATCATTCTGAGCTAGAACTGTAGTAGGCACACGCAGCAACCTGATCCCTCTATGTGTAGTTGCAGCCACATACCCCACCGCATCCAGCATAGCTCCTCCGCCAATGGCAAGCACAAAAGTATGTCGATCAACTCTATCGTCGTACAGCTTATGATAGATTCTTTCAAGTACATTAATATCCGTCTTGCAAACCTCCCCCCCGGGCACCAAAAATGGATTCCCCAGAAGTTTCAATTTTGTACCATGAACTTCAAAGTAGTGAAGAATCTTATCTATCAAACCCTGGTGACTTTCTACTACCCCCTGATCAACAAAAACACTTACTGTATTTATTTCCTTGATATCAACTTTAGAAATTGTATTAATCAGATCTACATTCTCGAAGTGAAAAATATCTTGAGAAAAATGAACATCGTAAAAAAATTCAAGCTTAATATTATTTTGTATGACTTCATTCATTTGCAGATCTAAGTTTTTATGCCTCTGGAGATTTTAGAAGCTCGTTGGTTAAAACGTTCAGTCGTCGAAGACTGTCATTTTTCGATAAGCATCGAACTCCTCCATTTTTAATGGATGACAGCAATAGATATATTATGCAGTCATGACCAGCCGCTGTTTTGGTGTAATTCCGCCCAATGCCATGTTTGAGCATTCATGGTTGTAGTATCCAGTCAGTGGCTGCTTGGAGCTATAGTTAATGTGGTGTATGGGAGAATCAAGTGGCTTCCTGTTTTTGATCTGTATTTTGTTTAATGCCGTTAACGAATTCTATGCCTTGAATGACGCTTGCCAATCATTTATACCCCCTCAACCGAAACCATTTTTCTGAGCTGTTTCCATCAGTTTGAACGCCATGGTCGATGTGGTTGTTCTGATGTGCTGCCAGTTTTCTCGCGGGATAATCATAGAAGGTCCACATGGAATCCTTATCCTTTGTCAGATATGCCATTGTTTTTGTATATTTCAGGCTGAAACGTTCAATGCAACGTCAAATGCTTGATAAGCTTGTTCTCATGTTTCTGCCTCCCAGATATTTGTGCAGTGCCTCCTTGACTTTGAGTTGCATGGCCTTTGGGCAGCTTTTCCAGCACATTGGCGGTTTCATGCACCCAGCAACTGCTGACTGGTATCCGTCTAATATATTGGCTGCCGCTTTCTAAAATCCCAGCGCACCCTCGCCAACAGCTAATTCTGGTACATCTGTAAGCCCGCGCTGCTTCAAATCCATCAACACTTCCGATCAGAGCCAATAATCACCAGAATACATAGCTGGTCATCCATTCTGATCGTACTGTAGACCCCATCCGCCCAGACATAAATATATCGTTTACTACTCAGATCCCGGCGAATCCAGTTTTGATAATTCTTTTCCCAGGCCTGTTTCAAACGGCTGATCGCCGCAGACGACAATCCTTGTACATCTGCTCCCAACGGGTATTTGAGCGTCTCAGTAAAATCTCCCGTTGAAATATCTCTCAGATATAACCAAGGTAAAAATTCTTCAATACTTCGAGTGTGTTTCAAATAAGAAGAGTATCAAACTGCTGTTGAATCTGATGCCTAAATCGGAACGATCCCGTAACTTTCGGGCACTTTGACTGCAAATCTCCAAGTCCAGTCTGAATGGTACGCTCAGGCAGATAGCCATTTCTCACCCCTGCCGCTTTACCCTCTTCAGTTTCTAAACTGCCATAGTGCACCTTCCCGCAGAACTGCCTGTAACCGGCCATTTTGCTCCGGATCGTTCAGTTCTAAAACATTATCATCTGTCATTGTGATGTTTCCTTTACATTGGTTGATCTGCCCAGATCTCCAACAACAACGGGTTACACCACTTCCTTCTCCCTTGTGACATACACCCACAATAGGATCATAGCTCCGGAGTCTGCGGAATGCTTCCTATTCACATAATTATCAGGGATCGGACAGTTATAACTTATGACTCGCCCCTTCATTCTGCCAAGCCTTAGAAGTTACCCACTTTTTGCTCATTACTACCAGCGCCATAATATTGTAGGGCAAATCATAATAACCCAAACTTAAAAAAGCTCCTCCCACTGCATACCCAACCAAGCTGACCTGCGCCATAGCTCCCAATTGAGCCGCCCATAAAGTATGTGGTTCGCTACGCGCATTTTTCATTAACCATCCAGCATCGCGATAGGTGGTTATCCATAAAAGAAGAAAAAGAAATAGCCCTATGAATCCATGGTTACCTAAAATCTGGAAATATATACTGTGTGCGGCCCGTACAATCGCTTCATATTCTCCATAAAGAATAAAATATTCAGGATGTTGGTAACTCATCCCACTACCAAAAAATTTATGTTTAGCTACCTCCCACGCTACACCCCAAGCGTTGATCCGACCCATGGCAGACCCATCTTCCTGATAATCTGAAATAGTATCCATCCGAGCCCACCATTGCTCTGGAAACATTGGAACCATTGCGATAGCAACCAGAAGAATAAATATTGCCACCTCTCCTTTTTTCGGACTACGCCACCAAAACACGGCCCCCATAGCTACAATAGCAATCAAAGCTCCTCTGGAATACGACCCAAAAGCAGAAGCAGCACACAGTAACATCACCATACTAAGCGCATGACGCCACACTTTTCGCGTAACCTGAAGCTGTAAAAAATATACCAAAGGGATAATCATAATCAAAGCCAAGGCAAACTCATTATTACCCTCAATAAAAGAGTCAGGAGGACCCCATACACGATGATTTCCTAATGTAATAAGAGTAAAAAACCCGCCCTTCGCGCCCAATATTGCCAATGAGCCAATCAGAACCCAGGCAAACGCCATGATATGTTCTTTGGTATATATCAAAGCCAGGGTGACAAATATCATCAAATAGATTTTGGCAGATCGGCTCCAAGTCCAATAATCTTCTGAGACATCACGACTCATAAGCCAAGACAGGGTCATCCATCCCACAAAAAAAGCAAAAATAACAACCGGTAGCCCAATGAATGGAGAACGTCGCTCCTTAGTAAGCACTAATCCAAGTAATGTCACCCCTGCAGCAAAGGCAGCAACCGGTGCAGTGGAAAGTATCCCCCATGTATAACGATGCGGGTTCATGGTGCTCACCCATGTCCAAAGTAACACTCCTATCCATGCACGGCGTAATGCATGTAGGCCTACACCCAGAACAATAACCGCTATAACAATATCGCGTAAAGGCAAGATAATAGGCTAGTTATTCTTTGCTCGTAACTTGAAGCGCGAAAGCAAAAGAGTTATCAAAAACAATATAAAACTGAATATAGAAATAGTTCCAAGAAGAATGGTAACCAGGAGTTTTGGATCTTCAAGCCATCGGGGGCGGTAAATCAAAGAAGGCTCCTCCGTGTACCGTGCCAGAAACCGGCCAATAAATCGTGTTAAAAAATTTTTCTCCCAATTTACGGTAACTGGATAGGAGTAATGTATACCATCGGCACCTCTGCGATAAAATGCAACCTTGCTTTCTGGGCCGCGCTGAAGGGTCAACTCATCAAGTCTTGCCTGGAGAATATCACTGTTGTCACGTAAATCTCTCACCCCATAATAATGGCCCGCTGATGAAGGAAAGGAAATATTATAAACAGGATCGACAGCTATTGGCCCCCCCTTAGTCTTAGCTTCTACAACAGTATGCCCAAATGAACATGTATTGCATGGAGCCAGCATTACTAGTGTTGCAGGAATTTCTATCTCATCCAGGATCGCTGCCAATAATCTAGATTTATCTGAACAATCTCCACCTTCTCGTAAAACTTGAATGGGAGTTGGACCCAGTGATGGCAGAAAAAAATAGTGATTATTTTTAGCAAAACCACCGGTATGGTATACAAGATCATTTAACCGTTCAATATCCTGCTCATTAACGTTATTGTCCTGTACGACTGTTTGGGCAAATGTCAATAATTCTCTATTATCAGAACGCCAATCAAATAGAACGTATATCCCAGCCACACCAGAAAGCAAAGCAAATA
This sequence comes from Nitrosomonas sp., assembly GCF_040256045.1. GTDB lineage: Bacteria > Pseudomonadota > Gammaproteobacteria > Burkholderiales > Nitrosomonadaceae > Nitrosomonas. Next base: position 74,309 of record NZ_JBDZWD010000001.1, read on the forward strand.
ACGCTGCTGTCACTCTCATTTTATATAACATTCAAACTCCATTAACTATTGATTTACTGCTCTATCCGGAAAAATTAACTTGGATTCTTACCATTCATTATTGAGCAGAAATTCTCTGAACCTATCCTTTGGCTTGGGATGTTTAAGAGTATAGTTCACTGTCGCTTGCAAATATCCCAGCTTATCACCACGATCATAGCGCTTACCTTTAAACGGCAGGCCGAAACTTTTTGTTTACTAATTAAATTAGCGGTAGCATCAGTAAGCTGTATTTCACCTCCCGAATCAGAACTGGTGCGCTCCAGAAAATGAAAAATTCGCAGTGTCAGCGAATAACGGCTGATAATAGATAAACTGAAAGGTGCTTGATCAGGCTTGGAGGGTTTCAACAATTTCAGAGATATTTACTACAGTGCCGTTATCTGCAGTAATTTCGACAATGCTGTACTTATCAGTTATTTGCTCAGTACAAAGAATACTGGGACCGTACTCTTTAAATGTATCCACCATCTGATGCATTGCCCCACTGCCAGAGCAATCAAATCCTCTGCTAATAAAACGACAAAAGACTCATTTCCCACAATCGGCCTTGTACAAAAGTACAGTATATCCAAACGCTCCGGGCTAACGAATATAGCACAAGATATTCCTTTAAGAGGCTGTTCACGATCAATTGCATGTCGTAGAGTGGTGGTATGAGAAAGATCTACTCCAGTAACATCAGCAAGGAGGCATTTGAAGAGATCAGACCTTTGCTGGAAAGTGTGCGCAAGCAAACGAAGCCGCAGACGGTTGATTTATACGAAGTATTCTGCGGTGTGCTGTATCTGCTGAAAAGCGGTTGCCAGGAGCGGATGCTGCCGAGTGAGTTCCCGAAATGGCGAACGATGCACGCCTACTTCGCCAAGTGAACAAGCCTAGTCCAGACGGTATGAGTGTTCTGGAGCAGGCTTTAAAAAAGTATCAGAGATCAAGCGTCATATTGCCGTCGATACTCAAGGTTTTCCTCACACTATTGCTGTTACGACTGCTGATGTGGCTGACTTCGGAACATTGCTGGCAATTGCTTGGGACCAAGGTTCAAATTGCCAAGCGCAGTGAGTTGCACTCTTTTGCAGTGATGTCTCAGCACTGAGTCGTTGAACGATCATTCGCATGGATTGAGAAATGCCACAGACTCTGGAAAAACTGCGAACGAAAACTCAACACCAGTCTGCAATTCATCCACCTCGCATTCCTGGTGCTCTTGCTTAAAAGATCGTGAACAAATTCTTAGAGCAATAGAGCATAGCTGAGCGGTAATCCCCTATAAAAGTGAGAGATCAGAAGTAGAATTTTCTTATTGAGGAGAGTTTTACAGTATGAAGAAACCGAGATTCACAGCTAGTCCGCTCAAGCGCATCGAAGCAGGGAATGTGATTGACACAACTTTAATCAGGAAGTCCTGGGAATCGAGGTGAACTTTTTACTGCCTTCAGGACGTGTAATGCGCGCTCTGGCACGAAAAACAAATGGCGATTCATGGCGATAATGGGCCGGAATACCTGAATGCGGCAATTGTTACGCAGGCTCAAACATGGTTAAAACTGAAAAATACATTCACCCAGGAAAACCTCCGCAGGACGCCTGCGTGGGATGGGGAACTACAATCACGAACACCCAAACAGGGCATTGGGCTAAATCACACCAAAACAATGGCTGGCCATGGCGGCATAATATCTCTATTTCTGCCATCCATTAAAAATGGGAGAGTACCAAAGAATCACGATAATTGACGGGAAAACTCCCCTGTTTCTCATTAAAATACGATAGCTGGTTGAGGATAAACTTATAACCCATGTTTTCTAGAGTATTAATTCTCAAGCCAGTTACAAAGTTACAACACCATGCCATCTTCCAGCAGTATCGTAGAATATCTCTATTTCTTGAAAGGCAAGATACTCGGTTAGCTTATAGCAAGAGCTATGACATTATCGTTATATTTCCAGGATTTAAAAATGCATTAAAGAATATCCTTCAATATCTCCCGTTTTTCATTTATCTACTTCTTGATATTGATTAACGCCAATTTCCGCCGGAATTTTTACACATCATAAAAATAAAGCGATATCCATTCCACCCATAAACTAACTCAATCTGTAATATTACGCACAGACATACCCGGACCACATACCTTACCCTTGCCCAGCCAGAGAAGCTTGCCAATGCAAACAGATAAACCACTGAATATGTTGAAGCAAGCAAAATTCACTGCGTATAGATTCTTCTACCAGTACCTTAGACATTTTTACCCATTTATGGATATTGTAGATACGATGAAGATACGGTGATCGTGTACCTCCTCCAAACTGTGGGAGTATTTATACCAATATTGATAATCCAACGTTACTTAGAACAGTAAAAATCAAACATAAATCAGAACATTGGCAGGAATTTTTTGTATTCAGCAATATTTTATTGCAATTAATTCCTGCAGCTGGCAGCAATCAGATCTAATCCTATGAAACAATGTGAAATAACCTCTCTATGACAACGGTACGTGAACAAGTAGTGACAGGACTTAAGTGGACAGCAGGCGGGAAGTTTGGAGCGCAGATCATTACATGGGCCATTACAATTGTCGTGATGCGCTTGCTGACACCCGAGGACTACGGCCTGCTGGCCATGGCATCGGTATTCGTTGCTTTCATGCTTATGCTGTCCGAGGCCGGGCTTGGCCCCGCACTGATTCAAAAGCAGAATCTTGATGAAACTGCTTTACGCAGCGTCTTTGCTATCGTAATTGGCACAAATATTGGATTATTGTTACTACTCAATTTATCTGCTCCTCTTATAGCCGCTTTTTTTGATGAGGAAAGACTGATCCAAATCCTGCATGTATTGTCGCTTCAGTTTTTATTGAACATTTTCGGCACGCTTCCCAATGTTCAACTATATCGTCAGTTAAAATTCAGGAGCTTATCACTGATTAATTTCTCGACCACAATTGTCGGTAGTATACTGACACTGTTACTGGCATTTGCACAGTTTGGCGTATGGGCGCTCATCTTGGGAAATCTGTTCGCCAATATGCTGAATGTGGTAGCAACAAATATCGTTGCTCCTTTTCGTTTGTCTCCAAGATTTTCACTGGAAGGGATGCGTAATCTTTTGTCATTTGGCGGAAACGTCACTTTATCGCGTCTGCTATGGTTCTTTTACTCTCAGGCAGACACTACCATTGTTGGAAAATTACTGGGTAAAGAAGCTCTCGGATTCTATTCAATTTCAATGCAGCTCGCTTCATTACCAGTTCAGCGAATCTCATCCATCATCAACCAAGTTGCATTTCCAGTATTTTCCAGAATTCAGAATGACCGTGAACAGTTTCGCAGTTTCGTGCTCAAGGCGGCCCGGGCACTCAGTTTGATTACTTTCCCCGTGTTATGGGGGATTTCCAGTATTGCCGACGAAATGATTCCGCTATTTCTGGGAGAAAAGTGGCACAGTGCAATACTGCCATTACAATTGTTGGCACTGATGATGCCCTTGCGTGTGCTTGTACACTTCCTGCCTTCTTCCATTGATGCATTAGGCAGGCCGGATGTCACCATGAGAAATTCACTCTACGCCTCAATCATTATGCCTGTTGCTTTTCTGATCGGGTGTAGCTGGGGCTTAGAGGGAGTTGCACTAAGCTGGATCATCGCTTATCCGTTAGTGTTCTTTATTAATACTTTGCGCATGCTCCAAGTAATAGAGCTACGATTATCTGAGTTTTTTTATACCATCATGCCAGCAATAGGCTCTACCATTGGAATGTATCTGGCAGTATGGACAACAGCCGCACTGCTTGCGGATAATGTTGATCAATGGACAAAACTGTTGATTATGATTGCCGCAGGCGTACTGTCTTATGTCAGCCTTACGCTACTTTTCAACAAACGCGGCTACCATGAAGTCATTAATCTAATCCGCAGGTAATATTTTTTTATTAAGATTCTGGAAGGATAACTATTTTAATGCCGTTTTCCGGATAAACCTTATTCCAGGAATATACTGTTATGAATGAACTGCTGACCATATTGCGCGAAAGCCCGGAACCGATTACCCGACTGTATGAGGCTGTGCTCATGAAAGTAGGCGGGCATAGGTTGTCATTTCGAGAATATGTGGATTATCAGCTTCATACTGATCAGATATTAACTACAGAGGACCGCAGACGTTTTATAGGGGAAGACAGGAAGTGGCGCTTGCACATTCGCTGTAATAAGAAACAGTGGTTCATGTTGCATTACAAAATCCCGTTTACCCAATTTGCGATGGGTGGCAAGTTTCCGATACCCAAAATTTACGCAATCTATGATAAAAATTCCGCTCATTACTTACCTGATACGGTCTTACTGGACAATGAGGCTGGTATTACTGAATATCTCACCAACAAAGCGGTTTACCCGTTATTCACAAAACCGGATGATGCCATGCTTGGGGAAGGCGCAGCTGGAATTCAAGAGTACGACAAGCTATCTCGACAGCTGATTTATCTCAATGGAGAACGAGAATCAGTCGATAACTTTGCCCGTCAGATCGACCGACAATCAAAAGTTGTTCTTTTTCAGGAGTTGCTAAGACCGGGAAAGATACTCGCCAGCATTTGTGGTCAAGCCATTTCCAGTTTGCGTGTAACAATGGGCCGCACTGCAAAAGGTCTTAAAATTATCAGTGCATGCTGGCGGATTCCTGTTGGGAAAAATATGACAGATAATTTCCGCCATGGTGTATCGGGTAATTTGCTGGGTGGCATTGATATCGAAACTGGCAAGGTAACCCAGGTGTATAGCCGTAAAAACAATAAAGTAAGTCCCATAAAATATCACCCGGACTCGGGTTATCGATTTGAAGAACTCGTCATTCCAGAATGGGAGCATATTATCCGGATGTTGATGCTGACAGGTAAGACGATGATTGGACTCAATTTACAGAATTGGGATGTTGCGCTGACTGACCGGGGTCCTGTTATTACAGAAATTAATGTATTCGGTGATATGGATATCCATCAATATTCAAATCGGCAAGGTTTCCGTTCACCTCAACTTGAAGAAGTACTTGCTTACTCTTACCGACCCTATTTAAGCGAGCTTTCATGGATCACCAGAAAAATTACACCTTTCTTACGGAAAATTGATTCTTTACGATAGTCAGCAAAACTTAAAGTCATCACACAATCTGGCTTCAGTAAAAACTGATATTTCTGCAAACCGCTTTTAAGGAGCCTGTGAATGAATATTCTCCGGATTCTGTTAGGTAAGCGCGCACGCAAAGTACCTTTCTCGACACTGCGCGAAATTCTGAAGATGCGTTTTGGTTCACAACGTCTGCTGTTTCAGGAATATATCGACTATCGCCTGCATGATCTGGATGACCTGAATGCCAGCGAACGCAGCAGATTTCTGGGAAATGGCCGGAAATTTCGGCTTAATTATGTGTGCAATGATCTTCACTGGTTTATGTTGGGTGAAAAGCTGCCAATGACCCTTTTTATGATGGCAACAGAATTGCCCATGCCCAAGATTCATGCGGTATATGATCTCAACGGCAGAAATCTGCCCGGCGCTGTTACGTTAAACAATCTTGATGAAGCTACTGATTATCTTCGTACTTCCCGGCATTACCCGCTGTTTGCAAAACCCAGTCACGGTGCGTATGGCTGGGGAGCCCTGGGTTTACGAAATTATCTGCCGGAATCAGACAGCATTATTTTTCTAAATGGTCAGCAACGTAAAATAACCGAATGGGTTGAATCACTCAATCCGGAATTTGCACGAGGTATTCTGTTTCAAGAACTGCTCAAGCCGCATCCGGAAATTGCCCGTGTCTGTGGCCCTCGCGTCAGTAGCATACGTGTCACTTCCACCCGGATTGGTAGGAGAAATACAATCGTCAGTGCAGTCTGGCGTATTCCTACCGGATCAAACATGATGGATAATTTTCAGCATGGTGCTTCCGGTAATCTACTGGGTGGTGTCAACATACTCAGCGGCCAGATCATCCGAGTAGTCGGCAAGGTTAACGGCCGAATCGAAACAGTCGCCACTCATCCGGATACAGGTATGCAATTCGATCAATACATACTGCCTGACTGGCCACAGGTAACGGAAATCTGCGAACGAGCAGCAAATTATCTGATGGGTATGAATCTCCACCACTGGGATATCGCTTTGACTGAACGTGGCCCCGTTATCATAGAAAATAATGAAATTGCTGATCTGGATCTGCACCAGCATGCCAACCGTAAAGGTTTCTGGTCAGAAGAAATTGAAACTGTACGTCAGCAGTCCTATCCACGATACTGGGAGCAATTGAGCTGGCCGCAGAAAAAGGTAGCCGACCTGATGCGCAAAATTGATACTTTTTTCTGAGTAATGAATATCTGGCAAGAAAGGTTATCACTCCTGAAATACAAGGGAGGCCTCAAAGCTGCCCTATTCTGGCTTATAAAAATACTAGGCCGGATTGAAATACATTTTTTCTATGCGATTGACTTGACTCGACAGCAATACCCGATATCACAAGCATTCGGTGAAAGTCCTGAGAGAGATACATTCCACTTCCTATCCCTGAATACCGCTCAGGATTTGATCATGTGTCCATACGAACTGATCGAACAGATTAACTTACAAAGTGGCAGGAGTGTATCTCGGCTCATCCACGAAGACGCAGGAGTTTACGCACTCATTCAACAAAAACAGGTTGTATCCCAGACAAATATCGACCACAGTACTATAATTCAAGTCGATTCACCGGCAGCTCTGGATATTCATTTGCACCCGGGAGATGTTTTTCTCGGCTATTTGTACACTTATCCAGATTATCGGGGAAAGGGAGCAGCAGCAGCATTGCTAAGAAAAGTGGGTAAAGCTACCCAAAACCGTGGTTATTCGAGAATCGTAACCCATATACGTTCGACCAATGTCGCTTCACTGAACACCTTCAAAAAATGCGGATGGTCCAGTATAGGTTGGATCGTTACCAGTGTCAGAGGTCGTCTTTTACTGACTGGTCATCTGTCTAGAATCGGAATTACAATTTCACCAACCAAACAGATTAAGCATTGAGGAGCTCATTCTTCCGCAAATAGAAGAACGTGCCAGTACAAAACTCTGCAAAAAATCAACTTCGATTTACCGATCGCTTACGCAGGTAACGACGGATTTTGGATTTTAACCCCCATTTCTCAATAAAATCTCCTCCCAACTCGGAAATTTTATTAAAAACTCGCAAAGTAAGGGCAAATACCCCCAACGGGAACCTTCTTGGAATCAGATAAATGTTCTGCTCTATTCGGTACTTATTGGATAAACTTCTTTTTCTTTCATTATCTCCATACAGAAAATCAAGCTGAGTAATTCTTTTATTGGCAATCAGATCACGTATCCGGTAAATTTGTACGACCGTGCCGATGGACTTATCTCCCCATGCCGGATCATAACCGGTGTGTTCCGCATAATAGGTTCCGTCATAAACATAACCAAGCTGAAAAGCAACCGGTTGCTGATTACAAATCAGAAGATAGCTCTGGAACCAGCCATTTCTCGCAGCAATTGTAAGAATACGGCGTGTTTCAGCATTATCACGAATTCCCAGACCCAGTAAATTACGCTGGTAGGTCTTGTCCGATACCTGTTGAGCCAGTGGCAGAAATTCCGCTATATCTTCAGGCGTAGTAAATATACGATGGTCAATCGTGATTTCAGAATCTTGTTCCAAACGACGCAACACACGCCGGATTTCCTTCCGGGTACCATATCCAAGATACTGAATATACTGATCAAAATTTGAAGGGAGGGTGATCAACCTTCTGTGGTAAGGCTTTCCTGAAAAAACAAGCTGATATTTTTTGCGTAGATCAGCATTCTGTCGAATAAACCGGCCAAAGAGTGAGTCGAGCTCCATACCCAGCACGTATAAAGCCTCACGATTCCCGAGCAGTATCCACACATAATCAAAAAGTGTGGATAGCACTTCATCAGTATTGACTCCATTCGCAAATAAAGGTCCTGCAGTAATACTGTAACGGCGAATCCGATATTCCCAGAGCGAAACCCCAAGTAATTCAAAACTCAAAGCTGTCGGATGTACAAAGAACGGAGCATAAGCCACTACAGTACCGTCATTCGCAAGCGAGAAAAGAATTTTTACTGATTTATCATGACTGCATTTAGTGAAAAGCCAATCCGGGTCATGATCCATCACTGCAGCAGAATGATCTCGAATGAAGTCCTTGATGGCAGCCAGCATCTGCATCCGTATCGTGGTATCCAACTGATCCAGATCCTGCCAGTCATAACGTTGATCAGAACGTGTGATGTAATGCGATTCTGAAGAGAGGGGATTTGATTGAACCATAACACTTTCTGAATAAATCAATATATTGTTGTTTTTATGCTGCTGTTCGAAGCATCTGCTTTATGTATGCTCTCAACTCAATTATCTCCAGCAACCGGACAATCATCGCTGATGATGTATCGTACTGCCATGTCATAGGTTGACATAAGATCGTAGGAAGCAAAGCACTGATATTCGTGTATTTTCTTCAGCTTGCAATACTTCCCAGCCACTTCTTCCTCGGGAAACTCAACAAATTTCTTTATTCTTATAAAAATGTACTACTGAATTTTGCATAAATTTTTCAAGCAGTTTTCAAAATTGTCATCAGGTACAATCCGGTACCCAGATAATATATGCGGGATTATCTCAGCGAACCAGGCCTGAGTATCAGTGATAATCACTACCGGCTTAAGGTGTCAGAAACTACTGAAATTTGAAATTTATCGAATCAGGCTTGCCCACTCCGGAGCACGATCTTTAGTTGACTCAAAACCTGCAGAATGATTACAAACATAAATCAGTCTACTTTCGTCAAGCAACTTTCTGATCTCGGAGTTTATTCAATACATGCCCTGTATTATTGAATGTATTCCTAAGAAAAGATTCGAACATTAACAACGTCCAGATAGGCGCACTGTAATCCCGGCTCCCGGACTGGTGCTGGTCGAGCATTTTTTTGATGAATCCCATATCGAAAATTCCAGTATCAGCCAGTGTATTGCCAAGCAGTGCGCTATGGACACGATCACGCAATGGGCCACGAAACCAGCTTGCCAGAGGTACCGAAAAACCCATCTTGTTCCGGTAAAGCACTTCGTGCGGTAAATAGGGTTCAAGCGATTTCTTGAGAATGTACTTCCCTTCCTGATGGCGCAGTTTCAATGAAGCTGGCAGCCCCGAAACCCATTCGACCAGCTCATGATCCAGCAGTGGAACTCGAACTTCCAGCGAATGAGCCATACTGGCGCGATCCACCTTAGTCAAAATATCGCCCACAAGATAGGTTTTCATATCCAAATACTGAATCAGTGATAAAGCCTCTTTTGTCGGGCTTTTATCCGCGTAATCACGTAATACTTCTACCGCCCGATAACCCTGCAGAGCATGATAAAAATCCCGGGTAAACAACTGCATACGCAGCTTATTATCCAGAATGGATACGCTGTGGAAATAACCTTCCACGGAATCACGGGCAAGGGATTCGAAAGTAGTTTTAGCACGCAAAAATTTCGGCGCCCAGTCAGCTTTAGGGTACACGCTACCCAGCAGACCAAATAAAGGCTTCCGCAATCCCAGTGGCAATTTCGAGCGTAACTGCTCTTCCAGCATGTGCCAGCGATAACGGCGGTAGCCGGCGAAATTCTCATCTCCTCCATCTCCGGAAAGGACCACTGTCACCCGCTTTCTGGCCAGCTCACATACACGATAAGTCGGTATGGCGGAGCTGTCAGCAAATGGCTCGTCGTACAATGCAGCCAGCCGATCTATGAGATCAAAATCATCCTGTTCCACCTGTTCGACAAAATGCCGGGTCTGGTAGCGATCAGAAACCAATCGGGCATAGTCCGATTCATCAAAAGCAGGATCGGCAAAAGCGATTGAACAGGTATTGACCGGTTCTTTCATCAGTCCCCCCATCATCGCGACAACAGCGCTGGAATCCACCCCACCGGAAAGAAATGCACCCAGCGGCACTTCGCTCATGAGGTGACTGTCCACCGCGTTTCGCAATCGGGCAATCAGTTCTTCTGCAGCTTCCTGCTCATTCAAAGGGTCATGTGGTGTAAACGGTATATCCCAGTATTGACGGGATTGCACAGTCTGTTGTCCGCGCTGCAGTAACAACAGATGACCAGGATTCAGTTTGAAGGCCTTCTTAAAAATAGTTCTCGGCTCAGGGATATAGCCATAGGCAAAATAATCTTCTATCGCCCGATGATCGAACGTTTTGTCAAAATCCGGATAAACCAGCAGCGCTTTTAGTTCCGAGGCAAAGAGAAATAATCCGTTATCCAGCAACGTATAATAAAATGGTTTAATACCCAGCCGGTCACGTGCCATGAACAACGTTTGCCGGTTACGATCCCATATACCAAAGGCAAACATACCACTAAAACGCTCGACACAACGTTCGCCCCACTCTTCCCAAGCATGTACGATCACTTCCGTATCGCAATGGGTACGAAATCGGTGACCCAGCGCGGTCAATTCCCCGACCAGTTTCTGGAAATTATAGATTTCACCATTGAAGACAACGACCACGCTGCCGTCCTCATTGAACAACGGTTGCTGACCGCTGGATACATCCATGATCGACAGGCGGCGATGCCCCAATCCCAATCCTGGTTCAACATATACCTCTCCTTCATCCGGCCCCCGATGCATCAGTGTCTCATTCATGTGATGGAGCAGATTACGGTCAATCTCACTCGAGCTGCGTGTATCAAATACACCTGTTATGCCACACATATTTTTATCCGGTCAGTTGATCGTTTCAGTGTTTGATTTATAATCCAGTACCCGATCATAAACCGTAAGATAACCATTTGTCATTGCACGCATACTGAACTGCCGCTCAATGACCGCTCGTGCGCATTGTCCGTGTCTGTGTGCCATAGTATCGTTTTGATAATACTGACGTATCGCACCCGCCAGTGCAACCGGATCTCCCGGCGGCACCAGACAGCCGGTTTCTCCCTCCAGGACCAGCTCAGTATTACCCCCCACCCGGGTTGCAATAACTGGCAAACCACTCGCCATGGCTTCCAGAACAGTATTGGAAATTCCCTCCCCTAAAGAGGGCAGTACGAACACATTCATTGCCTGCATCAATCGAAAAATATCGTCACGTTCCCCCGGAAGCCAGGCAAATTGCTCAGCCCCGGCCGAACGCAGCATGGTCTCGCACTCCGCTTTCGCAACACCCTCTCCCGCAATAATGAGTCGTAATGGCCGCCTACCGGTTGCAGATAACTCATTTCGCAGCATCAGAAAAGCTCGTACCAATGTTGGGAAATCCTTGACTGCCGCCATTCGGCCGACACTACCCACGGCAAACGGCCGGTCATCGAAAAAACCCGGAGGGAATATCTCAATCGGGACAATACCACCAGGATGGAAACGCAGATGCTCCACACCATTATAAATCTGGTGTACTTTCACTGGAGATACCTTCACCGTATTGATTAGCCAGTTTTCCAGATCTTTACTGACAGTAATGAAATGATGAATGAATGGGCGAATCGCCTTGCGCAACAAATTGTATTTCCAGTTTTTACCATCGAGGTCAAAAATATCCCGGCCATGCTCTCCATGTACTCGCGCCTTCACCCCTGCCGCAGCAGCAACCACCTGAGCTTCCATGGCCGCAAGATTGCGTGTATGTACGATATCCGGCTTGAGGCGCTTGAATACTCTGTAAAGTTTGCCGTAAATACTAAAATCTTTTCCTTCGCGTTTGTTCAGCGCAATGATCTCGACATCATCTCGGTTAAGGCGTTTGTGAAATTCTGAGAATCCTCTGAGACAAATAATGGCATGTCGGTAACGATTCTCAGGAATATGATTGATCAGATTCACCAAGCCATTCTCAAGCCCGCCTACTCCAAGATGAAAAATCACATGCGCAATCAGAGGAGGATGAGGCATTACTCTGGCTTCTGTTTCAGTCAGTCTGTGCGCTGTGAACAGCCAGCAGTTTTCTGGCAATCACTGGTTGCATATCAGTGATAAATTCACGCAACACTACTGCAGCTTCTTCCAGATCATGTTCATAGCTCGCGGCAATAATAATTTCGGCACCATCATCCCCGTTACCCCGAACCCGATTCAACGCCTGGATCATCTTAGCAACATAAGGATCAGCCGTTTCATGGTCGGTCAGCCAGAACCATCTCCAGATCAGCAGACGCTCTTTCGAAGCATGTAACTGGTTCTGGTGTACGGTAAACGGTGTATCACCCAATGAAATATTACGCCTGCTCCCATCCACATTTCGCCATCCGCTATCCCGATCAGTCACCAGAACGTTGCTGGAGCTGACCAGTTTGTTATCCTGATCCTGGTTCCGGTAATACGTTATATAAAGACCAATGTGTTTATTATTATGAGAAAAATGGCCGATGAATTGCTTGGGAGAGCCGGTATATCCAGGCATCCAGTCAGTAAGAGGAACCGGATGTGTACTCCATTTCCCGGAAGGATCCACCATACTGATTTCCGGTACCGAGCGCATATCAGATTTATCATTCAAATAATTCAGATAAACCGGCCAGATCGTAACGACGGCTATCACCAATCCAGCCATACCCAGTATGGATTTAACTGGAACAGAAGAAGATTTCAAACTGGCTAGAGGAGCGTTCTCAACTGATCCGACCTCATCGAAGTAATCTTCTCGCCAGAACGAGCCGATCCAGAACAGCAGCAGCATGACCAGACCAAAGAAAATCCAGCCATAAACCAAATGATCGACACCGACAGCCAATTGCATATTACTGAGATGACCAGTCATCACGATCAAGTACGCGCGTATCCCGTTGGCAACAATCGGCACCGCGATCGAGAACGCGATGAATACCAGTCGCCGGCTGATACTGTGATAGGTCAGATAGGCGTAAAGTGTTCCCAACGTCACTGAAGCAATCAGATAACGTATTCCACTACAGGCTTCCACAACCGACCAGTTACCACTGGGAATACTGAAGAAGCTCCCCTCACGATAAACTGGAATACCCGTTGCCTGTAACGCACCGACGGTAAAATCAGCTGTGAAATCAATGAGAGGTGGAATGAATACCTCACCAAACGGTACGGCAAACAATAGATATGCGAGTGGAAACAGAATAGTATTGAAAGCGCGAAAACCAAGCAAAGCCCAGACGACGACAGGTATCATTGCTGTGAGAGCGTACTGCTCCGCCACTTGGACATTTGAAGCAGAAGCCAATAACCACCCCAGCCCCAACACGACCAACACCAACAATGAGATATAGTCAGGATAGTATTGAATTGTCGCCAGCATTGCACGCTTTTTCCAAATCATATACATACTGAACGGAAAAATCAGGTAACCGTGGGCATAGGTATCAGATCGATTCCAGGTCGCTACCATCGATTCAACGGTTGGATGATAAATACCCAGGATGACAGCGATTACAAACAGGGTAATTAATACCGCTACACTTCGTTTATTCATCCTTCTGTTCTCGACAACATCACATTGTGATTGAATCGTAATACTCATAACAAAACCGTTAATTAAAACAACCTTCCGATAACATGATACGGGTAGAAACGGCTCGTTCTTACTGAACCTTAACCTCTGAAGGTCCTGCAAGTAATGCATCAATTCGCGACAAATTGGCTCGCCAGGTGTAATCTCGCAAAACTCGTTCTCTCGCCAATCGTCCCATGGTTTCCTGTTTATCAGAATCGAGAAGCAAGAGAATTTGCTCAGCAAAACCCCTGGCATCTCCAGCCACTACCAGTTCCCTTCCTGATATAGCATGAATTCCTTCCATCGCCTGCATGGAAACAACAACAGGTTTTTGCATGGCCATTGCCTCCAGCACCTTGTTCTGGATGCCGCGCGCAATCCGCAAGGGAGCAACTGCTACCGCCGCATGCATAAGATATGGGCGGATATCTTCAACGGCACCAGTTACATAAATACCCGGCAAATCTGCCAACATCTGTACCTGTCTAGCTGGTTTAGCACCCACAATATAAAAATCGACATCAGGCTGTTTCATGCGTATAGCAGAAAATACTGAATTTACAAACCAGCTTACTGCATCAATGTTAGCCCAATAATCCATGGCGCCTGTAAATACCAGCACTTTCTTTGCAGCCGCGTAAGGGTTGGAATAACTTCGTTGAGGGGAGAAAAAATCAGTATCGACACCGTTATTGAAAAATGTCGTCTTACTTGCTGCGTCTGGAGCAAGCTGTCGGAATAATTCCGCTTCTTTTTCAGAAACAAAAGTCGAATAACTGAATTTTTCCGCTACCTTCCTTTCATAATTCAACAAGCATCGTGATTCTCTGTGATAAATCAGGCTGAACGGCCAAGACTTTGATAAAGCATACTGTCGCCATTTATCCGAATCTACATCCACAAAATCGATGATACGTCTGCAAGCAGGTAAGCGCTCCACATATTGCGCCATGGCAGAAGAAAAAATCACAATATCTTGTATATGTTCATTGCTGTACACCGCTTTAACCCATTGCATCAGTTTCGTATTACGATAATAAGCTAGCGTCAGCGGATCATTCCCAGATAACGCAAACAAACTTCTTATCTTGGCTGACAGTGGATCTAACTCGACAATACATACATCCTGACAGTAATTCCTGACTTTATCCTCATACTGCCAGTCCTCTTCATTATCGATGAATGTCCCCAGATACACACGATAGCGTTTGCTCAGGTGTTGCAGGAGATGAAAAGAACGTATTTTGTCTCCCTTATTGGGTGGATAAGGGATTCTGTGTGTCAGGTAAAGAAGCCCTTGCATCCCTTCTCAGCCTAAATTCTTAACGACATGCGGGCCTATCATATTGGCGAGAGCTAATGGCAGCTTCTGCCATGTCTTGATAAAAAGTTGATATTTTGGATTAAGTGGATTATGTTCAGGAATCGTTTTTGCTTGATGAAGCTGATATTCATAAAATAACGGCTGTGGTTCAAACCCCCAGTTCTTTTTAAAACTATACGATCCGGTTCCTTGCTTGCTACGTCCGAAATCAAAAATCCGATAACCTCGTTCACAGGCATGCCGCATCAGTTCCCAGTACATGAAATCATTACCCGCCAGATCTCGAGCTGCATCTGTTCCACCGCCATAATAAGGCAGCACTTCATCTCGAAAATAGAAGCTCATAACTGCACTAACCACATTTTCATCTTTAGTGATGATGAGCAGTTCACAATCTTCTGCAAAAACAGTTTTCAGTAACCGGAAATATTTGCGGGAGAAAACTGGTGTCCCCAGGCGATGCACACTAGCCGAGTAGGCCTGGAAAAAACGTTCTATATCTTTATCTAGATAACTCTGCAGCTCGTATTTTATTCCTTTACGTACCATAGCCCGCTGTTTGCGGGGAATCGCTAACATGTTTCGCTCCACATCCGGATCCATAGTTTTGCGAAACGTAACATATAGATCTTTGGTGGCCCAGTCGTGATGAAACGGACGAAGGTGACGATATTCCAGATAATCAACCTTCAGATGTGTTGCCAGCATCTGGGCTACCTGATCAAGACGGGTTCGTGCGTCATCCGATATTGCAGCAATACCGCCATATACACAAAATGGCAAAGCACTCAGACTGTGTCCAAACAATAAACTGTCAACCTCCGCCAGAGGCAGCACACCTTGAATACACCCGTCCTCTTCTACATACAGGAACCAGGTTTTATGTCCGAAAGCTTGTTCTATTACCTGCTGCCACCCAGCACGATGAAAAAAGGTTGCTTCAGGACAGGCCATAACGAACTCATCCCACGCCTGGAATTTATCTGGAGATAACACAGAAATCCCTGGTAATGCGCCTGGAAATAGACAAAGCATATTCTGCACAAGAATACTGTTGAACTTACACTGACTGTCGCAGGAAAATCTGATCCATACGCCCCCAGTCAAAATGCTGGGTCAGGGCACTAAGGCGTTTTTCCATACGATTCAGATTGAGATAATGGCGGAAACGTGTTCTGAAGCTGATTCCTGTTTGCCGAGGCTGATTGGGATCAATCTCCCACGGATGAAAATAAAAAATCGCAGGTTGACGATCAACTGTGTTGACTCTTTGCAGGAACCAGCGTGAGATCACATAGGGCCAGAGACGGAAATAGCCACCACCACCCGCCGGAAAATTACGTCCGAACAAACGTACGGTAGTAACTGGTAATTCGAGTATTCCTCGGGAAGCCTCGGGGTTAAAAGCAAAACGAGGTGCATCCGGCATACCGTAATGATCGTGCGCTACCGGATAAATGCTTGAACTATACCGATAACCCGCTTCTCCCAGACAATCCAGTGCCCAAAGATTATTTCCATTAATAGAAAAGCTTGGAGCACGATATCCCTGTACAGACCAGCCACCAATATCTTCCAGCAAGGATTTACTACGGGTAATGTCATCATAAAACTCCCTGCGGCTTAACTCAGTAACACGGTGATGAGCATAACCATGACTAGCTAGTTCATGACCATTCTCAACAATTCTTTTTACCATAGACGGATAACGTTCTGCTATCCAGCCTAACGTGAAAAAAGTAGCTTTGATTTCATGCTCATCCAGCAACATGAGGATCCGGTCAATATTACGCTCGACCCTGCATGGCAGATTATCCCAGGAAGAACGCGGGATGTGGCGGGCAAAAGCTGATACCTGGAAATAATCTTCCACATCAATAGTCAACGCATTACGGATCATAGGACTCATTCAGGGGAAACCGTCAGATCAAATTCTTTCTGAATATCAAACATTACTTCATTCGCTTCAGCTTTACCCAAAGTCTGTAATTCTTCCAAACATCCCATAATCAGCAATCTGTCACAAAACAGATTGATTTTACGAGGAATTCCAGCAGAAAAATTATGTATCACCTCAAAAATTTCATCCTGTAATACAGGATTACCACTCCAGCCGGCTTTCTGAAGACGATGTTCAATATAAGCTCTGGTTTCTGCCTGATCCAACGGACCCAAATGATAGGTGGCAATGACTCTCTGGCGTAGTTGCTGCATTTGATTGCCGAGCAATGTTCTCCTGAACTCTGGCTGGCCAAGTAAAAAGGTCTGTAACAAAGGTCTGTTATCTGATTGAAAATTGGATAACATTCGCAACTCTTCAAGTGTTTGTGGAAGAAGATTTTGTGCCTCGTCAACCACTAGTAAGGCTCGTGTACTTTCCCGTTCACACTTGCGCATAAACCGCTCAAGTTCGAGCAACAGTGCAGCCTTGGACAAACCTTCATAAACCAGCCCAAAAGCAGCGGCCACCATTCTTAGAGCATCATCCGGATCCAACCTTGTACTTACCAGTTGTGCAGCCGCCACCCGCTCCTGCTTCAACTTCTGAAACAGGTAGCGCATCAAGGTTGTTTTCCCAGCGCCTACATCACCTGTAATGATGATAAAACCATCTTCCTGCGAAAGACCATATTCAAGATAAGCCGCAGCACGTTTATGGCCTCGACTGGGGAAAAAGAAATTCGGGTCAGGCTTTAACTGAAATGGTTTCTCGACAAAACCATAGTAGGCTAAATACATAATAAAGCTTCAACTTTCTAAAAATTCATATTCAAAGTCGCTGTCACCGCATTGGCATCATAGCTACTATTATTGCGATTGGATTCACGCTGCAGGTGATAGTACATGATCGAACCAGTGATATGAGAGGTAAATTGTTTATTCAAGCCAGCCCTCACTATCATGTTGTCATCTTTCAGATTAACTGCATCATAACTGGTTCTTATGTATCCCAGATTGATATTGGCACTTGTTCTAGGAGACAACCGATAATTCCACAATATATTACCCCCAGTCTGAGTAGTATCCCGGGTCAGTACTGCATTACCAATACCAATCAAATCAGCATCCTCCTCATCCGAACTGAATGATTTTCTGGAATAGTTAAATCCACGAAATACAAGTGAGTTTTTCTTACCATTTATAGTAAGCGAAGCCTGTAAACGTCTAAGTAAAAACAAACGATTAGTCAGAAAATTATTTGGATCAGCAAATGAGGATGGAAGCCCTTGGTTCAATAACGCTTCTCCTCCCTGCAAACCAGAAAATAACTGGCTCAACATAGAGGCATTCAGAATCGAGCCACCAGCCAGAGATTGCTGACCGAAAGTGGAGATATCTTCTATGTAACTCAGATTCCATACTGTATTGCGAGTACGGTGATCAACTGACGCCGCGTAAGTATTCCCGAAAAATCTTTTTCCTCCCGATGCATCAATTTTTGTCCTTTTGGTAGGCGTCCAGGAAAAACCAACCGTCCACAAAGGGCTGGATGTTCGCCCTCTTATCGAAATAAAACTGTTACGTTCATACCCCGCTGTACCGATCAGGTTAAATTGTGACGTTACAGCATATCTGAGCATACCAGTAGTTCGTTCCAGCTCAATCGTTTGCAACCTCCCAAGATTGGGCCTAGCATATTTTCTATCGATCTGTGTATGACTGTAATTGATTCCCCAGCCAAGCGTCTTGAACGCCGAACCGCTATTCAGAGAAAGAATTGCTGTATCAGAACTGCTATTGGAAAAATTGTTGACATTTGAACTAACCTCGCCGTGAACGTAGCGAACTTCACCTGAAGCAAGATTGCTGAAACGCTGACGCACATAGGGGCTGATACTCCACCTGTAAATATTTCTCAGATTCCCTGTCAAGGTAGCATTATCCAGCGCCTGAGATCCAAATAAAAAAGCATTCTGCTGGGAAATTGCTGCTCGACCATCTATAAAAAAATGGTGCTTGATAATTTCAGCACTCGTATCAGCATTCAATAAATTCCGTATCCGGAATCGCTCATTTTTTGCATAAACGAGATTATTCAAAGTGTAATTGAGATTTGACTTAAAACGATGCCCTTCGCCTGTTATATTCACTCCCGGACTGATCTGTGTAATAAATTCACTACCACTGCCAAATCCGCCTAATCCCCCAAAACCGATTCCTCCCCCCAGTCTTACGTTATCAGTATAGGTCTCACTAACCGTTAACCGTGGCTGGATATTCCACTCTGCTGCACTCACCTGAAAGACCCAGCTGCCCAACCCAATAACGCAGCTAACCCTAAGATACCTCTCCCAACGAGAGAAGCTGCCATTATTGCATCCAAGTAATTTCATCAATAATAGCCGTAGTATCCGGTACTGCCATGTGCCCTGGCTTTGTTATAAATGAGGTTAACCACATCACACGCTTCGATCTGCTGCAAAGCTTCCTTTACTGTCTGCTGAGTTGTTCTCTCTGCCTCGACTACCAAGACAATTTGTCCCATCTGGCCTGCCAGTACTCTCGCCTCACTAGTCAGCAATAACGGGGGAGAATCAAAAATTACCACACGATCATGATAGCGCTGTGCAAGCTCTACCAGAATAGACCGCATACTCTGGCTGGCCAGCAATTCAGTCGCATGTGTATGGCGCCTTCCCGCTGGTATCAACGTCAATTTTTTTACATTGGTTTTCATCATCACATCAGATATCGACAACTGTGAATCACGAAGTACATCCAGTAATCCCAGTTCTTCCGGACTGAAACCTAAAGTTGCAGGAATAGAGGGGCGCGCAACATCAGCATCTACCAGCAAAACCCGGTGATCCATTTCCATTGCGATACTCATTGCCAGATTCAGTGAACAGAAGCTTTTCCCTTCCCCGGATAGAGAACTGGTAACCATGATCAGATTACCGTTCTTTACTCCACTGTCCGGATTGAATGCGTTAGCAAGTAATGGACGCTTTATCAGCCGAAACTGCTCAGCTATCTCAGATTTAGTATGATGAAGTGTGACAACACCCTTACGGTGCAAATTTTCCAAATCGATTTCGATTTTTTTAACTGTTTTATTTGTACCAGCAGGTTTATTAAAAAGACTGGCTCCCCCTTTTTCTTTGACAATCCTGTCATGTTCGGTCCTTTCACCCGACACGCCGTCAGGGGGAAACAACGAATCAGGGCCGATTCCTTCACGAGAACCATGCTGCGACACACTGCTTGGCGTAAAACGATTCATATCATTTTTTACAAGCTTGTCCGCAGCCCTTTCTATCAGGCTCATATCCACTCCGTTATTATTCCAGTCGTATCCAAGTAAACCTGTGTTTTTGAATAAACATAACCACAGCCTTTACACCATCAATTCAGGTGGCCATCATTCCATGCGGTTTTACATACATCATCAAGACAACATAACATGCCATCAGCATCAGAAAAGAAATACCAAATGCATAAATTTTTCTCTTGTCTTTCAATTTTTCCTGTTCTGTCCACACCATTGGAATCGTCCCCAGAATCGGTAAACCTGTCAGTTCTCTCAAAGTACTCTGACTGTGAAATGTGGGCCGAATCTGACTGATAATGAAAGCAAAACCAATCCCTCCAGCCAAAGCTCCAATCAAAACAAGTGTAAAAAATTTATTACGATCCGGTCCGGATGGAGTTTCCGGAACTGTAGGAGGATCAACAATCCTGAATGACATCAGGCCTGAAGTAGAAGTCAACTCCCCAGAAATTTCAGCGGATGCTCTGCGCTCCAGCAGCTTCTCATAATTAGCTTTATTCACATTGTAATCACGATTAAGCTGCTGCATCTCCACCTCTACGGCGGGAACTGTATTACTCATGGATTTCAGACGTTCAAAGCGGGCCTCATACTCCGCTACACGTGCCTTCATGGACGCCACTTGTGCTTCGGATTCAGCTAGCGCAATATTCAGTTGCTGCATCATCGGATCATAATTCTTACCACGATTATTACCCGTACCGATAAGTTTGGCCTCTTCAACCTTACGCTCCTCTAATTGAGCAATCAGCCGCTTAGTAGCAACCACATCAGGATGTTGATCAGTAAAATTCAACATTAAATTATCCAGATTCGTATTCAATGCCTGAATACGGGAATCGATCTCCGGATTGACGATACTTTGTGGTGATACTTCACCCACTTCGAACAACAGCATCGGTTCATCACCCGTTATTTGCTTCTTGACCGCATCACGCGCCTGCTCAGCCTCAAGCAAGGTAAGCCTGGCTTTTTCCAATTCTTCTGCGGCTAACACCAGTTGACTGTAATAGTCCCCTCCTTGCCCGGGTAAGAAACCAATATTCTTTTGCTTGAAAGCTGTCAGCGCTGCTTCGGCAGCAACCAGTTTTTCCTCATAAGCAGCAATCTGCTGGTCGATAAAACGCAGCGCAGAAGCTGAATCCTGTTTTTTACCTTCCAGCCCACCTTCAACGAAAATAGTCAACAGCGACTGGACGATATCTTTAGCTAACTTTGGATCCTTGTTATCATAAGAAATCATGAAAATATTATCGCTACCCGTCGTTGCAAGCTTGATATCCTTCATTAATGTAGTGGCCAGCTTCTCTCTGACACTATCATCAGTAACCTTGATATCCAGATCAACCATACGAATGATTCTCTCGACATTCGGTCGACTGATGAGCGTCCGGCTCATTATGGTAATCTGCTGATCCGGATTAGGAGATACTGTCATGCCCGCCATCAGCGGACGCAGAATACTCTGGGTATCGACGTAAATCCGTGCAGAAGCCTGATAATTATCTGGCATCTGGTAAACGAAGAACCAGCCAGCAATCGCGATAGCCCATGCAGCCACAACTGAAACCCATCTATACTTCCAGATACCCTTGATATAAACCAGCAGTTGAGCAATCAACTCACTCATATCGGGTCACCTCTTCATTTATCACGATTGCGATCAGATCAATCAAAAAAAACTTTCAGGAATAACCAGCACATCACCCTGATAAACCGGAACATTGGCGGAGATATCACCATCCCGAATCAGATCTTCCAGTCTGACCCGAAACTGCTGTTGCTCACCATCGACTTTCCGAATAATTCTCGCTTTGTTTCCTGCTGCAAAATCAGTTAACCCTCCCACCGCAATCATGACATCTATTAATGACATATTCTCCCGATAAGGTAATGCCTGCGGTTGCGCTGCCTCGCCGATCACCCGGATCTGCTCACTAAATGGTCCAACAAAATCAGTTATGACAACGGTAACTACCGGCTGCTGCAAATACTTTGAAAGAGTCTCTTCGATACTACGCGCCAGTTCAGTTGAGGTCTTTCCACTTGCCGGCAAATCCTCTACGAGTGGCGTAGTAATCTTCCCATCCGGACGCACCGGCACGCTCATAGATATTTCCGGATTGCGCCAAACGATGATATTCAACGTATCGCCCGGCCCGATCAGATAATCGTGCGGTACCTGTTCACCTTGAGTAGAAAGTAGTGGATAAGTCGTGCAACCACCGAGCGTAAGCAGATAAAAAATAACTGATAGACTAACTATCCAGGCTTTAATGGAAATATTCACTCGAAACCCTCAATAAAAAACAAACGTGCCTCTAACCCTGATTCTCACTACAGGCACTACAGCCATACATATTACTATTACTTATCTGCAGATCGGGTAACTTATAGTTTATCTATCAGTTCAGCAGCGCTCCGCAACAACAGGGACCGTAACGAAAAATCTGCTTATGAAATAGGTATAACCTACTACACTTTTAAATGATGGAATATGACTAATATCACTTATTTTCACCCCGATATGGCATCCGATAAACATACACCCCGGCTAGCGTCAGAAATATTACGACTAAACTATATCGGTAAATCAACCAATATTTTTAACATGACAAGTTTTTTAGAACTATAAGGCACATTTTTACAACAGTGACCAGCTATTCAGAGTTGCTGCTAGTGCTTCCGTTCTTCGGCATGATACTGATGAGGCCTTGAATCCAACGATGTAAATTCAACTCTAAGTACTTCTCCCCCCACTTTTTCGGCTATCTTTCGAAATTCAGTAACGTGTATTTCGGCTGGAACAATAAAAACTTGAACTCTCTCCGATGTATAGTGAACCGTAACTTTCATATCCCCCCGCTAGTATCTACTTAAACAACAACTCCGTCCGCTCGATAGAACACTTCATTTCTTCAGTGTTGCCATTTGCCTTTTACATTTTTGCCTTTTAATATAGCCAGACGTAGATCATTGCTCTACTACACCAGCTGCCAGCCTTAAACCACCACTTTTTATTAAATCCCGGCAGAAACTCCCCAGATTCTAGATTGTTCAGATCAATTTAAATTCAGGATCAATAAAGCATTTATGGCTCAATACGTTTTAATCATGAATCGCGTCGGTAAAATCGTCCCTCCCAAACGCGTCATTCTTAAGGACATCTCACTGAGTTTCTTTCCAGGAGCAAAAATCGGTCTGCTCGGCTTGAATGGCTCTGGCAAATCCACTCTGCTAAAAATCATGGCCGGGGTGGATAAAGATTTTGAAGGGGAATGTACACCCATGCCGAATCTCAACATTGGCTACCTGCCGCAAGAACCGCAATTGGATCCCCAACTTACTGTGCGCGAAACAATCCAGGAAGGACTCGGAGACGTATTCAATGCACAACAACAACTGGAAGCGGTTTATGCGGCCTACGCCGAACCAGACGCCGATTTCGAAGCACTGGCAGCCGAGCAATCACGACTGGAAGCAATATTGACCACACAAAATGGGGACAATCTGTCCCAACAGATGGAAATAGCTGCTGATGCACTACGTCTTCCGGAATGGGATGCTCACATCCAGCACCTTTCAGGAGGAGAGAAACGTCGCGTTGCACTCTGCAGACTGCTTCTATCCAAACCGGATATGCTGCTTCTGGATGAGCCCACCAACCATCTGGATGCGGAATCGGTCGAATGGCTCGAACAATTTCTTGCACGTTTTCCCGGCACAGTAGTAGCCGTTACACACGACCGGTATTTCCTGGATAACGCAGCAGAATGGATATTGGAACTGGATCGTGGCCATGGTATTCCCTGGAAGGGGAACTATTCAAGCTGGCTGGAACAGAAAGAAACACGTTTGAAACAGGAAGAAAGTACAGAATCCGCCCGCCAGAAATCACTCAAACAAGAGCTGGAATGGGTACGGCAAAATCCCAAAGGCAGACAAGCAAAATCCAAGGCCCGACTGGCCCGATTTGAAGAACTCAGCTCCCAGGAATACCAGAAACGTAACGAAACGCAGGAGATTTTCATTCCTGTTGCAGACAGGCTAGGGAATGAAATCATCGAATTTATCAATGTCTCCAAGGGATTTGGAGATCGCCTGCTGATTGACAACCTGAATTTCAGAATACCGCCTGGTGCAATCGTTGGAATTATCGGCCCCAATGGTGCCGGAAAATCCACCTTGTTCCGTATGATTACAGGGAAAGAACAGCCAGATACGGGTGAAATCAAAACAGGTGAAACAGTAAAAATCGCCCATGTGGATCAGTCACGTGATGCTCTAGCTGATAGTCAGACCGTATTCCACGCCATCTCTGGCGGAAACGACATGCTCATCGTTGGCAAATATGAAGCACCTGCACGCGCCTACCTTGGCCGCTTTAATTTCAAAGGTCCTGATCAGCAAAAAATTACCGGAACACTTTCCGGTGGGGAACGAGGCCGGCTACATCTTGCTAAGACATTGATAGCGGGGGGTAACGTACTGCTGCTGGACGAACCTTCCAATGACCTAGATGTAGAAACACTGAGGGCACTGGAGAACGCTTTGCTGGAATTTGCCGGTTGTGTACTGGTAATCTCTCATGATCGCTGGTTTCTGGATCGCATTGCCACTCATATCCTGGCCTTTGAAGGCAATTCACAAGTCACGTTTTTTACGGGTAACTACCAGGAATACGAAGCCGACAAACGCCAGCGCCTTGGAGAAGAAGAGGCCAAACCCAAACGAATTCGCTACAAGCCGATTACCCGTTAATCAGCTGCTTACGCTCAGCAATCCCACAAAATTCAATCTTTACTGTAATTTACTGTATACTTACCGCCCTGCCTCTATCAAGTTCAAGGCAGGGTTTTAGGTTTCATCGTTTCTGACCTCTCCAGATTTCTCTGTTTCTTCTCGAAATTGTGCGGTATCCCTGGTTAGCAGCGATGTTTTATTGATTTGCGCCAGCGGTACCAGCAATTATTTGCTGCGGTATATTCCTGTTTGCGCATTAAATTTCTTCATTATCAGGAAAACCAAAGTGTCATTTGAAAATTTGAATCTGCATCCCGCAATTGTAAAAGCCGTAGTGGCAGCGGGTTATACCACCCCCACCCCAATTCAGCAGCAAGCCATTCCGGAGCTGATCGTGGGCCATGATGTCATGGCAAGTGCACAAACCGGAACCGGTAAAACAGCTGCCTTCATGCTACCAGCATTGCATCGTCTGGCCACACCCACACAAATTCGCGGACGGGGCCCACGCATACTGGTTCTGACACCAACACGTGAACTGGCTCTACAGGTTTCAGATGCCGCCAGCAAATATGGAAAATTCCTGTCACGTGTCAACGTCGTCAGTATTCTGGGCGGCATGCCTTACCCCCTGCAAAATAAGCTCCTGTCACAAACCGTCGACGTACTGGTTGCCACACCCGGTCGTTTAATTGACCACATCGAGCGCGGGCGGATAGATTTCTCGCGACTGGAAATGCTGGTTCTGGATGAAGCAGACCGCATGCTGGATATGGGATTCATCCAGGATGTCGAGCGTATCGCTCTCTCGACACCTGCCACCAGGCAAACTCTGCTGTTCTCAGCAACCCTGGACGTTGCAATCGAGAAAATCGCTGCGCGTCTGCTGAAAACACCGAAACGGATTCAGGTAGCTGCTCAGCATACCAAACTCGATCACATTGAACAGCGTATGCATTATGTAGATGATCTCATACACAAAAACAGGCTGCTGGATCACCTGCTGCGTGATACCACCATCAAACAGGCGATCGTATTTACTGCAACGAAACGTGATGCCGATTCCCTCGCGGACAACCTTTCTTCCCAGGGACACAAGGCTGCAGCCATGCACGGAGATATGACGCAGCGTGAACGTACACGCACTCTAACCGGCCTGCGTCAGGGTCGGCTCAAGATCCTGGTAGCTACAGACGTCGCTGCACGCGGGATCGATATTGCCGATATTACCCATGTCATCAATTTCGATTTGCCAAAGTTTGCAGAAGATTATGTGCATCGCATCGGGCGAACCGGCCGGGCTGGTGCTTCCGGTATCGCGGTTTCGTTCGCATCCGGAAAAGATGTTGCCCATCTGAAAAGAATCGAACGGTTTACCGGCAATCGCTTTGAATTTCATATCATACCCGGCATAGAACCTCGCACTAAACCAAGATTTGGTCGCGGTGATGATAAACCGGGAAGAAGATCATCTTCTGCCGCACACAAACCCCGGCGTTCATGGTCGGATAGTTCCAATACGCGTAATGCTTCCCCGAGTTACCGAGGAGACAAAGATACTGGATTCGGGCAACCATTTGCTCGCGAAACCCGGAAACGCCCGTTCAGGGACAGTAAATTCAACAGTACCGACCGTTTTGCTCGCACGGAGTAAAACCGGCATTTCCCGGGTATTGACTATCACGCCAGTACCCGGGTCATTTGGCTCACTGCGTGCTAATCACATGAAAAATCTGCACATAATTCGTTCAAAACTCAGAAAAGTGCACTGACAGCTTTTTCTACCCGCTCCACAGCGATGATTTCAATTCCTTTGACAGCCTGCCTGGACTGATTGGCCTTTGGAATAACCGCACAGGTAAAACCCAGTTTGGCAGCTTCTTTAATTCGCTCCTGTCCTCGCTGCACCGGCCGTATTTCACCTGCCAGTCCAATTTCTCCAAATATGACTGTTTTTTCAGGTAAAACCCGATTCTTCAGTGAGGAAACGATCGCCAGCATTACCGCCAGATCAGCTCCTGGTTCAGTAATCTTGACCCCTCCAACTGCATTGATGAAAATATCCTGGTCGAAACAGGGAATGCCGGCATGGCGGTGCAGCACCGCCAGCAACATTGCCAACCGGTTCTGTTCCAGTCCAACACACAATCTTCGGGGACTGGGTGCATGCGCCTCATCCACCAGCGCCTGGATTTCTACCAGCAGAGGACGTGTGCCCTCTTGCGTTACCATCACGCAAGTACCTGGTACACGTACACTATGGTGGGAAAGAAACAGCGCCGAAGGATTTCCCACTTCCCGTAATCCTTTTTCAGTCATGGCAAAAACGCCCAGCTCGTTAACTGCTCCAAAACGGTTTTTGAAAGCACGAACCAAACGAAATGTCGAATGTGTATCCCCTTCAAAATAGAGCACCGTATCCACCATGTGCTCCAGAACACGCGGCCCGGCCAATGCACCATCCTTGGTTACATGCCCTACCAGCACGAGGCAGGTACCACTGGTTTTGGCGAAGCGAGTCAGTCGCGCCGCACATTCACGCACCTGAGCCACCGAACCGGGCGCAGAGTGTAATGTTTCGGAATAAATTGTCTGAATCGAATCGATAATCGCGATACACGGACGATGTTCAGCCAAAATCGATTGAATCGCCTCCAGCCGGATCTCGGTCAACAAATCAACCTTGGCCACATCCAGAGACAACCGCCTTGCACGCAACGCTACCTGCTGCATGGACTCTTCACCACTGACGTACAACACCCGATGGTGAGCAGACATTCGGGACAATGCCTGTAACAACAGCGTCGATTTACCTATACCCGGATCGCCGCCTAATAATACAACCCCGCCTTGTACCAACCCTCCTCCCAGCACCCTGTCGAACTCATCCATCCCCGTCAGGAAACGAGGCATATCCTCAGTCTCGACTTCGCTCAGACTCAGCACCTGCTTCTGCGCCGAATCCGGGGAAAAACGCAATACATTCTTCTCTTGAACGGTTTCAGTCAATGTATTCCATTCACGGCAATGCGGGCACTGACCCTGCCATTTCAAAGTCTGTCCGCCACAAGAATTGCAGACATAAAGTGTCTTGAGCCTGGTCATGAACGGATCACATGATTGGAATTTTCGAACAGATGACAGTAAAGCTCGCCATTACGACCAGCGCGCTCTTGCCAAATAGAACAGTAATACAAGTGATAACCCTTTATGCAAAGCAGCTCAACGATAAACAGGCTGAAAAACTGATAAAATAACACCCGTTGCTCGCCGCACACCGGAGAGGTACCGAAGTGGCCATAACGGCGCTGACTCGAAATCAGATGGTCAGGATTTCCTGGCACGTGGGTTCGAATCCCACCCTCTCCGCCAAATTCCAAGTATATATCAAACGTTTTACACCCTCGCCAGATAGTCCTGCGACCATACCCTCCAGCAGCAAAACTGACTGATCCACTCATTGCAACCAGAGAACCCGAAAGCTGTATCACGGCAGTTATGCTCGGTCACACTTCACCGGCGCACTGCGTGATATCAAGGAATGCCTGAAATCGGATCGTTGCCAGTGCTATAATTTCGCAAATCCGACTGGTAATGCTGCCAAATTTTCAAAAATATCACTCCCGTGTTTCCGGTTTTACCCTTCAATTCCACACATCTGCTGGTCTTTATGAACGACCGGAACCCCACCGGCAGTATTCATATATTTTAGTATCCACATATAACATCTTTAATCCGTTGGAGGAATAATGAGTCACACACTATATGAGACCAAAACATCGCGTGTACAACGCTGCGAGCTGGCTGTTCCAGGCTCTCGTCCCGAAATGTTTGAAAAAGCGCTGAAAAGTGGAGTGGATTTCATATTTCTGGATCTGGAAGATGCAGTTGCACCGGATGATAAAATCCAGGCAAGAAAAAATATCATTCAGGCAATCAATGACCTGGATTGGAAAGGCCACGGTGTCACGCTCTCCGTACGCATCAATGGCCTCGATACCCAATACATGGTACGTGATGTAGTCGATCTGGTTGAGCAGGCCGGGCATAAGATCGATACGCTCCTGATTCCCAAAGTGGGTGTTTATGCTGATATCTATATGGTGGAAGCCATGCTCAGCCAGCTTGAAATGCAACAGGGATTGAAAAACCGGATCGGTGTGGAAGCATTGATCGAAACAGCACTGGGGATGGCTAATGTTGAAGACATTGCCCGCAGAGGAACAGCCGGGCGTCTGGAAGCTCTGCATTTCGGTGTGGCTGACTACGCCGCCAGCAACCGTGCCCGCACCACCAATATTGGCGGGCTCAATCCGGATTATCCTGGGGATCAGTGGCATGCGGCCATCAGCAGAATGACCGTTGCCTGCCGCGCATTCGGTCTGCGGCCGATCGATGGCCCGTTTGGTGACATTCAGGATCCCGAAGGTTACAAACAGGCAGCCAGACGCGCTGCAGCACTAGGTTGCGAAGGTAAATGGGCAATTCATCCGACACAAATCGCACTGGCCAATGAAGTCTTTACACCACCTACATCAGAAGTCGACAAAGCGAAACGCATTCTGACAGCATTGAAAGAAGCAGCAGCTCAAGGTAAAGGTGCAGCCTCACTTGATGGGCGCCTGATCGATGCCGCCTCGGAAAGAATGGCAAATAACATCGTCGGAATGGCGGAAGCGATTGCTGCCAAAAGCAAATAGGCAAATATCCAGGAAAACCTCTAAAAATACTGAATTCAGCCATCTCCGATTAAAATCAAATATAGAACGCTCGTTTACCCATCATAGACCATGCTTCTCTGCTTGATTTCGTCCTAGCTGGCTATTTTTAGATCCCATCTTTCCAAAACTTTTTCAAATCCAACAATTCCATCAAATACAAGGGAGAAGATATTGGATATCCATGAATATCAGGCCAAGGAAATCCTGGCTGAATACGGTATCAAGCTGGCTGAAGGCGGACTGGCACACACTGTGGAAGAAGCAGTACAACGCAGCCGGGAAATCGACGGTAATGTCTGGGTCGTCAAGGCACAAATTCATTCCGGGGCTCGTGGTAAAGCAGGTGGCGTCAAAGTATGCCGGACACATGAAGAAATCGAAGTAGCAGCTGAATCACTGCTGGGGAAAAAACTGGTTACACACCAGACCGGCCCGGCAGGTAAACTCTGCTCTAGACTGTATATTGAAGCCGGCACTGAAATTGCACGGGAAGTTTATCTTGCTTTCATGATCGATCGCAGTCATGAACGTATCGTCATGGTGGGTTCCGCACAAGGGGGAATGGATATCGAGACCCTGGCAGCCACGAACCCTGGTGCCATCAAAAAAATCCACATCGAGCCTGCTGTCGGCTTACAGGATTTTCAGGCGAGAACCATGGCTTTTGCACTGGGTCTGGAAGACGCTCTGCTCAATCACGCTGTCAAGACAATCAGAGGTTGCTACCGCGCCATGCGTGATCTGGATGCGAACATACTCGAAATCAACCCGCTGGTCGTCACGCGCAATAACGAGCTGATCGCGCTGGATGCGAAGATGAGCTTTGATGAAAATGCACTGTTCCGGCGCCACCGGATTTCCGAATTACGTGATAACACACAGATCGATCCACGCGAAATTGCTGCAGCGGAAGCCGGTCTCAGTTACGTCGGACTGGAAGGTGACATCGGCTGCATGATCAATGGCGCCGGGCTGGCAATGGCGACCATGGATATGATCAAACTGGCCGGCGGCGAACCGGCCAATTTTCTGGATGTCGGTGGTGGTGCTTCTGCTGAGCGGACTGAAAAAGCATTCCGGCTGGTACTGGCAGATAACAACGTAAAAGCCATGTTGGTCAACATTTTTGCCGGTATCAACCGCTGTGACTGGATCGCCGAAGGCGTGGTTCAAGCTGTACGAAATATCGGAATGACAGTCCCTCTGGTCGTGCGCCTGTCTGGCACCAATGTGGAAGAAGGCCGCCGTATCATCGCCGACAGCGGGTTGCCGATCATTACCGCAGAAACCCTGGCCGATGCAGCAGAAAAGGTAGTGCACGCTCGCAACCAGGCCGCCGCAGTTTGAATAACACGAACAAAAAAGGGGAACAGAAAAGTGGCAATTCTCATCAATGAGCAGACACGGATCATCATACAGGGCTTTACCGGTCGGATCGGCACCTTCCATGCTCAGGAAATGATCGATTACGGATCCAAGGTAGTGGGAGGTGTAACTCCCGGCAAAGGCGGACAAAAACACTTGGGGCTACCGGTATTCAATACCGTCCGCGAAGCGGTCGAGCAAGCAGGTGCGGAAGCCAGTATCGTCTTTGTCCCACCAGCATTTGCGGCTGATTCGATCATGGAAGCAGCCGATGCCGGTATCAAATATTGTGTATCCATCACCGACGGCATTCCAACCCAAGATATGATGACCGTCAAAAACTTCTTACGTCTCTTCCCCGAACAAAGCAGAATGATGCTGACTGGCCCCAACTGTTCAGGCACTATCAGCCCTGGACGGGCGATGCTCGGCATCATGCCCGGGCATATTTACAGCCGCGGGGTCGTTGGTGTCGTCGGCCGTTCCGGTACACTGGGTTATGAAGCTGCCGACCAGATGCGACGGCTGAATATCGGAATCTCGACTTCGGTTGGTATCGGCGGAGACCCGATCATCGGCAGTTCGCACCGGCATGTGCTGCAAAAATTGGAAGAAGACCCGGAAACCAAAGTTACGCTGATGATTGGTGAAATTGGTGGCCCGATGGAAGTAGAAGCCGGACTGTTCGCCAAGGAAAACATGAGCAAACCGCTGGTCGCCTACATTGCTGGTCTGACCGCCCCTCCAGGAAGACGAATGGGACACGCCGGAGCAATCATCTCCTCAGCCGGTGAAAGTGCGGCAGAAAAAGTAGAGCGACTGCAAGAACTAGGCGTCACCATTTGCCCGACTCCATCCCTGATGGGTGAAACCGTCGCAAAAGTTCTGGCTGGACTTTAATCTGGACAGGGTACTCTACCCGCGGCAGCATTTTGCCTGAATTTCTTCGCTTTTAATGACAGCAACAGGTGTTGCTGTCATTAAAAGCAAATTGAAGATCCGTACAATCCGATGAAATTCCGTGATATGAATCGGGGCACTCCACAGATATTATGCGCCACCATAGCCACGCGACAGACAGTGCAAGCAATGTAAGCGCAATGAACTACCTTCCGGTACTTGAGGCCGCTCAAAAGTGATGGGCTCGTACATGTTGAGCCTTTCCATGATTGTACGAAACCTGGAGTTTCCAACTGCCGTGAAGGACACGATTTCGTTTAGGCCGAGGGATGTAAAGCCGACGCGCAGTGCTCCCCGTACAGCCAAAAGCTAACCCTTTGCCCCAATGCGGAAAGGAAAGATGCCAACTAATTTCTAAGCACAGCGAGAAATCTTCAAATCAAGCGGTCGACTGCAGTAAAAGATTAGGCAAAATGGGCTTCATTCTTCATCGTTTAGCATGAAAGGCATAGAAACTGTCGCCGGGAATCAAACGTTGTGTGTCAATGCCCTGAAAGCCAGCTTGTTTCATCTGTTCGATCATTTCTTGCACGCTTGGCAATCGGCCACCATGACGGTTCGACGCACCCCAAACATTGAGCACTTCCATACCCAAATTCCCATTCTGACAGCAAGTGGTCAACAGTAAGGCACCGTCCGGTTTAAGCTGTTTACGAATCTTTACCAGCAGATCGACTCTCTCCTCAATCGGGAAATAGTAAATATTGTTGTACAGCGTTACCATGTCGAAGTCCGATGCGGCCGGTCTGGTACGGATATCTCCGATCTCTACCTTGACTCGATCTTGCAGTCCCCACTCTCGAATGTTTTCTAATGCCACGTTTGCCGCATCTTTTTGAAGCTCGAGGCCCACGGCTGTGAAATCCGGGTTTGTTATGGCAGCATGACGAATGTAGATCCCCGAACCACAGCCGACCTCAAGCAAATGACATGGGCCGGACTTCGGGATGAAGCGATCCAGCGCTTGCACCTGGAACGGCTCCAAAACACGTGACGAACGTGTGGTTAATTCCGCATCCTGATTATCCAGATCCCATAATTCACCAGTCCGAAGTTTTGTCAGGGTTTTCGTAATCAGGTCGTAGTGCAAACTGGATACTTCTTGCGCAAGTGCCAGTGTCGGATCGTTTTCCCGGCGTGCAAGCTTTTTCGCCAGTCCCTTGAGCGAATATCCCAGATCGTTTTTACTGAGGAGCCCAAGACGACAGCCCAATTGTAGCCACGCGATCAACGCTTCTTCTGTCTTTGAGTCTGATATGAAATCGCCGGCCAATCTTTCAAACGCCACTCTTTCACCTCGCAGTCTATCCATCAACCCTGAATTCTTGAGTGCAGCCAAATAGCTCAGCTTATAGAACGGCTTATACAAAGAGTTACATCTGATTGCGGTTCCTAGCTTCTTCTCTGCAGCCAATTGCAAAAACGGTTTGAAAGACATGCCTGTTTAACCCCGACTCAAAATTGAATTGAACTGCTTAAAGCTGAAATGTAGGCACGCTACTAATTGCCTAACGGATCGCGAATTAAGCACCCGAAGTAATTCAGGATATGCAAAGCGTAGATTGAATTACACAAGGGCGCAAGCGGCGAAGCGGCGTCGGCTTGAATGAGTTGTTAGGCAGCAGCGGCCGAGAGATTTGCCGAAGTCCAATGCTGCCCGCTTGAACAACGCAAGGAAGGTCGATGATGCCACAGCTTGCGGGAACGAGGCTTACCCGAGAAACCTTGCCGCGCGAAGCCACCGAAGTTGCAGGAAAGCCGAGTGCGGTAAACGTGATGCCAGGGCCGAAGCCGGGAATTTCCCGATACCGGAAACAGTGAAGAACAGTGGCCGGAGTCGACCGGGAAACCGTCAGCGAATTTGCCGAAGCAGGAGCCACTCCCTAACTTTTCCCACTGCGGCCTAACGCTAAGTAGACACCTTTTCAGGTGCATAATAATTTTCGATCATCGGTGTATAATTCTAAAAATTAGTCTATTTTCTGTGAATTTATCATGCTCGTTTATTTGTATCAACCTTTTATGAAGTATACAAGTACACCGCCAAAACTGCTGGATAAAGTCCGCGATCGTATTCGTACCAAACACTATAGTCTTCGCACCGAAACCCAATATGTACAATGGATAAAGCGTTTTATTCTGTTCCACGGTAAACGCCATCCGTAAGCAATGAGAGCTGCAGAGGTAGAGGTATTTTTAACCCATCTGGCAGTGGCTGGCAAAGTTTTCGCCTCAACTCAAAACTAGGCGTTATCGGCTTTGCTGTTTTTGTATAAGGAGGTGCTGTCGATTGACTTGCCCTAGCTGGATAAGGTCGTACGTGCCAAACAGCCACAACGGTTACCCACTGTTCTAACGCGCACCGAAGTACGAGCCATCTTGGTCCGGATGAGCGGGACCTATGGTCTGATGGCGAACCTTCTGTATGGTACGGGAATGCGTTTGATGGAATGTGTGCGCCTCAGGGTGAAGGATATAGATTTTGAGCGTGGTGAGATTTTGATCCGCGATGGCAAAGGAGCGAAAGATCGAATCACCATGTTGCCGTGGTCGTTGTCGGATACTTTACAAGCACATTTGCTTCATCGCCGGACTTTGTTCAATGACGATAGCCGCTTAGGCAAGGCATCGGTATATTTACCAGATGCGTTGGAACGCAAATACCCCAACGCAGCAACGGATTGGGCATGGCAATATATTTTTCCCGCCGGGAGCTTTTCAATCGACCCGCGCAGCGGTGTCGAGCGACGGCATCATATCGACGAAAAACTATTACAACGAGCAATGAAGAAAGCAGTACAGGCCAGCGGTATAGCCAAGTTAGCCACTCCGCATACCCTGCGCCACTCGTTTGCGACTCACTTACTCGATTCGGGCTACGATATCCGCACTATTCAGGAGCTGCTCGGCCATAAGGATGTCCATACCACGATGATTTACACCCATGTTCTCAATAAGGGTGGGCAGAGTGTCAGAAGTCCACTGGATATGTAAAATCAGTACTGCCAGCCAAACCCTGTCAACTGACGATTCACCCAAACAACGCCCGCAAGCGGGCACAGCTTGATTCAGGCCAAGCTATATTTAATCAGATCAATTCATTACATCTTCATGCAGCCAGGCTTTATAGGAATCTTCGATTCAGGAGTTGGCGGACTGGCTGTCTACCGTGCCGCTCGTAAACTACTCCCGCACCAGGCATTTGTCTATGTTGCAGATTCAGGGTTTGCGCCGTACGGTAGCCGCGAATCTGCCTATATTACCCGCCGCGTCACTGAAATTGCAGATGCCCTGGTCAATAATGGAGCGAGAGCACTCGTAGTTGCGTGCAATACTGCAACAGTGACTACCGTGACCGCACTCAGAGCTAAACATTCCCTGCCTATCATCGGTATCGAACCCGCTATCAAACCTGCCGCAGCAGTCAGTCGGAATGGCCGGATAGTCGTCCTCACAACGCAAAGAACTGCAGAAAGCGCAGCTGTCGCACAACTCTGCGTTCGCTATGGAACCCATGTTCAGATCATGCTTCAGCCATGTCCCGGGCTCGCAGATCAAGTCGAAGCAGGAAATATCGATGGAGATGAGGTAAAAAAAATGCTCAGGCAGTATCTCGCTCCCGCGGTCTCACTGACCAGTGATGTTGTTGTGTTGGGCTGCACCCACTTCACATTTCTGACGGATCAGATTCAAAATCTGGCGGGTCCGCAAGCTACCATCATTGAACCTTCGGAGGCCGTGGCCCGACAACTCGCGCACCGCCTCTCATCCAGTCAGATGACTTCGGCGAATCAGGCCCAAGCTACCGAGGCGTTCTACACTACAGCAGCCTCACCGTCCGCTGTCGGTGATGTCATGTCCAAATTACTCGGACGCCGTATCGAGGTGTTGGCGGCTAATGGTCTGGGCCTTGCAAAAGTGTGACCTGACTCGGTCGTTATCGACACTGGAAGTAAGGGAATCTCCACCTGGGTAC
>NZ_JBDZWD010000061.1:0-11458 GCF_040256045.1 Nitrosomonas sp.
TTTTTTTATTGATAAAGGTGAAGGCGCTTTTTTCATCTTAATTTCTTACGATTTGATGCGTATGGTGATGATCTTTAGCTGGTAGCGCGGCATAAGAGGAAATTTAGCATCTTGCTAAACCTTGCCTAGATGCTCCTGTAAGAACTTAATGAAGTGCTGTGTTTTTGCGGGCAGTAATCGGGTTACCGTAATGGCGTAGACGGATACTGGGGCCCCATGCCATTGGGGTAGTACGCGACGCAATCGCCCACTGGCAAGATCATCAGCGACAATTTTTTCCATCATCATGATGATGCCCATATCGAGTGTTGCCAAGCGGCAAATCATCCCGACACTGTTGAGTGTGAACCGGCTACCAATAGAAATTTTTGTGGTGTTAACCCCATCGTGCAGTGTCCACGTGTCAGCCTTCATGATGCTCAGACACTCATGGTGCGCCAGATCAGCAGGCTCGGCAGGCTCTCCCGAGCGGTCAAGATAACGGGGTGAAGCATAAAGGTACGCAGGGAGCACAGCCAATGGACGTGCGATCAATTGGGAATTCTCTGGTTTCCCTATGCGGATTGCTACATCGAAAGGCTCACTCACCAGATCGACCCATCGTGACGTAAGATCGAAATCGAAGACGATGCCCGGATAGAGCCTTGCAAATTCGGCGACCAAGGGTGCCATGTAGGTCACAGTAAAATCCACAGGCAGTGAAGCACGTAGAATGCCACTGGGCTGTGCGACCATTTCGCTGAGTTGCTCATGCGCGAGCTTGGCTTCATCAACGATGCGCTTACAGCGCTCGTAATAAATCTGCCCAGCCTCGGTTAACATGATCTTGCGTGTTGTGCGATGTAAAAGACGTAATCCAAGCGTCTTTTCCAAAGTACTGATCCGTCGTGACAGGGTCGAGTTCGGCATTCCGATAGTGTCGGCAGCACCGCGAAAGCTCTTAGCCTTGACAACTTCCACGAACAGGGCCATGTCGTTCAAAAATTCCATATCTAATGCTCCATTGATGGAGCAATATTATCCCAAGAGCAGTCTTTGTTCTATATAAGAAGCAATGGAGAATTTCACTCTTTTGTGGAAACCATCATGAAGGAAATAAGGGAAGTATTAAAAAGAAGCGTGAATATCAGGCTATTCGGTCTTGTGTTAGTTCTCTGTTGAGTCCGGCTGCCAGGGGCACAATTGCCAAGAAGGCGGCGACCAATACCTGAACGGTGTCGAAAACTGGCTGGCAGGTGCGGTGCAGCTGCAGGTAACCACTTCCTCTATTTCGGTCACTACAGCGACTCCCTGCACAATGCCGAACGCTCTGACTTTGCATAACGTGCAACAATCTTGCCTATATACTTATACAACGCTTGCCAGGTGCTCTGGTTGAAAACCCTCTACTTTAGCATTAAGGTCGATTATCATCATTTAGCCCTCCTGATCACTTCCGGTGAGATCAAGTTGTCAAAAGTGATCTCCCTACCATCTCCTGGCATGTTGAAATCTCGATACACCGGGGTCGCCCCAGGAATCTTGATACCTATCTGGTCGTACAAGAATCGATACGGGAGCGAATTGCCAACTTGATCTTCAATCTTTGAATTGTCGCTGAGGAATTGATTGTTTTTCAGAGAATACTTGAGCCGAATTGGCTGTTTCTGTCTTTTCCATTTATTCATCTGGCTAATAACAGCCTATCATCCTGCCTGTTTTATAAGACGATGATGTGACTGGCTTTGCAGAATAGAAGCACCTCGTTTCAAAAGCGCGATAAAGAAGATTTTTACGAATTTTTTCCAATTTTTGCAGCTGAAGGGCTGCGGCTATCCTATTACACTGGAATTATGTCATCATAATATCGGCTTTTCAGGAATTCTCTGGAGTGCCAAGGGAGTGGTTTTGACAGAAGTTCCATCAAAGACAAGGTTTATTTCCAGCGTATGACAGGTTATAACGATCCTAATGATATGACTGTACTGCTCCCGGTAACGAAATATTTGAAGATCTTCCGCCAATCGTGGTTCTCCGGAGTACTGTCCGTTCTATTTCTGTCGGTTGCGCTGATCATATTGCGCATCGATACTCAACAGGCACGCACTCATACCGATTCACTTGAAATGATCGGCCGTATTCATGCCAGTATCCAGCACCTGACCATCGTTTCTCCGGAAGCACTGCGTGGTAACGAGCAGGCTTTCGTGCAATTGCGCAATAACCTCGACCAGTTGAATCATTATGCAACCCTGCTGCAATACGGGGGGGAATATCAACGGAAAACTCTCCCGGCTGTAGCTGAACTGCTGCCCGCTGATTTATTCAAGACATTTCAGAATACATTGCGCATAAAAGAGAATCGGGCGCGTCAGATTCTGGAAAGCCGGGAAGCCCTGGTCAATCTGGCGGAGATTCTCAAACGAGTGGACCTGGTCAATCATGGTTTACAAAGAAAGCTGCAGGAATTTTCCGTCGAACTGACACAGACAGGGCACGCATCCAATCAGGCAGTGGCAGTCGAAACTGTAAAAATTCTTGTCCAGTTCATTGTCGGAAATGTCCGTTCCCTGATACAAGGCGGGTTTCAGGTCTCGGGTTCAGTGGATCAACAGTCAGCCGAATCCGAACAGATGACCGAGATGATTCAGACTTTGATAAAGGGGCGAGACTGGCTGTATTCGACCGTGCGGGGCAATCAGCTTTCTTCCGGGACCTTGTCCCAGATTCGTATCCAGTTCAATGCACTGGAAGATCTTTTGCGTGTTGCGCAGAGATTGACACCGGAAGTCACCGGTGCCTGGCATGCAATGCATGAGACTTTCTCGGCCAGCGACAGCTTGTCGACACTGATCAGTCAGATCGAACAGGCAATTACTGCGCACAACAATAATGAGGACATGCACACAACCGCGCTGTTCTATCTGATGGTGGTACTAGCCGTCGTCAGTGGCCTGGTATTCATTCATTTGTTCTCTACCAGTTTGCGCAAGTATATTCACCAGAGCGAACAAAATGTCGAAACCACCCAGAAGGCGATACTGCGTCTGCTCGATGAAATGGAAATACCGGCAGAAGGAGATCTGACCGCCCGGATGTCCGTCACCGAAGATGTGACCGGTACGATTGCCGATTCGATCAACCTGACCATCGAGGCATTGCAGGAGCTGGTCAGGAAAGTGAATCATGCCAGTTCCCAGGTAATGAATGCTTCCCATCAGGCAGAAAGTATTTCATCCGCCCTGTTGAATGCCGCTCAGGAACAGGCAGGCAAAATCGAAGATGCCACGGTTGCCGTACTGGGAATCGCCGAATCGCTGGAGGCGGTAGCCGGTTCGGCAGAAGAATGTACGGATGTGGCCAGGCAGACGCTGCATGCAGCGGAGAATGGTGCCAATGCCGTTCAGGATGCTATGGCCGGTATGAATGAAATCCGAGTTTACATTCAGGAAACTTCCAAACGGATCAAGAGGCTGGGAGAAAGTTCTCAGGAGATTGGTGAGATCGTCACCCTGATTTCAGATATTACTGAACAGACCAATATCCTAGCATTGAATGCTTCTATTCAGGCCACGGCAGCGGGGGAGGCCGGAAAAGGGTTTTCTGTCATCGCTCAGGAAATACAGCGATTGGCTGAACACTCAGCCGAAGCGACCCGTCAGATCAGTATGCTGATTCGTAATATCCGGGGGGATGCGCAAGATACCATCATTGCCATGGAGCGCAGTACGGCAGGGGTGGTTGAAGGTGCGAGGCGCGCCAATACCACGGGAAGTGCCCTGGAAGAAATCGAAACAGTTTCGAAACGCCTGGCGCAACTGGTGATTCGAATTACCGAAGCGACACATAAGCAAAACCGTGTTTCCAATAAAGTAGCCAAAAGCATGGAGGAGATTTTGTCCATTACGCGTCAGACCTCCCGGGGTACCCAGCAGAATGCTGATTCCATCAAGCAGATCGCTGAGCATGTCACCGACTTGAAATCATCCGTTGCCAGTTTCAAGGTATGACAGCGCATCATATAAGTTCACACTCAGTAAGGCAGAAATATCCGTTATCAACTTCAGGACTCAATAAGATCGCATCATGAATACTGCAACCAGGATAAACATCTCATCCGTCATGGGGATCAGAGAAGCCATCGAGCAGATTTTTACCCTGATCCATCGTCATTTTGATTCCTATGCCACGGATATCGACGATACCAGGCAGATCGAGGAATGCCGCTACTACATGCATCAGCTGAATGGCATGCTGGAAATGTTGGAGCTGAACGGCGTTGCGTTCGTCGGCCATAATGTGGAAGAGTTGCTTACTGTCCTGCAGGAACAGCGTATTGAACCGGATGCGCAGGTGCTGACCGCTACCCGGCAGGCAATCCGTTCCATTTATCGTTATCTGGATGCGTTGATTGATGGTGAGGTGGATAACCCGGTCCGGTTGTTTCCGATCTACCGGAAAATCATGCAAATACAGGGGCTGGAAGAAATTTCCGAAAGTGATCTGTTTTTCCCGGATATACGTGAATCGTTACCGTTGCAACCAGTGGCGCCGGATCTGGATGATTCCTCTCGACAGGAGACTGCTAAACAGGCGCGCGCGCAGTTCCAGTCAGGCTTGTTGAGTTGGCTGAAAAATGCGGAAGACAGACAAAGTCTGCAGAAAATGGTGGAAGCCGTGCGTTCGATCGAGAAGCTGCCTGCTCCCATCGAACAACGAAGATTCTGGTGGATCTCTTCGGGCTTTCTGGACAGTCTGCTGCATCAGGTGCAGGTTGCCGACAAATCTGCCCGCAGATTATGCGGCAAGATCGAACAGGAGATCCGGCATCTGAACAAGGAATCGCATACCGTCGCTGATCGCCTGACGAGAGAACTGCTTTACCGGGTAGCTCGCAGTCAGCCGGTAAGTGAACGTTTGCAGGAAATCGGTCGTGTTTATGACTGGCGGATTCCTTTGGCCACAATAGACAACCGGGAGCATCTCGACGAATCCATCATGGATGAAGAGGCAACTGCCTCGGATCTGCAAAACATGCGTGTTCTGCTGGAGGATATCAATGATCGGTGGCGTAGATTCGACGCAGAGAATCAGGAAATTCTTTCCTCGCTGCTGACGCTTGTCGAACGGTTCAGAACTCAGATCGCGCGAGTAAATTGTCCACCGTTGGAGAAACTGGCGGGTGTCATCCATGGAGCTTTATCCTATCTCCGTATTCGCCCGCAGAGTATGAACGAGGGGATTGCTCTCGACATCGCTTCATCTCTGTTGCTGACTGAGAACGCCATCGACAATTTCCACCGATTGTCACTGGAATTTCCAGCACAGGTCGAAGCGCTGGCTACCCGTATACGTACGGTGACTACCGGAAAGGGGAATGAAGATAATCTGCCTG
Organism: Nitrosomonas sp.; assembly: GCF_040256045.1. GTDB lineage: Bacteria > Pseudomonadota > Gammaproteobacteria > Burkholderiales > Nitrosomonadaceae > Nitrosomonas. The sequence goes on from NZ_JBDZWD010000061.1 coordinate 5,375, forward strand.
ATCTGCCCAGTCCGGATCAGGCAGGGCATCTCGCCCAGGAAAAAAAGCTGCTCAAGCAGGTGGCACAGGAAGTGCTCGCCAATCTGGCCCAGGTCGAAGATATCCTCGATCGTTTCTTTTTTGAACCGGAAATACGGAACGATCTGCCGGTTCTGCCGGAACTGTTCAAGCAGATCAGCGGCGTATTGCTTATGCTCGAACTGGATCGGGCCGGTACGCTGCTCGATTCATGCCGTGATCTCGTTGAAAAACTGATCGATCCGGATCGACCGCTGGATCAGGCTGAACAGATTCTGCTGGCTGATGCACTGAGCGGCCTCGGTTTCTATATCGAGGCACTCAGAAATGCCCAATCAGATTCCGAGGAAATTCTGACTGCGACGATCAACCAATTCAATCAGAAGCTGACCGTGCAATCTCTGTCGGAGGATATTCCGGCAATCTCTGCCGAACCGGCATCAATCGTTCCTGAAATTCCCTCTGAAGTCATCACGGATCAGTTGTATGACCCCGAACTGCTGGCGATTTTTCTCGACGAATCCGCTGATGTACTGGCAAGCATTGCAGCGCATCTGGAAGCCTGTTACAGCGATCATCTGGATCTGGCTGCACTGATAGCCATTCGCCGCGACTTTCATACCCTCAAGGGCAGTGGTCGCATGGTGAAACTGGAAGCCCTGAGTGAAGTGGCATGGCGTATCGAGCAACTTATGAATCGCTGGCTGAGTGAGCAGAAACCGGCAACCGGTGTGCTTCTGGATTTACTGGCGGAAAGCCACAGGCAGTTCAGCAACTGGTGTGCCAGCCTGAGAAAGAACGGTACTGCCGATATCAGGGCGCAATCCCTGCTCAATCGGATCAGAGAAATGATGTACGGCACGGAAGAACAGCCGATCATTGGCGCTGCGTCTCCCACACTTTCCACATCCACTGTCTCTGAACAGGGCACAAGCCCTGAATGGGCGGTAGAAGGCGTGGTATCCCCGCCTGCTGTGGAAGCTGAACCTGCAACGGAAACGGTGGTGCAAATCGGGAAGATCGAGGTACCGGCCGAGCTGTTCAGTATCTTTATCAAGGAAGCCAGTACTCATGTTGATACTCTCAAGCAGGCGCTTGGATTGTCCGGAGGCAATACCATTCTGTCGGTTTCCCATGAATCGATGCTGGCGGCACATACCCTGACCAGCACTGCACGTGCCTTGGGGTTGGACTGCATCGCACAGATCGGACAGATGCTGGAACGCTGGTTCAATCGGCTGCTGACGACTTCAGGCATGCCAGGGCCGCAGATACTGTCTCACATGACAGCAGCCGTAAATTTGCTGGACGACATGGTGACAGCTCTTTGCAACCATCAGTATCCTTCGGTCGAAACGTTACGGGCGGGAGAAGAAACGACGCATGAGCTGGCGCATCTGCTGGAAGAAGTATCTGTTCAAATGCCTGAAACAGAGCCGGCTGTACCCGGATCTGTTGAATCTGAATCTGCTGCCGAATCACGGGTGAGCGAAATGCTGGCAGAGATTGCACCTGCTTTGTTACAGGCGCCTGCCGTTACATTGCCGGTTTCATCAATCGAGCCGGTTGAAACCGAATCCGGGGCTGAACCTGCCGGTGTGGATCGGGAATTACTGGAAGTATTTCTTGAAGAAGCACAGGAGCTGCAATCCGAAATTGGAGCAAACCTGCGAGCTTGGCGCAGACAGCCCGAGCAAGCTACTGCACGCAAGGCAGTATTACGCGCATTGCATACACTGAAAGGCAGCGCCCGCATTGCCGGTGCACGGCAGGTAAGTGATCAGGCACATCAGATGGAAAGCGATATCGAGTCTGTATACGACCGGACTGTGCCTGCGACATTGCTCGATCAGCTTGAAGCCCGGTTCGATACCATTCTGGACGATATCGAACGGTTACGGTCATCCTTACAACCTGTGCCGAAGCATGATGTTTCACCAATAGAAGAAACCGAGATACGATCGGATCTGCTCCAGCCGGCAACGGAAACTGTACCGGATTTCCCCGTTTTTCCTGTATCTGCAGATAGCGATCAACCTGTACACAAAACTATTCTGCGGGTCGATGCGGAACTGATAGATCGCCTGATCAACGAATCGGGCGAATCGAGCCTCATCCGTTCCCGGATCGAGGCGCAGTTGTATGATCTGGAACAATATTTGCAGGACCTGGGTGAAAGTGTGGATCGTATGCGCGGTCAGTTGCGTGAAATCGAGCTGCTGGCTGAAATCCGGATTCCATCCGGCACACTACCCTCGATTGAGCAGACTGATTTCGATCCGCTGGAGCTGGATCATTTCACACGTTTCCAGGAATTGACCCGGCTGATGGCAGAAAGTATGGATGATGTGGTTACCATCCATAAAAGCCTGCGTGAAATGCGGCGTGCCGCCGATATGGCAGTGGATCAGCAGGCACATCTGAATCGCCGTTTACAGCAGGATCTGGTCCGTATTCGTACCGTCCCGTTCAGACATTATTCTGAACGCTTCTACCGTGTCGTCAGACAAGCGGCAAAAGATACCGGCAAACAGGCCAGCCTGATAATTCAGGGAGAGGATATCAAACTCGATCGGAGTATGCTCGATAAAATTGGTTCTCCCCTGGAACATTTACTGCGCAATGCGCTGGTACATGGCATCGAGAAACCCCAAGAACGTCTGCAGGCCGGCAAGGTGGAAACCGGTCAGGTCACACTCGATTTGCATCAGGAAGGCAGTGAAATCGTCATGAAGCTGCGGGATGATGGTGTCGGGCTGGATGCCGGGCGTATCCGTGACAAGGCACATCAACTTGGCTTGGATGGTCCGGAAAATGCACAGGATGATGAACAGTGGTATCCGCTGATTTTTACACATGGATTCTCCACGCTCGACAATGTAACGGCTATGGCAGGGCGGGGAGTCGGTCTCGATATCGTCAGAAATGAGCTGGGCGAGATCGGTGGCAATATCACCGTTACCTCGGAAAAGAACCATGGTGTTACGTTCACGTTGCGTCTGCCGGTGACATTGGCGGTAACGCAAGCGCTGATGGTGAGGGCAGCCGACAGTACCTATGCCATTCCGTCTGCGATCGTGGCACATGTGCTGGAAATGAATGAAGAAGCACTTGGTGCAGCTTACCGGGAACACTATCTGACATGGGAGGGGAATCGTTTCCCGCTGGTCTATTTGCCGCACTTGCTGGGCGTGCCGCATACTTTTCCTGAAATACGACGTCACAATCGTATTGTGTTATTGCAGGCAGGACATGAGCGGCTGGCTGTTCATGCCGATGCGCTGGCCGGTCAGTGTGAAGTGGTAATCAAGAACATCGGCCCGCAATTATCCCGTGCACCAGGTATCGAAGGCGCTACTATCACGGGAGATGGCAGCGTCGTGCTGATCATCGACCCGGTCAGACTGCTGCAGCGCGAGCAGGTGCAGGAGCTGCTGTCTGCAGGGCCGACTGCACCGGTCAAGGCCGTGGATATTCATCCCTCCGCCACCGCACCGGTCGTGATGATCGTCGATGATTCATTGACGGTGCGCAAAGTCACCAGCCGTTTGCTGGAACGGCAAGGCTATGAAATCCTGATTGCTAAAGATGGGGTGGGAGCGCTGCAACTGTTGCGTGAAACGACGCCCGCGATCATGCTGGTCGATATCGAAATGCCGCACATGGACGGTTTTGAGCTGATCCGGACGGTACGGAACAATCCGCAATTGCATACCCTTCCGATCATCATCATTTCTTCTCGCACCGCGGATAAGCATCGTAAAGTGGCGGAAGAATTGGGTGTAAATGAATTCATGGGCAAGCCTTATCAGGAGGAAGAGTTATTACACCATATCGAACGCCTGATCAAAGGGTGATATGAATTCGGTCATGGAGAAAACTGGAGCAGTTTGGGTTCAAATATAAACAGGTCTATCTCTGCAAACAGGATAGGGGATACACAAAACAAGGTGTAAGTACCTGATACAGAGATGCTCTTGAACATCTTGAACCCGTGCACACACTTGACAGGGAAAAAATAGTGCAGAAAAATTTGAGTCAAGGCAAAAAATAATTTACCCTTCCCGTCCTTTCTCAGAAAAGGTGCCTTTTCGGATACTTTCCGAGCTTTGTGGAATCGATTTCAGGTATCAGGCGATTGCGGCAACCCAGGTTGTCGATGCCGCTTTTTATTGCCCGGCCGTTCCGGGTAATTGTCTTCCCTGCGGGGACCCAATCCAAGCGAGTACCGCGTCAAGGCTTCAGGGGTGCTTGCGTAGAGTGGAGAAACCCATGAATCATGCTATAAAAATAATGGCTTCGGGTCATGAAGCATTGACTCAAAATACCCGATTCCAGGTATATACCGAGCGGCAACTGGACAAAATCAGGCCGCTGGAGAGGTTTACAGAAGAGCAGCGTTTTGAAATGCATGTAGTGGCCAATGTCCTGCCGTTTCGTGTCAATCAATATGTGATTGACGAACTGATTGACTGGAATAACATACCGGCAGATCCTGTTTTCCAGCTCACTTTCCCCCAGCGCAACATGCTGGAACCGGAGGATTTCGAGCGCATGGCCGAGGCATTGCGCCACGATGCGCAACGCAGCGAGATCCAGGCGATTGCTGTCGATATTCGCAGCAAACTGAACCCCCATCCTGCCGGACAGCAGGAAATGAATGTGCCGGTTTTTCACGACGACCCTCTGCCGGGCACACAGCACAAATACCGCGAAACCGTGCTGTTTTTCCCTAGCCAGGGGCAGGTGTGTCATAGCTATTGCACCTTTTGCTTCCGCTGGGCGCAATTTATCGGCGACAAGGAGTTGCGCTTTGCCAGCAATGAAGCCAGCAACCTGCACAAATATCTGGTCGGCCACAAGGATGTCACTGATCTGCTGATAACCGGTGGCGATCCTATGGTGATGAAAACCCATCACTTGAAAGCCTATCTGGAAGCCATGCTGCACCCGGCGCTGGAACATGTGCAGAACATCCGCATCGGTACCAAGTCGCTGACCTTCTGGCCGCAGCGCTATGTCACCGACAAGGATGCACACGAGCTGCTGGCGCTGCTGGAGCAGCTGGTAAAAGCGGGCAAGCATGTGGCCCTGATGGCGCACTTCAACCACTGGCGTGAAATGGATACACCCATTGTGCGCGAGGCGGTCAGGCGCATCCGTGCGGCGGGCGTGGTGATTCGTGCCCAGGCCCCGGTTGTGCGCAACATCAACGACGATCCGGCCGTCTGGGCAAAAATGTGGCGCATGCAGGTGGGCATGGGCATCATTCCCTACTACATGTTTGTTGAGCGCGATACCGGTGCCAAACGCTACTTTGAAGTCCCGCTGGAGTGCACCTACCAGATTTACCGTGAAGCTATCCAGCAAGTATCAGGACTGGCACGCACGGTACGCGGTCCGTCCATGAGCGCCGGTCCCGGCAAGGTGGAAATCCAGGGCATCGTTGAGCTGAATGGCGAGAAAGTCTTTGTCTTGCGCTTTATCCAGGGCCGCAACCCCGACTGGGTACAACGCGTCTTCTTTGCCAAATACGATCCCGAGGCCACCTGGTTTGATGACCTCAAACCGGCCTTTGGTGAGGAGAAGTTTTTCTTCACTGATGAATACAACGCCATGCAGGGAATGTAACCGACTATTTATCCGATAGGAGAGAAAGCTCATGGTAACAGCAGTTGCTATGGGCTTTTTTTCAGGGTGATGAATCCTAATTGCGAAAACTGTAGTTCAGTAATCCTGACATAAGTGTTTTTCCCGGTTACACCTGAATGGTTACAAGTGGAACCATAAACGCGTACACCGCGTGTATTGTCATATGCAACTGAATCTGCCAAAACGAATCAGAAAATGAATTCCCAACCGCCAACGCCAACCGTTGGAATCTGGCTAATAAGGTCAACGATTGCTGGGTATTGGATTTTATGCACGATTCACTGTATTGCGGAAACGCATTTCGAACGCTTAACGTAACCTGAGTTCGGGATAAGCCCTTAAGCTTTAGCCAGGCTGTTTGACATGGTCTAATGAGTCCGGACAATCCAGTTAAGAGAAAATAATCTTAACTGG
>NZ_JBDZWD010000062.1:0-11268 GCF_040256045.1 Nitrosomonas sp.
CTGACCAGAGTCAATAGCTTGGCTCAACCCTGAGGGCTTATCCCGAACTCAGGTTTATTAGCATTTTTTAGAAGAATCAGCATAGCACCACTTCCTCCATGCTCAGGCAATGCCTGACAAAAAGCGAGCACGTCGCTATGTTGCATAAGCCAGTTTCCTGTCAGGATTTTTAGTACCGGTTTGCGGTTCCTTGAACTGAGTCCTCTGCCGTGGATGACACGCACACAACGTAATCTCCGCAGGATACCTTTATTCAGAAATATCACCAGTACCCGACGCGCCTCATCCCGGTTAAAACCATGCAAATCAAGTTCATCCTGAACAGGCCAGTTCCCGCGTCGCAATTTCCGCAAGGTATATCGCTGCAAACCCGGACGAGCAAATGACCATTCTTCATTTTCTTCCACATCCTGCCGCCAGCTATCAGTAAGAATATCCTGAATATCCGATGAAGCTGATACACTTCTTGGTCGAGGAAATGATTGATGCTTGGAATATGCGCAAATAATCTTCCTGGTCCCGGCAAGCGGCCTGACATCTCGCATAGCCTCACGGAACAAAGCGGTATCATCATCGCCGATGATTTCTTCAGATGAAGATTTATCGTCCGACTCCATCTGTAAACATGGGTACGATAAATCCATGATATTCAGACGGACTGTTCCAGATACCGTTCTGCATCCAGAGCAGCCATACAACCGCTACCCGCGCTGGTGATTGCCTGACGGTAAATATGATCCTGTACATCGCCGGCCGCAAATATGCCAGGAATGCTGGTCGCTGTTGCGTTTCCCTCATTACCGCCTTGTGTAACAATGTAGCCGTTTTTCATTTCCAATTGCCCCTGAAACAGATCGGTATTGGGGTGATGCCCAATGGCAATGAATACACCCTGTAACTCCAGATCACGTGTCGTATCGTTGCGGACATGGCGGATACGGATTCCGGTGACACCGCTGTCATCACCTTTTACTTCTTCCAGAACATGATCCAGTGCCAACTCGATCTTGCCGCTTTTCACCTTTTCCATCAGCTTATCGATCATGATTTTTTCTGAACGAAACTTGTCACGCCGATGCACCACCGTCACCTTACGAGCAATATTAGAGAGATACAACGCTTCCTCCACTGCGGTATTACCTCCACCAATCACTGCAACATCCTGATTTTTGTAGAAGAAACCATCACACGTCGCACAGGCCGAAACACCTTTCCCCATAAAGGCTTCTTCAGAGGGTAGCCCGAGATATTTTGCAGAAGCACCGGTTGCAATGATCAGAGCATCACAGGTGTAGACTCCCTGATCACCGATCAGCTCAAACGGTTTCTCTGACAGATTGGTGGTATGAATATGGTCGAATATAACCTCGGTCTGGAAACGCTCAGCATGTTTCAGGAAACGCTCCATCAGCTCCGGTCCCTGCACACCAGCAACATCAGCCGGCCAGTTATCCACATCGGTCGTCGTTGTAAGCTGCCCGCCTTGCGCCATTCCGGTAATCAGCACCGGATTGAGATTGGCACGCGCCGCATAAATGGCCGCTGTATAGCCGGCAGGGCCGGATCCGAGAATAAGTAATTTGCAATGTCTGGTTGTCGTCATAATTGAATAAAGTTATTAGAATAAATTCTCAGAAATGGCCAATGCTGACAGTACTTTACAGCCCAGGAAAATTGCTGGCTGTTGCCATCATTTTTTTTAAAACATTCCCGTACGGATCAAAGATTTTGTTCCACCCAGCCCGGTACACTGGCCAAAGCTTGTGGCAGCTTCTCTGGTAGCGTACCACCTGCCTGCGCCATATCGGCACGCCCACCGCCTTTCCCGCCCACCTGTTGCGCAACGAAGTTGATCAGATCACCGGCCTTGAGTTTTACTGTCAGATCATCCGTCACACCGGCAATGAGTATCACTTTACCCCCCTCGATCGTCCCGAGTACGACGACACAAGATTTCAACTGATTCTTGAAATTATCCAGTGTTTCACGCAGCGTTCTGACATTGACATTTTCCAGCGCTGTCGCCAGCACCCGGACTCCCTTGATTTCCTGTGCCTGTTCAATCAGGGAAGTGCTTTGTATGCCGGCAAGTTTCGATCGTAAAGTGGCGATCTCCTTCTCCATTTGCCGGACATTGTCCAGTATCTGGGAAAGCTTCTGCGCTGCTTCCTGCGGTGCTGCTTTGAGGACATCGGCAACCTGCTGCAACTGCTGCTCCTGTTGCTGCGTATAAGCCAGTGCTGCATCACCCGTCAGCGCCTCTATCCGGCGGATACCTGCCGCCACACCGGATTCGGCAACGATCCGGAAGAAACCGATATCTCCGCTATGGCCTACATGAGTGCCTCCACATAATTCAGTCGAAAAATCACCCATTGCCACAACGCGCACCGTATCGCTATATTTTTCACCAAATAATGCCATGGCCCCCTGCTTAACAGCGTCATCATAGGCCATCAATTGCGTCGCGACTTCATGATTCTTACGTATTTGTGCATTAACCAGATTTTCAACCTGACGTATCTCATTCTCTTGCATGACGTTGTTATGCGAGAAATCGAAGCGTAACCTGCTGGCATCCACCAGTGATCCTTTTTGGGTGACATGATTACCCAATACCTGGCGCAATGCAGCGTGCAGCAAATGTGTCGCAGAATGATTGTAAGCAGTATTGGTTCGTGCAATCTGATCGACTCTGGCAATCACCCGATCCCCCACCGCTATCCGGCCACTGCTCAGCACGCCATTGTGGCCGAATACCCCGGCCTGTATTTTCTGGGTATCGCTTACGGTAAATGTGCCATTCCCTGACAGCAGTTCTCCGCTGTCACCCGCCTGTCCACCCGATTCTGCGTAAAAAGGGGTTCGGTCGAGTACGACCACGGCTTCGTCACCGGCTTCTACAAAATCTACACGACTGCCCTGTTTGTATAACGCCAGAATCTGCGCCTCACGCTGCAACGTAGCATAGCCATGAAACTCGGTTGGCTGTCCGGTATATTCAAGGCCTGTCTGCATGGTAAATTTGCCACGGGCACGGGCGCGATCCCGCTGTTTTGCCATACACGCCTCAAATCCGGCCATATCGATCACGATACCTCGCTCCCGGGCAATATCCGCTGTCAGGTCAACTGGGAAACCAAAGGTATCGTACAGGCGAAAAACGACTTCCCCCGAAAGCGTCTCGTTTCCACGGCATAGTGCTGTCTCCAGCACTTCCATGCCATTTTCCAGTGTTTCGGCAAAACGCTCCTCTTCCTGCTTGATGACGCCAGCCACATGCTTCCTGGCCCGCGTCAATTCGGGATAGGCCTGTCCCATGACGTCAACCAGATTATCCACCAGCAGATAAAAGAATGGCTGCTTCTGCCCCAACCGATATCCATGGCGAATGGCACGACGCAGAATACGCCGCAACACATAACCTCGACCCTCATTACCGGGAATGACGCCATCGGTAATCAGAAAAGCACAGGCACGGATATGATCCGCTATGACCTTAAGTGAGTTGTTTGACAGATCTCCCGAACCAGTCACTCTGGCTGCAGCCTCGATCAGACTGCGAAACAGATCGATTTCATAGTTGCTGTGCACCTGCTGCATGACTGCTGCGATACGTTCCAGTCCCATACCGGTATCCACCGAGGGTTTAGGCAGTGGATGCAATTCGCCATTGGTATCACGGTTGTACTGCATGAACACCAGATTCCAGATTTCGATGTAACGGTCACCCTCTGCCTTCTCTGATCCGGGCGGGCCACCTGCCACAGCAGGCCCGTGATCATAGAAAATTTCTGAACAGGGGCCGCAAGGACCTGTCTCTCCCATCTGCCAGAAATTATCCGATGTCGCAATGCGAACCAGTCGAGAGGGATCGATCCCTATTTCGCTGAGCCAGATATCCGCCGCTTCATCATCCTCTGCATACACGGTTGCCCACAACTTATCTCTGGGAATGCCGAGCGAGCCAGTCAAAAACTCCCAGGCAAACAAAATGGCATTGCGTTTGAAATAATCTCCGAAACTGAAATTACCCAGCATTTCGAAAAAAGTATGGTGCCGCGCGGTATAGCCCACATTTTCCAGATCATTATGTTTACCGCCGGCACGTACACAGCGCTGCGAACTGACAGCCCGAACATAGGGCCGTTTATCCTGGCCCAGAAACACATCCTTGAACTGCACCATACCCGCGTTGGTAAACAGCAAAGTGGGATCATTCCCCGGCACCAGCGGACTGGATGGCACGATGACATGGCCGCGCGCCTCGAAAAACTCAAGAAATTTCTGTCTGATTTCACTACTTTTCATATCAGCACCTTGTGCAACCGTTATGCGGTACAAACCCGTCCAATGTAAAACCTCATCATTCAATTTTCTGCTTCACGGGCATCAGACAAAACTTTGCTTATCGCTTTGGAAGAAAAACCTTTCCCTGCCAGGTAACGGATCTGCTTCCCCCGTTCTTCCGATGTAGATGGAGCAACGCCAAATTTTTTGCACCACAGCGCGTGCGCACTGGAAAATTCCGTCTGCTCGAACTCTCCCAAAGCAGCTTCAATCAGATGATCGGCAATTCCCTTCATCTGCAGCTCGTAGCGTATCCGCTTGCTTCCATATTTGCGACCGCGCGTGGATAGAATCTGCTCGACTGCTCTTTCATCGGATAGCAGTTTCTGCTGTTCAAGCCTGTCGAGAACACTTTTCAGCTCATCGGACGATTGCACGTGACAGGACAATTTCTTTTCCAGCTCATGCCGTGAATATTCCCGTCGGGCAAGACATTTCAGTGCGCGCGCATACAAGCTCATCCTTATTCACCGGAAGAAGGCGGGGCACTCCGGCTGTCTGTCTCTGCAAGTCCGACGGCAGCACGTATTTTCTGCTCAACCTCGCGTGCAATGTTCTTGCGCTCCTTCAGATAATCGCGCACATTATCCTTGCCCTGCCCTATTTTTTCACCATTATAGGAATACCAAGCCCCCGCTTTCTCGATCAATTTGTGCAATACACCCAGTTCGATGATCTCGCTTTCACGTGAGATACCCTCGCCATATAAAATATCAAAATCCGCTTGCTTGAAAGGTGGAGCAACTTTGTTTTTAACAATCTTGACCCGGGTTTCGTTTCCGACTATTTCCTCACCACGCTTGATCGAGCCGGTACGGCGGATATCCAGACGTACAGAAGCATAAAATTTCAGCGCATTTCCTCCTGTAGTCGTCTCGGGATTACCGAACATCACTCCGATCTTCATGCGTATCTGGTTGATGAAAATCACCATGGTATTGGTACGCTTGATATTGGCCGTCAGCTTGCGCAAAGCCTGAGACATGAGCCTCGCCTGCAACCCCATCTGCGGCTCACCCATTTCTCCTTCGATTTCAGCGCGAGGTGTCAGCGCCGCCACCGAGTCGACCACCACCACATCGACCGATCCGGATCGAACCAGCATATCGGTGATTTCCAGTGCCTGTTCACCGTTATCCGGCTGAGAAATCAGCAATTCCTGAACATTGACGCCGATTTTCTGAGCATACTGCGGATCCAGCGCATGTTCCGCATCGATAAAGGCCGCTGTTCCGCCAAGTTTCTGCATTTCGGCTATGACTTGCAGCGTCAGGGTAGTTTTACCCGAAGATTCCGGTCCGTAAATCTCGACGATGCGCCCGCGCGGAAGTCCACCCACACCCAGTGCAATATCCAGACCCAGTGAACCTGTGGATACCACCTGAATATCTTTTGCCACATCACTATCACCAAGCCGCATGATCGAGCCCTTGCCGTACTGCTTCTCAATCTGGGCAAGTGCCGCTGAAAGTGCCTTATTTTTGTTTTCGTCCATGATTATTCCCGAAAAAAGCAGATCGAAATTATCGCATATTCGATCTGTAAAAACGTCATCCAGCTTCCGTGGTTAATCGATACGCTAAAATCCCAAAAACTTCAAGCTGCCAGTCTGCCTGAGATATAATCGGCAGCAAACTATATATAAAGAAAAGGGTGTCGGTCTGCCGGACCGGCCGCTTGCAATGGCTTTTCACAGACTATCTGCAGCACACACCACTTTGGGATATCCACCATCCCTGATAACACTCAAGGAGGCTGACATTCGTATCATCTTACTAGGCGCACCAGGAGCAGGCAAAGGCACGCAGGCAAATTTTATCCGTGAACGTTTTTCCATTCCTCAGATTTCTACCGGCGATATTCTCCGTAATGCTGTAAAAGCAGGGACAGAACTGGGTATGATGGCAAAAAAAATCATGGAATCCGGCGGTCTGGTACCAGACGAAATCATCATCGATCTGGTGCGTAAGCGGATTGAAGAACCTGATTGTGCCAACGGTTTTCTGTTCGATGGCTTCCCCCGCACTATTCCCCAGGCCGATGCGCTCAGAACGGCCAACGTACATATAGATCATGTCATCGAGATCGACGTGCCCGATGCCGAAATCATAAAGCGTTTGTCCGGGCGTCGTGTACATCCGCCATCAGGCCGGATTTACCATATCGAGTTCAACCCGCCGGCAGTTGCGGACCGGGATGATGTTACCGGCGAAGCATTGGTTCTACGTGAGGATGACCGGGAAGAAACCGTACGCAAGCGTCTGCAGGTCTATCATGAACAAACCCGGCCATTGATTGGATATTACTCCGAATGGGCGAGCAGTGACGATCCCAGTGCGCCGGATTACATCAAAATTGCAGGAACCGGCAACGTAGAAGCCATACAGGAAAATATTATCGTAGCACTCACACAAACAAAATGAGTGCATCCCGGATACCGTTACCCGGCTCTTGAAAAACAGATTTTGATCAACCAGGAGTGGAAAATGGCAATAAAAAATGCGTTCTATGCTCAATCTGGCGGTGTAACTGCTGTAATCAATGCTTCGGCAGCAGGTTTACTGGAAACGGCACGAGCACATTCCGATAAAATCGGAAAAGTCTATGCCGGGCGTAATGGCATCATCGGAGCGCTGACCGAAGATCTGATCGATACCAGCGCAGAATCCACTGAAGCAATCCGGGCACTGCGCCATACGCCATCCGGTGCTTTTGGCTCCTGTCGCTACAAACTGAAAAGTTTGGAAGATAACCGGCGCGAATACGAGCGGCTGATCGAAGTATTCAAGGCCCATGATATTGGCTATTTCTTCTATAACGGCGGTGGTGATTCGGCCGATACCTGCCTGAAGGTCTCGCAACTTGCCGGCACGCTTGGGTATCCGATCCAGGCGATTCATGTACCCAAGACGGTTGATAATGATCTGCCTGTCACTGATTGTTGCCCGGGGTTTGGCTCGGTTGCAAAATATATCGCTGTTTCCATGTTGGAAGCCAGTTTTGACGTGGCCAGCATGGCCAAAACTTCAACCAAAGTATTCATCCTGGAAGTAATGGGCCGCCATGCAGGATGGATCGCGGCTGCAGGTGGACTGGCTTCCAGTAAAGATCACGAGGTTCCGATCATCATCCTGTTCCCGGAAGTTACTTTTGATCAGGAGAAATTTCTGGCCAAAACGGATCGTTACGTCAAAGAGTACGGCTATTGTACGGTTGTGGTATCAGAAGGCGTAAAAGGTGCCGATGGCAAATTTCTGTCCGATCAGGGACTGCGTGATGCCTTCGGACACGCACAACTGGGCGGAGTGGCACCGGTAATCGCAAATATCGTCAAAAATGGTTTAGGGCTGAAATATCACTGGGGGGTGGCTGATTATCTGCAGCGTGCAGCACGACATATTGCTTCCGGCACAGATGTGGAGCAAGCCTATGCCATGGGTAAAGCAGCAGTGGAATACGCGATTGCCGGGCATAATTCCGTCATGCCGACCATCGAACGCATCTCCAGTTCACCTTATGCCTGGGAAACCGGCATGGCCGAGCTTTCCAAAGTGGCAAATGTGGAAAAGATGATGCCCGAGGACTTCATCAGTAAAGATGGTTTCGGCATTACCGACAAATGTCGCGAATACCTCAACCCGCTGATCGAGGGAGAAGACTATCCGCCGTATAAAAACGGGCTGCCTGATTACGTCAGGCTGAAAAATGTCGCAGTAACTAAGAAGCTGACGGAGTTCAAAATTTAATCTGTTTTGTTTTTTGGCAGCAAGAGCATATAAAATATGCGTTTAGGCTGTTCATGACTTTGATTGTGGATTGATTGCGGGGCCGTCAGGCCTGGCTCCGTATATATATTAGGGTGGTCTGATTTTAACTGGAGTTCTTTATGGCAAACGGTTTAACGATTGCAATCTGCAGCGCGATACTTGCCCTGATTTTTAGTGGCCTGTGGATTCGGCGTATTTACGCACAATCTGCGGGTGATTCACGTATGCAGGAAATTGCAGCCGCCGTACAGGAAGGTGCGTCGGCCTATCTCAAACGACAATATCTGACAATCGGCATGGTGGGTACAGTTTTATTCGTCATCATCGGCCTGGCACTTTCCTGGAACACAGCCATCGGTTTTGCTCTGGGTGCAATACTCTCCGGTCTGGCCGGTTTCATGGGCATGAACGTTTCAGTCCAGTCCAACGTACGAACAGCCGAAGCCGCACGCAGCGGTCTGAATGAAGCATTGGCCATTGCCTTTCGTGGTGGTGCCGTGACCGGAATGCTGGTCGTTGGACTCGGATTGCTTGGTGTGGCAGGTTACACTGCGCTGCTTGTCAGTGGCGCGGATGAAACCAGCAGCATCAGTGACCTCATCCACCCGCTGATCGGCTTTGCCTTTGGTGGTTCATTGATTTCGATTTTCGCACGGCTGGGTGGCGGTATTTTTACCAAAGGTGCAGACGTTGGTGCCGACCTGGTGGGTAAAGTCGAAGCCGGAATCCCTGAAGATGATCCACGCAATCCCGCAGTCATTGCAGACAATGTAGGCGACAACGTAGGTGATTGCGCAGGAATGGCAGCTGATCTGTTCGAAACCTACGCGGTCACGATCATTGCCACTATGCTGCTGGGTGCCCTGCTGTTCAAAACCGGTACCGGCGATGCAGCCGTTTACCCGCTCGCACTGGGTGCAGCCTCTATCGTTGCTTCAATCATCGGCTGCTATTTCGTCAAAATGCGTGAAGGCGGCAAAATCATGAACGCCCTGTATCGCGGACTGGCCGTTGCCGGTGGAATCGCTTTCTTCGCTTACCTGCCTATCACTGTATGGTTCATGGGGGGAGCAACCCTGACGCTCGATGGCACCGAAGTGGGTGGTGGTGAACTGATCATGCGTCTGTTTGCCAGCACAACCATCGGTCTGGTTCTCACCGGCCTCATGGTCGTCATCACCGAATACTATACTTCTACCGAATATCCACCGGTACAGCATATCGCCAATGCTTCCACTACCGGACATGCCACCAATATCATCGCTGGCCTGGGTGTAGGAATGCGTGCAACTGCAGCACCTGTACTGGCAGTATGTGCAAGTATCATCGTCGCTTACTCACTTGCCGGTCTTTATGGAATAGCGATCGCAGCTACTGCGATGTTATCCATGACCGGAATTATCGTTGCACTGGATGCCTATGGTCCGATCACTGACAACGCCGGTGGTATCGCTGAAATGGCGGGCATGCCCGAATCCGTACGTGCCGTTACTGACCCGCTGGATGCCGTAGGCAACACGACCAAGGCTGTCACCAAAGGTTACGCTATCGGATCGGCCGGTCTGGCTGCCCTGGTTCTGTTCGCCGACTATACCCATGGTCTCGAACATGCCAACAAATTGCTGACTTTTGACTTATCCAATCATCTGGTAATCATCGGGCTGTTCATCGGCGGGATGGTACCTTTCCTGTTTGGTGCAATGTCGATGGAAGCAGTCGGCCGCGCAGCGGGTTCCGTTGTCCTTGAAGTTCGCAGGCAGTTCAAGGAAATTCCAGGAATCATGGATGGCTCCCGCAAACCTGATTATTCCCGTGCAGTCGATATGTTGACCAAAGCTGCAATTCGGGAAATGATCGTTCCATCTCTGCTGCCCGTATTGATTCCGGTACTGGTTGGCGTTTTCCTTGGTCCACAAGCTTTGGGGGGCGTACTGATGGGTTCAATCGTCACAGGCCTGTTCATTGCAATCTCCATGACTGCTGGTGGTGGTGCGTGGGACAATGCAAAGAAATACATTGAAGATGGCAACTACGGTGGTAAAGGCAGCGATGCCCATAAGGCTGCCGTAACAGGCGACACAGTTGGCGATCCCTACAAGGATACTGCCGGCCCTGCCATTAACCCGTTAATCAAAATTATCAATATCGTAGCGTTACTGATCATCCCACTGTTGTAACCAGGGAGACAGGTGCCATTGCTAAAAAAAGCCCGCCAAATTTGGTGGGCTTTTTTACACACCCAACTATTAATTGGATTTCCCCAATCGGGTGAAGAAATTGGGCAATACACGATTACCTTATCCCAGCGAATAACCTAATACCAGAATCTATTTTGGACGAGTGATGTCTGTCAAAAATATTGGCAATTACGCAATTGTTCTTGTACTTATCGCTACTGTGGCGAGCTGTAATTTCGGAAGCTCTGACTGGAGAACGGCGAGTCGTGCACGGACGGGGCTTGCGCCCGATCCGGCTGAAACACCAGAAGCGGTTATTCAAGTATATGCTGCACGTGCCTACAGCTGGCGGGGAATTTTTGGTGTACACACGTGGTTTGCTGTTAAACCCTCTCACGCCGAATCATTTACAGTGTACGAAGTCGCTGGATGGTATGCTCGCTGGGGTGGTTCCGTTGTTGCAATTCATGAACAGGCCCCAGACAAACGCTGGTTTGGTAATGCACCAATGCTGCTCGCGGAAAAACGAGGAGAAGGTGTGGATGAACTTATCAAACGTATCGACAAAGCAGTACAAACTTATCCTTATTCAAAAGAGTATACGATCTGGCCAGGTCCAAATTCGAATACGTTTACCGCATGGTTATCTCGAGCCGTACCGGAAATCGGTCTGGATCTGCCACCGACAGCCATCGGCAAAGATTATCTGGGAAACAGCATAACAGCCACGGCGCCAAGCGGCAGTGGCTGGCAACTGTCTGTACTCGGTCTGTTCGGAGTTATCGTCAGTGATGTAGAAGGTTTTGAAATCAACATTCTTGGATTGACTTTCGGGATCAAGCCGGATCCATTTGCCATCAAATTACCCTTGATCGGACAAATTGATTTGTCCGTATGATGAATGAATCACCAAAACTGACCTACCGTCAGCAGACATTTATCGATCAATGCGCCGATGACATTGACACGACCTC
>NZ_JBDZWD010000063.1:0-11246 GCF_040256045.1 Nitrosomonas sp.
GCCTCCGACAGCGATAGCGACAATGAAGACGATAACGAGGAGGAGTAAGTAAGTTTTGATTGGCTAACATATGTAGTTTGATCAGCAATATATATCAGACAGCAAGTTGCAGTCTTTTGGAGATCGGTTATTTCTAGGATTGCAGCTTGCTTTTTTATCGGCATTGTTTGTATTTTCGGGCAAACAAATGTGAGCAGACGGGTTGATTAATTGAAATTCTGACAAGGGTATGATGGGCAGGAAGCTTTATATTAAGACGTTCGGCTGTCAGATGAACGAATATGATTCGGACAAAATGGCTGATATTTTGTTGTCTGAGAAGGGTATGGAGTTGATTGAAACACCCGAAGAAGCCGATCTGATCCTGTTTAATACCTGCTCGGTTCGTGAAAAAGCACAGGAAAAAGTTTTTCATGACTTGGGACGCGTGCGGTATCTTAAAAACAGTAAGCCTGATCTTCTGATTGGTGTGGGTGGGTGTGTAGCCAGTCAGGAAGGTTCTGAGATAGTCAGACGTGCCCCATTTGTCGATTTAGTATTTGGCCCCCAAACATTGCATAGATTGCCTGACTTGATCGATGCTCGCAGACGTACAGGCCGTCCCCAGGTGGATATCAGCTTTCCTGAGATAGAGAAGTTTGATCATTTGCCGCCGGCACGTACGGACGGAGCCACTGCCTTTGTATCGATTATGGAAGGGTGCAGTAAATACTGCAGTTTCTGTGTCGTACCTTATACCCGGGGAGAAGAAGTTTCGAGACCATTGGATGACATTCTTACCGAGGTGGCAGGACTTGCAATACAGGGTGCCAAAGAGGTTACACTGCTTGGGCAGAATGTAAATGCTTACTTTGGCAAGATGGGTAGTGGGGAGATTGCCGATTTTGCTACATTACTGGATTACATTCATGAAATTCCCGGCATAGAGCGTATCCGATATACCACCTCTCATCCAAGGGAATTTACAGCTCGGCTGATTGAAGCATATCAACGCTTACCGAAGCTGGTTGGTCATGTACATTTGCCCGTGCAATCTGGATCAGATAAAGTATTAGCTGCAATGAAGCGCGGTTATACAACCATTGAGTACAAATCCATTATTCGGAAACTACGTATCATTCGTCCGGATATATCAATATCATCCGATTTCATTATCGGGTTTCCCGGAGAAACAGAGGATGATTTTGAAGCAACAATGAAATTGATCGACGATGTACGTTTTGATGAATCTTTCAGTTTTATTTACAGCCCGCGTCCAGGAACGCCAGCTGCTGATTTATCGGATAATACTTCACCCCAGATAAAATTAACGAGGCTGTATCGTTTACAGGAAAAAATACAGCTTAATGCGCAGGTGATCAGTCAGAGTATGGTCGGTACCATCCAGCGTATTTTGGTAGAAGGCCCATCAAGAAAGGATTCTGGTGAGTTTTGTGGCAGAACAGATAATAATCGGGTAGTTAATTTTGTTGGGCATGCAGGACTGATCGGGAGTTTTATTGATATCAGGATAACAGCAGTTTCCTCACATACATTGCGTGGTGAAATCTCCGGTAGGTAATGATCATAGTTCCATTGACTTGCGGCTCTATTTGATTAATGCCAAAGTCTTAATATGACCATGACTCTTGATGAAGTAACAAAATCGAAGCAGGTTGAACTGACATTCTCTCCCACGGATAATGAACGTCTGGCTAATCTTTGTGGTGCCTTGGATGAAAATCTTAAACAAATTGAGTATGCTTTCAATGTGATGCTCTCCCGCAGAGGAGGGTACTTTAAGCTTTATGGTTCTGCAGAGAATACTCGCTTGGCAATTCAGGCACTAAAAAAGTTTTATGATGATTCGTATCACCACCTCAGTATTGAACAAATACAGCTTGGCCTGACTGAAATTCGAAATAACACTTTGCCCCCCTCTGAGGATTCGGATAGAACTGTTACGGACGCCAATCCCAGTGCGGTTTCCTTACAACTTGTTACTCGTCGCGGTAATATTCAGGGCCGCACTGCCCGGCAGACAGATTATCTTTTTCAGATTAAGAAACATGATATTACTTTTGGTATTGGCCCGGCAGGTACCGGTAAAACTTATCTTGCCGTTGCCTGTGCAGTGGATGCGCTGGAGCGTGAACTGGTCAGTCGCGTCATTTTAGTGCGACCGGCCGTGGAAGCTGGAGAAAGATTGGGATTTCTACCGGGAGACATGGTACAGAAAGTAGATCCTTATTTAAGACCGCTTTATGATGCTCTGTATGATTTAATGGGATTTGAGAAGGTCAGCAAGCATTTTGAAAGAGGTATCATTGAAATTGCGCCACTAGCTTTTATGCGCGGCCGTACGCTTAATCAGTCATTTATTATTCTAGATGAAGCACAAAATACAACGGCTGAGCAGATGAAAATGTTTCTGACACGTATCGGTTTTGGCTCCAAAGCCGTTATTACTGGAGATATAACGCAGATTGATTTGCCCAAACATCAGAAAAGTGGCTTGATTGAAGCAGAGCGGGTATTGAAGAATATAAACGGGATCGCATTTACCCGCTTCAGGACGGAAGATGTAGTCCGTCATCCTCTGGTTCAACGTATAGTAGACGCCTACGAGAAATATGCTCCTGACAAAGAATCCAGTTGAGTTGCTAGATCGTCAGCAGGAACTCATACTGACGGTACAGTATGTGGCTGATAAGATGGGTATCCCGAACAGAGGACTATTTCGTAAGTGGGTTAGAGCGTCACTAAGCAAACCTGCAGAGGTAGTTATTCGTATCGTTGACAAGCAGGAAGGTGAAGCGCTCAATCACGACTTTCGTGGTAAAGATTCGGCAACCAATGTGTTGACGTTTGTGTATGACGACGATATCCCACTTTTGGGTGATATTGTGTTATGTGCACCAGTGATTTACAACGAAGCGCAACAGCAAGGCAAAGATCTGACTGCTCACTACGCTCATCTCACTATTCATGGTGTTTTGCATTTGCAGGGCTATGATCACATCCACGATAAAGATGCAGTGGTGATGGAATCACTCGAAACAGAGATTATCACCAGACTCGGTTACCCCAATCCTTATGTCATTTAACATTGAAATGATATAAGCTGCGTGAGACAGTCTTTCTTATTCCTGATATTAAACATTTCATGAACGAAACCTCCCCTAAAGTTGGTTGGTTTGAGCATATTAGTACATTACTTTCGCGAAAACCGGAAGATCGTGAACAGCTGTTGGCCCTGTTACATTCTGCTTATGAGCGTAACCTGCTTGAAGCAGATGCTTTGGCCATGATTGAAGGAGTGATGCAGGTTTCTGAAATGCAGGTACGTGATGTTATGATCCCTCGTTCGCAAATGGATACGATCGACATTAGTGAGAAGCCGGAAGGATTTATTCCATTTGTAATGGAGACTGCTCATTCACGCTTTCCAGTTACGGATGGCAGCAAAGATCAGATTATCGGTGTATTGCTGGCAAAGGATTTATTGCGTTATTACGCGAGCAGGGAAGAATTTAATATCAGGGATATGCTGCGTCCAGTGATTTATATACCCGAATCTAAAAAATTGAATATCCTGCTTAAAGATTTTCGCAGTAACCGCAACCATATTGCTATCGTGGTTGATGAATATGGTGGTGTAGCCGGGCTCGTCACGATCGAAGATGTCTTGGAACAGATTGTCGGAGATATTGAGGATGAGTATGATTTCGATGAAGATGATGCTTATATTGTTGCCGATACGGATGGCCATTATCGTGTCAGAGCAATTGCAGAAATATCCAGCTTTAATGAGACATTGGGCGCAACATTCAGTGACAAAGAATTTGATACGATTGGGGGTCTTGTTATCAATAAATTTGGTCGACTTCCTAAGAATGGGGAATCCATTATCATTGAAGATTTCAATTTTACTGTCATGAGAGCAGACAGTCGTCGTTTACATTTGTTGAAAGTGGAGCGTATCAAGCTCGGGTTGATTGAAGGTGCAGATTTTCATGATCCGGTTTAATTTTGTGTTTAACGATGTGCTGCGTTGCTGAATTAATAATGAATGGTTGTTTGTGATTAAGGCAGAAGATTACAAATTGTTAAATAAAACCAGCTTATATCTTTCTTATCCCGGAAATCTGAGAAATGAGTGATCGTGAGATCGATCAGCAATTGGTAGAACAGGTACAGCGCGGTGATAAGCGAGCGTTTGATCTGCTGGTTATCAAATATCAGCGACGATTGGCGCGCTTATTGTCGCGATTCATCCGTGATCCTGCTGAAGTGGAAGATATTACTCAAGAGACTTTCATTAAGGCTTACCGGGCATTGCCTTCTTTTCGCGGTGATAGTGCTTTTTATACTTGGTTATATCGGATCGGGGTTAATACGGCCAAGAATTTTCTGGTATCACAAGGTCGAAAACTTCCTGCAACTGTAAATGGGTTCGGCACCGAGGAGGCAGAAAATTTTGAAGGAGCTGATCAGCTCCGGGAAGTAAACACGCCGGAAAGTGAACTTATGGGTAAACAGGTTGCCCAAACCGTAAATCAGGCGCTTGAAGCTCTCCCTGAAGAGTTGAGCACGGCAATTGTTCTCAGGGAAATCGAAGGGCTTAGTTATGAAGAGATTGCTGATATCATGAATTGTCCTATTGGTACAGTACGATCCCGGATATTCAGGGCGCGTGAAGCTGTGGCCGATAAGTTAAGGCCTTTATTGGGTACTGATAAGAGTAAAAGATGGTGATAAGGGGTGAAATTGTGAGAAATGAAATTTCTGAACTGATGGATGGTGAGCTTGATGGCACTCATGCTGCCAAGGTAATTAATGCAATCAAGAATGACGACGATTTATTTTCTGACTGGAAGATTTATCACGTGGTTGGTGATTCGCTACGTCAGTCAGCTGTTAACATAGATATATCGGAACAGGTCAAAAATCAACTGGTCGATGAGCCACTCTTGTTATCACCTTATCCACATAAAATCCACCAAAACCTTAAACAAAAACTACTGAATCTGTCGGTTGCTGCTTCGGTTGCTGCATTATCGGTTGGATGGTTGATATCCCAATCGGGGGAGCAGCCTGAAACAGGACTTAAAGAAGTATATATGGCTGAAAAAACTAGCGGAAAGACTGCGCCTGTCGGAGGGCACCGTTCGTCAATGACTTTTCAGCCCGTATCTGCGTATTCATCTCCTTCTATGCCTGTAGTAAGCACTCACTATAATAATGATCCTTTGATTTACAGAGATCTTACTTATGAAAGGTCAGTCCGTTATCCGACTACCGGAATGCCTTCGCCTGCTGAGGTAACTGGGGAACAGTCTGCTGCTGCACCTGTTGAGTAGTATGTGTCAGTCAGCTATATAAGAAAATAAAACACTACCTCTTAATTGGTGATTGCATGGTTGGCATAATCTCTCGGGATAATTTCCATTCAGATATAGGATCCGAATTTTTGGTAAATACAATAACAGGTGCGAATATATGGCGTAAGAGTGCTGTTGCGATTTATCTGTTCGTAGCAGTATTTATATTGTCTGCACCATTGCATGCAAAGGATTTGCCGGATTTTACAGATCTGGTGGAGAGGCATGGGCAGGCAGTTGTCAATATCAGTACCGTGCAGACGCAGCAGTTAGATACGAATCATTTTTTCCCGGGCATTCCTAATATTCCTGAGGATTCTCCTTTTTACGAGTTTTTTCGCCGGCATATGCAGCCTTTCGCCGATCCGAGAAAAAAATATGAATCCCGTTCACTGGGCTCAGGTTTCATCATTAGTAAGGATGGCTATATCCTAACCAATGCACATGTGGTTGAATCAGCCAATGAAATCACGGTGAGGCTGACCGATAAACGTGAGTTCGGTGCAAAAGTAATAGGAGCTGATCAGAAAACAGATATAGCACTGTTAAAAATCGATGCGGATGATTTACCGGTGGTTACCCAAGGTAATCCTGATCAGCTTAAGGTAGGCGAATGGGTGATTGCTATCGGGGCGCCCTTTGGCTTTGAGAATACGGTTACAGCAGGGATTGTGAGTGCGAAAGGGCGGTCGCTCGCCCAGGAAAATTATGTTCCTTTTATTCAGACTGATGTGGCAATTAATCCAGGTAACTCAGGTGGACCACTATTCAATATGAAAGGGGAAGTTGTAGGGATTAACTCCCAGATTTACAGTCGTACTGGTGGCTTTATGGGTCTTTCTTTCGCCATTCCGATTGATATGGCGATGGAAATTACCAGTCAGCTTAAGGCTCATGGTAAGGTTTCGCGAGGAAAAATTGGGGTCATGATCCAGGAAATGACAGAGGAGTTGGCGGAGTCTTTCAATCTGGATAAGTCACGTGGTGCACTGGTTGTTTCTGTAGAGAAAGACGGACCGGCTGATAAGGCGGATATCAAGATAAGAGATGTAATTCTTAGATTCGATGGTAAAGATATCGATGCTTCAAGTGATTTACCCCGCATTGTTGGAAATACGAAGCCGGGCGTCAAGGTACCTGTTGAAATATGGCGTAATGGTTCAGTTAAGAAACTGACTGTTGCAGTAGGGGAAATGCCGGGAGAGGACAGTAGTACTACTATCCAGAAACAAAGTAAATCGGGAGATGCTACCAGCAGACTGGGACTTGCTTTGAGAGAACTTTCTGCACGCCAAAAGAATGAACTTGGAGTTGATAACGGTTTGCTGGTCCAAGAAGTTTATGACGGAATTGCCAGCAATGCGGGAATTCATCCCGGAGATATTATCTTGGGGTTCAATAACCAGGATATAAAATCTATCCGACAATTCAATAAGTTATTGGATGACGCCAAGAAAGGTCGGAATATTGCTCTGCTGATAAAAAGGGGAGATATCACGACTTTTATTACCATAAAGATAGATGGATAAAATTGCCTTGGTAATGAATAATCAGGCAGAATCCAGGAAATTGATTGTATATGGGAAGGAAGGCTGTCATCTATGTGAAGAGATGATTGCTTCCTTGGAGGTATTACAAAAAGAATCCCGATTTGAACTGGAAGTAATCAATATCGACGGAAATGAATATTTGATGCGATTGTACAGTGATCGTGTTCCTGTTCTTTTTTCTGTTAATGAGAACAAAGAGCTATGTCATTATTTTCTTGATTCAGATGTAGTTGATACCTACCTCTCCTGAGTTTTGGCCTTTGGCTAATTTGTTGAGTGAGCCAGGTTTTCCCATTCCGCAAAAAACGCAGCTTTCATATTTCCATATTCTGTGCTGATATAAGAAACCGAGATAGAGTAAATTGTTGAGGCTAGCGCATTTAACAGATTCTCTCGCTGTTTCTTTGATCATCAGGATGTATCTGGCTGTCAGACTGTTCTGAGCAGGCCGGCCAAATCTATCTTCCCCTTGTTGATTTGTATACAATCGCTCCTTTCGTCTCTGACTTCTGTCAATTCTCTGCCGACCGGTGATTTCTTTTGATACAGCATATTCGTAATTTTTCCATTATCGCGCATATCGATCATGGCAAATCCACCCTTGCCGATCGCATCATTCAGTTTTGTGGTGGCCTTTCCGATCGGGAAATGGAGAATCAGGTGTTAGATTCGATGGACCTGGAGCGTGAGCGTGGTATTACGATAAAGGCACAAACTGCAGCGTTACACTATCAGGCTAGGGATGGCAAAAATTATCTGCTGAATCTGATCGATACCCCGGGCCACGTTGACTTTTCCTATGAAGTATCCCGCTCACTCTCTGCTTGTGAAGGGGCCTTGCTGGTCGTCGATGCCTCTCAGGGGGTTGAAGCGCAAACGGTTGCAAACTGTTATACCGCAATCGAGCAAGGTGTCGAGGTGATCCCGGTACTTAACAAGATCGACTTGCCTGCAGCGGATCCTGACAGGGTGATAGCCGAAGTAGAAGATATCATCGGGATTGAAGCTAAGAGTGCCTTGCGTATCAGCGCGAAGACCGGTGAAGGGGTGGATCAGGTCCTGGAAATGATCGTGGCGCAGATTCCACCTCCTGAAGGAGGTATTGATGCGCCGCTTAAGGCGTTGATCATAGATTCTTGGTTTGACAGCTATGTGGGTGTCGTGATGCTGGTTCGAGTCGTGGATGGGGTACTGAAACCAGGTAACAAGATTTTACTGATGTCCAGTAAGGCAAGTTATTTATGTGAAGAAGTGGGAGTTTTTCAGCCGAAAGCGGTAAGCCATGACTCGCTGAGTGCCGGTGAAGTAGGTTTTATCATTTCAGGAATCAAGGATCTTAAGTCTGCCAAAGTGGGGGATACGGTGACGCTCGTTGATCGTCCCGCCCTTGAGCCCCTTGCGGGATTCAAGGAAATCAAACCACAAGTTTTTGCCGGGTTGTACCCGGTCGAATCCAATCAATATGATGCGTTGCGTGCGGCACTGGAAAAACTGCAGTTGAATGATGCTTCTCTGCATTTTGAACCGGAAACTTCCCAGGCGTTGGGTTTTGGATTCCGTTGCGGATTCCTGGGATTGCTGCACCTGGATATTGTGCAGGAACGGCTGGAACGGGAATATGATATGGATCTCATTACCACTGCACCTACAGTGGTTTACCAAATCGTTCTGCGTGATGGCAAAATCACGGAAATCGAGAATCCATCCAGATTGCCCGATCTGGCCAGCATAGAAGAAATTCAGGAGCCGATTATTACTACGACGATTCTGGTTCCAGAAGAATACGTTGGCACAGTGATGACATTGTGTACCGGCAAACGTGGTATCCAAAAGAACATGCAATACATGGGCAGGCAGGTAATGCTGGTTTATGAAATGCCTTTGAACGAGGTGGTTCTGGATTTCTTTGACAGATTGAAATCTGTAAGCCGCGGTTATGCTTCGCTGGATTATGAATTCAAGGAATTCAGGGCAGCTGATCTGGTTAAACTTGATATATTGATCAATGGCGACCGGGTGGATGCATTGTCTCTGATTGTGCATCGTGCCAGCAGCCAGCAACGCGGGCGGGAGCTGGCACAGAAAATGCGTGAACTCATTCCGCGACAGATGTTTGATATCGCAGTACAGGCAGCAATAGGGGCCCACATTGTAGCGCGCGAGAATGTCAAGGCATTGCGCAAGAACGTATTGGCGAAATGCTACGGTGGAGACATTACACGTAAACGCAAGCTGCTGGAAAAGCAGAAAGCAGGGAAAAAGCGTATGAAACGGGTTGGTAATGTTGAAATTCCCCAGGCAGCATTCCTTGCCATTCTGCAGGTGGATGGTAAGTAACAAATAAAAATGCCGGCAAACGGGGGGGTAAAGTGGTGATCGGTATATTTCTAGGTCATGAGGTATTATGAATTTTCCTTTGGTGTTGCTTATTTTATTGGTGGTTACGGGCGGGATATGGCTGCTTGATTATTTTGTGCTGAGGCACAAACGTCTTTCCGATAGCACCGAGCCATGGTGGGTCGAATATCCTAAAAGCTTTTTTCCGATCATCCTGATCGTATTCTGCTTAAGATCTTTTCTGGTAGAGCCTTTCAAAATTCCTTCCGGCTCAATGATTCCAACTTTGCTGATCGGGGATTTTATACTGGTCAATAAGTACACCTACGGGATTAGGTTGCCGGTAGCGAACCTGAAAATCATCGATATGAATGAACCCCAGCGTGGTGAGGTCATGGTATTTCGTTTTCCCGAGGATCCCTCTATCGATTACATCAAGCGAGTGATCGGTGTGCCCGGGGATACGGTCACCTACCGGAATAAACAGTTGAGTATCAATGATATCCCTGTCCTGCTGGAGCAGGGCAGCGACTACAAATATGTCGATGGCCCGGCATACATTTATACTCAGCGATTCAAAGAGAACATGGAGGGCAATGAACATGACATCCTGATCAATGAAGATATGCCGGATATTCAGTTGTCTGCCATTCATCACTTTCCTAATCGGGAGAACTGTACCTTTGATCGGACAGGTTTTTCCTGCAAGGTTCCTGAAGGGAATTATTTTACTCTAGGCGATAATCGGGATGGCAGCAGTGACAGCCGTTACTGGGGGTTTGTGCCGGAAAATCATATCGTCGGTAAAGCCTTCCTGATCTGGTGGAATTTTAATGATCTGAGCAGAATAGGTACGTTGATCAAATAATGATTTGAATCTTCAGTATGTCGCGGAGGTATCTATGAATCCGGTTTATTCTTCAATGAACAGAAAGCAGCAGGGAGTGAGTTTGCCGGGTCTGTTGACATGGTCGGTAATCATTGTTCTGGTGGCAATCCTGGGGATGAGACTTGTTCCTGCTTACATCGAGTTTGCCGCAGTCAAGCGGGCACTGGTGGCAATTGCCAGTGATTCCGAGTTGCGTAATGCCGGCGTCTATGAAATTCGCCAGGCGTTTAACAAGCGCGCTGCCGTGGATGCCATAAAATCCGTAAACGGAAATGATATCGTCATCAGAAAACAGGATGGGCAACTCGTGCTGGATATAAACTACACAGTTACGAAACCTCTGTTTGCAAACCTTTCTTTACTGATCGACTTCGATGCGGCCAGTGATCGATGACCAGTTCCAGGCCTGTTGCACGCAATACAAAAAACAAACAGATAAAAACACTGAAAGGGCGAGATTACACAGTTCTTTTGCAGAAACTGGGTTATGCCTTCAAACAGCCTGATTTACTCCGGGAAGCGCTTACTCACCGCAGTCTCGGTTTTCCGAACAATGAGCGCTTTGAATTTCTCGGCGACAGTGTGCTGAACTGTGCAGTATCAACGTTGCTGTTCAAACGTTTTCCATCATTGGCGGAAGGAGACCTGACCCGATTGCGTGCCAATTTCGTCAATCAGCAAGCATTGCACCGCTTGGCATCCACCTTGGGTATCGGAGAACTGATTTTATTGGGCGAGGGTGAGCGTAAAAGTGGCGGACATCATCGCCCTTCGATTCTGGCAAATGCCGTGGAAGCCATTATCGGTGCGATTTATCTCGAAAGCGGATTTACAGCGGTAGAGCAGGTTATTGTTGCATTGTATGAACCCCTGATCAGGCAGTTGGATCCGGATACTTCCGGCAAGGATTCCAAAACCTTGCTGCAGGAATATCTGCAGAGTCGTAAAATTGCTTTGCCTGAGTACAACGTGCTGTTGGCACAGGGTGATCCGCACGCACAGGTTTTTCATGTGGAATGTGTCATTCCCGGATTCGGCATTCGCACAAGAGGTGAGGGAACCAGCCGTCGCCGGGCCGAGCAGGAAGCTGCACGCCAAGCCTATGAA
>NZ_JBDZWD010000096.1:0-2909 GCF_040256045.1 Nitrosomonas sp.
AATCCTCCTTCGGTAATTGGTTATATATTACACCAGTACACAACGGGACTAAACACCTAGAGTCCAATTTGACCCGATCGCCTGATCAAGGCGGATGAACTGTCTGTTATTTTTTCTCAGCCAGCGATCGTTAGGCCCGCCGAGATAAAAGCTGCGCCGCAGACCGATATCTTCTCCATTTGAATAACGTGGAAGTCCAAAAGTATTATATCCGCCAAAATCCTGGTGCATGATGTCGCCACCCACGGTGAGCATGGTGCTGTCGGTGATATCCGCTTCGATGATGCCATAAAATAGGGCTTTGTCGCTCTTACTAAAATCGTAGAAATATTTTCGATCCTCGTAAACGCCGACCAGGCGTCCGCGAATACGGCCTGCCATGATCGATCCGCCCACATCCAGTTCACCACGATAGTTATTCCAACTGCCGGCATGAGCCAGTGCCTTCACCTGAAATTGCTTTGTCGGTTTCTTGCGCACGAGATTGATGGCACCGCCCGGTGCGCCAGAAATGCCGTAGAGTGCGTCAGCCCCGCGCAGAACTTCGATCCTATCGAACATGGCTAAGTCCAGTTGTGACATGTTGAGACCGAAAGTTTGGCCACCCGACCCATACGTGGGGCTGTTGCCATCGATCTGGAAGCTTGTGATTTGGAAGCCACGAGAATAAAAAGATGAACTCACACTGTTTGCTTTCTGAACTGTGATACCGGGTGTACGCTCCAGCACATCATCCAGCGTTTTCAGTTGTTGATCATCGATGCGCTGGCGCGTCATGACTGTAATCGTTTGAGGCAGTTCCTTGAGATTTTGTCCCTTACCATAGGAGGATTGGTTAGTCGTGTAGGAGCCTGTGCCTTCAGTTACCCCAGGATCGATCGCAGCGCCCGTCACTGTCATTTCAGTCAGCATAGTTGCATTTTCTTGTGCTGTGCTTGTTTTTGATCGTTTATGCAAGCTGTATTTTCCCTTCGCATCGTGTACCGCATAGAGGTTACTTCCGATCAGCAATCGATCCAGCCCTTCCTGGAGGGTATAGCTGCCCTGTAATCCTGTGCTTTGCAGGCCAGTAGTCGTATCCGGCGAGAAGGTAAGCAGAATGCCCGCCTCACGACCAAAGTGGTTAAGCACTGTCTCCAGCGGGCCGGCAGCAATATTATAGGTTTTGCGGGCATGGGTAACAGCGGGAACGTTCCGGGTGGGTATTTCGGCAGCCTGAACGCTCTCAGGCGGCAGAAGGATCGTAATGGCGGTCAATGTATGGCAGATAATACTTGCCCATACAATGCCCGGGAAATGCTTTTCACTGCAAACATAGAAATGATTATGCGGATGATTCATGTTTCGATTCCTGTTGGGTTAAACGGAGAGAGTTAAAAAAGAAATACTCGTCTCCTATGTCCCGCGAGAATCGAAAAAAGACCACTTAACAGAAAAAATTTTTAGCGATTCGTAAAAGCGTGCTGATGAAATCTCAAAGCTCACTTTAATTGTTGCTTGACAAATTAAAGAATGCTTTAATTTGATTCCGACAAATTAAAGCGAACTTTCAATGAGTCGCATCACCGGAATCTACAGCACGACCACCACGCCGGGCGAAGCGGTGCGAGCGTTCGTGCCACATCCGCTGCCGCCCGCCAAACCGCCTCTGGATGTGACCTCGTTCGCCACGCTCAACCAGCAGGCGGAGTTGGCTTTGGCACGGCTGTCGGCGGTATCCGGCCTGGTGCCGTCGGTGGACTGGCTGCTTTACGGGGCCGTGCGCAAGGAAGCCCTGCTTACCTCGCAGATCGAAGGCACGCAAGCCACGCTGACCGATTTATTCGACGATGAGGCGGGTTTCAAGCTCAACAACACGGACGATGTTGCCGAGATCAGTAACTACCTGCGCGCTTTTCGCTACGTGCAAGCGCAATTGCGTTCGCCGGATGGATTGCCACTGAGTGCGCGCCTGCTGCGTGAGGCGCACCGCCTGCTGCTGGACGGCGCGCGCGGCGCAGGCAAGCAACCTGGTGAGTTGCGTCAATCACAGAACTGGATCGGCGGCACGCGCCCCGGCAATGCCGTCTTCGTGCCGCCGCCACCGGAGCGCGTGCCCGGGCTGCTAGCCGATCTGGAAAAGTTCATCCATGCAGAGAACGGCGACTTGCCGCCGCTGGTGAAAATCGCGCTCGTCCACGCGCAATTCGAGACCATTCATCCGTTTCTGGACGGCAATGGCCGCATCGGCCGTTTGCTGATCGCCGCACTGCTGGAGCATTGGGGCTTGCTGGCCGAGCCGCTGATGTATTTGAGCGGCTACCTGAAGCAGCACCAGGCCGAGTATTACCGCCGCCTGTCCGACATTCGCCTGGAAGGCGATTGGGAGGCATGGGTGGCGTTCTTTCTGGAAGGCGTGGCGGTTGCGGCGGGCGAGTCCGAACGCGGCATCGTCGCCATCGCCAGCCTGATTGCCGCCGACCGCAAGAAGCTGCTGGGTTCAAGCAAAGCCAGCCCCGTGAGCTATCGCCTGTTCGAGTTGCTGCCCATAATGCCGCGCTTCACCATCGAGCGTGTCCGGCAATGCCTGAACACCACTTCGCCCACTGCGACCGCCGCCGTGCGAACGCTGGAAGAATTGGGCATCGTGGCGGAACTGACCGGACAGAAGAAGAATCGCAGCTACGGCTATCAGGACTATGTGAAACTGCTGGCCGGCACCACCCCTCCAGAGGAGGGGAATATATGAGCGAAGACCTGAAACCCTGCTGCTACGAACCGATCGCGCTTTCCGGCGAAAGACCGGAGGGCCTGCCTCCATCTCGCTTGGAGCATGGTGGATTCATACTGCAATTAACTCATCATCATTGAATCTTCGTTCGTGACACACATAGCCAGATTTTTCAGGCTGATGTGAGGTATCTGAGGCG